>NZ_JBFAUW010000003.1:0-777054 GCF_040679495.1 Nocardia sp. NPDC052254 | reverse complement strand
CAAACGCATCGCCCAACTCACCAACTTCGACCCCACCCAAGCCAGCGGACTCTGGTACCTCCGCAGCGCACTCGTCGCACGCACCTACACCACCACCGGCTAGAGACTCGGCGCCGGTACCGGATCAGCCGGCCGGAGGCTCGCGGATCGCCGCCACGTAGGCACGAGATACGGTGCAGGTCAGCAGATCGAGCATGTCGACCAGGAAGCTGCGATCGGCCACCGGATCGGTGGTTCCGGTACCGCCGCCCGGATCGATGCGATCGAGAGTGAGTTTGACCCCGTCGTGAATGGCGTGCTGGATGGTGTCTATGGGGACTCCGTCGCGTGCCCATCCGGCCGCGGCGTCCTCCAGCCTCCGTAGTGCGCACGATGCCCCGCTGGGTACGTCGCCGAGCAACAGGAGTGCCAATTCGAACCCCATCCGCATCACCACGGCCGGATCCGAATGCTGAGCGGGCCGGGAGAACTCGGAATGGCCAGGATCCTCGAAATGCTGTGCACTCCTGGCATTCCCGGCATTGGCGTGCTCGGAATCGAATCCGGTACCCCTCGTGGATTCCGCATCCCAGGAGTCGTAGGCCGGCATCGCGCTCCTTCCGTGCGCCCGATCGCACTGACGAAGGTAATGGGGGTGCGCTGCGATTACGAGGACTCGGCGTGGGTTACCCACATATGCGAAAGGCACCCTTCCGCACTTGTGAGATCTCCCAACCATCCCGAAATTTCACTGCGCCCGACCGGAATCCGGACGCAGGCGGCCGGCGTCGACCAGAGTCAGATAGGCAGCACGTTTGCGGGGGCATTCCTCCCGGCGGCAACCGCGATGCCGCTGCATCGCCACATGCGCCTCCGGTACCGACATCACGCTGTCCGGGGCCTCGTGCGGCCATCCGATCGGCCAAACGGATCCGTCTACCATTCCGAACTCCTGCTGCGCCCGGCTGCCGCCGAAACCGTGATAGCCTGAACGCAATACATGCTAGCGTGATAATCACGCAATTGAAAGTAATTGGGGCGGAACAGATTTCGTCGAGAAGATGACCATCACGCAGCACAATGTCGCACCTGTGACCGCACGAACCGTGCGCCGCGCCGATACGCTGACACCCATGGGAGCCCGATTACGGACCGCGCGAAAATTGCTGCTGGGTCGCGAGATCGAACATATGCTCAGCACGGCGGGGGTGAATCAGGCGGACGCCGCCCGGATCATCGACACCAGCCAGAGCCGGATCGCGATGCTGATCAACGGCGCCAGCTCGATCACCGTCGGTGATCTCGAAAGATTGGCCGTCGCACTCGGCTTCACCGATCCCGGCTACCTGGACAGCCTCGACGCCTTGCGCCGGGACAATCACAAACGCGGGTTCTGGAACACCGGACACCGGCGGGCCTACCTCGAGGAACTCCGGCTGCTGGTCGATCTCGAGGCGCATGCCAGCCGGCTGCGGGTCACCGAAGCCGAGATCGTGCCCGGCCTGATCCAATGCGAGTCCTATATCAGGGCGCTGCACGAACCCCCGCACAACGAAACGGACGCGCCACTCGATCCGGCGGCGGTCACCGTCGAGGATTCGGTACGTGCCCGGCTCGCCCGCCAGGACGTTCTCACCGGCCCCGATGCGCCGGACTTTCACGCCGTACTCTCCGAATCCTGTCTACGCCGTGAGTACGGCGGCCGACGTGTCATGGCCGAACAGCTGGAGTATCTCCTCACCCTGTCCCATCAGCCCAACATCACGCTGCAGGTACTCCCGTTCACGACTCCCACCCTGGGCGCGGGTATGGAGGACCGATTCACCCTGGTCCGGGTGCCGTCCCCCGGCGCCGCGGGAGATCTGGACATGGCGATCGTGGAGAGCCAGGGCGATATCCGCTACATCGACGACAAACCCGCCGTCCTCGCGCGGGAGACGGTGTGGGACCGATTATCCGTGGCCGCGGCCGATCCCGAGCGGTCGCGCGCGTTCATCGACCGGATCGCGCATTCGTTCCGACGTGAGAGCGTCACCGGGACGTGACCCTCCGTCCGTAATCTGCAAAGCCTAAGGAGTGCCGGGTAGCTATGAGCGACAACGACTTTCCCTCACGCGGCATCGACGCGAGCCGCCCGTCGGCAGCGCGGATGTACCGGTACTATCTGTCCGGACAGGCCGATTGCGATACCGATCGGAAGTTCGGCGAACGCGTGCACGCGGCGTTCCCCGAGATCACCGCCTGGGCTCGGCACAATCGCGCATTCCTCGGCCGGGCAGTCGATTTCATGTCCGGCAACGGCATCGAGCAGTTCCTCGACATCGGGGCCGGACTGCCGGCACCCGGCAGCACCCACGAGGTCGCGCGCACGCGACTCCCCGGGACGCGTGTGGTGTACGTCGACAACGACACCGAGGCCGTGTCGTTCGGACTCGACCTGCTACGCGAGACCGGCACCCTCGATTCCACCGCCTTCGTCGATGCCGATCTGCGATGTCCCGATGACATTTTCGACCATTCCGAGACCCGGCGGCTCATCGATCCTGATCGCCCACTCGGACTTCTCATCGTCAGTGTCTGGCCCTTCGTCCCCGACAGCGACCGCCCGTATCGGCTGATGGCTCAGCTCCGCGACCGCCTGCCCCGCGGCAGCTATGTCGCGATGAGCCATGCCGGCCCGGACGAGGCCCCCGCCGACATCGCGCGCGGTTTGACCGCGGCCGCGGAGCTCTACAAGGAGACCGCCGATCCGCTGACCTTGCGGCGCCGTGACGATTTCGCCGCCTTCTACGACGGCTTCGAACTCCTGGACCCCGGTATCGTGCACGCCCCCGAGTGGCGTCCCACCTCACCGGTGGAAATGGCGGATCCGGCACGGCCGTGTAATTTCGCGGCCGTCGGCTACAAGCCGTAGTCGGCACGGTCGGCGCGGCGATCCGCGCATCGGTGCGCCGGCGGCTTTACTCCGTAGAAAGGGCACCCCGATGACGCGGCCACCGACCTTCACCGTTGGCGAATTCCGCAAGGCCTCAGCCAGTTCCCCACATCAGAACTGCGTGCGCGTCGCACGAAAACAGGGATGGACCGCCGTCTGGGACGACAAACGCACCACCGGTGCCACGTCCACCGCGACCGCGCTGGCGACCACCGAGTTGCTGTTGTTGCGCGATGAGCAGTTCGATACCTATCAGGCGGGTATCCGCGCCGGGCACACCGAGCGATTACCCCTCACCCAGATCCGCCGTCACGACGGGCACTTTGTGCTGCGCAGCGAAATCGCCCAGCCCACAGCCGATGTCGAGCTGATCTTCGACCGGGCCGAGCTCGACGCGTTCCACCACGGCATCCGTACCCACGAATTCGAGCTACATCGGTTCGGTGCCGGCATCGTCGGCAGATCCGAGTACGACGACCTCACGGCCCGAATACCGGCCTAGCGGTTCGTATGTCCGGTGCCCGCCACGGCGGGCACCGATTCCATCGCCGGTCAGTTCGTTTCCGGACCGACATCCCGGCCACCGGTGTCGTCCAACCGGACCCGGACCGTCACCCGGCCGCGCTCGTCGCGCACCGCCACCGCATGCCCGGCCCGGTCACCACCGGGCAGACGCAGCGTGATCGGCCCGCCATCGCCGGTGAAGTTGCGCCACCACTTCTTGCAATCGGGCATCGCCACCCCGATGAGGATCGAATCACCCGAACGCCGGTAGTTCACCGGAGTGGTGAAGGATTTTCCCGAACGCCTGCCCACATAGGCGATCTCGACGAATCCCTTGCGCATCAACGGGCCGAGCAGGGGAGCTTCGGTGAGCCTCATGATCACCGCATTGAATCCGTTCACCATCGACTTCGCATCCACCGTGTGCCTCCTGGAATCCCGCCGCGACTGCGATCGGTGTCCACATTACCGACCGGCGATGACCGTTCACCGGTCGTGACCACGGTAATCGTCGACCGGATCCCGAGCTGTTCACCCCCGCAGCGAGTCTCGGCAATCCCCCGGATTCGACTGTTCGCTTGGCTCACCAAACGTTCTCGGGGCACACTCTAGGAGTCGACGTTCGGCGACGGGAGGACCGAATGCGACTGTGAGGACAGGCATATGAGAATTCGGCCGCGGCAGCAACTACTCGATCTGTGGCAGGCGATGATGCAGTGCTGTCATCGCGACGACACCTGGATCTGGGGCGGTAGACAGGGGTCGAATTCGATCAGTGACGCCGAACAACTGCTGTGTTTGTTGTATCCGGCCACCGAGGTCGAGGCGTTCGCACTCGATCGCCCCAACGACATGCCCGCCGATACGCGCGCGGTACTGGCGCCCCTGGGTGAGCCCACTCGCTTCGGCAGCGTCCTGGTGGGACTGCTGGAGCAGTATCTCGAGCGCTACACCGACCCCGAGGGTGAGCCGATCTTCGCCGGTGGCAGCTATCTCGCCGCCGAGGGCGAACAACCCCCGACCGATGCGCAGCGCGCACTCGAGGTCGTCGATTCGTATTCGATGTCGATCAGCCTGTGCATCGCCTCGCTGCGCTTCCTGCGCGGCTTCCAGCGCTTCGTCAGCGGTGAAGTGCGCAGGGAAGCAAAGGAACTCGACACGCGCATCGCCGCGCTGCTGCCTGGTGTATCCATTCGCCTGACCGCGGCGATGGCGGGGCTGGTCCGCAGTTTCGTCATCCACACTCCCGCGCCCGCCACCCCGTCCGGTCGGTCCATTCTGGGCATGCTGAATCAGACCGGCACCGCGGTGGAGGAGGTGATCAGCGCGATATCGGCACGGCTGGAACGCGTCCGGGTGCAGGCCGCCAACGATGTGAAGCTGTCGCAGACCTCCGGAATCGACCTCGCCGACGATCTGCTGATGTTCGAATGCGGCTGGAGCTGGGGCATATTCCGCGATGCCGCACCCATCGACTTCATCACCCATCGCGTCGCCACCGGTGCCGGCCACGCCGAGGCCCGGCCGTATCTGTATTTCACGGTGGTGGCACTCGACGGCATCGCCGATCTGTCCTCACAGCGCACCCGGGAACTGGATCTGCTCGACGACGAGCAGCGCCAGCTCGCCGACGCATTGCAGCTGAGTTCGGAACTCACCCTGCGGTACTGGTCGACGGTGGCGCGCTTCGGCACCGGGCGCTGGCCGCTGGAGGACATCCCCTGGCGCACCTCCGACGGCGCGGAATCGGACTATTTCAGTCTCGCGGTGGCCGCCATGCTGCTGCAGGATCTGGTCGCTCGCGAAAGCACCGACGATCTGCCCCGTACCGTCGCGATCTTCGATCAGCTGGCCCGTCGCGGCCGGATCATCAGCCGTCTCACCGCCGACGATCCCGCCGCCACCCTGCACCATCCCGGCGTGACTCTGCGGCTCACCGGAAGCGAGCACCTGACCGGTGGTCCCCGGTTGATCTGGCGCACACCGGATTTCGTCACCATGATGTTGAAACGCTGTCTGCAGGCCGCACGACTGTCCGGCGACGTCGCCACCCGGGACCAGTTGATGGAACTGGCCGAATCCGCGATGGACCACATCGACCGCCGGGTCATCGGTACGGGCCCGGCGGCCGGGCTCTGGGACGATCCGGGCGTGCTGATCGGGCCGACCGGCGTGAACGGCAGCGAACCACCCGAGCAGCCCTCGTGGTTCCACACCGAACGGGTGATGGAGTGTCTCGTGGTGGCGTACAACACCTTCCGCGAATCCCCACTGTCACCGGCGACGATGATCGCGCGCGCGGTCGAACTGCTCAACGAGGCCGAGCACCTGCTCAATCAGGAGATGCTGGAGGTGAGTCTGGACCGCTGGGTCGACGAACACGGTCCGGCCGAACGTTCGTCCACACTCACCGCGTTGACCCGCATCGAACAATCGCTGGACCGGGCCCGCCGCCAGTTGCGCGAGCGACCGGGCACCGCCTTCGCCCTGGCGAGTCAGGCGTTGATCCAGCTCGACGAGCTGGCTTACGCCCGCCAAGACGCGCGACGGTGAGGGCCGCCTCGTGCTTGTGTTCTCCACGTCCGACAAGGGCGGCACCGGCCGGTCGGTCACCAGCTGCAATCTGGCATACCGGCTGTGCGCGACCGGCCGCAACGTGGCCTATGTCGACTTCGATTTCGGCTCTCCCACCGCGGGGGCGCTGTTCGAGATCAGCACCGCCGAGCGCGGCATCCCGAGCCAGGGCGTGCATTCCTATCTGCTGGGCGACACCGGCACCGTCACCCGCATCGATGTCGGAACCCGCACCGATCGGGTCGAATTGCGCCGGATCGCCTCGCGCAGCGGCAAACTGGTACTTCTGCCCGGTGACGAAGGCGGGGCCGAATTCCTGTCCAGCGACGACGCGATCGTCTCACGCTGCGCGGAATTGCTGCTGACCCTGGAACAGGAATACTCGGTCGTGGTGGTGGATCTGAGCGCGGGCCGTTCGGTGGCCCTCGACATCGTGCTGCGCGCCACCGCCCTGCCACAGTTGCGTTCGCGCGTCGTCCGCTGGCTGATCTTCCATCGCTGGACCCGCCAGCACATCCTCGCCGCCTCGGGTCTGGTGCACGGTCCGCACGGGGTACTGGCGGCCGGCGCCGACTGCGGGCACGATCCACAGCGGCTGGCCGAGTCGATCCGGTACGTACGGACCGCGGTGGCCGCTGCCGACGCGCATCCGCTGGTGTCGCGGGCGGCCCAGGCGGCCTGGCTGCAGGAGCAGGACGCCGCACTCAAACGTCTCGCCTCGACGAACCGGCTCGGCAACACCGCGGTGCTGGGCTCCACCCCGATGGAACCGGTGCTGCAGTGGCGCGAACAGCTCATTCTCGACAGCGATGTCAACGCCCACATCGCCAATGCCGAAACGGCTGCGGCATATACCGAACTGGCACGCCGGCTCGTCGACACCGCCATGTGGGAAAGGCTGTGATCCGATGCCGCCGAACATCAGGCCGCCCGAGAGCGGCTACACCGAGGCGAGCGAACGGCCCCGGATCGAGCCGATCGATCTGTCCCATCTGTCGATCGAGGTCGGTCACTTCTATCTGAACGACATCGCCGACGACATCGACATGGTGACCGCGGAGTTCCGGCGCATCGTGCCGCTGGTGGCCGCGTTCGTCGAATCGGCGCGCATCCGGTTCGGCGACGACGTGCGGGTCAGCACCTGCTACCTGATCGACGACTATTTCCAGCCCACCACCGATCCCGCGCAGATCCTGCCCAAACTCCTCGATGCCGCGCACGAGGCGGGACTCCGCATCGATTATCTGGCAAGGGAATCCGGCTGCTGGCAGACCTCGACATTCGCCGATGGTGTGCCATTGGGCGCGCCGGTGCCGGTCGCCGAGATGGTCGCCGCCCGCATCGTCGCCGAACCCGCGCCTCCCGACACCGGCGCGCGGCCGCCGACGGCGCAGTCGGGCTGGTTGTGCAACGGCCGCCGGTCCTCACTCGAGGAACCCGCCCAGGCGATGCGTGCGCGCACCTATCGCCCACCCGAGGAGTTCGGCCGCCGGGAACATTCGATCTTCCTGGACGTGCAGCTCTGGAGTACCGGGACCGATGACGACGGCGCCGAGGTGATCCGCTGGTCGTGCCCGTTTCTCGCGGCGGTCTGGCATCTGCTGCGCCTGGGCATGCTGCGCTACCACGGCGCCGCGGTGGCCCAGCCGCAGCCGTGGGATCGAACACAGCCCTGGCCCCGACGCTGGCACGAGGTCGCGCCGGTGCTGCGGCTGGAACCCGACGCCGCACCGTTCGCGGCCTATCACACGCTGTCGATGCTGCCGAAACGCTATATCGGGATCGAGCATTCGGTCCGGGTCATTCTCGACCATCTGGCGCTCGACGACGATGTCCTCGCCCAGGTGATCGCACACGGCGCCGACAACCCGGTGCCGGTGTCGATTCCGGGCAGTGTGAGCGAACGACTGTCTCATCTGCTGCTCGACGGGTCCTGAGATGGCGGCGAGCACTCCGCTGGTTGCCCTCGGTGAGATCCGCAGCTGCCTGTTGCCCTCGGCCGCGGCACTGGGGCGGGTGGAGGCCGGCGAACTACTCGCGCTGATGCCCGGGCGCGCCGTGCGCTGGCGCGAAAGACCGGGCACCCTCGCGGTCTCCCCCACTCTCGCGGTCGGTGTCGACTGCGATCTGCGACTGGGCGCCGGTACCGCCCGCATCGTCGGAACCGTGGCCACCAACGTCGTCCTGGCCGGTGGGCGGCTGCTGCAATCCTCGGCATACACGCGTGTCGTCCGCGCCCGGGAGCGCCGCCGTCAGGCCTGGTCACACTATGTGAGCCGGGTCGGGGTGACAGAGGTGATCGACCGGGTGCCGGAACGAGCGACGGTGGGACCGACACTGGTCGAGGGATATCTCGCCGATCGGCCACCGGCCGGCGAGGAGCCCATCCTGGATCTGTCCTCGATCAGTGAGCGACTGCTCGCCCGGATCCGCTCCGTGCCCGCGCTCGATCAGGAGCCGCCGATGCGCACGGCCGGAACCCGGCTGCGGTGGACCGCCCTGGTGGGCGGATCCGCCGGTCCCAGGGTCGAACTGGTCCTCGACGACGAGTTCACCCGATCGGTGCGGCTGATCGTGCGCACCGAGGAGGATCTCACCGCGGCCCAACGATTCTGCGAGGATCTGGCCGCGCACGACTGGCTGCTGACCGTCACCGCGGCCGCACTCGAACAGGCCGATCGATTCGGGTCGCTCAGCCGCGAACGACTCGACATCCTGTCCCCCGTGCTCGAATACTTCACCGGGCTGTGGATGCCCGGGGCCCACACCCCGGCCGCACTGCGCGCGCTGTGGCGGGATCTGCAATCCGATCCCGGGATGTCACGGCAATGGAACACACTGGTCGATCGCCTGCGCGACACGATCGCCGTCGCCACCTTGAATGCTCTGCGCAACAAGGGGTTCGACAGCGAGTGGTGAAATGACACAACCTAGGTGCGGAACCATTTGCGCACCAGCAGCGCGAAGAACACCGACATCGACACCGTGCCCGCCCACGATTCGACGGCGTACATCGGCCGCACCGCCGCGTGCATGCCCGCGGTGTCACCGAGGCCGAGCGGATTGAGGAAGCTCGTGACGCTCATGTACACCGTCTCGGCTGTCGAGGGACCTCCGATCAGCACACCGAGCGCGGTGAACACGACCAGTTGCGCCGCCACCCAGCACAGCAGCCGGAACGGCCGATATCCGTGTCCGCACAATATGTTCGACGCCTGACCGGCCCATCGCCGCCAGCCGGGTGGCAACGCCACGGTCGCGGCGCGGGCCAGCTTCAGGCCGCAGCGATCCTCGCCCTGGATGTCCTCGTTCATCCGGTACAGGGACTCGGCTCGACGGTAGGACAGGGCGGCATGGAACGGCAGTCCGGTACCGATCAGCTGTTCACCGAGCCGCTCGTATACCTCCGCGAGCAGGGCCTGCCGCCGGGCGGACAGCCGTAACGGCCCACGAAATTCCACCTCCGCGGCGATCAATGCGGCGGGCAGGGCGCTGGGCACCCGCCAGCCCTCCTCGTCGGGCACCGGGGACCGGGCGGCAGCGTAGAGGTGCCGGAAGGTCAGACCGCCGTGCCGCTGTCGCGACGGCGGCCGCTGGGCGACCGCCTCCTCCAATTGGGTGAGCACCGCCTCGACCTGATCGTCGAGAGTGTTCAGCATGTCGGATTCGAGTCGCTCGGAATCGTCGAGTTCGGCGGTGTATCCGGCTGCGCGCCGGGCGATTCCGGTCGATATCGATGCCACGACCGGTGAGATCTCACCCATACGGAAAGTCTAATGATCGCGGACCGGCACCGCCGGAGTCAGTCGCGCTGCGGCACTGCATCTCTCGTCGTCACCGCGGGTGCGGAGCTCGTGGTGCCGATCAGTGTGTGGCGTGGTGGCCGGGCGGGCCGTTTATGACCACCGCCGCGGCGCCGAGCATCCCGTCACCGCAGCCGGGCGCCCGCAGTCCGGGGCCGTTGCCGGTACCCAGCATCAGGCCCGCACCGATACTCACGACCGGGCCGGCCACGGCGCCGGGTGCGAAGGCCGCGATCACCGCGCCCAGCCAGGCCGGGCGCCACGCGAACGCGCTCACCATCTCCCACCACACCCGCAGGCCGTCGGCGGCGGCGTCGCAGCTGCGCAAATAGGGCCGTGCGGCCAGGCCTGCGGCCAGGATCAGGGCGGCACCGGCGACACAGTCGAGCAGATAGTGGTTGGCCGTGCCCATCACCACGATCGTCATCAGAATCGGATACGCCACGCCGGTGAATCGGGCGAGTTCGCTGCGGCCGAAGCGATACAGCATGAGCCCGCACCACAATGCCCAGCCGACGTGCAGGCTCGGCATCGCCGCGAATTCGTTGGTGAGCGAACCCAATCCGCGCGGGGCGCTGGCTTGCCCCTCCCACCAGCCCACCGAGGAGTGCAGCGCCATCACATCGACGAAGCCGCGCGAGGATTCGAGCAGCCGGGGCGGTGCGGTCGGCATCAGGACGAAGCCGATCAGGCCCGCGACCGTCGCGATGCCGAGCTGGGTCCGGGCGACGCGGTAGTGCTCGCGATGCGACCACCACACCCAGATCAGGATCGCGGGCGTCACCGCGTAGTGCAGCGTGGCGTAGGCGAAATCGGCCGGGATCGCGATCCAGGCGTGGTCCACGAACAGATCGTTCAGCCACAGCTCCGGATGCAGGCCGAGCCAGTCCTCCACCCGCATCAGGCCGTGGGCGTCGGATCGGGCGTGGCCGAGTCCGCTGCCGACCAGCAGCCGTGCCCCGTCGTAGGCGAAATACACCACGACGATCAGGGCGACTTCCCGGACCCAGCCCCGCGTGCGCGCCGGAACCAGCGCGACGGGACCCGAGATGGTTGTTGCAGCCACGAGCCGACCTCCACGATGAGGGCTGACGTACAACGTACGGTACGTCGTACGTGCATATTACAATGGCCGCGAGACCGGATTCCATCCCGACCGGAGACGCAGACGTGACTTCTGAGCCCACCCGCCGTTCCGAGCCGCGCGGCGGCCGCCGGCGAGTGCCGCGCAACACCCTCAGCGCCGAGGCGATCGTGGACGCCGCCCTGCGCGTGCTCGACGACACCAACTGCGAAGACATCTCGATGCGCGCCCTTGCCGCCGACCTGGGCGTCGGCACCATGACGCTGTACACGTACTTCCGCAGCAAGGACGAACTGCTGCAAGCCGCCCGCGATCACGTGCTCGACAGCTTCCATCCCCCCGAGACGGACGGCGACTGGGCCGACCGGATCCGCGCCTGCTGTCACGCGCTGTACGAGCTGCTCGTGGAGCGACCGGCGGTACTGCGGGTACTGGCGATCAGACCCGACGGGGACGGCGATTTCGCCGATACCGCGACCGCCGCACTGGAATTGGTGCTGTCCCAGCTGCGCGCGGCGGGACTCGGGCGGCAGGAGACCGCGCGCGGCTATGTGACTCTGCTGCAGTACACCTTCGGCTCCGCGCTGCGGCACGTCTACATCCCCGCCCGCGGCGAGAACCTGTCGAACCGGATGCGGATGCTGGATCCGCAGGCCCATCCGACGATCGCCGATCTCATCCCCGAACTCACCGATGTCCATCGCAGCGGCGAACAGCAGTATCTGTTCGGGCTGGATCTGATTCTGGACGGCCTGCGCACCGCGGCAGCGAAGCAGCGGTAGCGAGACGATTGTCGCCGGATCGGTTCGAGCGCCGATCCGCGGGTACGCGTGGAACGGAACCACGGCCCGCCGACCGGACATCCCACGCGGGCCCCGACAGCCGGACCGTGCCACCCGGCGGCCCGGCACGAGGAGCCGATATGCCTACCGACAGCGTCGCACGATCGATCCGGGCCACCGCACCTCCGATTCCGGAACCCGTTCCACCGCAGCCCGATCCCGACCCTGCTCCCGGCCGGCCGATCCCGGAGCCCGCACCCGACCCGATCCCGGGGCAGCCACCGCCCGATCCCGGGCACCCGGTCCCACCGGAGCCGATCCCCGAGCCACCGCCGGATCCGGGCCGCCCGATCCCGGGACCGGCACCCGACGATCCACGGCCACCGGTCCCACAGGCCGGTGTTCGGTCGCCGACACTCGGGGCACCAGCCGACCATGACGTCCGTACAGACCTTCATCCACGACACCGCCGAACTGGGCGCCGGCTGACACCCGGTCGACATCCGGCACCCCCGCGGGCGATATCGAACCGACCTCCCCGTTTGTAGGATTGCCGCAAGACAGCGCGAGCTCGTCGGAATCGGGAGGCGCGATGATCGACCGGTCCCGGGCATCGGTGCCCGTGCGCGGCCGCTGGGGCATGCTGACCGTCCTGTGCGCCAGCCTGCTACTGGTGGCCATGGATGCCACCGTGCTCAATGTCGCCCTGCCCTCGCTGATCGAGGATCTGCGCCCGGGGGCGGTCGCCCAGCTGTGGATCGTCGACATCTACGGCCTCGTGCTGGGCGGCCTGCTGATCACCTTCGGCGCGATCGGCGACCGGATCGGCCGCAAACGACTGTTCCTGTTCGGGTTCGCACTCTTCGGCCTGGCATCGGTGGTCGCGGCGACCGCACAGGTCACCGGGCAGCTGATCGGCGGGCGAGTGCTGCTGGCGATCGGAGGTGCGATGGTGATGCCGTCGACGCTGTCGCTGATCCGCAACATCTTCCACGATCCGCACGAACGCACCCGGGCCATCGCCATCTGGGCCGCGATCGCGGGTGTGGGCGCGGCCGTCGGCCCGATCGTGGGCGGCATCCTGGTCGAACACTTCGGATGGGCCGCCGCCTTCTGGATCAACGTGCCGGTGGTCGTGCTGACCCTCGGCGCCGGACTCTGGCTGCTACCCGAATACCGGGCGCCGTCGAGTACCCCGTTCGACTGGGCGAGTGTGCCGCTGTCGGTGCTGGGAATCATCGGATTCGTCTGGGGCGTGAAACATCTCGCGCGTGGCGACGGCGTCGTGGCGAACACGTGTGTGCTGATCGCGGGCGTGGTGCTGCTGATCTGGTTCGCGCGTCGTCAGCGGATCCTGGCCGATCCGCTGCTCGACATCCGGCTGTTCCGGCAACCGGTATTCCTGGCCGCGGCCCTCGCGACATTGATGGCGATGATCGCGATCGGTGCGGCGCTGTTCCTGATCTCGTTGTGGCTGCAGTACATTCACGGCTACTCCCCCGCCGAAGCGGGTCTGCGCACCGCACCGGCCGCGATCGCGACGCTCATCGGTTCGCTGATCACTCCGGCCCTGCTGCGGCGGATCGGGGTACGCACCGTGATGGTCACCAGCCTGGTCGCGCTCGCGGCCGGATTCGCGGTCCTGGCCGTCTCCCCCGAGCCCACCTCCTATGCGGTGGTCGCACTGGTGCTGGTGTGCCTGGGCATCGGCGACGGTATCGCGGTCACCACGGCCGCGGCGATCCTGGTCTCGTCGGTGCCGGCCGAGCGCGCCGGACAGGGCGGCGCGGTCGAGGAAACCAGCTACGAGCTCGGCAACGGCCTGGGGGTGGCGCTGCTGGGCAGTGTGCACGGGGCGCTGTTCACCCACTACATGACCGATCTGCCGTTGTCGGGTGCGCAAGCCCGCACGGCGCGGGAATCGGCGGGTGGAGCCATCGTCGTCGCCGGCGATATCGGCGGCGAGCTCGGCGACCGGGTGCACCGGCTCGCCACTGCCGCATTCGATTCCGCGCTCACCGTCACCTCGTACGCGGCGGCGGGCGTGGTGCTCGCGGTCGCGCTCCTCACCGCCGTGCTCATCCCGCGCGACCTCACCGCCACACCACGGCATTGAACACGGCGGCGTGGGCACACCCGGGCGTCCGCGCCGCCGCCGATCGAAAATCCCTGGTATCAGGCGAGTTTCAAGCTGCGCCCGATGATCTCCTTCATGATCTCGGTGGTCCCGCCGTAGATGGTCTGCACCCGGGCGTCCATGTACGCCTTCGCGATCGGGTACTCCCGCATGTAGCCGTAACCACCGTGCAGCTGCAGGCATTTGGTGATCAGGTCGAGCTGTTCCTCGGTGCTCCACCATTTGGCCATCGCGGCATCCTCGGCCGACAGGGTGCCCGCGTTCAGGGCCTCGATGAAGCGGTCGACCAGCACCCGCACCGCGGTGGTCTTGGTGGCGAGCTCGGCCAGTACGAAACGGGTGTTCTGCTGGGCGCCGATCGGCTTGCCGAACGCCTTGCGGTCACGCACGTACTGGATGGTGTAGTCCAGGCAACCTTCCATCGCGGCGGCGGCCATCACGGCGATCGACAGCCGCTCCTGGGGCAGGTTCTGCATCAAATGGATGAAGCCCATCCCCTCGGTGCCCAGCAGGTTCTTGGCCGGCACCCGCACATCGGTGAAGCTGAGTTCGGCCGTGTCCTGCGCCTTGAGACCGATCTTGTCGAGGTTGCGGCCGCGCTCGAAGCCGGCCATCCCGCGCTCGACGACGAGCAGCGAGAAGCCCATCGCCCCCTTCTCCGGATCGGTTTGCGCGACCACGATCACGATATCGGCGTTGATGCCGTTGGTGATGAATGTCTTGGCGCCGTTGATGACCCAGTCGTCACCGTCGCGCACCGCGCGGGTCTTGATGCCCTGGAGATCCGAACCGGTGCCCGGCTCGGTCATGGCGATGGCGGTGATGATCTCACCGGTACAGAATCCGGGCAGCCAGCGCTGCTTCTGCTCGTCGTCGGCCAGCTCCAGCAGGTACGGCGCGATGACGTCGTTGTGCAGCGAGAAGCCCAGGCCCGAGTACTGCCCCTTGGTGGTCTCCTCGACGATCACCGAGTTGTAGCGGAAGTCCTTGACGCCGCCGCCACCGAACTCCTCCGGAACGGCCATGCCCAGGAAACCCTGCTTACCTGCCTCGAGCCACACGTCACGATCGACGACACCGGCTTCCTCCCACCGAGCGTGGTTGGGTGCCACATGCTGATCCAGAAACTTACGGTAGGACTCCCGGAACAGATCGTGTTCGGGCTCGAAAAGGGTGCGCTCCACGCCAACCTCCTAGTGACCACAGTGGCAACTCGCCTGCCACTACGGTACCCGGAAGCGGAATCCCCGTTCACTTCAGATGCGAAAAAACTCCCTCGCCTGTGCAGAAAGCCTGGTGTGGACGATATGGATCACCCTGAACCGGGGTAAACCTGATCAGATTCCGACCGCGCCGCGTACCCGTCCCCACAGAGTGCGGCCCCGGTCACGATCACGCTGCGCGAGCAGGTGGATGATCTCTTCTTCGAGCGCCTTGCGGACCACACGCTGCAATTCGGTGGCAGCGGCGTCCAGATCCGGAGCATCGCGCCACGGGGTGGTCTCGATGGGAACGCCGATCGAGTAGTAGAACCGCTCCGGCCGGGGCAGGACGGTCGGCCCGACACCACGCATCAGTGGCGGGGTCAGATTCTTGCGGATACCCAGCGCCTCGACCGTCCATCGCAGTGGGCTCATCACCGGATGGTCGCCGTCGAACACCACATCGAACACGTCGTCGGCGCCGATCATCGCGGTGGGCAGGATCGGAACACCCGATTCGATGGCCATCCGGGCGAAACCGGTGCGCCCCTCCCACTTCAGCTGATACTTCTCCCCCTTGCGGCGCATGGCCTCACGACCACCGCCGGGGAAGACGATCACGGCCTCATCGTTGTCGAGCAGGGCGCGGCAGTTGTCGCGCGACCCGCGGACACTGCCGATCCGGTGCACCATCTCCCGCACGGGCGGCACCCGCATGAGCACATTCTCGGCCAGGCCACGCACCACGCGGCCGGTGCGGTGATAGATCTCGTGCACCAGCAGCGGGGCGTCGACTCCGCCGAGCAGGGTGTGGTTGCCCACCAACATGACCGGTCCGGATTCCGGAATGTTGTCCAGGCCATGAAAGACGGGGCTGTTCCACAGCCGAACGGGAGTCGCGAGCGCATCGAAGAACAGCAGATCCGCGGCGGGCACCCGCATCCGCAACGGCGCTCCGTCACTCAGCGCCGCCGACGGCCCCTCGGTGGTGGCATCGACAGCGTCGTTCCCGGACATCGCACCCTCCTGCAGCCGTCGACGGAGACAGGAGTCCCCCCGAAATGGCCGTGACACACAGACTTGTGACAGTTAGTGCGAAGGCCCCGCTGCTTCCGCACCGCCGACGGTGCTCGCGTGCGCGTACTGCGACAGGGTCGGCGCGAGTGCCCGGGGGACCCGGGCCCGTACTCGGGTGCCGCCCTCCTCGTGCGAGGAGCTGATGATGCGGCCGTCGGAGTGGATGCGCGCGAGCAGATCACCGCGAGTGTACGGCAGGAGCACGCTCACTTCGACATCCAGCCCGCCCAGGATCTCGGCCAGACGCGCACGCAACCGATCGATACCGTGCCCGGTACGAGCCGAGACGAACACCGCGCCGGGCAGCTGCGCACGCAACTGGGCCAGTGCGGTCGGGTCCAGTGCGTCGATCTTGTTCACCACCAGCAGTTCCGGTGGCGCCGACTGGTCCTGGTCCCGCAGCACGTCGGTGATGACCTCGCGGACCGCCTTGATCTGCTGATCGGGCAGCGCATCGGATCCGTCGACCACGTGCAGCAGCAGATCGGCGCCGGTGACCTCCTCGAGGGTGGAGCGGAACGCCTCCACGAGCTGGGTGGGCAGGTGCCGGACGAAACCGACGGTATCGGTGAACACCACTTCCCGGCCGTCATCGAGTGCGGCCCGGCGGGTGGTCGGATCCAGGGTGGCGAACAGCGCGTCCTGCACCAGGATTCCGGCGCCGGTCATGGCGTTCATCAGGCTCGACTTACCGGCGTTGGTGTAGCCGACGATCGCCACCGCCGGAATGCCGCTGGAGGTGCGCCGCGACCGTTTGGTGTCGCGAGCGGTCTTCATCTCCTTGATCTCGCGGCGCAGCTTGGACATGCGCTCACGGATCCGGCGACGATCGGTCTCGATCTTGGTCTCACCGGGACCACGAGTACCCACACCACCGCTCGCACCACCGGCCCGGCCACCGGCCTGCCGCGACATCGATTCACCCCAGCCGCGCAGACGCGGCAGCATGTACTCCATCTGGGCCAGCGATACCTGCGCCTTGCCCTCACGTGAGGTGGCGTGCTGGGCGAAGATGTCCAGGATCAGCGCGGTGCGGTCGATCACCTTCACCTTGACGACCTTCTCCAGCGCGTTGAGCTGCGCGGGAGTCAGTTCACCATCACAGATCACCGTGTCGGCGCCGGTTCCGAGGACGACCGAACGCAGTTCGTCGGCCTTGCCGGAACCGATGTAGGTGGCCGGATCGGGCTTGTCGCGACGCTGGATCAGCGCGTCGAGCACCTGCGATCCGGCGGTCTCGGCGAGGGCGGCCAGTTCCGACATGCTCGCCTCGGCCTGGGCGGCACTGCCGTCGGTCCAGACCCCGACCAGAACGACACGTTCCAGTCGCAGCTGCCGGTACTCGACCTCGGTGACATCGGTGAGCTCGGTGGACAGCCCCGCCACCCGGCGCAGTGCGCTGCGTTCGTCGAGCTGCAATTCGCCGACGGTGGGCGCCGACGACCAGCCGGAGCGGGCGTCGTCACCGCGCTCGTCGCCGTACTCGGTGTCGTAGTCGTTCACGCCGGTGTCGATGTCGTCGTCACCGATGCTGTAGTCCTGGTCCACGTAGCCGTCCGCATCCGAGTCGAGCTGCTCGATCGGGGTGAACTCGTACGTCTCTGATTTCCTCATACACCTCCATGTTCGCACGCGACAACCACCCGGCGCACTCGGATATTTCCCCCACAGCGCAGCTCACACCCGTATTCAGGCTTCGGACCACCAGCCCCCGGCGAGATGACCCGAGCCGACGAGAACCGAAGGACCGCGCAACCACGCCCGGCCTCGCTCGATCCCCACGGTGACCGCACCGCCGGGTACCCGCACCCGGACGCGCGCGGACTCCGCGACCGGAGATACGCCCGCCCTGGTCAGGGCCGCGGCCGCCGCGGCGACCGTCCCGGTTCCGCACGAGCGCGTTTCACCGACGCCGCGCTCGTAGACGCGCATATCGACCGCGCCGTCGTCACCGAGCGCGGTCAGGATCTCCACGTTCACACCGTGCGGGAACAGTTCGGGATCGAAACCCGGTGGCACGCTGAGATCGAGTGCGGCCAGCCCGTCGGCCGTGAGCGCGGGATCCACGCAGGCCAGATGCGGATTACCGACATCGACCCCGATACCGGGCAGGGCGCTGCCGGCCACGGTGGCGGTGGAGTCGCCGAGCATCCGGACGGTGCCCATGTCGACGGTGACCTCACCGTTCACCTCGTCGAAGGAATGGACCACCACCGCACGCGCACCCGCCCGGGTTCCGACGACGAATTCCGGATCGCGCTGCAGACCGGTCGCCAGCAGATGGTGCGCGAACACCCGGACGCCGTTGCCGCACATCTCCGCGATCGATCCGTCGGCGTTGCGGTAATCCATGAACCAGTCCTCGCCGGACACTCCCTCGGGAAGTTCGGCCAGTTCCCCGCCGGCCACCAGTTTCCCGGCACGGACCACACGCAGGACGCCGTCGCCGCCGATACCCTGGCGGCGGTCACAGAGCACCGCCACGGTGCGGGGATCGAGACGCAGCCGGGCATCGGGGTCGGGCAGCACGACGAAGTCGTTCTGGGTTCCGTGCCCCTTGCTGAATTCGATATCAGCCGGACCGGAACCCGCCGCCTGTTCGGCCTGCTCGCTCATCGGTTTCCATCCTCCACGTCTCGCTTTTCCGTCCGTTCCACGCGCGTACCGGTGATCCCGCCGTATCCAACACCCGGCACGCCCGATTTCGTCCGGCCCGCGGTATCCGGTCGCGCACATCCCTGCCGACGGGCCCCATGATCGTCGCATCAGCGCCGGTCGGCCTCGCGAGCGACCGGTCGCGCACACCGGCGAAGTCCCCGCTGGAACTCGCGCGACGACCGGTCCGGCTGGAGCCCGGAGTCTGTCCCGTCGTGTCCGGTCCGGTCACTGCGCGGCGGAGATCACCTGCGCCAGTGCGGAATCCACCAGGTGCGGATCGGCGCCGTCGACCCACCGCACCCGGGGATCGCGACGGAACCACGACCGCTGCCGACGCACGTAGCGGCGGGTGCCGATCAGGGTGCGTTCGCGGGCGTGGTCCAGATCGCACTGCCCGTCGAGAAATTCCAGCACCTGGGCATAGCCGATGGCACGCCGGGCGGTCTGCCCGTCGCGCAGCCCCCGGTCGATCAGCTCGCGAACCTCGTCCACCAGCCCGTGGTCGAACATGGCCGCGGTGCGCAGCTCGATGCGGTCGTCGAGTTCGGTCGTTTCGCGGTCGACGCCGATGATCGTGGTGTTCCACCGCGGCGTCCCGCGCTGCGGCTGCGACGCGGCGAACGGGCGTCCGGTCAGTTCCACGACCTCGAGCGCGCGCACGATCCGGCGTCCGTCGGTCGGCAGAATCGTCCGCGCCGCAACAGGGTCCGCGGCTCGTAACGCGGCATGCACCGCCGCCACCCCCTCGGCCGCCAGCACGGCCTCCCACTTCGCGCGAATCCGGGTGTCGGTGGCCGGGAATTCCCAATCGTCCAGCAGCGCCTGGACGTACATCATCGAGCCGCCGACGATCACCGGCACCCGATCACGAGCGCGGATGTCCTCCACATCCGCGCGGGCCGCGGTCTGATAGGCGGCGACCGTGGCGGTTTCGGTCACTTCCAGCACGTCGAGCTGATGATGCGGAATACCGCGGCGGCGGTCCGGGGGCAGTTTCGCGGTGCCGATGTCCATTCCGCGATACAGCTGCATGGCATCGATGTTGACGATCTCACCACCGAGGCGCTGCGCCAATTCCAATGCCAGATCGGACTTCCCGGTCGCGGTCGGGCCGATGACGGCGATCGGCGCGATCATCGCGCACCGTCCGGATACCAGAGCGAGACGTGGTATCCGACCCCGA
This sequence comes from Nocardia sp. NPDC052254, assembly GCF_040679495.1. Classification (NCBI taxonomy): domain Bacteria; kingdom Bacillati; phylum Actinomycetota; class Actinomycetes; order Mycobacteriales; family Nocardiaceae; genus Nocardia; species Nocardia sp. NPDC052254. The sequence goes on along the minus strand of NZ_JBFAUW010000003.1, from coordinate 757,136 downwards.
AAGGCGCTCCCCGATACAGGGTTTCGACCTTCGGATCGGCGGCGTCGCCGTCGAACAATCCGGCCAGCACCTGATAACCGGGACGGCCGGCGATGCCGAGGTCGGCGCACGACCGCGGATCCAACGCACCCAGCGCCGCGCGATCGCCCGCGTCGAGCGCGGCGTCGACACCGCTCTGATAGTCCTCGGCGCGCGGATCCAGATATCCGGGCGAGGTCGTGGTCAAGGTCGCGGCGCCGTCGGCGACGACCAGGACGGCCTGCGGATCCGGATCGGCATCCAGCCGCGCCCGCAGCCGCGCGCCGGCCGCGCGGCAGTGGCGCGCGTCGGCGGCGGGGTCGATCGGCAGAGCTCGCGCATCGATGTCACCCGGCCCGTCCGCGGCGGCGATCCGGCCACGCAGCCAGGCACCGACCAGCAGGGAGGTCGACCATGCCGAATCCGGCGCCGCCCCCGGATCCGCGGCCGACAGTGTCACCCGTACGTCGGCGCCGTAGCCACGGAAACTGCCGGCGCCGGTCGGCGCCGGATCGGTGCCCGCGGCGACGATCGTCCAGCGCCGGGCCTGCTCGCCGAGGATCCGGCCTGCCCGCAGCACCGCCGCTCGCACCTGCGGCACCTGTGCCGCCGGATGTGCGGGATCGGTCAGCGGCATCGCACCGGCCAATTCGGGAACCAGCACGAGCGGCGAGGGAATCAGCGCGGCGACACGAAACACTCGTCAACCGTAGCGGCCGCGATCGGTGTCCCCACCACTCACAGCTTTCACACACTGCACGCCACCGGCGATAAGAGAGGGCAAATCTGGCTATTGGCTGGTTGAATGGGATCTGCTAGGGCGTAACCAGGCAGCCGTGACGCGCGGCAGGGATGAGGAGCGATGACCGACAACAGCGGAACCGAGAAGGCAGTGCATCCGGAAACCGGCGCTTCGCAGCGGTCGAGTGATCCCGCCGCCAAGCCCGTCACCCCGGCCGATGCCGCACCCAAGCCCGGCACACAGCCACGCCCAGCGGGGGTACCCAAGCCCAAGGCACCCAAACCTGGAACGCCCAAGGCACCCAAACCCAGCGCGGCCGCCCACCACGTCAAACCGGCACCGGTTCCCGGCCCGGCCCAGGAGCATCCGCACCCGGTGGTGGTCCCGACGGTTACCGATCCCAGCGAGTGGGGCCGCGTCGACGACGACGGCACCGCCTGGGTGAAGTCCGCCTCGGGCGAGCGCGAGGTCGGTTCCTGGCAGGCCGGTGACGCCGCCGAGGGACTTGCCCATTTCGGTCGTCGTTTCGACGACCTGGCCACCGAGGTGGCTCTGCTCGAGGCCCGGCTGGCGGCCGGGACGGATGCCCGCAAGACCAAGGCCGCCGCGCTGGCGCTGGCGGAGTCGCTGCCCACCGCCGCGGTCATCGGCGATGTGGACGGGCTCGCACAGCGGTTGCAGGCGATCATCGAACATTCCGACGAGGCGGCCGCGCACGCCAAGGAGGAGAAGGAACGTACCCGCCACGAGCACACCGAGCGCAAGGAGGCGCTCTGCGCGGAGGCCGAGCAGATCGCCAGCGACTCCACGCAGTGGAAGGCCGCCGGTGATCGGCTGCGCGAGATCCTCGACGAGTGGAAATCCATCCGAGGTGTGGATCGCAAGGTCGACGACGCGCTGTGGCGGCGTTTCTCGAAGGCGCGCGAGGCGTTCAACCGGCGCCGCGGTGCGCATTTCGCCGAACTCGATCGGGAGCGCGCGGCCGCGAAGGCCCGCAAGGAGGAACTGTGCGTCCGTGCCGAGGAGTTGTCGGATTCCACCGACTGGGTCGGCACCGCCGCGGTCTTCCGTGATCTGCTGACCGAGTGGAAGGCCGCCGGGCGGGCACCGCGCGAGGCCGACGAGCAGTTGTGGCGGCGTTTCAAGGCAGCCCAGGACGTGTTCTTCGCCGCGCGCAATGCCGCCGCGTCCGAGCGCGACGCCGAATTCGGGCAGAACGCCACCGCCAAGGAAGAACTGCTGCGCAGCTACGAGGACCGGATTCCCGAGCAGATCGAACCCGATTCCGCCACCCTGGATTCCGCGCGCACGGCACTGCGCGAGTTGCAGGAGCGCTGGGACGCGATCGGCAAGGTCCCGCGCGAGCGTATGCACGAACTCGAGGGCCGGCTGCGCGCGATGGAGAAGCGGGTGCGCGAGGCCGTCGACGCCCAGTGGCGGCGTACCGATCCGGAGGCGATGGCCCGCGCGGCCCAGTTCCGCGAGCGAGTCGCCCAGTTCGAGGAGCAGGCTGCCAAGGCCGAGGCCGCGGGCCGTGCGCGTGATGCCGAGAAGGCGCTCGAGCAGGCCAAGCAGTGGCGCGAGTGGGCCGATGCGGCCGAGGGAGCGGTCAGCCGCCGCTGAGCGTGGAGCAACGAGGACCGACGACCGCGCGGCGGGGTCGCCGGTGCGGGTGCGGGTGGCCCGCGGGACACAGGAGTCAGCGATGGATGTGCAGGCGGTCAATCGCCGCGTCATCGAGCAGTTCCGGGCCGGCGGCGCGATCGAGGGGATGCACCGTGACCGGTTGGTGCTGCTCACGACCACCGGCCGCCGCACCGGAACGCCACACACCACACCGATGATGTTCCATCCCGACGGTGACCGGCTCCTGGTGGTGGCCTCGAATGTGGGCGCCCCGGTCCATCCGGACTGGTATCTGAATCTGCTGGCCGATCCGGCCGTGACGGTGGAGCTGGACACCGAGAACTACCCGGCCACCGCGACCCCGCTGCGCGATGCCGACTACGACCGGACGTGGGCCGAGATCGTCCGGCTGTATCCGTTCTTCGCCGACCACGCACACAAGACCGACCGGATCATTCCGGTGGTGGAGCTACGGCGCTGACCGCAGCTCAGCTGCCTTCGCCGAACAGCCGGCGCCGGTCGGCTTCTTCTTTCTCGACAGCGGCGATGCGACGGCGTTCCTCGGCCTCGAGTTGCAGCGCGGTCCGGCTCCACACCACCTTGATCCAGTGGAAGGTCAGCACGATGATCGCGATCGCCGCCAGAATCAGGCCGATTCCGGGTCCGGCACCGCGGTAATCGTTCAGGCCGGGAGTCTGCCGGTGCCAGATCGACAACACACCGAAGACGCTGCCGACAGCCGAGCCGGCCACCGCCACCCACGCCAGCGCCCAGCGCCGGGTGACCAGGGCCAGCGAGGAGAAGCCGATACCGAAGACGACGACGAACCATTCGAACACCCGGGAGGGCAGCCCGATGTGCTCGGCCTGGGCGTGCGCATCGAAGGCCAGCACGTCCAGCCCACGGGCCTGTCCGGCATGCGGCAGGATCAGCGACAGCAGCAGCACGAACACCGCCACCGCCACGACCATGGCCCGCGTACCGGGATCGATCTCACCGGCGATCTTGCGTTCGACGGCCTCGAGGTCGCCGCGAAACTGTTCGAACACCTTCGATTCGGCGGGGTTCATGTTCTCCTCAATCGGCTCGGTCGCACCGTTCGGTCCGGCCGCGGGCTGCTCGGCCGGATCCGGCTCCGCCGCCCGATCCGGCTGTGCCGCATCGGGCACGTCGCCCGTCGGGAGACCGGAACGTTCCGGCTCCGCCCGGTGCTCGGCTTCCTCGTGTCCGCGTTCGCTCATCGCCGCACGCTACTCACGCCCCACAGCCGGTATCGCAACCGGACGCGGCGGGTACCGGTTCGGGAGCGCCGATCCGCGGCAGCCCCAGCCCCACCCCGATGGGCGCGGTCTTGGGAAGCACACCGCGTTCGTGCGCATCGCCGGCGGGGGTGCGCCGGTGGGTGTGGACGGGACTGTCGGCGATCAGATGGTGCGGTGCGGCGCCGGTGATGTCGACGGTGACGATATCGCCGGGCCGGATGGACATACCGGTTTCGGGCCGGAAGTGGACCAGCCGCCCGTCCCGGGCCCGGCCGCTCATCCGCGCGGTCGCCGCGTTCTTCTTACCCGCGCCGTCGGCGACCAGCAGTTCGACCTCTGTCCCGATCAGCGCCCGATTGGCCTCCAGCGAGATCTGCTCCTGCAGTTCGATGAGCCGGTCGTAGCGCTCCTGCACCACGGCCTTGGGCACCTGATCGGCCATCGTGGCCGCCGGGGTGCCGGGCCGAATCGAGTACTGGAAGGTGAAGGCGCTGGTGAACCGCGCCTGCCGCACCACATCGAGGGTTTCCTGGAAGTCCTCCTCGGTCTCACCGGGGAAGCCGACGATGATGTCGGTGGTGATCGCGGCGTGCGGCATGACGGCCCGCACCTTCTCGATGATGCCGAGGAAGCGGTCCTTGCGGTAGGACCGCCGCATCGCCTTGAGAACCCGGTCCGATCCCGATTGCAGCGGCATGTGCAGCTGCGGGCACACATTCGGGGTCTGTGCCATCGCCTCGATGACGTCGTCGGTGAACTCCGCGGGATGCGGCGAGGTGAAGCGCACCCGCTCGAGCCCGTCGATACCGCCGCAGGCGCGCAGCAGTTTCGCGAAGGCGCCGCGGTCGCGCCGCTCGGGCGTGAAATCCGCCGGATGCCCCTGTGGCAGTGCGGGTTCGGCGAAGTTCACACCGTAGGAATTGACGTTCTGCCCCAGCAGCGTCACCTCGAGCACACCCTGATCGACCAGCGCCTGTACCTCGGCCAGCACATCGCCGGGCCGGCGATCGACCTCTTTGCCGCGCAGCGACGGCACGATGCAGAACGTGCAGGTGTTGTTGCAGCCCACCGAGATCGATACCCAACCGGCGTAGGCGGATTCGCGCCGGGCGGGCAGGGTCGAGGGGAACGCCTCCAGCGACTCCAGAATCTCGACCTCGGCCTGTTCGTTGTGGCGGGCACGCTCGAGCAACACCGGCAGTGATCCGATGTTGTGCGTACCGAACACGACATCCACCCACGGGGCCTTGCGTACGACGGTGTCGCGATCCTTCTGCGCCAGGCATCCGCCGACGGCGATCTGCATCCCCGGGCGCCCGGCCTTGATCGGCGCCAGATGACCCAGTGTCCCGTAGAGCTTGTTGTCGGCGTTCTCGCGCACCGCACAGGTGTTGAACACCACCAGATCGGCGGTCTCACCACCGGCGGCCTTGGTATATCCGGCGTCCTCGAGCAGGCCCGACAACCGTTCGGAGTCGTGCACGTTCATCTGACAGCCGTAGGTCCGGACCTCATAGGTCCGCGACGACTGCGGATCGGTGGCCGAATCGGGGTCGCGTCCGGCAGCCGAATGTGCTGCAACCTGCATGGACGAATTCACGCATCCAGGGTAGACGCTGCACCGAATCGGGCACCCACCCCGGTGGCCGCGACCGGATGCCGGGTGACGGCGGTCACGTCACCGGGCGGCCGGGTCACCGCCAGGTGAAGGCCAGGCGGCGACGGTACGACGCACATGCCAAAACTGCGCATTTCGCGCACAACCACTCTAGGGTCGACTTTCATGACCGATGCTGCCGACGCAACCCTCGGTACTCCCGGTGCCGGGAAGCCTGTCGAGTCCGGCGACCCCGCCGCGGCCGGAGCATCCGCGCGCACCGCCTCCGTCCCGCCGATGATCTCGATGCGCAACGTGGACAAGCACTTCGGAGATCTGCACGTGCTGCGCGATGTGAACCTGGAGGTACCGCGAGGCCAGGTCGTCATCGTGCTGGGCCCCTCCGGTTCCGGCAAATCCACCTTGTGCCGCACGGTGAATCGGCTCGAGCCGATCGACTCCGGCACCATAGCCGTCGACGGCGTGGAACTTCCGGCCGAAGGCCGCGCACTGGCGAAATTGCGCGCCGACGTGGGCATGGTCTTCCAATCGTTCAATCTGTTCGCGCACAAGACGATCCTGGACAATGTGCTGCTCGGACCGGTGAAGGTGCGCCGCGTCGACAAGAAACGGGCACGCACCCACGCGATGGAACTGCTCGAGCGGGTCGGGATCGCCGATCAGGCCGGCAAGTATCCGGCGCAGCTGTCCGGTGGTCAGCAGCAACGGGTGGCCATCGCGCGGGCACTGGCGATGGACCCGAAGGTGATGTTGTTCGACGAGCCCACCTCCGCCCTGGATCCGGAAATGGTCAACGAGGTACTGGATGTGATGGTCTCGCTGGCCAAGGAGGGCATGACCATGCTTGTCGTGACCCATGAGATGGGTTTCGCGCGCCGTGCCGGAGACCGGGTGCTGTTCATGGACGACGGCCGGATCGTCGAGGATGCGCCGCCGGAAACCTTCTTCACCGCGCCCGCCTCCGAGCGGGCCAGGGATTTCCTGGGCAAGATCCTGAGCCATTGATCGCCGTGCACGACCGCGGCGAGACAGCGGAGGCCCCTTCACACTTCACGAGAGAGAAGGCATTCGATGAGGATCACTCGAGCGCTGCGGTTCGGAATCGGCGCGCTGGCCATCGCGGTCGTCGCGACCGGCTGCGGCGGCGGCAGTAACAAAACCGCCACCCAGCACGCCTCCGAAGGCGAACTGACCGTCGGCATCAAATTCGATCAGCCGGGCCTGGGCCTGCGCGATCGGAACGGATCGTTCTCCGGATTCGACGTGGACGTGGCGACCTACGTCGCCGGGAAACTCGGAGTGAGCCCGGACAAGATCCGATTCAAGGAGGCCCCGTCCGCGCAGCGCGAAACGCTGATTCAGAACGGACAGGTCGACTATGTGGTCGCCACCTATTCCATCACCGATCAGCGCAAGCAGAAGGTCGATTTCGCCGGGCCGTATTACGTCGCCGGGCAATCGTTGCTGGTTCGCGCCGACAATAACGAGATCACCGGGCCGGAATCGCTGAAGGGCGGTAAGAAACTCTGCTCGGTGAAGGGATCCACACCGGCACAGAATATTCAGAAGAACTTCGCCAACGATGTGCAGCTGCAGGAATACGACACCTACTCGCTGTGTGTGGAGGCATTGAAATCCGGTGCGGTGGACGCGGTGACCACCGACAACATCATTCTGGCCGGTTACGCGGCGCAGTCGCCGGGCCAGTTGAAGGTGGTCGGCCAGCCGTTCACGACCGAGAACTACGGCATCGGCCTGAAGAAGGGTGATACCGACTCCCGCACCAAGATCAACGATGCGATCGAATCGATGATCGACGACGGGTCCTGGAAGGCCTCGCTGGAGAAGAACTTCGGCAACACCTTCCCGATCCCCGCACCGCCGCAGGTCGACCGCTACTGAATCGGCACGGGTGCCGGCCGCTCCGGCACCCGGTCCGGCGCAGCGAGCAGAAGGGCGCGTCCACCGTGTTCGACTTGATCTCCCGATACGACAGTCAGCTGTGGGATGCCTTCTGGGTGACCATCAAATTGACGGTGTTCTCCGCGGTCGGGGCACTGATCATCGGCACCCTGGTGGCGGCGATGCGGGTGTCGCCCGTTCCGGTGGCGCGGTGGATGGGGACGACCTATGTGACCGTATTCCGCAACACCCCGCTCACGCTGATTCTGGTGTTCTGCTCACTCGGGCTCTACACCACCCTGGGAATCGAACTCGCGAGTGAGAGTTCGGGTCTGGATTTCCTGCCCACCAACAACTTTCGATTCGCTGTTCTCGGCTTGAGTGTCTACACCGCCTCTTTCGTCTGTGAATCTCTGCGCGCCGGGATCAATACGGTCCCGCTGGGACAGTCCGAGGCGGGCCGATCACTGGGGCTGACATTCAGCCAGAATCTGCGGCATGTGGTGCTGCCGCAAGCCTTTCGATCGGTGATCGCGCCGCTGGGCAGCGTACTCATCGCCTTGACGAAGAACTCCACGATCGCCTCGGCGATCGGCGTGGCCGAGGCAGCGGCGCTGATGGCGTCCATGAACGAAACCGAGGCCGACATTCTCGCCATCGGCGCGATCTTCGCCCTCGGATTCGTCATCCTGACGCTGCCCACCGGGCTGCTGTTCGGCTGGCTGGCCAAACGATTCGAGGTGAAACGATGAGCGCCGGGGCCTCGGTTCTCTATGACGCCCCGGGCCCGAGGGCTCGCCGTCGGCATGCGGTGTATTCGCTCCTGGTGCTGGCGGCGCTGGTGCTGGCCGGCTGGCTGGTCTGGCGGGCCTTCGACGACAAGGGCCAGCTGACCGCCGAGAAATGGCAGCCCTTCGTCGAAGCCGACATCTGGCAGACCTACATCCTGCCCGGTGTGCGCGGCACACTGGTTGCCGCCGCGCTGTCGATCGTCTTCGCCATGGTGATCGGGATGATCTTCGGACTGTTGCGGTTGTCCGATCATCGCAGCGTCCGCTGGGTGGCCGGGGCGATCGTCGAAGTGGCACGGGCCATTCCGGTGCTGATCTTGATGATCTTCCTCTACAACTGGTTCGCCAAGGACGCTCTGTTCGCCTCCGACCAGCTGGCGCTGGCGGCCGTGGTGATCGCACTGACGGTCTACAACGCATCGGTCATCGCGGAAATCGTGCGCTCGGGCATCCGGTCGCTGCCCTACGGGCAGACCGAGGCTGCGCAGGCACTGGGCCTGCGCAAGGGCCAGATGATGTGGTCGATTCTGCTCCCGCAGGCGGTGACGGCGATGCTGCCGGCGCTGATTTCGCAGATGGTGGTCGCTCTCAAGGACACCGCGCTCGGCTATCAGATCACCTATCAGGAGATCGTGCGCCAGGGCCAGCAACTCGGTGCCGCCGAGCAGAACACGGTGCCGGCGCTGATCGTCGTCGCCGTCATCATGATCGCTCTGAACTGGACGCTGACCATGCTCGCCACGCGTCTGGAGCGCTATCTGCGGACCCGGCGGCGCGGCGGCGGGACCGTCCTCGGCGTCGATTCGGTCATCACCGACGGCGCCGCGGGTGTGAACGCCACCGGCGTCCGGTCCTACCCGGATTGATTCGCGCCGAGCACAATCCTCGACCGCCCGCGCCCGGTCATCGATCCTGAACAGGCACCTCCCCCGGCCGCCGGCCACGCCACTCGCGACGGCCGGGGACGGGTGTCCACATCCATCTGCCTCAGCGTGCGAGAAAGTGCCAGCCGAGCCAGGCCCACACCGCCACCGCCACGATCCGCGCGAGCCTGGTGCGGGTCAGATACCGCACCGTCTCACCGAGCGTTGCCCAGGACCGCCGGCGCAGATGAGTTGTCACCACCGCGAGAACGATCGCTACGGCCAAGACGATGAATCCGGTGATCACCACCGCGGATTCGGTCATGGCCGCACCAGCCACCAACCGGCGGCGAGCCACACCAGCCAGCCGGCGAATCGCCCCGGTCCGCCATCGAGCCCCGGGCTGAGCAGGGTCGACAAGGTGGGATGGGCGGGGTCGGGTACCAGCAGCGCCGGTTGTCTCGACCAGGCGAACAGCTCCCAGGCCAGAACCACCGCAAACAGTACCGACCAGAACACGACGCCACAGCGCAGCCGCCGGGTGAACGCGATGTCGACCACCCCGGCTCGCAGGGCGAAGCCGATCGCGACAATCGTGGCACCGGCGACCAGTCCGGTCGCGGCGGCACCGAAAGGCCGCGTACTCGCACCCGCCAGCGCCACCGCGATCCACGCGACCACCAGCGCGGCGCGCTGTGTGCGACTTCGCCGACCGGCCGAATCCGAGGTCATTCGCGCAGCATAGGACGCTTCCGGCCGAGAAGTGGCCAAGACCGCGCCTCCTCCACAGGCTTCGGCCCCCGGCCGATCTGCGCGCCCGAAGATCAGGCAGCTCACCGCGACCGCCGCCCAGACGTCGCGTGTCGGCTGTGGTCAGCGCCCAGCTTCGGGCTCCACGCGATGGGTCTCGGTCCACGACGGGTGCGCCGATTCGTCACTCGGGCGGGTAACCATGGGCAAGTTCTGCTCGGACCACGTCGTAAGCGACCGACTGGCGATATCCCCGCCGCGCGAGCATGCCGACCAGACGGTTGATCACCTTGTCCGAGGACAGATTTCGTGGCATGGTCCGCATCTTGCGTCGCACCAGCTCCGCCGCCTGCTCGGCATCCGGTTCGGGAGCGGACCCGGCGCTCGCCGCCGATGCCGTGCCGACCGCCGATGCCCGGCCCAGGCGCCCGGTGCCGTCGGCGCCCGGCTCGGTATCCGACATGCGCTCGCCGGACGGCGCATCGTCGGCCACCGCGGCCAGCTCGTCCTTCACCACCCTGTACGCCATGGACTGGTCGAATCCACGCCGGGCGAGCACGCCCACCAGGCGGGCGATCGTCTTGTCCCGGGGCAGATCGCGAGACATCGTCCGCATCTTGCGGCGGACCAGTTCGACGGCCTGTTCGGCGTCCGGGCCACCGGTGGACGGAGTCGGAGCCTCCGATACCGTGCTGCGGGTGAGGGAGCGCCGCCCGGGATCGGTACGCGCTACTCCGGCTGCGGTGGACGACGAGACTCCCTCGGGTGGTTCCACCGGGGCACGATCCGCCGCCGCCAGTTCGTCCTTCACCACCGCGTACGCCATGGATTGGTTGAAGCCGCGCCGTGCGAGCATGCCGACGAGGCGGGCGGTTGCCTTGTCCGGTGTCAGGTCGCCGGGCAACGTCGCGAGTTTGCGGCGAACCAACTCGGCGGCGCGGGCACTTTCATCGGCCGGTGTGATCGCCGCGAGCGCGGGTTCGGCATCGGTATCCGACACGCCTTTGCGGCGAAGTTCTTGTGCGAGAACCTTTTTCCCTTTGCCGGAGAAGGTGTGGCGGGAGTGCACCCATTGTTCGGCGAAAGCGGCATCGTCGATGAGCCCGACCTCGGCGAGGCGATTCAGGGCCCGCTCGGCGACCTCCGGCGTGAATCCCTTGGCCGCGAGTTTATCGGCGAGCTCGGTGCGACTGCGGGCACGATCGGTGAGCAGACGCAGGCAGACGTCCTTGGCTTGTGTCTCGGTTCCCGCCTTCGGCGCACCGGCCGGCGCCGCATCGGCACGCTCGTCGCGCCCAGTGCCGGAACGGCGCCGCGATCCGCGGCGTCCGCCCGTACCAGCTCCTGCTCGCCGCCGTTCTCGCGAACGGCCGTCACCCGCGTCCTGATCCAGAGCGCGCGAACCACTGTCGCCGACTTCCCGATCCTCCGCGCGACGATCCTCCGCGCGACGGTTCGGACCGTATGGGTGTCCGCTGCGGTCGGCCTCGACCAGTCCCCGCTCCACCGCGTCGATCCGGTCCTGCAGTGCACGAATCCGATCGTGTGCCCCAGCGCCGACACCACGGACTTGTTCCCCGTCCCTTCTCGTCGGGCCGACGGCAGTCCCCGACTCGACAGTCCCCGACTCGACGCCCACCGCACCGACACAGCCCGATACCGGTCCGTCATCGCCATGCGGCACCCTGCGGTTCGTACCTGAACCGAGCCGTCGGGCGGACTCGGGGACGGGCCGATCCGGCAGCTCGGATGCGCCTATACCTTCGTCGCCCGGCGCACGCACGGGCACCGGACCGTCATCGGAACGCCACACACCGGTGGGCGAATCCCCCGCATTCGGTTTCGATCGCCGGCGGCGGATCGAACCCCCCTGTCGGCGAACGGTTCTCGACCGCGACTCGCCCTCCGGGCCGTCACCGTCCCGGGGGCCGGATTCGATTTCTTCCAGTTGCCGCCGCAACCGTTCGACGGCATCGAGCCGAGAGGCGCCGGGGTCCGGATATGGCGCGGACCCCGGCACTTCCCGGTCCGGCATCGACTAGAAGTCGACGGGCGCCTCGGCACCCGCGTCTGCGGTGACATCGGCACCGATGCCGAGCTTTTCCTTGATCTTCTTCTCGACCTCGTCACGGACGTCGGTGTTCTCCAGCAGGAACTTGCGGGCGTTCTCCTTGCCCTGGCCCAGCTGGTCGCCCTCGTAGGTGTACCAGGAACCGGACTTGCGGATGAAGCCGTGCTCGACACCCATATCGATGATCGAGCCTTCCTTGGAGATGCCCGCACCGTAGAGGATGTCGAATTCGGCCTGCTTGAACGGCGGCGAGACCTTGTTCTTGACGACCTTCACACGAGTGCGGTTACCCACCGCGTCGGTACCGTCCTTCAGCGTCTCGATGCGGCGCACATCCAGACGCACCGAGGCGTAGAACTTCAGCGCCTTACCACCGGTGGTGGTCTCGGGCGAGCCGAACATGACGCCGATCTTCTCGCGCAGTTGGTTGATGAAGATGGCCGTGGTGCCGGAGTTGTTGAGGGCACTGGTCATCTTGCGCAGCGCCTGGCTCATCAGGCGGGCCTGCAGGCCGACGTGGCTGTCACCCATCTCGCCCTCGATCTCCGCGCGCGGAACCAGCGCCGCGACCGAGTCGATGACGATGATGTCCAGTGCGCCGGAACGCACCAGCATGTCGGCGATTTCGAGGGCCTGCTCACCGGTGTCGGGCTGGGAGACCAGCAGTGCGTCGGTATCGACACCGAGTTTGCGGGCGTATTCCGGGTCCAGCGCGTGCTCGGCGTCGATGAAGGCCGCAAGGCCGCCGTTGGCCTGGGCGTTGGCGATGGCGTGCAGGGCGACCGTGGTCTTACCGGAGGATTCCGGACCGTAGACCTCCACGACACGACCGCGCGGCAGACCACCGATGCCCAGCGCCACATCCAGGGCGATCGAGCCGGTCGGAATCACCGAGATGGGCTGATGCGCCTCCTCGCCCAGACGCATGATCGCGCCCTTGCCGAAGCTCTTCTCGACCTGCGCCAGAGCGAGCTCGAGCGCCTTGTCGCGGTCGTAGGCCTGTGGTGCCATCGTCTGTTCCCCTTCTGACGGGTAAGTCTCATTGTGTGGTTGGCGCCCACGCTAGAGGGCGGCACCGACAAGTTCTGACGGCAAGCTTAGACGAACACGTGTTCGAGGCAAGCGACGCGCCCGGCGACACGCGAATCGGCCCCGGCAGCCGCACCCCTGCCCGCAATCCGTGCGTCATCGGCCCCGGTCAAGCGTCCCCGCCGACCCCCGAACCGGCGGTCCGATCCGCCACGATTCGTGGTACCACCTGCGTTGTCGGGCCCCGGCCGCCGTCACCGGGTCCGGGCGGCGGTCGCCGTCGGCACCACCGCGATCCGATCGGTGTGCATCAGCGCCTGCGCCTGCTTCAGCATCCGCAATGTCGGCGTCACCTCCACATCCAGGACCCCATCCAGCGCACCCAGCCGTTCGGTGAGGTAGCGGTACAGATGCGCGCTGTCGCGGCACACGATCGACGCGACCAGATTGGTCGGCCCGGTGGTGGCGCCGACGAATGCCGCCTCCGGATGCTCCGCCAGGGCACGGCCGACGGTGTCCAGATCCGCGGGCCGGGTACGGATCCACAGCGAGGCCCGCACCGCGTATCCCATTCGCTCGATGGCGAAGTCGAGATCGAAATACAGCACACCCGCCGCCGTCAACTCCGCCATCCGCCGGGCGACCCGGGTGGCGTTCCATCCGGTTTCGGTCGCCAGCCGGGCATAGGAGGTACGGCCGTCACGCGCCAGCATCGCCAGCATCGCCTCGTCGGTCGCGGACAGATCCACCGGTGATTCCGGACCGCGCAGATCGTCCAGCGGCGGCCGCCGCCCCAGCTGCCGCAATTGGCCGGCATCGAGAAGCCGGCCGTAGCGCGGCCATTCGTCGGCCATCGGGAACCGGTGGATCATCTCGTAGGCCATCAGACCGGTGATCAGACTGGTGTGCGGAAGGATGTTGAGCAGCAGGGCATCTCGCTGCTCGATCGAGCGCGGCCGGCTGACGCAGGTGACCTCCGCACCGGTCGACAGCAGGGCCACCCAGCTGACATCGGGCAGTTTCGCCAGCGATTCCGCCAGCCGCAACGCCTTGTCGGGGGTGGAACGCAGCCGCAGCATCCACCGGGTATTGCCCATCGGCACGGCGTTCACCAGCCCCGAGATGTGCAGGATTCCGCGCCCGCGCATCGAGCGGTAGCGCCGCGCCACGGTCTGCTCGGAAACCCCCAGGATCGCGCCCAGTTTCGCGAACGGAATGCGTGGGTCGGTGACCAGCCCGTGCACGATCTGCTTGTCGAGCAGATCCATGATGGAGGATTCGATGTCCTCTTCTGAATTCATAGGCGGAATCTCACGTCCGTAGCGGATCGACTGGATGGTCTTTGAAGCATCTCGCAGGCTTGGCGTCGAAATCAATCATTTCTCGACCGGAGGTCGCCATGCGGAAATGGCTCCCCTTGTTCGCCGCGTGCCTGGGCACGCTGATGCTGCTCATCGACGTCACCATCGTCAATGTCGCGTTGCCCGACATCGCCGCCGATCTCGGCACCGGACTGTCCGGGCTGCAGTGGGTCGTCGACGGCTACGCCCTGGCTCTCGCCGCGCTGTTGCTGGTACTCGGTTCCATCGCCGATCGGTTCGGCGCCAAACCCACCTATCTGGCCGGGCTGGTGATATTCGCCGCCGCCTCACTGGCCTGCGGACTCGCCGGATCCTCGAACCTGCTCGTCGCCGCGCGCGCGGTTCAGGGCATCGGGGGCGCGGCCATGTTCGCGACCACGCTGTCACTGCTGCACGCCACCTACAACGGCCGCGATCGCGGTATCGCCTTCGGCGCCTGGGGCGCGGTCTCGGGTGCCGCGGCCGGTATGGGAGTCGTACTCGGCGGAGTCCTCACCGATCTGCTGTCGTGGCGGTGGATCTTCCTGGTGAATCTGCCGATCGCGGTACTCACGATCGTGTTGTCGGTCTTCGCCTTCGGCCCGTCCGCGCGCCGCCCCGGCCGCACGGTGGACGTGGCGGGGATGGCGAGCTTCACCCTCGCCGCGACCGCACTCACCTACGGTGTCATCCGCGGTGGTGAGCACGGGTGGAGCGATGGCGCCGCGGCCACCGCGCTGATCGCCGGCGCCCTGGCGATCGGCGGCTTCGTGCTCGTCGAATATCGCGGCGCCACACCGATGTTCCCGCTACCCCTGTTGCGCAATCGGACCTTCGTCGCGGCGCTGGTGGCCGCCACGGGCTTCAATTTCGCCGCCTTCGCGGCCAGCCCGCTGATCTCGCTGTGGCTGCAGCAGCAACTTCAGCTCGGCCCGTTGCGTGCGGGACTGTCGATGCTGCCGATGGCCGCGACCGCTTTCGTGGTGTCGGGGGTGTTCGGCCGCCGCCTGCACGACGTGTCCCCACGCTGGACCATCGGCGGTGGCCTCGTGGTCGTCGGTATCGGATCCGGGCTGCTCGCCATGATCGACACCGGATCCTCGTGGAGCGCACTGCTTCCCGGCTACCTGATCATCGGCCTCGGCGTCGGAACGCTGGCTCCACCGCTGGTCGCGGTCGCGATGGCCGCGGTCTCCCCGCAGCAGAGCGGAACCGCGGCGGGCGCGGTCAACACCGCACGCCAACTCGGCCTGGCCCTCGGTGTGGCGATTCTGGGCACGGTGATGCGGAGCGTGACCGGTCCGGGACGAACGACGGTGGCGCAGTTCGTGTCCGGACTGGACGCGGCGGTCGCGGTGGCGGCCGGCGTCGGAATCGTCTGCGGCATCGCGGCCTTCGCCCTGTTCGGCACCCGAGAGCCCGCGGTATCCGTCGAATCCACCGGCGACCCGGTTCCGGTCGGCTGAAATCCGGGTCGTCTCCGCGGCATTCACGATCCCCGGAGGCGACCCGGATCCGCCGGTCGCTCAGACCGCCGGTCGCCGAGGCGGCGTTCCCCGCGTCCACACGATGCGTAGTGCCGAGGCGGAGATCCGCCAGCCCTCGGCGGTGCGGACCAGTTCGCTGTCGGCATGACCGGCCGAGACGAAGACGTCCTCGGCCCCGTCGGCGAGCACATGGGTACTCAACTGTGCCCCTCGTGCCGTCGCCGTGTCACCGTGCACCTCGATCACCGCGTTGGTGCCCAGATGGACGGTGCGATCGAACAACGCCATGCCGCGCTGGATACTCGCCAGCACCGCCTCCCGGCCCGACACGGTTCCGATCGGCATCTCGGCCGTCACGTCCGCGGTGAAATAGGTACCGGCCCACTGCTCGTCGAAGATCCCCTCGTCCAGCGACCGCAGATAACGGTCCAGCAAGTCGGCGATCTCGGTGCGGTCCAGCAGGTCACGAATCCGGCTGTCGATTGTCTCGGTATCCATGCCACCACCCTGCAACCTCGAGCCGACTCGAGGTCAATGCCGCTGTGACGTGCCTATCACCCGACCGGCTCCGGGGATCACCAGCGATTCTTCGGGACGTCGAATTCGGCGCAGAGTGCCCGCCAGACCTCACGCGGGTCGATACCGTCCTCGATCGCCTGGGCACCCGTGCGACCGCGCATGGCGGGCAGAACATGATCGGCCAGCAGCAGGTCGCCGCGAGAGACGCCGAATTCGGTATGCAAGAGTTCCTGGAATTCCGTCAACCGCATCATCCCGACGATACCGGTCACCACACCACGCAGTACCGCGCGCACAGCAAGGCGACGCCCCGCGGGCGCGGTGGCACGATCCGGCCGGGAGCCGTCCGCTCAGTTCGCGCGCACCCGGTCCAGTACCCGATGGCAGACCGCGACCGGATCCTCGACATCGCTCGCTGTCGCCGCGGCAGCGCCCGCGGCGGCACGGAAGGACTCCGTCCCCAGCACCGTCGCGACCGCACTGCGCAGCGATTCGGTGGTGAACGGCCGCACCAGCAGCGAGCTCCCCTGCCGGACAGCACGATTCGCCAGCTCCCACTGATCGCCCCCGCCCGGCACCGTCACGATCGGCACGCCCGCGAGCAAGGTCTTCGCCAGCAAGCCGTGCCCGCCACCACCGACCACGACCGCAGCTCGGCGCAACAGCTCGTCCTGTCGTCCCAGCCCGGCGGTGGCCCAGGACGGCAGATCCGGCGGTGGTGTATCCAGCATGGATATCGCCACGCGCACATCGTTACCGTCCAGCGCCTCGAGCGCACCGGTCACCAGGTCCGCGAACCCGGTCAGTGCCGTCGACGGTGCCACGACCACCAGCGGACGGTCGCCGGGCGGCGGCGCCAGCACCTGCGACGTCGGCTCCCACAGCAGCGGGCCCACGATATGGGCGTCCTGCGGCCAATCCGGCCGCGCCACCTCCAAGGCCGGCAGTGTGGCGATCAGGCGGGCATCGGGCCCCGGATCCACCTCGGGCAGACCGACACTCGCACGTGCGACTCCACGCTGCCGCTCGCCCCGGGCGATCGCCCGGGCAGTGAGGCCGCGCAACACGGTATCGCGCATCCGCCCGCGCAATCCCTCCCCCGGCGCGAGCCCACTCCCGAGGGGCGGCAACGCCTTCGACGGCAGATACAGCGGATGTGGTGACAACTCGACCCACGGCACACCGAGCCGCTCGGCCGCCATCCCGCCACCGACGGTCAATATGTCCGACACCACGAGTTCGGGCAGCATCGCACTCAGATCGGGCAGGATCTCGGTGGAGATGTGCGCCGCGCGCTGATGAATACGCGCACCGGCGTCACCGTCATCGTCCTGTGGACGCGGCGCCAGCCCCTTCAATCGCCGGACCGCGATTCCGGCGGCGCGGGCCGCCTCGAACCAGCGCGGTCCGGTGAACAGCACCGGATCGTCGCCCGCCTCGAGAAACCGCAGGCACAACGCGATCGCCGGAAAAGCATGGCCCGGATCGGGACCCGCGACAACAGCCACTCGCATGCGCCCCACCATGCCACACCCGATCCGTGCCCGAACTCGGGCCGGTGCGGCCGCACGACGATCATCGATCCGGACCGGATCGATCGTGACCGCGCACAGCCGGCCCCGCGCCGGAATCAGCCCGCGAAGTGGTACAGCTCGAACCCCACCGCACGATCGGCCTCGAATCCCGCGCACGGACTCGTGGCCCGGTCCACGATCGCACGCACCTGATCCGGCACCGGATCATCGCTGAGCGCACTCAGATATCGGGAATGGCAGGCCAGCGAATCCACCGCGGCCTGCACGGTATCGGTGACATCGACCGCGTGCGTCACGACCGGGCCGACGACCGCCGCCCAGCGCGGTGACCAGATCGGCAGCTCGGCCAGGTCCGGGAAGATCCACTCGTTACCGGCATCCGAGATCGCGTCCATCGCACCGCGGCCCACCGCCCGATGATCGGCACTGTTGACGTACCCCGGCCCCCAGGTATCGCCGAAGTTGAACAGCACCACCATCTCGGGACGATGCCGGCGAATCGCGGCGGCCAGATCCCGGCGCAAGCCGAGCCCACCCTCGATCCGCCCGTCCGGATAGCCGAGGAACTCCACCTCCGTCACCCCTGCCTCCCGGGCGGAAGCGATCTCCTCCTGCTCACGCAACGGTCCGCATTCGGCCGGCGACAGCCCCGCGATCCCGGCCTCACCGCTGGTCACCAGCAGATAGCGGATGTCCTTACCCTGCCGCGTCCAGCGTGCGACGGCCGCCGCGGCACCGTATTCGATGTCGTCGGGATGCGCGACGATCACCAGACCACGCTGCCAATCCTCGGGAACGGGAGTGGGTTCTCGCTGTGCCTCGATCGTTCCTCCTACGCTCACTCGCTACGCTCGCTCGCGCCGTCGGTCCGCAGTCGAGGCCGGTCGGAACACCGAAGGTGCGCTGTTTCGGCAAGGTTAGCCCGGAGCGTCCTTCCTCCCGGGGATGCGGTCCTGGGCAATCGCTGTTCGCCGACGACCGCCGCTCCCCCATGAACGCAGGTGGGCCGTTCGGTATCCACCGAACGGCCCACGCGGAAGGCTCACTACAGCTTGGTGACCGTAGATTTGTTCGAACCCGAGACGGCCTTGTACAGCAGGTACAGGCCGAAGACCACGGCACTGATCATCAGGATCGGGAACAGCGCCTTGACCAGCGCGCCGATGATGATCAGCGCGAGCCACACGAGCGCGACGACGCCCAGAATCTTCCAGAACATGTCCATTCCTCCCGAAGGTTTCCGAACCGCCGTCAACGCGATCCGACTCCTCCATACTGCCAACTTTGTGACGGAAAATCACCAGGTCACGAGCGATATCCGGGAAATCTCAGGGTGAACCCCGAGACATTTCGCCCGCTGGGGTGAGGGCTAGTGACGATCGGCCAGATCGGTCAGTGCCTGGGCCCAGCCGTCCAGCCGATCGGCGGCCTCGCGCAGAGTGAGCATGGCCCAGCCGAATTCGTCGGCGGGCGCACCGGTGGCCGGCGGGGCGGCGAGTATCCGACCGGCGGCACTGACCAGCTGTTCGTATTCGCCGACACCCGATTCGAGGCGTTCGACCATCGCGTCGCGCTGCCGGGACAATTGCGGACCGCACCCCGAATCGGCCACCACCCCGACCGCCTGCTCCATCGCCGCGACATCGCCCGCCAGCGCGTGCAGCGCCGCCGCGCCCGAGCCGGCAGTCGCCAGAGTGTCGGCGAGATCGTCGGCCGGAACCCGGCCGCCCTCCGCGATATGCCGGCCGAGCTCGTACATGGCACGTTCGGCTCGGATCAGCCGTGCGATCGGAGCCCGCGCCGCCGACCGCACCGCCGGAAGTCTGCGCGGGACGAAAGCAGCGGGCGGCAACGGATTTCGCCGCAATTCGAGGTAGCGGCGAGTACTGACGGCGGCACCGGTCACCAGGGCCACGGTGCCACCACCGACCACGACCACCGCCCAGACCGGCGCCGAAATCGCCACCAGCCCCGCGGTTCCCAGGACCGTCATTCCCGAGGCCGCACTCCAACGCAGGCTGCGGCGGCGCACCCGGCGGCGTCTACGCAGTTCACGTTCGCGTGGATCGGCCCACTTCCGGACCGTGTGCAAGGCGAGTTCACCGGCTTCGCGCAGCGCGTCCGGCACTCGCCCGATCCGATCCGCCTGCTCTCCGATTCCCTTCTCGGCCTCGGCATCTCGCCGTGCGGAGCCGGTTCGGGAGCGACGATTCGAGGTACCGGTGGCACTGTCGGACCGGGCACGCCCATCGTCGCGACGCCGACTCCGGCCGCCACGCAGGCCGCGCCGCCGCGATGGGCTCGTCTCCGAATCGTCGGTAGCGTCGGATATCTCGCCGGAGACGGTTCGATCCCGCAGCTCGGCTGCGCTGTGCGTCCCCGCGGCGAGTCCGTTCGGTCGCACCGGGGTTTGTTCATCGGTCGTCGCAGCGAGGTCGACCGCCGGCGTCGGCAAGTAGTCCGGTGCCCAGCCGGGAGCGGAGCGGGTCGAGCCGGTGTCGCGGGTGGCGGCCCCGGAATCCCGATACCGGCCCGATGGTTCGGCGGGAACGGATTCGGCGGAACTCGCGCGCACGTCGTGGCCCGGCGCATTCGATGCCGATGTGGCCCGGGCCGCATCGGCCGACGGTGCGGCGGAGGCGGGCGGCGCGGACACTCCGGCGCGAGCCGACCGGGCCCAGGGGCGCACACGGGTTTCGGTGCCGGCCCGCGTTCTCCCCATCAGTACTGCCTTCCGATCGGCTCGCCGCTCGTACTACTGCTGTGCGGCCTGGCCCGGGTTCGCCTGCGGCTGTGCCGGATTCGCGATCGCGGGACCGGCGGCGGAATCACCCGAGGGCAGTGCGTCACCACGCATGGATGCCCGGATCTGCTCGAGGCGGCTGTGGCCGGCCATCTGCACGCTGGCCTGCTGCACCTCCATCATGCGACCCTGCACGGTGTTCTGAGCCAGCTCGGCGGCACCCAGCGCGTTGGCGTAGCGGCGCTCGATCTTCTCTCGCACCGCGTCCAGGCTGGGGGTGCTGCCCGGCGCGGACAGCGTCGAGTCCATCTGCTGCAGCGAGGCCGAGACCTGCTCCTGCATCTTGGCCTGCTCGAGCTGGCTCAGCAGCTTGGTGCGCTCGCCGACCTTCTGCTGCAGCAGCATGGCGTTCTGCTCGACCGCCTTCTTGGCCTGCGCAGCGGCCTGCAGCGACTGGTCGTGCAGCACCTTCAGGTCCTCGACCGACTGCTCGGCCGTGACCAGCTGGGCCGCGAACGCCTCGGCGGCATTGGTGTACTGGATCGCCTTGTCGGTATCGCCGGCAGCGGTGGCCTGATCGGCCAGCTGAACGGCCTGACGCGCGTTGGCATTGAGCTTCTCGACCTCGTCGAGCTGGCGGTTCAGCTTCATCTCCAGCTGACGCTGGTTACCGATCACCGACGCAGCCTGCTGCGACAGGGCCTGGTGCTGGCGCTGGGCTTCCTCGATAGCCTGCTGAATCTGCACCTTCGGATCCGCATGCTCCTCGATCTTGGAATCGAAGAGGGCCATCAGGTACTTCCAGGCCTTCACGAACGGATTAGCCATCGATTGATCCCGCCTCCATCTGACTGCGCCGCGTCCCAGCGCGGCGGCGGTGCGCGACCGTCACGCACCCTGTGTCCGTATCCTCCATCGCGACCGATCCGGGCCGCCGAACCACCCGAAACAGACGCTTACAGAGAATCTATCCGTTTCCGCTCCGTCGTACAGCCTCGCGGGCACCCAACTCTGCCGATGCCCGCCCCACGGCGACTCACTTCGCTTGTACCAAGACCAGTTTCTCGGCCTTGGGGGCCGGAATCACGATCCGGGTGTCCTCGGCGATACCCGCCCGCGCGGCCGCCGCGTCGGCGGACTCCGCCGTCGCGCTGGCGCTCGGCACCGGTGCGCTGGGCTGCCGGGCGGGTGCCGGAGCGTCCGCATCCGCCATGGCGGCACTGACATCGACCAGTACCTGTGACAACGGCACATCCAGCGCCTGGCAGATGGCGGCCAGCAGTTCGCTCGATGCTTCCTTGCGGCCGCGTTCGACCTCGGACAGATACCCCAGGCTCACCCGCGCCGACGTCGAGACCTCGCGCAGGGTCCGGCTCTGGGCGATGCGAGCGCGCCGCAAACTTTCGCCGATGGCCTCTCGAAGCAGCGTCATCTCGTTCTCCTTCACGTTCTCGCCTCACCGGGCCGAGCACGACCGCCGTCGAGCGTGACGCACCCTCCGTCTACAGTGCCAACGTCGTACACCCTCCGGTTGGTTCCCGCCGATGAATTTCGATCGACGACCACCGCAGAGCCGTCCTCAGCCGGCCATGCGGCGTACCAGCTCCGCAACGGCCGTTCGCACCGCGTTCATCCTGATCGTCCACCGGTCTCCCGCCAGGTGCAACCTCACCACCTCGGTACCGCCGGGTCCACTCAGTCCCAGGAAGACCGTGCCGACCGGGCAACCGTCCTGCGGATCCGGTCCGGCGACACCGGTCAGCCCCAGCCCCCAATCGGCCAGACACGTCGTCCGGGCACCGACCGCCAGCTGTTCGGCGGTCGCCGCCGCCACCGGGCCTTCGCTGGCGAGCGTGTGCTCACCGACCCCGGCCAGACGGTGTTTGAGATCGGTGGCGTAGACGATCAGCCCGCCGCGCAACACCGCGCTGGCACCCGGCACACCGGCGATGGTGGCCGCGAGTAATCCGGCGGTGAGCGACTCGGCGGTCGCCACGGTCTGGCCGCGGGCGGTCAGGGCGGCCACCAGGGCGGCGGTGCCGGGGACCCCGGTGACCGGATCGGGAACATCCGGCAGGCCGGGGGCCGGCGTGCTCATCGCCGCTCGACCGGCCGGGCCCACAGCCGCGCGGCCTGCACCACGTAATCCAATCCGGTGAGCACCGTGAGAACGACCGCCACGTACATCAGCGCCATCCCCGCGCCGGCCCAGGCACCCGCGAGTGGCAGCAGCAGTACGGCGATGGCCACCGACTGCACCAGTGTCTTGGCCTTACCTCCGCGCCCGGCCGGGATCACGCCGCGGCGCACCACGGCCAGCCGCAGCAGTGTCACCCCGATCTCACGAGCACAGATCACGATCGTGATCCACCAGGGCAGATCGCCGAGTGCGGACAGGCCGATCAGCGCGGCACCGATCAGCGCCTTGTCGGCGATGGGATCGGCCAGCTTCCCGAAGTCGGTGACCAGACCGTATTTGCGGGCGACCTGACCATCGATGCGGTCGGTGATCGCGGCGATGCCGAACAGCGCGGCGGCACCGATCCGCCAGCCGGTGTCGTGCCCGTCACCGGCGAACAACGCCAGCAGGAAGATGGGCACGATCAGGATGCGCAGGATCGTCAGGATGTTGGCGATGTTCATCAGCGGCACCGCCGACGGCTCGACCGTGCGCTTCGGTTGTGGCGGAACCAGATTCGCCCGCGCTCTACCGGCCTCGGCCCAGGTCCGGTCCATATCGTCGCTCTGCACGCTCACCGGCACCCCCGGCCGGAATGCGCGCAGCCGCGGCCCCCGGCGGTGAGGGACGGGCGGGCAGACGAGATGTGCGGCACTCCACCAGACTATCGGTTGGCGCGCCGACTACTGTGCACCCCATGACCACGCGGGCACCCCACAGCGATTCGATCGGCGCCACCGGCCCCGGCACTGTGCTCGTCCGACGCGCCCGCACCTCGGATGTCCCCGCCGTCAAAAACCTCGTCGACGTCTATTCGGGCCGCATCCTGCTGGAAAAGAATCTGGTGACCCTCTACGAATCGGTCCAGGAATTCTGGGTGGCCGAGGTGGACGGACAGGTCGTGGGGTGTGGCGCATTACACGTCCTGTGGGCCGATCTGGGTGAGGTCCGCACGGTCGCGGTACATCCGGACGCCAAGGGCCGCGGTGTGGGGCGCCTGATCGTCGATCAGCTGATCACAACGGCCCGGGAGTTACAGCTGCAACGGTTGTTCGTACTGACCTTCGAGGTGGAGTTCTTCTCGCGGCACGGCTTCGCCGAGATCGACGGCACCCCGGTGACCGCCGAGGTCTTCGCCGAGATGTGCCGCTCCTACGACACCGGTGTGGCGGAATTCCTCGACCTCAGCTACGTCAAGCCCAACACCCTCGGCAATACTCGAATGCTGCTGACCCTCTGACCTTTCCGGGAGCGATTGTGCCCATCTTCGCCGTCCACTACACCTACGCCGAGGACGCCGCGCCCGGCCGGGACGAGCACCGGCCCCGGCACCGGCAATGGCTGGCGGATCTGGTCGACCGAGGCGTGGTGCTGTCCACCGGCCCGTATCCCGACGGATCGGGCGCGCTGATCCTGTTCCGCGCCGAGGACGCGGCCGCGATGCGGCAACTGCTCGCGGCCGACCCGTTCGCCCAGCACGATCTGATCGCCGCGAAACGTTTCGTGGAGTGGAGTCCGGTCATGGGTGCGTTCTCCGCGTAATGCCACGCCTGGATCCGGGCGTCGCGCTGACCCGGCTGCGATCTGCCCGCGTCGCCCGGCTCGCCACCGCCGACGAGTCCGGACGGCCACATCTGGTGCCGGTCACCTTCGCGCTGTCACCGGACGGTTCGCTCCTGGTCACCGCGGTCGACGGGAAACCGAAATCCACCATGGCGCTGCGGCGGCTGCGCAATATCGCCGTGCGGCCGCGGGTCTCGGTGCTCGCCGACCACTACGACGAGCAGTGGGCACAGCTGTGGTGGGTGCGCGCCGACGGTATCGCCACCATCCGCACCGGCACCGATCGGAATGCGCCGATCGATTGGCTGCTCGCGAAATACCCCCAGTACCAGGACGATGCACCACGGGGCCCGGTGATCGCGATCGAGCTGGACGAGGTGACGGGCTGGGCCTACACGCGGTGACCGGTCCGGGTGGCTAGCCGCCGGCGTCCGATTCCCCGGCCTCCTCCGGTTCGCCGCCACCACGGATCGAATACAGCAGACCGTCGAGCTCATCGGGTTTGATCAGCACATCGCGCGCCTTGGATCCCTCGCTGGGGCCGACCACTCCGCGGGTTTCCATCAGGTCCATCAACCGGCCGGCCTTGGCGAAACCGACCCGCAGTTTGCGCTGCAGCATCGATGTCGAGCCGAACTGCGAGGTGACCACCAGTTCCACGGCCTGCAGGAAGACGTCGAGATCATCGCCGATATCGGGGTCGACGTCCTTCTTCTCCCCGGCCTTGGCGGTGGTGACGCCCTCCTGATAATCGGGTTCGGCCTGATTCTTGCTGAAGTCGACGACGGCCTGGATCTCCTCGTCGGAGATGAACGCGCCCTGCAGACGGGTCGGCTTGGAGGCACCCATCGGCAGGAACAGGCCGTCACCCATACCGATCAGCTTCTCCGCACCCGGCTGGTCCAGGATGACGCGCGAATCGGTCAGCGACGAGGTGGCGAAGGCCAGCCGCGACGGCACATTGGTCTTGATCAGACCGGTGACGACATCCACCGAGGGCCGCTGCGTCGCCAGTACCAGATGGATACCCGCCGCGCGCGCCTTCTGCGTGATGCGCACGATGGCGTCCTCCACATCGCGTGGCGCGGTCATCATCAGATCGGCGAGCTCGTCGACGATGGCGAGGATGTAGGGGTAGGGCCGGTAGACCCGCTCGCTGCCCAGCGGGGCGGTGATCTGGCCCGACTTCACCTTCTTGTTGAAATCGTCGATGTGGCGGACCTTGCTGGCCTGCATGTCCTGATACCGCTGTTCCATCTCCTCCACCAGCCAGGCCAGCGCCGCCGCGGCCTTCTTGGGCTGGGTGATGATGGGCGTGATCAGATGCGGAATGCCCTCGTACGGCGTCAGTTCCACCATCTTGGGGTCGATGAGGATCATCCGCACTTCGTCCGGGGTGGCCCGGCCCAGCAGCGAAACCAGCATCGAGTTCACGAAACTGGACTTACCGGAACCGGTCGAACCCGCCACCAGCAGATGCGGCATCTTCGCCAGGTTGGCGCAGACGAACTCGCCCTCGATGTTCTTGCCGAGGCCGATCACCAAGGGATGGTGGTCGTTTCGCGTGGACGGCGCCTTGAGCACATCGGCCAGCCGCACCAGTTCGCGGTCGGCGTTGGGCACCTCGATGCCGACCGCGGACTTGCCCGGAATGGGGGCGAGCAGGCGCACATTCTCGGTCGCCACCGCATAGGCGATGTTGCGGGCCAGCGCGGTGATCTTCTCGACCTTCACACCCGGGCCGAGCTCGACCTCGTAACGGGTGACGGTCGGGCCGCGCACGAACCCGGTCACCGCGGCGTCGATCTTGAACTGCACCAGCACCTCGGTGATCGCCTCGATCATCGATTCGTTGGCGGCGCTGCGCTTCTTCGGCGGATCGCCGTCGGTGAGCAGGGTCAGCGGCGGGAGCTGGTAGTCGCCGTCGACCGTGCGATCGGTGACGAATTCCAGCTGCTGCTGCGGTGGCGGCTCCGGGGTCTGATCGACGACCTTGGGCGCCTTGCGTGTCTTGGGTCCGGCCGCCGCGGATTTCGCCGCCGCCGGGGTTTCGCCCTCGTCCGCGGCGATGTCCTTGGCCTCGCGCAGCGGCGGTTCCCCGAGCACCTCGGTGACCGCGTCGGCGCCACCGAATTCGTCGGTGGGATAGTTCTCCGCGGGGCTGCGGCCGCGGCGCGAGGAACGGCTCTTGTGCGTCGGAAAACCGTCCGCGTCATAGTTTTCAGGATCGTAGAGCCCGTATTGCCCGTCGTCATCGTCGTATTCGCCGTCCGGGACTCCGAACAGCTCCCGCAGCCGGTGCGGCACCTCCCGCACGGTCGTGCCCGTCACCAGCAACAGGCCGAAGACCATGGCCAGCAACAGCAGTGGCACCGCCAGCCAGGCGGTGAGACCGTTGCTGAGCGGTCCGCCCATCACATACCCGACGAACCCCGCCGCATGGGCGCGACCGTGGGCATCGGTGGGGGCACCGGCCAGGACGTGCCAGATGCCGAGTGCCGGCAGGCCGATCAGCAGACCGCCGAGAACCAGGCGCGGCCGGATCTCCGGCCGCGGTTCCGTGCGCATCAGCACGACCGCGATCCCGCAGGCGACGAAAGGCACCACGGCAGCGACGGATCCGGCGATGGCCCGCACCGCGGTATCGACCCAGTGCCCGACCGGACCGCCGGCAGCCATCCAGACCGCGGCGGCGATGATCACGCTGAATGCCACCAGCGCCAGGGCGATTCCGTCGCGGCGGTGGCCGTGCTCGATCTCCCCGGCGCGGCTGATGGTGCGGGTGGTGGCGCCGAATCCGCGCGCCAGCACGGACCAGCCGTTTCCGATCCCCCGGCTGAGCACCGCCAACGGTGCGGTCTGCGGCGTCCTGCGCACCGGCCGCCGGGCCGGTGTCCGTCCGCGCGGCGTCGATCGTGTGCGAGAGCCACCGGTGCGAGTCCGCGCCGGAGCCCGCCCCCGGGTGGATCCCGCCCGCGAACTCGTGGTCGTGGTGCCGCGGGACTTACCTGCCATGACCTCAGGCTAGCCGCAACAGCCCCATCGGGACCATCCGCAACACCCATCCCAGCCACATCATTGCCGACCTCACAGCGCCGTCAGCGGCCGGATTCGGCCACTGAACACTGCTCGGCCATCGCGGGCGGACCGGGCCGGAAGGCGGTTCAGACGCTGCGATCGGAGGCGAACACCGCGGCGACGTCGTCCACATCGCCCGTCGCGTCGACCCGGACCTCGTTGCGGCCGAACGCGTGCAGCAGCAGTTCCGATGGCTTTCCGGTGAGTACCACCGCATCCCCGCCCACGTTGTGCGCGGTCACGCGTTCACCCTCCGGCGTCGCCAGCACCACCGTGACCGGGGATTTCCGGTAGGCCATCCGCGCCATCCGCCGCACCGAGGACCACAGTTTCGCCTCGTCGTCGGCGGGCAGCAGGCGCGGCTGCCAATCGGACTGGGCACGCAGGACGTCCTCGTGATGGACGAACATCTCGGTCAGATTGACCACCGCGTCCACCGGCTTGAGCGGTGACCACCACGGCGGTCCGGTACGAATCTGCTCGAGCAGGTCGGTGAACGGCTGCTGCGCCGCCTTGGCCTGCACCGATTCGAGATGGCCGGCCAGCGGCTTCAGCAGAATTCCGGGTGAGGCGTCGGGGCGGCGCTCCCGGACGACCAGGTGGGCGGCCAGATCTTGCACGGTCCAGGTCCCACACAGGGTCGGGGCACCGGGCCCGGCCGCCGTCATGGTCGCGACCAGGGCCCGGCGTTCCCGTTGAGCCATACTCATGGGGCCGAGCGTAATGGGTCAGGGCGCGGAGGCGGTAGCGGAGCGTGACCACGCAGCGCCCCCCATTTCGCTCCGAAAGAGCACAGCGTAATGGGTCAGGGCGCGGAGGCGGTAGCGGAGCGTGACCACGCAGGGCCTTCGCCGGGACAGCTCGCGGACCGACCGGAGCCGACGCGAAGAGCGCCGGCATCCGCGCGAACCTCGCACTCGACCAGAACGTGATGGGTTCGGGCACAAGCGAAGTAGCGCGCGGCCCGCGTCGGCGGGCCGCGCGGGCGATCAGACGCCGAGGACCGTGGGCACGATCATCGGGCGACGGCGGTAGGTGTCGGCGACCCAGCGCCCCACCACCCGGCGCACGCTCTGAGCGATGCGGTGGGTATCGGTGACACCCTCGCCCGCCAGACGCAACAATTCCGCCTCGACCAGTTCCTGCGCACCCATGAGCGCGCCCGGGTCGTCGGAGAAGCCGCGGCCGCTGACCTCCGGCGCGCTGACTGCCTTGCCCGTGGTCTCGTCGACGGCGACGGTGATCGAGATGAAGCCACCCTCACCCAGGACCAGGCGATCCGACAACGTGGACTCACCGACATCGCCGACCGACAGGCCGTCGACATACACCTGCCCGACGGGATAGCGGCCAACGATCGAGGCGATGCCGTCGACCAGGTCGACCACCACACCGTCCTCGGCGAGCACGACCCGGTCCTCCGGCACCCCGGTGGCCACGGCCAGCGCGGCATTGGCGCGCAGATGCCGCCATTCACCGTGCACCGGCATGGCGTTGGTGGGCCGCACCGCGTTGTACAGGTAGAGCAGCTCACCGGCCGAGGCGTGGCCGGAAACGTGCACCTTCGCGCTCTGCTGGGTGATCACCGTGGCGCCGAGCCGGGCCAGGCCGTTGACCACCGCGAACACCGCGTTCTCGTTGCCGGGGATCAGCGAGGAGGCCAGCACCACGAGATCGTCGGCGCGAATGTTGATCTGGCGGTGGTCGCCACGCGCCATGCGCGACAGCGCGGACAGCGGCTCGCCCTGCGAACCGGTCGAGATCAGCACCAGTTTGTGTACGGGCAGGTTCGCGGCCTGGTCCAGGTCGACGACGATGCCGTCGGGGATGGTCAGATAGCCGAGATCCTGAGCGATCTGCATATTGCGGACCATCGAGCGGCCGACGAAGCAGACCCGGCGGTTGTGGCGCTGCGCGACATCGACCACCTGCTGGATGCGGTGCACGTGGCTGGCGAAGGAAGCCACGATGACCCGCCCCTTGGCCTTGCCGATCACATTGTCGAGCACGGGCCCGATCTCGCGTTCGGGCGTGACGAATCCGGGGACCTCGGCGTTGGTCGAGTCGACCAGGAACAGGTCCACGCCCTCGTCGCCGAGGCGGGAGAACCCGGCCAGGTCGGTGAGTCGGCCGTCGAGCGGCAACTGGTCGAGTTTGATGTCGCCGGTGTGCAGGACCAGACCCGCGGGGGTGCGGACCGCGACCGCGATGGCGTCCGGGATCGAGTGATTGACCGCGAAGTACTCGCAGTCGAACGGACCGTGGCCGGTCTTCTGTCCCTCGGTGACCTCGATCAGCTTGGGCTGCAACCGATGTTCGCGGCACTTCGCCGCCACCAGCGCGAGGGTGAATTTCGAACCCACCACCGGGATGTCGGGACGCAGCCGCAGCAGGAACGGCACCGCGCCGATGTGATCCTCGTGACCGTGGGTCAGCACCACCGCGGCCACATCGTCGATGCGATCTTCGATCGGGCGGAAGTCCGGCAGGATCAGATCGACGCCGGGCTGCTGGTCTTCGGGGAACAGCACACCGCAGTCGATGATCAGCAGCGTGCCGTTGTATTCGAAGACGGTCATGTTGCGGCCGATCTCACCGATTCCGCCGAGCGCGTAGACCCGCAGGCCCTGCTTCGGCAGCTTCGGCGGCAGACCGGCCGGCAACGCGGCCGAAACGGATTGCGGTGCAGGCTGTTCCGTGCGACCACGACTGCTCTGACGGCCTCGGCCGGCGCGGCGGGGCGACCGGCCGCGGTCGGCGCTCTGCTCGGCCCGCGCGGGCTGCTCTGCGGCGCGGGCTCCGCCGGAGCGCGCCCCGGCGGATTCTGCCTTGCGGGCCGGTTCGGCCTTTCCGGCCGGTTCGGCGTCACGGACAGGCTCGGGCGGCGAAACCTGTTCCGGTGCAGGTGATACAGGCTTCTCCCGTGACGTGACAGGCTTCGGGTCGGGTGCTCCCGCCACCCGACTGGCGGACCGGCGACGGGGACGAGGGTTCACGGGCTCACTCATGCAAGCACCCCCGCCAGCCGCAGGTCGGCGACAACGGCTTCCAGATTCGCTCCCGCCGGCATCAGTTGCGGCAACCGCGGCTCACCCACTTCCATGCCGAGCATCCGCAGCGACGATTTGATCAGCGCGACACCACCGACCCTGGCCATCGCGCGATTCACCGGCAACAAGCTGGCATTGATGTCACGAGCCGCCGTCACGGCCCCGGCGGCATAGGCGTCGCGCAACTGCACCAGCCGCTCGGGCACCAGATGGCCGATCACGCTGATGAATCCGACCGCGCCCACCGACAGCCAGGGCAGGTTCAGGACGTCGTCACCGGAGTAGTAGGCGAGCCCGGTATCGGCGATGATCTCGGCGCCGGCACCCAGATCACCCTTGGCGTCCTTGACCGCGACGATGTTGGGATGTTCGGCGAGGCGGCGCAGCGTGTCGGGAGCGATCGGCACGATCGAGCGCGGCGGAATGTCGTAGAGCGTCACCGGCAGATCGGTGGCGTCGGCAACCGCGATGAAGTGCGCGAGCAGGCCCTCCTGGGACGGTCGCGAATAGTACGGCGTCACGACCAGCAAACCGCGCGCACCCGCCCGCTCGGCATTGCGCGCGAGTTCGATGCTGTGCGCGGTGTCGTAGGTACCGGCGCCCGCGATGACGGTGGCACGCTCGCCCACGGCGTCGACGACGGCGTGCAGCAGATCGAACTTCTCCGACTCGGTGGTGGTCGGCGATTCCCCGGTGGTGCCGGAGATGGCGAGCAGGTCCACGCCACGGTCGACCAGCTGCGCGGCGAGTGCGACGCCGGAATCGACATCGAGCTTGCCCTCGGCGGTAAAGGGGGTCACCATCGCGACACCGACCGTGCCGGACGCGCGCAGCCCTGTTCGCGTCGATTCACCGTTCGTCATGGTCAGAAAGGCTACCCGGTCGTGGAGACGACACCGAACCGTCGTCCGCCATATCGCCCGACAATCCGGTCACAGTCCAGCGACGACGTCGGCGGTGACAGCACGGTGAAACTGGCAAGACGTCATGTGCGACGTCATACTGGTGTCATGGACTTGAACAAATACACCGCCCGCCTGCACGACGACCTCATCGCGGCCGCCGCACTGGGCGACGAGAAGACCCAGGCCACCGCCGCCGCACTCGCCGCCGCCACCGAGAACTCCCTGCGCCTGACGCTGTTGGCCGCACTGTCGGATCTGGCCGGTGAGATCAACGCCGATCTCGACGACCGGTCGGTGCACGTCGCCCTGTCCGGCACCGATGTCACGGTGGAGGTGCGCCGGACCCGGTCCGAGGATCCACATCCGACCTTCGAGGAGATGACCGGCGACATCAGCCGTGTGACCTTGCGCATGGTCGAGAATCTGAAGTCCCGTGCCGAGGAGGCCGCCACCCAGAGCGGGCAATCGCTGAACTCCTGGCTGGCCGGCGCCGTCCAGGGCGCGCTGCGCGATCAGATGCGCAAGGGCGGGCCGGGAACCGGAGACTGCTGATCTCAGTCGACCACCGTCACCGCGCCGTCGGCGCCGATCTCGGTCCGGCGGTCGTGATCGGGCGCCTGGGCGAGCACCGTGGCCAGTACGCGGCGCCCCGGCGGCAGGATCCGCACGGTGACCGATCCCGCATTGGCGGCATCCAATTCCTTTGCGGCGGTAGCGATCACCCGCTCACGCAGCCAGTGCGCGGTGCCGTCGAAGGCACCGTCGTCGAGCAGGACCACCGCCACCCCGCGTGCCCGGGCACCGCGGGCGGCACCACTCAGTTCATCGGTGGTCAGTTGCGGTGCGCGTAGTCCGTCGCGTAGTTCCGCCTCGAGCAGCCGGCACTGTTCGCGCTCGCCGGTGGTGAGGGCCGCACCGTCGGCGATCCGTTCGAGCATGGGCCGGGCCACCCGATCGAGCCGGGCCAGCTGATGGACGCGTTCGGCATCGGCGGCCACCATGGTCGCCTCGGCCGCCGCCTGCGTGGACGATTCGTCGTGCAGCCGGCGCAGTGATCGCTGGGTGGACCGATTGATCTGCGCGAAGACCGAGATCGCGATCACCGTGCCGACCGGCACGATCGCGGCCACGGTCGCACCGGGAGCCAGCCAGGCCTGGACGCCGTCGACGACGAGGACGACCGCAACCCCGGCCACCCCGAGCCAGGCCGCCGCCATCCGCCCGCGCAGCACCAGTACCGCCAGCAGATACGAGGTCGCATACGTCGTCCAGACCATGTAGCGGGCGTGCGGCGGACTCTGATCCACCGAGGCCAGCGCGGTGGCGACCGCACCGGCGGCGGCCACGAATGCGGTGGCGGCCCACGGCAGCCGCTCGCCCGGGACGATCAGTGCCAGCGCGCCCGCCACCACCATCACGATCATGGCGGCCAGCGCGGGCACCGCGGCGGTGGTGTCGAAGTTGCGCGCCATGGACAGCGCGATGGTCACCTCGAGTATCACGAGGAACAGCCAGGCCGCACCGCCGCGCAGTCCCAGCAACTCGTGCAGCCCGAATCCGGTGTCCCGCGACGGATCAGTACGCACCGTCACCACCCCAGACCAGGGTCACCGTGGTTCCTTCTCCCGGTTGCGATTCGACGAATCCGGCGCCGCCCGGCAGCTGACGCATCCGGCCGAGAATGCTCACCGAGACCCCCAGCCGGTCCGCCGAGACGGTGCCGACATCGAAGCCTGTCCCGTCGTCGGCGAAGATCACCCGGATACTGCCCGCGCTGATCGTGCAGGTCACCGTGCGCGCCACCGAGCGGCCCGGCACCGAAGCGTGCCGCAGACTGTTACGCACCGCCTCGGCCAGGGCCGCGGCCACGGTGCGCGCTGCCGCGGCCGGCATCTGCAGATCGTCGAATCCCGGCCACGTGCGGGTGGCGAATCGGACGCCGGTGTTCACCGCGTGCACCGAGGCGCGCAGGAAGTTCACCGCGGCGGCCGCGTCGAGGACATCGGGCCCGCCCGTCTCCATCCGGATCTCGTCGAGTTGTTCGAGGGTCTGCTCGGCCTGGCGGCGCAGCGCATCCGAGGGCTCGCGGCCGCGCGAGGCATCCAGCAGAGTCGACAGCACCGCATCGTGGATGAGCGCCGCGAACCGCGCGCTCTCGTTGTCGCGGGCGGCGGCCGCGGCGGCTTCGGCAGCCTGGCGGCCCGCCGCAGCGGATTTCCGGTCCACCCGGTCGGCCGCCCGCAGCGCCGACACCGCGCACCACAGGAACAGCGCCGACAAACCGGCGGCCCGCGCCCAGGCACTGAGCACCGACGCGGCCGCGAGCGGTTCGGTCAGAAAGACACTCGTCGCCGCCACCGCCGCCGACCCCACCAGCAGGTAGCCGACGGTGACCATCATCGGCCAGGCCAGTGTGGCGGCGAGTATGCCGAGCGCCAGGATCCGATAGAGCCACACGGATGTGGCGGTGATGCTGTGGGTGTCGACCGCGAGCGTCATCGAGGCCACCGCGGCGAGGTAGCCCGCCGCGGCGCATCCGGACACGGTCCGGATCACCCGGGGACTCCCCGATATCGACACCAGCGCGAGGATCGGGAACAGTCCGAAGGCCAGCACCACCGCGACCGGCGACCACCAGGAGGCGGCGGAGTGCGCCTGTTCGGTGATCTCGGGAAGTTCGGCCAGGCCCATGATGACCCCGCCCACCCCGATCGACAGGCCGAGCCGGCGCAGCACCCCCTCCGCCGCGGGCGCCCCGCGCCGCACCGCGATCCGAGCCGGCATCCGAATACCCGTGGCAGCCGCGGTCCGCGCGAGGATCCCCGGCGTATCGACCGCGATCACTGGTTGTTGCGTTCGGGCACCGGAAGCCACCCGTCCTCCACCGCACGCTTGTACAGATCGGTCTTGGTGGGGGCCGGCCGTCCGGCATCGGCGTACTTCTGGCGGATCCGGCCCAGATAGTCGTTGACCGTCTGCTCGGACAATCCGGTCAGGCGTGCCACCCGGGATGCCTTCTCCCCCGAGGCGTACAGGGTCAGCACCTCCTGTTGACGTGGGCTCAGACCGACGTCGGGCAGTTGCGGATCACCATCGATGGCCGCCGCCCAGTCGGTGGTCACCACCTGCTGACCGCTCGCCGCGGCACGTACGGCCGCGACCACCGTCCGCACATCCTCGGATTTGCGCACCACTCCCAGCACACCGGCGCGGGCCGCGGACCGCACCAGGAAGGGATTGTCGGCGCCGGTGAACACCAGCACCTCGAGTCCACGATCGCGCAGGGCCCGCACATTGTCCTGCGGGCCGGAACCGTCGGCCAGTCGCAGATCCAGTATCACCAGATCCAATTCCGCTGCCGTGGAGAGCAATTCCGATACCGTCCCCGCGGTCGCGACCAATTCCAGATCACTCTCGCCGGCCAGCATGCTTTCCAGTCCGAGCGCGACCGACTCATGGTCTTCGACCAGTCCGATCCGCCGCGGTGGCGTCATGACGATCTGCCCTCCCGAAACCCCGAACACCTCGCCGCACCACGGACCTGTGGGAACGCGGACGGCCTTCCGTCGAGTATGCCGGGGCCGATGATCTCCGCGTGAGACACCAGAAATCGGGGGGTGCGACCGTGCCGTCGCGATTCAGGCCATCAATCCGGCGGCCACCGTCGCCCCCAGCTCCCAGCAACGCTCTCGATCATCCTTGTCCGGCGGCCCGGTCACGATCACCGGCGCGGCCACCTGCTCCCACCCCATTCCGGTGGTCACGGTGGCGATACTACGCTCGGCCCCCTCGGTGCCCTGATTGCCGTGAACATAGGCCCCGTACGGGCGGCCCCGGGTGCTGTCCAGACACGGGTAGTAGAAGGTGTCGAAGGCATGTTTGAGGGCACCGGACATGTATCCCAGATTCGCCGGCGTTCCCAGCACATATCCATCCGCCGCCAGGACATCGGTGGCCGTGACCTGCAGCGCCGCCCGCCGCACCACCTCGACACCCTCGATCTCGGGGTCGGTGGCACCGGACAGCACCGCCTCGAACATGTCCTGAAGGAACGGCGAGGGCGTGTGGTGGATGATCAGCAGGGTGGGCACGCCTGCGAGCCTAGTGCGACGCCCCCCTGGCAGGACCGCGATGGATTCCGCGGATCGAGCCCCGCCGTCGAGGCCCCATCACCCGCGAACCCGCATCAGCCACGTGTCGAAATGATGTCGCCAGCGCGTGCGAACAACGCTGTACGGTTCCAGCCATTGCGCGGGCGGAGCATCGACCCGGTATCCATGGGAATCCAGCACGCACTCGATCGGAATCCAGGTTCGACCGCGTCGGTGCCGACGCGATCGAGTCTCCTGCGCCAGCTCGCCGAGTAATCTCTCGTCGTCCGAATACAGTGCAATGGCCAGTCGGATGAGGCCCGTTCGGTAGCCGATTTCTCCGCGATTCCGGGCACGGTCCACACTCTCGATCCAGCTCCGCTCGTCCTCGTTCGGAATGACGGCCGCCGGATCGCAGAGCAACCTGGCCGAATACTCGTCTCGAAGAGCGGTCAGATGTCCGGCCGCTTCCGCCCTGTCGTGCAACCTGTCGAGTTCGGCGCGGTCCACCCGCCCGTCGAGTAGTGCTCGCCATCGATGGGTGGCGGCTTCGCCCGCCAGCGCCTCGCGTTGTCTGCGGCCCGCCCACAGCTTCTCGACCTCCTGTCGCCTCCGATCGAGGTAGTCGTCGAATCGTGCATGGGAGGCATGGCATGTGATGCGGATCGACTCGGCCCGGGCCGCGGGCAACCCTGTCGATTCGTCGATCGCCTCCGCGAATCGGCGGGCGGTCGCGAAGGTCGACGCGCGCTGGTAACAATTCAGCGGTGTGGACGACACCTCGATCACCTCGTCGAACGCCGCGATCGCCTCGTCCCACCGACCGGCGTCACGCAGGACGTAGCCGCGATGCCGGCCCGCCGGCAGCCGCAACGGGTGCGCCGATTCGAACACTCCGGTCAACAGCTCCACGGACTGATCGACGGTCACCTCTGTGGTCCTCGCGGCGACGAAATCGGCTATCCCGCGACCCATCTCGGTCACCGCCCGGGCGGGCAGCGTCGCCCGCAGCCCGGCGATGGACGGCCCGTGCACGATGGCCTGGCTCAGCCAGTCCTCGTAGACCTTCGACGCGGCCGGTCCGATCGTCAACTCCTGATCGGATACCAGCGAGATGGCCAGCGCGAGCGCCGCGAGCGCCGCCTCGGCATCCATGGCCTCCGACGCGATCCGATGTCGATAATGCAAGGCCGACAGGCCGATCTCGGCACTCTCGCGCCAGTCCCGATCCGACCAGCCGTGCGGAACAGAATGATCGGAGTTCCGGATCGCCGCCCGAATCGCGTCGTGCATGGAGTACGGGAATACCTGCGACCCACGCCGATCGATCATGGGCCGCGCCAGCGCGCGCTGTGCACAACCGTCGTCGACCTGCGCCGCCTCACCGATGACGAACAGGTCGAAGAACGGGAACATCGACGCTGCTCGCAGGGCTCGCTGCTCATCCGCCGGTACATCCGCGAGAACCCGCATCACCAGCTCGTCGAGCGATCCGCCGACATGGTCCAGATCGATGGGAGCACCGCCGGTGACCTTCCGGTTGCGGGCGAGATCCAGTGCGAGATCGAGGAATTGCGGTAGACCGTCCGATGCGCGCGCCAGCTCGCTCGCCACCGGATCGGAAATATCGAGCTCGTACAGTTCCCGGCCACGATGAATGATCCGCAGACAATCCTCGGACGCCAGCGTGCCCACCGGATGCTGTCGCGGTTCCCGCGTCGCGCCGGGAACGAGTCCGGGCCAGGCCGCACGACCGAAAGCAGGCAGGTTCGTGCGTGTGTCGTCGTACCAGTCCAATGGATGCCGCCCCGTGACCACGAACAGAACGTTCGGCATGCGCCACATCAGTTCGTTCAACGCGGCCTCTCCGGTTCGGCGCGGGTCGGCGGCGAGTCGCTCGAACGTGTCGACGAAGACGACGATCTGAGGTGCGTGCGGACCCTCCCATCCGCACAGTTCGAGATCGAGCAGATGGGCGATGTCGATGATCAACTCCGGATGCGGGGCATCGGGCGTGGGCAGGTCGCCACACCGCCGCACCAGTTCTTCGAACCCCTCGTATCGATCGAAGAGCCGGTGCCGCGCGATCTGCGTTCGAGCCTTGTGTACCGCGCCGCGAACGGTTCGAGGGGTGATCCCGGCACACGCAATCCCGCTGTCGGACAGAAGTTCACCGATCGAATCCGCGATGCCCTCGGCCATGGCACCGTCCTCGGTATCCGCGCCGGGCAGCGCCTCCCCCGGCCGGATCGCGGACCAGTAGGCGGCGAACGCGACATCGAACGCCGGCCAGCGCGGCTCGACCTTTCCGAAAGCGCGGCGCAGCGATACCAGCGCGGCCACCATGTCCACCTGCCCCCGGGTCGGATGCAAGTCGATACGGCACGTCGCCGCGACAGGCATCGGCGGCCCCCACCGGTCGACGGCGGGTGATTCGCCGTTGCTCCATGCTTCGAGCCGCTCCGACAACGTCGTCTTACCGATCCCGCCCACGCCGTGGTAGACCAGGACATTCTCGGCGGCCGACATGTCCTCGGTGGCATCCATATACGCGCGGTGCGCCGTGAGCGCGGCAGTGAACACGGCACTTTCCGGAACACGATCGGTGAACAGATCCGCCACACGTGCCGGCTTCGGCAATCGAGAAGAATCGTTTCGAGGCATGGAATGTCGTCCTGGTTCGATTTCTCGAGCAGGTGAAGGAATGACCGACGCACCATTCGGTACGGACTCCCCGGCTCCCGGCCGCATACCCCGACCCACGTCGAAAGATGTTCTGCGACAGATTCTATTCTCGCGCCACGCAGTGTGCTGTCGGTCGTTCGATCGACATGTCCGGGTGTGGATCACGAGGTGGTGGCGGAAGCCGAGGTCGCGCGTCGCGGTGACGACACGGTGTTCGGGAATGCCGCGCATTCCCGGTAGCAACGGACACCAGCTCCGGCCCTGCTGTCCGGGCCGGACCTTTCGCGGCCATCGCCCGGACTGATACGGGCAGGCCGAGTGCCCCGGCTCACGGTCGCCGATGCGGCGGCCTACACCAGATTCAGCCGAGGGGTCGAGGGAAACGTGACCGGCAGCGCCGCCATCGCGCGATGGAAAGGTCCTGGGCGCCAGGTGATCTCGCTCGGATCGACGGCCAGCACGATCTCCGGCAGGGTGTCGAGCAGCTGGTCGATGGCGTCCTGCACCACCAGGTAGGCCACCGTGCGGGCCGGGCACGCGTGCGGGCCAGCACCCCATGCCAGATGCGACCGATTACCGGTGCGGTCGCCGCCCTCGATCACCGGGTCGTTGTTGCAGGCGGCCAGGCTGACCACCACCGGTTGATGGGCGGGTAGCCAGGTGTTGTCGATCAGGATCGGCTGGCGCGGATAGGTGATGGAGAAGTTGGCCATCGGCGGATCCTTGAACAGCACCTCGTCCAGCGCGTCGCGGGTGGACATACTGCCGCCGAGCATGTCACCACCGAAGCGGTCGTCGGTGATCATCAGCAGCAGGGTGTTGGAGATCAGATTCTGCTGCGGTTCGATCCCGCCGCCGTAGAAGACGATCAGGTTGTAGAGCATCTCCTCGTCGGTGAGTTTGGCCGGGTGATGGGCCAGCCGCGAGGTGAAATCGTCTCCGGGTTCGGCGCGACGCAGCTGGACCAGTTCCATCAACGCCCGGCTCAGATGTTCCAGACCCCAGGCGGCGTTCACCGTGTCGAACAATGCCGCCATGCCGGTGGCCACGCGCTGGCCCAGATCCGCCGAACAGCCCACCATGCGGTTGAGCACCTCGAACGCCAGCGGGAATGCGTACTGGGACACCAGATCCGCTGAACCGGATTCACAGAAGTTGTTGATCAACGGGACCGCGATCTTCTCGACCGTGGTGTGCAATGCGTGCAGATCGACCTGGTCGAAGGCCGCCGAGAACGCCTGCCGATACCGCAGGTGAGCACTGCCGGCGCTGCGAATCACGTTCGGATACCACTGCATGATCGGGCGCACCGGGCAGTCTTCTGGCACGGCTCGCTGCCAGGTCCGCGGATCGGCCGGGAAATGATCGGGATCGTTGAGGATCTGCAGCGCGGTGTGATAGCCGATGACCAGCGTCGCGGGCACGCCGGGCGAGAGTTCGATCGGCACCAGCGAACCGTGGCGGCCGCGCATCTCCCGGTAGGCGCTGTGCGGGTCGGCCACGAATTCCGGTGTGTCCAGCAGAATACGGGGGCCACCGGTATCCACCGGGGACCCGGTGTGCGGGACCGGGCGCCCCGGCGCGGCGGACAGATCGAGACGTGATGTTGTCAAAACGGGTGACTCCAGAGAATGAACCGTCAAGCACGACAGAAGTTTGGCCAATGCACCATAGCTAACAGCACCAGCGCGAGTCTGTACGGGAAATGGAGTCTCGGCAGCCCCGCAGCCAACACGTCCGCGAGGGGCGGCCAGGCCGGAGCTCGGCGCCGCGCGGCATCCCGGTCATCCGGGGATCAACGCGAACACCGTCACCACGAAATCCTCCGTCGCACCGGAGGGATCGGAGATGTAGAAACCACGGCGCGACAATGACTTCTGTTCGAGCGGGATGCGTGTTCGCCCGCCGGAGACGATGTTCGACAGCACGCGCTGGTCGTAGTTGGCCCGGACGTCGACCATCACGCTGAAGCGGATCTCCTCGGTGGCGGGTCCGGTCCGCCAGAGCAGTTCTTCGGCCCCCTCCGGCACGGTGGCCAGCGAGAAGTTCTCACTCGACCGAGCCTTCTGAGCCGACCGGGGACGGCAATCCGACCGGACCTCGGCGACCAAGACCTCTCGCATCGCTGCTCTCCCTTGCCTCGTGTCGGCCCTTGCCCTCGAGCCTAGCAATCGGCACCGGGTAAAGCGTGGATCGAATGCGAATCGGTACAGCGGGTTTCGAATCGGGGAGCGCCGGGCTCCACGACGGCGACCGGCGCTTCCCGAATTCTACGGCGCCACCCGGTGGACAGGCAGTTCGCGATGTCCGTTGGTGACAATGCTCGGAAGCGGCCGCAGCGCACCGGGATCGACCGCGAGTTCCATATCGGGAAAACGGTCGAACAGCGCCGGCAGTGCCACCGCCGCTTCGAGCCGTGCCAGCGGCGCTCCGAGGCAATGGTGCACGCCGTAGCCGAACGCGAGGTGTTCTTTGGACCCTCGGCTCGCGTCGAACGAGTCCGCGGTGTCACCGTGCAGTTTCCGATCGCGGCCGGCGCCGGCCAGCGATGCGATGATCACGTCACCGCGGCCGATCCGGACATCCGGGGTATCGGCATCGCCGGCGATGACGAGGTCTTCCACCGCGAAGCGAAGCGGCATGTGCGCCAGTGGGGCGTTCCATCGCAGGCTCTCTTCGATCACCTCCGGCCACGGTGTCTGCTCGGTGCGTGCCGCTTTCCGTTGCCCGGGATGGGTGAGCAGCCCGATGATGCTGTGGTCCAGCAGATTCGCCGTGGTCTCGTGACCGGCGGTGATGATCAGCAGCAAGGTGTCGCGCAGCTCTTGTTCGTCGAGCCGGGATCCGTCCGCGTCATCGTGCGCGTTCATCAGCACGGTGGTGAGGTCGTCGCCCGGATTGTCCCGCTTGTGCTGCAGCAGCTGTTCCATGAGGACGAACAGCGCGCCGAAATGCGCGCCGACCTCGGCCGGGTCGAGACTGGTGTCGAGGATTCCGTCCGCGTGGACCCGCAGCTGCTCGTCCATTCCGGCGGGAACGCCCATCAGTTCGCCGATGACACGAATCGGTAGTGCGGTCGCGAAACCCGCACGCAGATCGACGATTTCACCGGTGGGCACGGCGGACAGCTCATCGAGCAATTCGGCGACGAACGCCTCGATCCGCGGCCGCAACGCCTGGGTGCGCTTGTTCGTGAACGCCGGCGCGACGAGCCTGCGCAGCCGCTGATGCTGATCTCCGAAGGTGGTGAGCATATTTCGCGCCGCCACCCAGGGGAACATCACCCAATCCTGGCCGATCTCGCCCTCGATGAGCCGCGGCCAGTGCAGCTGCGCGTCCTTGGAGACCCTCGGATCGGTGAGCAGCTTCTTGAGCACACCCGCGTCGGTCGCCGACCAGGCCGGCACCCCGCCGGGCAGCACGATCTGGGTGATCGGGCCGCGGGAGCGCAGACGCGCCAGCTCCCCCTGAACGTCGGCGGCGCTGGGATCGAGCACCAGCGGCTGCATATCTGTCATCGGAATCCTCTATCAGGTGAGACGCATCGGCGGACAGGCGGGAAACACCACCGGCAGCGCCACCAGGGCTCGGTGGAACTGCCCGGTCCTCCAACGTAGTTGCTGGGCAGGAACTTTCGGGCGAATATCCGGAAGTGCATCGAGCAGCAGGTCGATGGCCTGCCGCGTGATCGTCTGGGCGAGCGGCTGCGCCG
This sequence comes from Nocardia sp. NPDC052254, assembly GCF_040679495.1. Lineage (NCBI taxonomy): Bacteria > Bacillati > Actinomycetota > Actinomycetes > Mycobacteriales > Nocardiaceae > Nocardia > Nocardia sp. NPDC052254. Next base: position 715,577 of record NZ_JBFAUW010000003.1, on the reverse strand, counting down.
GGCACGCATGCGGGCCGACACCCCAGGCCAGATGGGACCGGTTGCCCTTGCGATCGCCGCCGACGACGTTCGGGTCGTTGTTGCAGGCGGCCAAGCTGATGACCACGGGCTGATCGGCGGGCAACCACACATCGCCGACGAGTTGCGGTTGCCGGGGATAGGTCATGCAGAAGTTGGCCAGCGGCGGATCCTCGAACAACACCTCGTCGATGGCGTCGCGGGTGTCCATGGCGCCGCTGAGCACATCGCCGCCGTACTGTTCGTCGGCCATCAGCAGCAACAGTGCGTTCAGGATCAGATTGCAGGTCGGCTCGGTGCCGGCCGAGAACAGCAGCGCCGCCTGGTTCACCATCTCCATGGGGTCGAGCCCCTCCGGATGGGCCAGCAACCGCGAGGTCAGATCGTCGCCGGGCCGCTCCCGCTTCTGCTCGACGACGCCGAGCAGAGCCTCGATGAACCGCTGCTGGCCTTCTTCGGCGCCGACGCCTTCCAGCATCGCCGCCATCCCCTGGTAGGCCGCCGACGCGGCCTCTTCGGGGAAGCCCATCAGCTCACTGAGCACCCGGAACGTCAGCGGAAAGGCGTAATCCATCCGCAGATCCGCCGCACCGGCCTCACAGAAGGAATTGATCAGGCCCTCCGCGGCTCGCGCGGCGGCGTGGTGGACACTGTGCAGGTTCACGGTGTCGAGCGCATCGCTGAGCGTCCGGCGATACCGGGTGTGCTCCACCCCCGCGGTGCGCAGGGCGTTCTGGCGATAGCCCAGCATCGGGGTGACCGGGCAGTCCGCCGGAGCGTTCCGCTCCCAGCGGCGCGGATCGGCGGGAAAGCGGGCCTCGTCACCGAGGATCTGCATCGCCGCCTGGTAACCGATCACCAGCGTGGCGGGAACGCCGGGCGCCAATTCGATCGGCACCAGCGGGCCCCGGCCGCGCATGGCCGCGTAGGCACGGTGTGGGTCCGCCGCGAACTCGGTCGAGTCCAACCGGAATTGTGGTGCCGGACGTTCCGCCGGTCCGTGCCCCACCGGACGTCCCGGCCTCGGTGTCGCGTTCTCGTCGTTCAGCATGCGCCCCCCTCGCCGAATGTCACCTGTCCTGTTCGATATTTGGCCACGGCGTCGACACTATCGGAAAGTGTTGTAGTCCAATGCCTTTGATATTTCATTCACCGCGGTAGCTTGTAGCGGGCAAGTAACTGACCGACCCGGTGCCCGGACGCGCCGCGATACGGCATCGATCCTGGATGACGGTGTGATAGGGGTTTCGTATGGCGAGCAAGACGGTGGGCGGCGCTTCCAGCGCCGTCGCGGCATCGGCGCATTCCGCGTGCGCGCGGTTCCGGGGCACCGATCCGCTGGTGGTCGGCCGCACCCGTCGTGCCCTCGCCGCCGATGTGGGCTTCGCCGACGATTCGGGGCGTATTCCCGAGGCTCGCTGGATGCGGGCGATGACCTTCGAGCACCTGGTGCGCGATGAGAAGTTCGTCAGCGAGATCACCACCACGACCGTGGGACGACTCGGACTGGATCGCCCCGCGGCGGTCGTCACCGCGAATGCGCTCGTGCAGTTGGACAAGACGGCGGCGCTGCTGGACACGGCCCACACTCGCGCGCTGACGGAGGGCGCGGCGACGCTGATCCACGGCCTGGCGATCACGTTCCCGGGTTTCGAGCAGGATCAGGCCACCGAGGTGAAGCCCGACTTCGCCGTGGTCGCTCCCGCGGTCGGTGGCGACCGGACCTGGCTGGTCATCGGCGATGCCAAGGATTACGAGCGGGTGCGCTCCCGGATCGAGGACACCCGCCTGCTGAAGGGGTTCCTGCAGGTCGCTCTCGGTGCCGAGGCCGCGCAGGCGTGGGTGCGGAGGCCGGCAGGGATGGGGGTGCACACCCACGGCGTCCTGGCGGTGCCGCGCAATGCCTTTCTGCAACCGGAGGCACTCGTCGAGCGACTCGACGATCATCGGGCCGAGGTTCGGATGCGGGTGGCGGAGCGCCGTCTCGAGGCCGAGTTGCAGCCCTACGACGAATCGCAGGATCTGACTCGGTATGTCGGCCATCTGCGATCGGCCTTCGATCCGGCGAGTTGCACCACGTGCACACTGTTCTCCTACTGTCGCAATGAACTTCGCACCTCGGGCGATCCGGCCGATCTGCTGGTCGAGCTCGGTATCGCCGCGGACATCCGCCCGCAGTTGATCGGTCTCGTCGACGGCACCGGTGGCGGTGAATCCGCCCCCGCGTCCGTGGTCGCGAATGTGACCGCGACACGAGACGGCGTCGCGCAGGCCACCGGCCAGCGGCGCATCGATCCGGCGGGGTCGGCGGGCACCGTCAATGTGGTGATCGCCAAATCCGATACCGCCGCTCTCGGTATTCACGGCATGGCGCTGCAGCGGATCACCGCCGCCGGCCGGGAACCGTGGCAGATCACCATTTTTCACGATCGGCAGTCGTCGCCGCGGACCCGGCGCGAGGTGATGCGCCTGCTCGGCGCGGAACTGAGCGAGGCGATGGCCGGGCAGCACGCGGCCGACCCGAACGCGCCGGGTTCGGTGCATCTCGTGGTTCCGGACCCGTCCACGGCCGATGTGCTCGCCTCGATCGCCGACAACCTCGCGGGTATCGAGCTCAGCCGGTTGCGATGGGAGCACGACCGCGCGATGGGCCGCACGCCCCTGACCTTCGACGGTGAACCCGCCGAAATTCCGCCGGCTCTCGCCGAAACCGCGCGCACCGCGGTGTCGTTCCTGCTGGAAGAGGACCGAGCGCGCGCCCTGGCGCTGCGCTCGCCCATCGTCGACCTGCGCGAAGCCCTGGCACGGCACATCGTCGCCGGTGGACCGGCCGTCGCCGCGCAGCGATTGGACTATCTGGTGGGGTGGGCCGATTCGCGCGATTCCGGCCGTTTGGATCCGCGAGCGTTCGAGGATCTGATCGAAGCCGGCGAGCACACCCCGGGCGCGCGATCGACGAGTCCGAGATCGGATGCCATCCACACCGCTCTGGTCGGATCGCGTGGCGTGGCGCCGGATCCGGCGGCATACGAGGAGCTGGTCGGCGAGGAGCTGCGCTACAAATGCTCGATCCTCGAACGGGCCCTCGACATCCTCGCCACCGTGCCGGATTCGGCACTGCGGCACGTGCATCGGGCGATCGAGAGTGACGCGCAGGCGGTCTGGCGGCGACGGCTCGCACTGCACGCATCGGACCTCGTCCGGTTCGGGCGCACCTATCGATACTGGCGCAATTCGCTGGTGCCGGTGATCGAGAGCGACGGGAAATGCCGCGATCAACTACTCGCACTGGGCAATCCGCAGGTGGCCTCCGATCGGGCCGCGGCGGCCGGCGACCGATCGATCGCCGATGCGGTTGTCGTGACGGTGGATCCGCTGGTATTGCGGGTCGATTCCCGGCGCATCGGGGACGAGTCCAAGATCGTGCTGTTGCACATCGGCGGTGATCCGTGTGTGGAGCGCCCGGGAGTCGAATTGGCGGTGCAGAAGGGCAGTTTCAAGTTCACGGGCTTGCCGATCGGTCCGCTGTCGAGCACCGGCGACCATGCGCGCCTGTTCGCGTGGGCCCCACTGGTGGTTCCAGAGTTGACGGTCGGTGATCGGCTGGTCGTCGCCGATTACGAGTGGTTCTCGAGTAACAAGACCTACAAGGCGCTCAATGTCACCCGGCCGAAGTCCGACGAGATCTCCTCGCCCCGGGCCGACTGCGAATCCGGCTCCTACGCGGAGGATCCCGATGCTCATCAGTACTGTTGCCGACCACACGAGGTCTTCGAAGCCGACCGGGCCGACCAGCTCGCCGAACTCCGGGAAAACGGCGAACTCAATCCGCAGACCTGGCCGCCGGTGGTGGACGCGGACGCGTTCGAGGTGACCGCGTCCGGTGCACCCACCGCGAATCTGGCTGCCGCGCCCGCCGATCCGGTGCCCGACGACGTGACGATGGACGACCTCGAATGACGATCGAATTCACCCAGCCGCGACCGCGGCACACCCGGCGCGTGCATCACGCGCGGGCAGCCGCCGGTAACGCGGCAGTCGCGGACGAGGCCGTCGGGGTGCTGCGCGACGCGCTGTCGGGGGCCGCGCAGATCGATCGAATTCTGCTCAAGGCGGCTGCGGGAGCGGGCAAGTCGTTCGTCTTGGCACGGCTGGTGTCCGATGCCGTCGCGCATCCGCAGTGCGCGTGGGTGGCGATCGTCGCGTTCACCAACAAACAGATCCACCCACTCGCGAAATCGATCGGGCGCAACCTCGGCAAGGAACGGGTGTGCCTGTTCGTATCCAAGGAACGGCTGGCCGACGTACCCGACGACACGGCGGCGCATGCGACCGTGGCCACGAGCACCGCCGGTATTCCGCCCGAGTGCGCCGTGGTGATCTCCACCTCGCACAAACTCGGGGCGATGGGCGAGGCGAAGCGGTTGCGCGAGCACCTCGCGCCGTCCCGGCACGAGGATCACGTCTTCGACGTGCTGTTCGTCGACGAGGCCTGGCAGTTGCCCCACCACCTGTTCGACAAGGTCGCCAAGATCGCGCCGATCACGGTCGGGGTCGGCGATGTGGGGCAGCTGCCGCCGCTGGAGGTCAGCACGAATCCGTGGCGCGGCGATCCCGGCTACAACCCCTACCGCGCCTGGCCCACCGACTTCGATACCGACGAGCGCACCTGGTCGGTGGAACTTCCGGCGGTATGGCGCCCAGCCGCCGGTCATCTCGATCTGTGGCGAGCGTTCTATCCCGAATGGGGCGAGCTCGATTGTGTGGCGGCCCCGGGTGACCGGGCGCTCGTGATCGGTGCGGGACTGCCCGACTCGATCGCCGGGATCTGGCGGCAGGTCGGAACCGGTGTGCCGACACTGCTCGAAATCGACGGCCTGCCGGCCCCGGAAGCGGCCGACATCGACCTGCCACTGATGCAGACGGTCGAATCGTTGCTCGATGGTCTACTGTCCGTGGGTTTTTCGCTCGAGCAGGCGGAGTACGACGGCACGGGGGCGCCGACGGGGGCCGTTGTCACCAAGCGACCGGGCGACCGCGACGGCGATCCGCTCATCACGATCCTGGCGACCCGCAACCAAGCGGTCGACGACGCGACCGATGTCGTGGCGCGCCTGCGCGCCGAATACGGCCTCGACGACACCGATATCGTGGCGTCGACGGTCGACTCCTGGCAGGGCCAGACCAATGGGATCACCATCGCGATCCACCCACTGAACTCCGCGGTCGCACTCGACGAATTCAATTCCGCCTTCGGCCGATTGGCCGTCACCTGCACCCGCGCGACCCACGGCCTGCTGATGGTGACCCGCCCCGGACTGGACCGGCTGCTCGGCGAATCCCCGGCCCGCCCCGGCACCCCGTTCGGCGAACCCGGTAACCGGCAGCTCCCCCGTCAAACCCACCAGCGCATCCTCGAGACCTTCGCCCATGGGATCCTCGACACCGCCGACCGGAGCGCACAACCGGCATCCTGACGGGTGGCCCCGGCGGCGATGTCATACCCGGTCGCGCCGCCGGATGCGCGGCGCCACCCACACCACCGCGTGGTAGGCCAGCACGGCAGGAACCACGATCAGCAGGAGCAGGCGCAGCGCGACGACCGCCGCACCGACCGCCAGATAACCGAGCCCCGGTCCTTCCGGCGATCCGAAGCCGTGCCGCGCCGACAGCGCCGCCAGTACCGGACGCAGGACGAGATACAGCACGAACAGGACCAGCGGGAGGCCGATCGATCGCAGTGCGGCGAGCACCCGCCGGACGGTGAGCCCCTTCATCGCGCCAGCTCCGGGCCGGAGGTGAGGAAGGCCAGCAGCAGCGCGTTGCCGATCACCCCGCCGGTCGCGAAACGTAACCGGGGGCCGCTGCGCAGGGGCAGACCGAGAAGGTCCGCGGTGCGGAACAGGCGAGTGAAGATGTCACGGTGCCCGAAAGCCCGGGCGGGCGCGAGGGCGAAGCCGGTGGCGGAGACCGACACTCCGAGAAGCACCGGGCCGCTGTCCATATCGCCGGAGCCGTGATGGCCACGGCCGTATTCGTGTATGGCACTGAATCCCAGCAGATTTCGCTCCTGCCGGAATGCCCCGCCCGCCAGCTGCTCGGCCAGGGTGCGATCGGCGAAGCCCGCGTAGTACGCCGCCAATCCGGTTCCCGAGGCGCGCGGGGCGTCGTGCGCGCGGCCGTCGGTCCCCATGCGCTGGACGACCAGCCCGGTGTCCCGGTCGATCTGGACCGCGCGGACCTGTCGCGCCCAATGCGCGAGTACCGCGGAATGGTCGGCGCCGGTGGCCCGGCCGTGCACCGCGATCGCGGCGGCCACGGCCGCCACATCGGTCGGGTAGGCCTCACCGGGATAGGTGTCGATCAGCGCGGTCGGCGAAGCGAGCAGTCGTCGTTCGAAGGAAGCGACGATCGCGTCGAGTTCCGCGGCCGGGCCACGCGGAAATGCCGGGTCGACCAGCCGTGCCATGGCGAGCGCGAGTGCCGGGTAGGAGAGATAGGCGTGGCCGTGCGCGCTGTCGAGATGAGCCATGCCGTCCTCGCCGTGCCAGGCATCGGTGAACACCGTGCGCAATTCGGGCGACAGACTCTTCGTTGCCGCCCGGGTGGCGATCGGGGCATAGCGATCTCGCCAGTCGGGATGCGCCAGTACCACCTGCGCCAGCCCCAGCGCCGTCATCTCATGGGCCAGCAGTCCCCACATACCGTCGAGCGCACCGGATCCCGTGGCCCGCTGCCGGTCGTCCTCGGCCTCGGCCTCGAAGGCCACCAGTTCCTCGGCGAGGCCACGTACTCGCGAGGGATCACCGCGATACCACGCATCCGCCTCACGTCCGCACCACCAGCGCGGCACCACCCACGCCACCAGGAGCGCGACGAGAATCCCGATCACGATGGCGACCAGCCGACGACTCCCGACGCCCGACGGGGCAGGTCGTGCCGGCTCCCGCTCCGCGACGGCGTGCTCGGTCACTTTCTGGCGACCGCCGCGTAGAAATTCACTTCCGCGTCCAGCGAATCCGGCGGTTCGATCCCGGCCCGCCAACGATGAGGTGGAACCACACCGGGCTCGACGAGGTCCAGACCGGCGAAGAAGCGGGAGAATTCGGCATGGCTGCGGACCTGGGGAGTCAGTCCGCGCTGGGCGTAGATCCGTACCGCCTCGCCGATCGCGACCGGGTCGAAATCGGCGGTGGCCTGACTCATGGCCAGGTAGGAACCGCGCGGCAGGGCGGCGAGCAACTCGGTGACCAGGCCGTGGGCGCCGGCGGTGTCGGGGACGAAATGCATGAGCGCGATCATCGTCAGCGCCACCGGTCGCGACAGGTCCAGGGTCTCGCGCAGCTGGGGTGCGTCGAGGATGTCGCGCACGCGCCTGACGTCGGCATCGATGTAGGCGGTCCGTCCTTGCTGACTCGTCAGCAGGGCGCGGGCATAGGCCATCACGATGGGATCGTTGTCGACGTAGACGACCCTCGCCGCGGGGAGCACGTCCTGTGCGATCTGATGCAGATTCGGCTCCGTCGGGATACCGGTGCCGATATCGAGAAATTGATCGATACCGGCCTCGGCCGCCAGCCACCGCACCGACCGATGCATGAAGTCCCGATTCGAGCGGGCCATGACACCGACTGCGGGATAGTGCTTCTCGACCTCCGCGGCGGCATCGCGATCGACGGCGTAGTTGTCCTTTCCGCCAAGGAAATAGTCGTACATCCGCGCGGCAGCGGCCCGTGTCACATCCGCCTCACGACTGTCTGCACCCACCAGCCCACCTCCCCGGTCCGGCCCGATCGCGGGCCCTCCGAGCCGCGACCGCTGCATTGTGCAGGCAAGAGTATTGGACGGGGTGCGAGCCCGCTACCGGAACAGCGATGGTTCACATCTTTTCCGAACGGGTGCGGACAGGCCGGCCGCTCGCAGCGGGTCCCGCGCCGCGGCATCCTCATCCGGGCAGCGGTGGTAGCTCCAGATTCTCGCGAAAGGTCGCGCCCACCTGGTCGGTTCCGAGGATGCGGCGGCGGCGCAGTTCCGGAAGCAGGCCATCGAGCAGAAAGTCGCGGCTGCGTGGGTCGTCGAGGCCGCTCAGACCGATCACGTCCAGGACACCGGCGTCGTAACGTTCCTCGATCGCGTCGGCGAGCTGTTCCGGAGTTCCCGCGGCCGCCCAATGCCCGGTGTCCTTGGCCGCGACGATCAACTCGCGCAACGTCTTACCGGATCGCGCCGCGGCGGCGAAGATCTCCGCCCGGCCCCGACGGCGATTCACCGATTCCACCTCCGGCAGCAGGGACTCGGGGATCGGCCGGTCCAGCGGCAGCTCCGCGAGATCGATGCCGCCGCCGAGCATATCGGCCAGCACATGCCGTCCCGCCTCGAAATCGGTGGCGTCGGCTCGTTCCCGGACCAGCCGGCGGGCCTCGGCCTCGGTGGCACCGTAGGTGGCGTGCAACGAGCTGAAGATGAACGGCAGTCCGTCGGCGCGGCCCAGCTGCGCGGCCCGGGCCCGGATCTTCTTCGTGTAGCCCAGGGCATCGTCCAGTGTCGCCAGCGAGGTGAACACCACCTCGGCGTGCCGGGCACCCAATTCCACTCCGCCCGCGGACTGCCCGGCCTGGAACTGGACCGGACGGCGCTGCGGCAGCGGTGGAATGTTCAGCGGGCCGCGCACGGTGAAATACCGTCCCGCATGGTCGATGGGCCGCACCAGCTCGGCATCGAGGATCGCACCACCGTTCCCGTCGGGGGTGAGCGCGCCCGGCCCCCAGCTGTCGAACAGCGCGGCGACCACCTCGAGCACCTCAGTCGCGCGCGCGTAGCGCTGTTCGGGGCTCGGGAGTTCACCCGCACCGTAGTTCTGTTCACCGAGCGAGGAGGTCACCGCGTTCCAGGCCGATCGGCCGTTGCTGATGTGATCGAGTGTTCCGAACAACCGCGCCAGATTGTACGGGTGATGGAAAGTCGTTGTGACGGTGGCGATCAGGCCCACACGCTCGGTCACGGCAGCGAGCGCGGACAGGAAGATCAGCGGCTCCTGCGCGCCGATCGCGCCCTGCGCACCGAAACTCAGCAGATCCGCGGCGAACAGCGCGTCGAAACCATGTTCCTCCGCGAGCCGGGCGATGGTGAGCGCGTCGTCGAGCGTGGAACGTCGCGGATCGATCGCCGCGTCGTAGACATTCGGTGAACCACTCACCCCGGTAACGATTTTCAGCGCTCGCCGCCCAGCCCTGCCGTCCATTCTCCGACGGTATCGACGCGCGGTGTGATACCCACCGGTTGCACTCACCAGGATCCTTACCGTCCGGCCCGGCTCCCTCACCGTGCGGCCGGGCACAGCACCGTGATCAATCGGCGCAGACGCGAGGGGCGGACCCGGCGAGTGGGCCGCTCCGGGACACCGCGGGCGCGCTCACGTTCCCGCCGTGGTGACAGCTCCGACGAAATCCGGGTTTCAGCGCGCATTTCTGCGCCACTCGTCCGCGAATTCCCATCGTTCCGAGTGACGCGGAAGACCGGGTTCCGCTTTGAGGCACGCTCGCTTCGGCGGCACCGCATGCCGACGGTCGTCACGACATGCATGTCCATGCCATGATCGCGGCCGCCCGCGCAACTGCGGAACAAATCACCGGCCGCCGGCGGTTGCCCCGGCAGACAACGTCACCGCGAACTCTGGAGATGCGATGCTGGCAATCGGATTCGACGTACCCGGCGGCCCGCAGGTGCTGCGACCGGTCGAGGTGCCCGAACCACATGCCGGGACGGGTGAGGTGCGAATTCGTGTCGCTGCCGCGGCGGTGAATCCGTCCGACACCGTGACCCGGTCCGGGATGGCACACGACCGCTACCGCGCGGTGTCGCCACCGTATGTTCCGGGATGGGATGCCGCGGGCATCATCGACGAGGCCGGCCCCGAGACCGGCTGGCGCCCCGGCGACCGGGTCGTCGCGATCACGCTGCCGGTGCTCGCCGGCGGCGGGGCCTACGCCGAGAAGATCGTGGTGCCCGCCGGCCAGGTGGCCCGCCTGCCGGAGGGAAGCGATTTCGTCTCCGCCGCAACACTTCCGATGAACGGGCTCACCGCCTGGTTCGCCTTGGACGCACTCGATCCACCGGCGGGCGCCACGATCGCGGTGACGGGTGCGGCCGGCGCCGTCGGAGGCTATGTGATCGAGTTGGCGAAAATACGCGGCCACACCGTCATCGCCGATGCGAAACCGTCCGATGCGCAGCAGGTCCGCGAGTTCGGCGCCGATATCGTGCTGCCTCGTGGTGCTGATCTCGCATCCGGCATCCGTGCACAGGTGCCCGACGGCGTCGACGCGTTGATCGACACCGCACTCCTGGGTGACGCGGTACTCGCGGCCGTGCGCGACGGCGGTGCGTTCGTCGCCCTCCGGCCCGCGGCGCTCGGCGGCGGGGCGACCCCGCAGCGCGGTATCTCGGTCCACCACGTGATGGTCGCCGACCACCTCGACGAACCGGATGCGCTGCGCGAACTGAGCCGTCTGGCCGCCGAGGGCGCGCTCACGCTGCGCGTGGCCCGCACCTTTCCCGCCGAGCAGGCGGCGCGCGCCCACGAACTTCTCGAGGCCGGCGGCCTCCGCGGCCGCATCGTCCTCGAATTCCCCCGGGTCGCCGATCAGCCCTGCGGATAGAACAGGAACAGCGTGCACCCGGCCGGACTGGCGGGGATGTGCCACGAGCCAGCCGGGGCGTGCAGGAAGGTGCCCGCGGGATGGTCGCGGGCACCGTCGTTGAAGGTTCCGGCGACGACGTATACCTCTTCCGGGCCGGGTTCGTGCAGGTCGCGATGGGGCCACGCGGCTCCGGGGTCCATTTCCAGGACGTTGGCGTGCGCGCCGGTGGGGCCTTGCCAGAGGGGACGCAGGCGGATACCGGGGAAGAGTTCGCGGACGGGCGCCTCGGCGACGGTGGTCCAGGTGTAGCCCGGCTGGGCGAGAATTTCGGGATTCACACCCGTCACGGTGCCGGATGCGGCAGGACGCCGACAGTGTCGAAGATGACGTTGAGGGGTACATTCTTGCCGTGCATCGTGTGGTGGCACTGGTACGGCCGGTGCAGTCGACATTCGAACTCGGTTGTGCCGTGGAGGTTTTCGGCACCCGACGGGACGGGACAGCGCAGCACTACGAGTTCGAGGTGTGCACCGAGGCACCCGGCTCGGTACCGACCACCGGGGGATATGCGATATCGGTGACGCGGGGACTGTCGGCACTCGACACCGCGGACACCGTGATCATTCCGGGCTGGTTGCCCGTGGACCAACCGCTGTCGGCCCTGGTCCGGGACGCGCTCATTCGAGCGCATGCCCGCGGCGCGCGGCTGGTCACGATCTGTTCCGGCGTGTTCGCACTGGCCCGTACCGGCCTGCTGGACGGCCGTTCGGCCACGACGCATTGGGCGCGCGCCGGGCAGTTGGCGCGAGAATTCCCGCAGATCCGGGTGGAGCCCGATCGGCTCTACGTCGACCATGGCGATGTGGCCACGAGCGCGGGCGCGGGCGCCGGCATAGATCTGTGCCTGCATCTGGTCCGCGCCGATCACGGTGCCGCGCACGCCGCGCTCATCGCGCGGGTCATGGTGATGCCGCCACATCGCGACGGCGGGCAGCTCCAGTACGTCCCGCCACCACCGGATTCCGACGGATTCGACGGTCTGCTGGAATGGGCGGAGGCACGGCTCGGAACCACGCTGTCGGTCGCCGAGATGGCCGCGCAGATCAACGTGTCGCCGCGCACGCTGGCCCGCCGGTTCACCGATCAGCTCGGCGTCGGCCCGGGCGCGTGGCTGTTGTCGCGCCGGGTGGCGCGAGCGCGTGTCCTGCTGGAAGACACCGACCTGCCGGTCGATACCATCGCGGTTCGAGTCGGTCTCGGCTCACCGGTCAATCTCCGCCGGCGCTTCCGCGATCAGGTGGGTACCACACCGGGTGCGTATCGGCGCACCTTCCGGGGCTGACGGACCCACCGTGCCGGAGCGACGAGGTCAGGACGACGGGTTCCGCTCGGCCCGCTCCAGCTCCACCGCTCGCCGCATGACCTCGCGGGCACGGGTGCGGTCACCGGCGTAGTCGTAGGCGCGGGCGGCCCGATAGTTGGTACGCCAATTGTCGGGGTCGGCCTCGTATTCCTTCTTGACCCGCTCGAACAGTTCGTCCGCGGCGGCCTTCTCCAGGCGGCCGGAGGGACGATGCGGCAGATCCGAGGTGTCGAGCTCTAGGCCCTCGTCGTGGATGCGCCGGGCCAGGTGCTGGTGAGCGAGCGCGGCGCGGATGCTCGTCGCCACCACCCAGACACCGAGGATCGGCAGGATCAGGACCCCGACACCCATGGCGATCGCGGCCGGTTTCCCGGAGCCCATCAAGTCGATCGCGATCCGCCCCAGCAGCAGGAAGTAGAACGCCAGCGCGACGACCAGGAAGACGATGAACCCGACGATGCGCAGGACCTGCCGGCCGCTGTCGGGTTCCCGGCCGCTCACAGGTCGAGCAGCGGGTCGAGACCGACGGTGAGACCGGGGCGGGTGCCGATCTGCCGCACACCCAGCAGGACGCCGGGGGCGAAGGAACTGCGGTCGATCGAGTCGTGCCGGATGGTCAGGGTCTCGCCCTGGGTGCCGAACAGCACCTCCTGGTGGGCGACCAGACCGGCGAGCCGCACCGAATGCACGTGCACACCGTCGACGCTCGCCCCGCGGGCACCGTCGAGTTCGGTGGTGGTGGCATCGGGACTCGGGCCGACACCGGCCCGTTCACGGGCATCGGCGATGATGCCGGCGGTGCGGTAGGCGGTGCCCGACGGCGCGTCCGCCTTGTTCGGGTGGTGCAGTTCGATGACCTCGACCGAATCGAACCAGCGGGCCGCCTGCTCGGCGAACTTCATCGACAGCACCGCACCGATGGCGAAGTTCGGAGCGATCAGCACACCCACCTCGGGAGCGGCCGCGAGCCAGCCGCGTACCTGCTCGAGCCGCGACTCGTCGAATCCGGTCGTACCGACGACGGCATGAATCCCGTTCTCCACCAGCCACTTCAGATTCGGCATCACCACATCGGGATGGGTGAAGTCCACGACCACCTGGGTCCCGGCGGCGGTGAATGCCTCGAGCGCGTCATCCTTGTCCAGCCCGGCGGCCAGTTCCAGGTCGTCGGCCGCTTCGACCGCCGCGCAGATCGCCTGCCCGACCTTGCCCTGCGCGCCGAGTACGCCAACCCGGATCCGGTTCGTTGCCACCGTGCACTCCTCACATACCGTTCGATGCCGTTGAGCAGAGCCTATCTGCCACCGGATACCGGCCCGGCATGCCGGTCACCCCGGAGTCGGCCACATCACCCCGCGGTGTCCAGCACGGCACGAAACCGGCTCAGTCGAACACGATCACCTGACGCAGACCGTGCCCGGCGGCCAGCTCGTCCATCGCGTGGTTGATGTCGTCGAGCCGGATCCGCGCCGATACCAGCCGCTCGACCGGCAACCGTCCCGCCCGCCACATCGTGACGTATTCGGGGATGTCGCGCGCCGGCACCGCCGAACCGAGATAGCTCCCCACGATCGAGCGCCCCTGCGCCACCAGGCCGAGCGGTGAGATACTCGCTCGTGCTTCGGGATTCGGCAGTCCGACGGTGACCGTCGTACCACCGGGCGCGGTGGCGGCCAGCGCGGTCTCGAAGGCACGGACATTGCCCGCGGCCTCCACCACGACCTCGGCGACGATGCCCTGATCGGCGAGTTCCGCGGGGGTGTGGACCCGGGTGGCACCGAGTTCGCGGGCGAGCGTCAACTTCTCCGGCAGGGTGTCGACGGCGATGACCTCGCCACCGAGACTCTCCCGCAGCGAGGCGGCCACCAGCACCGCCGCCATTCCGACTCCGCCCAGGCCGACCACCATGATGCGGTCGCCGGGGCCGGGTCGTGCCGAGTTCAGCAGCGCACCGCCACCGGTCAGCACGGCGCAACCGAGTACGGCGGCGATCTCGGGCGGCACATCGTCGTCGACCGGGACCACCGACCGCCGGTCCACCACGGCGTGGGTGGCGAAGCCGGACACCCCGAGATGGTGCTGCACCTCGACCTCGCCCCGGGTGAGCCTGCGACCGCCACCGAGCAGCTCACCGCTGTTGTTGGCCGCACTTCCCGGTACGCACGGTGTCCGCCCGCCGGTGGCGCATCCCTCGCACTGCCCGCACCGCGGCAGGAAGGTCATCACCACCCGCTGCCCGATCCGCAGATCACTGTCTCCGGGACCGAGCCGCTCGATCCGCCCCGCCGCTTCGTGGCCCAGCAGCATCGGCAACGGCCGCACCCGGTTTCCGTCGACCACCGACAGATCCGAATGGCACAGCCCGGCCGCCTCGATCCGGACGAGCAATTCCCCCGGCCCCGGCTCCGCCAGCTCCAGCTCCTCGACCACGATCGGCGTCGAGTCGGCGTAGGGAACCGGATCCCCGATCCGCTCCAGTACGGCACCACGAATCTTCATGGGACCGACGGTACCGGGCGGGCGGATAGCCGGCGTCGGGTTCACCGGCCGCGACGGCGGGACGCGAGCGTGAAGCGGCCCGGTCCGGCAGGATCGAATCGAGTCATCCGGCCGAAGGGTCGTGCGCGGCCGCGACATTCGCGAGAGCATGTGCCAGCGCATCGCCCACGCCGCGGATATCGGCCTCGGTGAGGCCGTCGAAGAACTCCGCGGAGACCGCCGCGAAAGCGGGCACGAGCGCGGGGACGAGTTGGCGGCCGGCCGCGGTGAGTTCGAGTACCACCGCCCGCCGGTCCTCGGCGGCGCGATGCCTGCGCAGCAGGGCCTTGCTCTCGAGTCGGTCGATGAGCCTGGTGGCGCCGGCCGTGTCGGTGCCCAGAGTCGCTGCCAGCTGTTTCGGGCTGGTCTCCCCGTTCGCGAGGGCCACCAGCAATGCGGCCTGCTGGGCTGTCACCCCCCGGGTGGCGAGTCGGCGGTCCAGCGATTTCGACAACTGTCGCGCGGATTCGTGCAGCAGCGAGGCGGTGCGCATGACACTGGCATGTTCCATACCCCCACAATAATTGTCTAGACAGTAATTGTCTCGACAGTTATCGAGCCGGGTCCGCCGGACCGTCCGCGCCCGCGGCTGCCGCACCGATCCAGCCGTGGATGACCGCGTTGTCGGCCGACACCGCGCCCTGGTAGGTGACTCCGGTGAAATCGGGGTGAGCCGCCGACGGCCCCGCACCGATCCGCGCACCGTCGAAGATCGTGCGCGCCGCACCGAACCGGGCGCCCGCGAACGTGACTCGGCCGCCGTCGATCCGCGCGCCGTCGAAACGGGTGTGCGCGCCCGCGAAGCGGGTGTCGTCGAAGGCCGTACTCGCGGCCGCGAATCGGGCCCGGGAGAACGACACCGAACTGCCCGCGAACCGGGCGCCGGTGAATCGCGTGCGCGGGCCGCCGAATCGGGTGTCGGTGAAATCGGCGGCGCCGTGGAAGACGGCATCGACGAAGCTGGTCCCGGACCGCCCGGTCGCGGCGTCGTCGGGCGACGGGGTGAACAGCGTGCCGCCGAACAGAGCATCGCTGTCGAAGCGGGCGCTGTGGAAGGTCACGTGTTTGCCGATGAATTCGACATTCTCGAAATTGGCCGACCGGTCGCCGATGAAGCGGGCGCCGCGCAGGTGGGTGTGGCCGCCCGCGAACACCGCCCAGCGGAAGTCGACATCCTCGAGCACCGCGTCGTCGAAATTGAAATCGCAATCAGACCAGGATGTTTCGGCCTGCCGCCGCAGATGCGACACGATCACCGCGACGATGGTGCGCCGTACCTCGCGATCGTTCTGGCGCACCTGATACACCCGCTCGACCTCCGCGCCGTCGGTGTTGCCGGTGGTTGTGCGCGAGCTCAGATGCGTTGCGCCGTCGGCCGGATCGTAGGGCAGCCGCAGATATCCGCACAGCACATCGATGCACTGCTGACGGCGACCGCGGGCCGCGAACTCGTCCGCCACACCGGCCATGGCGTAGACACCGGCCATCCGCACCGCGACATCGGCATTGCCGAGCTGTGCCGCCGCGGCGCCGAACAACTGCGCGAAGCGACCGCGTTCGTTGTCGCGCTGCCGCCGATAGGCCACCACCAGCGCCACGGCGCCACCCACACCGGCCGACACCGACAGCGCGATCTTGGTCAGGTCCAGCTGATTCGGGGTGTCGGCCTTGGCGCCGAGTAACAGCCACAGCACCCACCACGCGAACACGGCGATGGCCAGCGCCCCGACGACAACCGAGACCACCGCCACCAGTAGCGCGGACGCCCGCATCCGCTGCGTCTGCCGCTCCAGAAATCTCCCCCGCCCGACCATGGCGGCATAGTAACGGCACTCCGGCGCCCACCGCCCGGTGAGCGCCGTAGTGCCGTGTCCGGCAATCGGTTCGGCCGATTCAGGCCGCGGTTCGACTGCTGCGCAATCCGATCGCCGCGGCCGCCAGGCACGCACCGGCGACGACTACCGCGAACCACGGGAAGATGGTGCCCATTCCCCATTCGGTCGCCGCCCACCCCGCCAGCACGGTGGGCAGGGCCATGGCCGAATAGGCCAGCAGATAGTAGGCCGACATGGTCTCACCGCGCTTGTGCTGCGGTACCACATTCGACAGATGACGCAGCGAGCCACCGAAACCGAGGCCGAAGGTCCCGCCGAGCAGTACTCCCGCGGCCAGCACCACACCCCAATTGTGGGTGGCCAGGGCCGGCAGCGTCAGCAGCAGTGCGATCGCCATGCCGGTGTCACCGATGACCGCCGCGCGCCGCGCCGGAATCGAGGTCGCGAACAACTGGGCCAGCGCCGCCGCGGTGGCCGTCGACGCGACCACCGCCCCGCCGAACACCAGATTGTGCACACCGGTCTGCTCCGCGGCCAGCGACGGATACAGCGACAGCAACACACCGAGCACCGACCAGGCCGCCATCACACCCAGTGCCGAGAACCAGAAGTCGCCGCGAATCTCTTGTGGTACGGCCGGTTTCGCGATCCGGATGGGCCCCGGCACCCGGGTGGTGTGGGTTTCGGTCATCACCACCACGCCGACCGCGATCAGCAGGCACAAGACGGTGATCACCACATACGGCGTGCGCAGCGGATGCGGAACGTACTGCGCCAGCAGAGCCGAGCCGAGAATCGCCACGGCCATGCCGGCGTTGAACGCCACCCCGGTGAGCTGGCCCGAACGGGCACCGTGCTGCGGCCGCAGGTCCAGCAGCGCCGCCGCGCTCGCGACCACCGTCGCGCCGACCGCCACCCCGTGCAGGGCCCGCGCCACCAACAGCATCGCCACATTGTCGGCGAGCAGGAAGACGATCAGCCCGACCACCATCGTGGCCAGTGCGCCCAGCAGCACCGGTTTGCGGCCGACCACATCGGAGACCTTGCCCGACACCAGGACCGCGGCCAGCGCGGCAACCGCGTAGACGGCGAAGACGATCGTGGTGGTCAGCGGCGAGAAATGCCATTCCTTCTGATAGAGGCCATAGAGCGGGGCGGGAGCTCCGGATACTCCGAGCGCTACCCCGCTGGCGATCAGAATCAGTGCATAGGCCCAGGACTGGGTGGTCCGCTGAGCCGGTGCAACCATCACAGTTGCGGCCATCGATTCTCCCCATCAGGTAAGTTTGATTGCGATCGAACTCAACCACCGTATCCACGGTTTGATTCCCATCGAACCGATTTTCCCGTGAGAAAGATCATGACCCAGACCAATACGAGCGTGGAATCCCATCCGGTCGCCGCCGTGGGGGAGGTCCTCGGCGCCCTGCACGATCCGGTGCGCCTGGAGATGGTGCGCAGGCTCAGCAATGCCGGCGAGCCGATGCGATGCGGTCAGCTCTACGACACGATCAACAAGTCGACCGCCACGCATCATCTGAAGATCCTGCGGGAGGCCGGTGTCACCGAACGCATCGTCTCCGACGGGCAGACCTACGCGCGACTTCGCGCCGAGGAAGTCGATCGGGCCCTGCCGGGCCTGCTCGCGGCGGTGGTCGGCGCGGCCAACCGAGCCGGCGAGCAGAGCCCCGCCCACGACTGAGTTCAGTCCACCAATCGTCGTACCGTGCCGGGCAATTCGCGGGTGCGCCGGTACGGTCCCGCGACGGCCGCCGCATACGGCCGGGCGAGCAGGCTCGCCGCGACGGCCGACACCTCGTCGGTGGTCACCGCGTCGATCCGGGCCAGCGTCTCGGAGACGCTGCGATGATTGCCGTAACTGAGTTCGCTGCGGCCGATGCGATTCATCCGAGAACCGGAATCCTCCAGGCCCAGGACCAGACCACCGCGCAGTGAACCCTTGGCCCGGGCGCACTCCGCATCGGAGATCCCTTCGGCGGCAACCTCTTCCAGTACCCCGCGTGCCAAACTCGCCACCTCGCCGAGGTTTTCGGGCTGGCACCCCAGATACACCGAGAACGCCCCGGTATCGGCGAAGGTGTCGACACTCGAATACACCGAGTACGCCAGCCCCCGCTCCTCCCGGATGCGCTGGAACAGCCGCGAACTCAGGCCACCGCCGAGCACGGTGTTCAAGATCGACAGCGGCCAGCGCTTGTGCCCTTCGTGCCGGCCGAAGGCCCGCACGCCGAAGACCAGATGTGCCTGTTCGCTGTCGCGATAGCTGCGGTACAGCCGCGGCGTGGACCGCGTGCGGAAACGGCCCTCGCGCCGAGGTGCCGGATCACAGCCCGGGTCGAGTCGATCGCCGAACGCACGGTGGACCAGTTCCACCGTGTGCTCGTGTTCGATATTGCCGGCCACCGCCACCACCATCCGGTCCGGCCGGTACCGGCGCAGATGGAATCCGCGCAGCTGCGCGGCCGTCATCTGCTCGATCGAGTCCACGGTGCCGATGACCGGCCGCCCGATCGGATGATCGCCGAACAGCGCGGTGAGGAAGCTGTCACCGACCAGATCCTCGGGATCGTCGTCGCGCATCGAGATCTCCTCGAGCACCACCTGACGTTCCACATCGACATCGTTGGGCCGACACAACCCGTTGAGCACCACATCGGAGACCACGTCGATCGCGAGCGGCAGATCGTCGTCGAGGACATGGGCGTAGTAGCAGGTCTGTTCCTTCGCGGTGAAGGCGTTGAGTTCCCCGCCGACCGCGTCCACGGCCTCCGCGATCTGCAGCGCCGAACGCGACGGAGTCGCCTTGAACAGCAGATGTTCCAGGAAATGCGCGGCACCGGCGACGGTGGGACCCTCGTCGCGGGATCCGACACCCACCCAGACGCCGATCGAGGCCGACCGCACGCCGGGAACGTGTTCGGTCACCACCCGCAGGCCGCCGGGCAGCACCGTACGCCGCACTCCGCTGTCGGACAGGGAACCGTCGGCGGCGAGTACCAGCGAAGAGCCCCCCTGCTCGACCGAGAGCAAGGGGGCGGCATCGGCACTGGGAGTACTCGCCGGTGTGGTTGCGCGCGTGGAACGCGCGGCACGAGCTTTACTCCCCGACGCGCGCGCGGAACTCGTCGAGTTCGTCACGCGCGCCGAGGGCTTCTTCTTCGTCACACCCAACTATTACTCGGCCGCGGCCTCGGCGGCAGCCGGAACCTGCTCAGCGTCGGAAGCGGATTCAGCGGAAGCTTCCGCTGAATCTTCTTCGGCGACCGGGACCAGCGAGATCTTGCCGCGGTTGTCGATATCGGCGATCTCGACGCGGATCTTGTCGCCGACATTCACCACGTCCTCGACCTTGCCGACCCGCTTGCCGTTGCCCAGCTTCGAGATGTGCACCAGACCGTCGCGGCCCGGCAGCAGCGAGACGAACGCGCCGAAGGCGGTGGTCTTGACGACCGTGCCCAGGAAGCGCTCGCCGACCTTCGGCAGCTGCGGGTTGGCGATGGCGTTGATCGCGTCGATCGCGGCCTGCGCCGACGGGCCGTCGGTCGCGCCGACGAACACGGTGCCGTCGTCCTCGATGGAGATGTTGGCGCCGGTGTCCTCGGTGATCTGGTTGATCATCTTGCCCTTGGGCCCGATGACCTCGCCGATCTTGTCGACCGGGATCTTGATGGCGGTGACGCGCGGAGCGTAGGGGCTCATCTCGTCCGGGGTGGCGATGGCCTCGGCCATCACGTCCAGGATGGTCAGGCGCGCATCGCGGGCCTGGTTGAGCGCACCGGCGAGCACCTTCGAGGGGATGCCGTCGAGCTTGGTGTCCAGCTGCAGCGCGGTGACGAAGTCCGGGGTACCGGCGACCTTGAAGTCCATGTCACCGAACGCGTCCTCGGCACCGAGGATGTCGGTGAGCGCGACGTAGCGGGTCTCGGACTCGCCCTTGTCGTTGGTGACCTCGTCGGACACCAGGCCCATGGCGATACCGGCGACCGGGGACTTCAGCGGCACACCCGCGTTCAGCAGCGACAGCGTGGAGGCACACACCGAACCCATCGAGGTGGATCCGTTGGAGCCCAGCGCCTCCGACACCTGACGGATGGCGTAGGGGAACTCCTCCTGGCTCGGCAGCACCGGCACCAGCGCCCGCTCGGCGAGGGCGCCGTGGCCGATCTCGCGCCGCTTGGGCGAGCCGACGCGGCCGGTCTCACCGGTGGAGAACGGCGGGAAGTTGTAGTGGTGCATGTAGCGCTTGCTGGTCTCCGGGCCGAGCGAGTCGACCTGCTGCGCCATCTTCACCATGTCCAGGGTGGTGACGCCCAGGATCTGGGTCTCGCCACGCTCGAACAGCGCCGAACCGTGCGCCCGCGGCACGACCGCGACCTCGGCCGACAGCGCACGGATATCGGCCAGACCACGACCGTCGATCCGGAAGCTGTCGGACAGGATGCGCTGGCGCACAAGCTTCTTGGTGACAGCGCGGAACGCCGCGCCGATCTCCTTCTCGCGGCCTTCGAAATCCTCGGCCAGGGCGGACAGCACCTCGAGCTTGATCTCGTCGGTGCGCTCGTCGCGCTCCTGCTTGCCGGCGATCGACAGCGCCTGGCCCAGCGGAACCTTCGCGGTGCCCTCGACGGCGGTGTAGACGTCGGCCTCGTACGGCGGGAAGAGCGGGAACTCCTCGGTGGGCTTGGCGGCCAGCGCGGCCAGGTCGGCCTGCGCCTTGCACAGCCGGGCGATGAACGGCTTGGCGGCCTCGAGGCCCTCTGCCACAACGGTTTCCGTCGGCGCCTGCGCACCGGCCTCGACCAGGGCGATGACCTTGTCGGTCGCCTCGGCCTCGACCATCATGATGGCGACGTCACCGGACTCGACCACGCGACCGGCCACGACCATGTCGAAGACGGCGTTCTCGAGCTGCTCGACGGTCGGGAACGCCACCCACTGGCCGTCGATCAGCGCGACGCGCACGCCGCCGACCGGGCCGGAGAAGGGCAGACCCGAGATCTGGGTGGACGCCGAGGCCGCGTTGATGGCGACCACGTCGTAGAGATCGTTGGGATCCAGGCTCATCACCGTGACCACGACCTGGATCTCGTTGCGCAGGCCGTCGACGAACGACGGGCGCAGCGGCCGGTCGATCAGGCGGCAGGTCAGGATCGCGTCGGTGGAGGGGCGGCCCTCGCGGCGGAAGAAGGATCCGGGGATCCGGCCCGCGGCGTACATCCGCTCCTCGACATCGACCGTCAGCGGGAAGAAGTCGAACTGGTCCTTGGGGTGCTTACCGGCCGTGGTGGCCGACAGCAACATGGTCTCGTCGTCGAGGTAGGCGACCACGGAGCCGGCGGCCTGCTTGGCCAGGCGCCCGGTCTCGAATCGCACCGTGCGGGTGCCGTAGCTGCCGTTGTCGATCAAGGCCACCGATTCGAACACGCCGGGTTCGACCTCGATGGCGGAGCTTGTCTGAGTTTCGGTCATATTTATGTCTCAACCTCTCGTCTCGCCGGATCCAACGCCGTACTGGCGCGATCCGGCTGGTGTCCCTACGCTGTGGCCTCCTGCCGAAAGCAGGGGCCGACCTGCACAGGGCAGCCGTACCCGGGTTCGGGCGCGCGGCAGCCCTCCTGGCTGCGGCGGCGCACACCCTGCCGATCCCCCATGGAACCGGCGACGCGGAGGCGGTCATCGATCGAAGCCCGCCGACTGCTCTCGTCGAAAGGCCACTACCGAAGACCGACGCCACGCGTGCGGGTGCATACGGCTGGTGCGGTGCCGATACTGTGCGGCTGGGCGCCGATACATACGACTAACCGACGGGGAGAGTCTATGCCTCCCCGTCGGCTGCGCGTCAACCAGCTGTGATCGTCAGCGCGTCTCGTTCGCGTCCGTGCGGGCGCGAACGGATCAACGCCGCAGTCCGAGCCGCTCGATCAGCGAACGGTAACGCTCGATGTCCTTGTTCTGCAGGTACTTCGACAGGCGGCGACGCCGGCCGATCAGAGCCAGCAGGCCATGACGGGTGTGGTGATCGTGCTTGTGCACCTTCAGGTGCTCGGTGAGGTCGGAGATCCGCTTGGACAGCAGCGCGATCTGGGCCTCCGGCGAACCGGTGTCCTTCTCGTGCACGCCGTATTCCTTGAGGATGGCCGACTTCTGCTCGGTGGTCAGAGCCACGTATTCACTCCTGATTTCTCAGTCCGCGCTCGGGGAACCGGGAAATTCCCGGGCGGGCGCCACCGCGGACCGCAGCAGACCCGACGAGCCAGCATACCGGATCACCTGCGCCGATCCGAATCGGCCGGTTCGGACCCACGCTCCCCACGGCATGCGCACCGGGGCCGCATTACCCGAGGAGTAATCGCTTCCGTTCCCTCCGGCTGCGAATGTCGATGGCACACCACCGAACAGGAGACGACGATGCCGAACTTCCTCACCACCGACCGGACCAGCCTCGCCTACGAGGTGTACGGGACGGGCGCCCCGATCGTGTTCCTGGCCGGCTGGTCACTGAACACCGACATGTGGGAGCACCAGGTGCCGTACTTCGTCGAACGCGGCCATCGGTGCATTCTGCTCGACCGGCGCGGGCACGGACGCTCGGACCGGCCGGCGGACGGATACGACAACGACACCCGCGCCGACGACGTGGCAGCACTGCTCGAGCACCTCGACGTGCGCGACGCTGTACTGGTCGGCCACTCCGGCGGCGGCGCCGAGGCGATCCACTATCTGGCCCGCCACGGTCAGGACCGGATTCGCCGCCTGGTGCTGGTGGCCGCGGCGGCGCCGAAGCTGAGCTGGAGCGAGGACCATCCCGCGGGCGTTCCGCGGGCCCTGCTCGACGCCTCGATAGCGGCGCTGCGGGCCGACCGGGCCACGTGGACGGCCGACCGGGCCCAGGGCTATTTCGCGACCCACCTGGGCAACGACGTCTCCCCGGCACTCATCGAACAGGAGGTCCGCCGGACGCTGTCGACCGCGCCCTGGGCTGCGACGACGATGCAGCGTGCGATCACCGAATCCGATCTGCGTCCCGATCTGGCGGAGATCACCATTCCGGTGCTGCTGCTGCACGGCCTGGCGGATCAGTCGATCCCGATCGAGCCGAGCAGCCGGGTGGCGGTACAGCTGCTGAAGGATGGTGTGCTGAAGGAGTACCCCACCGCCGGGCACGGGCTCTATGTCACCCACGCCGCCGAACTCAACACCGATATCGCCGAATTCATCGCGGCGTGAACACAATTCGTGGCCGCCGCGGCATCGTGGCGGTCACCGGCGCGGGCGAACCGCGCCGATCAGCGGCCGGCGTCGCCGGTGTCGGTCGCCGCCAGGATCTGCCGGGTCTGCTCCACGTCGCCGCGCATCGCGGCGATCAGCTCGTCCACCGAGTCGAAGCGGCGCATACCGCGCAGATGCCGGACGAAGTCGACCGCCACGTGCTGGCCGTACAGATCGGCCTCGGTGTCGAGGACGAAGGCCTCCACGGTTCGGGTGCGGCCGGAGAAAGTGGGGTTGGTCCCCACCGAGATCGCCGCCATGGCGGGTTTGCCGGGGCGGGTGTCACCGACCGTCTCGCCGGCGGCCAGCACGGTGAACCATCCGGCGTAGACGCCGTCGGCGGGGATGGCGGCATGCATCGGCGGCGCCACGTTCGCGGTCGGGAAGCCCAGTTCGCGGCCGCGGCCGTCACCGTGCACGACCACACCCTCCACGCGATGCGGACGGCCCAGCGCATCGGCCGCGGCGGCCATGTCACCGGCGTCGACACAGGCGCGGATGTAGGTGGAGGAGAAGGTGACCGCGTGCTCGCCGACCAGGGTGACCCCGTCGACCTCGAATCCGAACCGGCCGCCGAGCTCGCGCATGGTCTCCACGGTGCCGGCGGCCTTCTTGCCGAAGGTGAAATTGTCGCCGACCACGACCTCGGCGACGTGCAACTTCTCGACCAGCAGATCGTGCACGTAGCGGCCGGGGGGCAGCTTCATGAAGTCCTGGGTGAACGGCATGACGCAGAACACGTCGATACCGAGTTCCTCGACCAGTTCCGCACGCCGGGTGAGCGTGGTGAGCTGCGCCGGATGCGATCCGGGACGCACCACTTCCATGGGGTGCGGGTCGAAGGTCATCAGAACCGAGGGAACACCGCGTACGGCAGCGGATTTCACGGCACGGCTGATCAGCTGGGCGTGACCGCGATGGACACCGTCGAACACACCGATGGTGAGCACGCACCGGCCCCAGTCCGGTGGCATTTCCTCGAGACTTCGCCATCTCTGCACACCCCGCAGCCTACGCAAGAGCCGACACCGACCGGGATTCGGCGGGGCTGTTGTTCATCCGACCGTCACCGTCGGCGCGCCGCGCGCACACCGCCCGGGGATCGGCGACCGGTCGCGCAAACCGCCCGCCACGGCCGTGCCCGGTTGGTCGGATTGCCCCCGGCGCGCCCGCTAAGCTCGATACGTGCCCGGAAAACGTGATGTCGCCACCCGGCGTGAGCTGGCAGATTCCGCAGCCGCACAAGCGTCTCCCGAGACGGGCGCGAGCGAGTCGGCTGCCAGTGTGGCGCCGACGTTGTCCTCGGTCGCTCAGGATTATCTGAAGGTCATCTGGAGTGCGCAGGAATGGTCACAGGAGAAGGTGTCGACCAAACTGCTCGCCGAACGGATCGGGGTCTCGGCCTCGACGGTGTCGGAAGCGGTGCGCAAACTCGCCGACCAGGGATTGGTCGAACATGCCCGGTACGGTGCCATCACGCTCACCGAGAACGGCCGGCTCGCGGCGGTCGCCATGGTGCGCCGGCACCGGCTGATCGAAACGTTCCTGGTCAACGAGCTCGGCTACGGCTGGGACGAGGTTCACGACGAGGCCGAGGTGCTCGAGCACGCCGTCTCGGAAACGCTGGTGGCGCGGATCGATGCCAAACTCGGCCACCCCGACCGCGATCCGCACGGGGACCCGATTCCGTCGGTGGACGGCGCGGTCCCCACTCCCCCGGCGCATCAGCTCAGTGATTTCCAGGCGGGGCAGTCCGGCCGGGTCGCCCGTATCTCGGATTTCGATCCGGCGATGCTGCGCTATTTCGATTCGGTCGGCATCGCACTGGACACGATGATCACGGTGGTGGAGCGGCGCGATTTCGCCGGCACCATCGCGGTGCGGATCGGTGAGCAGACCATCGACCTGGGAAGCCCTGCGGCCGAAGCGATCTGGCTGACGTCCTGACCGAACCCCCGGATCGGACTCCGCGCCCGATCCGAGGTGCCCGATACCAGGCGCCGGCCCCTCACCGCCCGATCAGGGCCGCCGCACGTTCGGCGATCGCGGTACCCAGTTCGGCCGTACTCGCCTTACCGCCCAGGTCCGGGGTGAGCGTCGTACCTTCCGCGAGCGCATCGCACACCGCACGATCGACCGCCGCCGCGGCGGCCGTCTCACCCAGATGCTCGAGCATCATGGCACCGGCGAGGATCTGCGCCACCGGATCGGCGATGCCCTGTCCCGCGATATCCGGTGCGCTGCCGTGTACGGCCTCGAACATCGACGGCGTGTCCCGGGCGGGATTGATATTGCCGGACGGCGCGAGCCCCAGCCCGCCGGTGACGGCGGCGGCGAGATCGGAGAGGATGTCGCCGAACAGATTCGAGCCCACGATCACATCGAGCCGATCCGGGTGCAGCACGATCTCCGCGGCCAGCGCATCGACGTGCATCTGGCGGGTCGTCACATCGGGATACTCGGCGGCGATGCGGTCGAAGACACTGTCCCAGTAGGGCATCGAGTGGATCAGCCCGTTGGATTTGGTGGCCGAGCACAGTTTCCGATCGCGGCGGCGGGCCTGCTCGAACGCGTAGCGGATGATGCGTTCGCAGCCGGTGCGGGTGAAGATCGATTCCTGGACCACGAACTCGTCGGGCCGGCCCGGATTGTGCATTCCGCCGATCGCGGAATACTCGCCCTCGGAATTCTCCCGCACGATCAGGATGTCGAGATCCTCGGCACCGCGGCCACGCAGGGCCGATTCGGTACCCGGCAGCAGCCGCACCGGCCGCAGATTCACGTACTGGCCGAAGGCGCGCCGCAGCGGGATCAGCAGCCCCCACAGCGAAATGTGGTCGGCCACACCGGGAAAACCCACCGCGCCGAGCAGGATCGAATCGAATCCGGCGAGTTGTTCGGGGCCGTCGGCGGGCATCATGGCGCCGGTGCGCAGGTACTGCTCACAGGACCAGTCGAATTCGGTCCACTCGATACCGGGCAACACGGCGTCGAGGACCTTGACGGCCTCGATCGTCACATCGACGCCGATACCGTCTCCGGGGATGGTGGCAATGCGATACACCGGCATCACAGTGCCACACCGATGTACTTGGTCTCCAGGAACTCGTCGATACCGCCGAATCCGCCTTCGCGGCCGAGCCCGGATTCCTTGACCCCGCCGAACGGCGCGGCCGGATTCGACACCACTCCCTGATTGAGGCCGACCATTCCGGTGTCGAGCGCCTCGCTCACCCGCAGTCCGCGCCGCAGATTCTCGGTGAACACATAGGAGACCAGGCCGTAGGGGGTGTCGTTGGCACGGGTGATCGCCTCGTCCTCGGTGTCGAACACCGTCAGCCCCGCCACCGGGCCGAAGATCTCGGTGGCGAACATCGCGGCATCGTCGGGCACGTCGGTGAGCACGGTGGCCGGGTAGAAGAATCCGGGCCCGTCCAGCGCGGTGCCCCCCAGGACGACCGTGGCTCCGCGCCGGCGGGCATCGTCGACCAGCTCGGTCACCTTCGCCACCGCGGCGGCGTCGATCAGCGGACCGACCACCACGCCGTCGTCGGCGCCGCGCCCCATCGGCAATGCCGCCATCCGCTCGGCCAGCCGGCGAGCGAACTCCTCGGCGACCGGCCGCTGGACCAGGATGCGGTTCGCGGCCGTGCAGGCCTGCCCGATGTTGCGCATCTTCGCCGCGAGCGCGCCTTCGATCGCGACATCGAGATCGGCGTCGTCGAAGACGATCAGCGGCGCATTGCCACCCAGCTCCATCGAGGTCCGCATGACCGTCTTCGCACACTGCTCCAGCAGTAGCTTCCCGACCGCGGTCGATCCGGTGAACGACAACTTGCGGGAGCGGCTGTCGGCGATCATCGGGCCGGTCACCGCGCCCGGATCCGAGGTGGTCACCACGTTGACCACACCGTCGGGAACGCCTGCGACCCTGAGTATCTCGGCGAGGGCGAGGGTGCACAGCGGAGTCTGCTCGGCGGGCTTGACCACACAGGTGCAGCCCGCGGCCAGGGCGGGACCGATCTTGCGGGTGCCCATCGCCATCGGGAAGTTCCACGGCGTGATCAGCAGGCTCGGACCGACGGGCTGGCGGGTCACCAGGAATCGGGAGCCACCGGCGGGGGCCGGCATGTACCCGCCGTCGATGCGGACCGCCTCCTCGGCGAACCAGCGGAAGAATTCCGCCGCGTAGGCGATCTCACCGCGTGCTTCGGCCAGCGGTTTCCCCATTTCGGCGGTGGCGATGCGGGCCAGGCGCTCGGTGTCGTCGAGCAGCGCCCGATGGGCGCGCTGCAGGATCTCCGAGCGGACCCGGGCGGGGGTGGCCGCCCAATCCGCCTGTGCGGCCGCGGCCGCGGCGAGTGCGTCCAGGCCGTCCTGCGGACCGGCGTCGGAGACGGTGCACAGCGTCTGCCCGGTCGCGGGGTCGACGACCGGGATCCGGGCCGCGGTATCGCGCCACTGCCCACCGATGAACAATCCGGTCGGCACGCTGTCGATCGCCGTCCGCGTCGCCGCGTCCGGATCCGCAACGGTCTGCGTCATCGCATGCTCCTCTGTTCAGTGGGACATCCGCACCCGGCCGCACCGACGACCGGTCGCGTGGTTGTCGGGTCATCGGTGTTCGGCGCCCTCGCCCCAACGCTGTCATTGCCGTCACCGTCGCCGCCATGTTATACGTATTGTCAACAATCCGACAATAAGAATCCGGGGCCGTCCGGATTCCCCCGTCGCCCGGGAGGCGGATCACCATGACTGCACTTTCCCCCCTTCTCAAGCAGGCCACGCCGGTCACCGTCGACCACGGCGAAGGCTGCTATCTGTACGACACCGACGGTCGCCGCTTTCTGGATTTCACCGCCGGAATCGGCGTCACCAGCACCGGGCATTGCCACCCCCGCGTGGTCGAGGCCGCCCGCGAACAGATCGGCAGCCTGATCCACGGCCAGTACACGACCGTCATGCACCGCCCGCTGCTGCGCCTGACCGAACGCCTCGCCGATGTGCTGCCGCCGCATCTGGATTCACTGTTCTTCGCCAACTCCGGCAGCGAGGCCGTCGAAGCGGCGCTGCGGCTGTCCCGCCAAGCCACCGGACGGCCCAATGTCGTGGTGTTCCACGGCGGATTCCACGGCCGCACCGTCGCCACCGCGACCATGACCACCTCCGGCACCCGCTTCTCGGCCGGTTTCAGCCCGCTGATGAGCGGCGTCCACGTGGCGCCGTTCCCCACCGCCTACCGCTACGGCTGGTCGGAGGAACAGGCCACCGACTTCGCACTGCGCGAGCTCGACTACATCCTGACCACACTCACCGCACCGAACGAGACGGCCGCGTTCATCGTCGAGCCGGTCCTGGGCGAGGGCGGCTACATTCCGGGCAACACCCGGTTCTTCCAGGGGCTGCGGGAGCGGGCCGACCGGCACGGCATCCTGCTGGTCCTCGACGAGATCCAGACCGGATTCGGCCGCACCGGAAAGTTCTTCGGCCATCAGCATTTCGATGTGCGACCCGACATCATCACCATCGCGAAGGGTCTGGCCAGCGGCTTCCCGCTGTCCGGTATCGCCGCGCCACGTGAGCTGATGGAGAAGGCCTGGCCGGGATCCCAGGGCGGCACCTACGGCGGGAACGCGGTGGCCTGCGCGGCCGCGGTGGCGACCATCGACGTCATCGAATCCGAAGGACTGGTCGACAACGCCGCCGCGCGCGGCGAGCAGTTGCTGGCCGGCGCGCGGGCCGGCGCCACCAAGGCAGTCGGCGATGTGCGCGGACTCGGACTGCTCGTCGGCAGCGAATTCACCACCGCGACAGGCGAACCCGATACGACCACCGCGGCCGCGGCACAGCAGTTGGCCGCGAAGCACGGCTTGCTGCTGCTGACCTGCGGGGCCTACAGCAATGTGGTGCGCATGATCCCGCCGCTGATCGTGACCTCCGAGCAGATCGAGGAGGCACTGGCCATCTGGAGGCAGGTCCTCGACGAGCTCTAGCCGCGACCGACCGCTATCCGAACAGGAGATCTCGATGGCCCGATACCTCACCATCACCCTCACCAAGGCCGGCGTGAGCGCTCGCGCCCGGCTGCTCGACGAGCTGGCGCCACGCACCTGCGCTGCGGTCTGGGACGCGCTGCCGCAAGAGGGCGACGCCTTCCACGCCAAATACGCCCGCAACGAGGTCTACACCCTGCTGCCGCGGATCACCGCGGCACCCCATCGCGAAAATCCCACTGTCACACCCATTCCCGGGGATGTGTGCCTGTTCGACTTCGAGCCGTGGGAGATCGGCAACCCCGCCTACGGGTACGAGCCCGGCTCGGCCGCGCACGACACCCAGGGCGCCACCGACCTCGCCCTGTTCTACGACCGCAACAATCTGCTGATCAACGGCGATATGGGCTGGGTGCCGGGCAATGTGTTCGCCACCATCGATACCGGGCTGGCGGAACTCGCGACGGCCTGCAACGCCCTGTGGCTGCGTGGTGTGGAAGGCGAAACCCTGTCCTTCACGAGGGCTTCCGAATAGCGTGTGCGCCTGTGGCCCGGACCGTCGCGGTCCGGGCCACAGGCGTGTTCACGCCAGGACCAGCTCGGCGAATCGCGCCACCGCGAGCACGAGATCGTCGGAATGCCGGGGGCCGACGATCTGCAGGCCCACCGGCATCCCCGCGGCGGTGGTTCCGGCCGGGATGCTGATCGCCGGTTGCTGGGTGAGATTGAACGGATAGGTGAACGGCGTCCACTGCGGCCAGCTCTCGAGCGAACTGGCCGGTGGCACATCGTGTCCCGCCTCGAACGCGGTGATCGGCATGGTCGGGGTGATCAGGACGTCATGCGCGGTGTGGAATGCGCCCATGGCGATTCCCACCTCCGCGGCCACCGCGCGAGCGTCGATGTACTCCACCGCGCTGAGTGTGCGGCCGCGGTCCCAGACGGCGCCGAGTCCGGGATCGACCCGCTCCCGGGTACCCGCGGGGAATGTCGACAACATGGCCGCGGCACCCGCCGCCCACATCTGTTCGAAAGCCGCACGCGGATCGGTGAATCCGGGATCGGCCTCGACCACGCGCAGCCCGGCTTCGTCGAGGCGGCGCACCGCCGCCGCGACCACGGCCGCGACCTCCGGATCGACCTCGGCGAAGCCGAGCGTGGCCGAGAACCCGGCCGTGGCCCCGCGCACTTCCCGCTGGAGTTCGCCGCGGAAGGTCGACAGCGGCGGCGCACCCGCGGTGGGATCGCGAGGATCGGGCAGCGACAGGATGTCCATCAGCAACGCCACATCCTCGACGGTGCGCGCGAACGGCCCGCCGTGGGCCAGCGGCCCGAACGGACTGGCCGGGTACAGCGGAATGCGGCCGTGGGTGGGTTTGAACCCGACCACACCGCAGAACGATGCCGGAATCCGCACGCTGCCGCCGCCGTCCGTGCCGATCGAGACCGGCCCCATACCGGCCGCCACCGCAACGGCCGAACCGCCGGAGGAACCACCCGAGGTCTTGGCCGGATCGACCGGATTGCGGGTGATCCCCGTCAGCGCACAGTCGGTGGTGGCCTTCCACGCCAGTTCCGGCGTGGTGGTCTTGCCGAGGAAGACCAGGCCGTCCTCGCGCAGCCGGGCCGCTGCCGGGCTGTCGATCGGCCACGGCACATCGGGCCGGATGGATGTCGAGCCGCGCAGCGTCGGCCAGCCCTCGGTCAGGAAGATGTCCTTGATCGAGATCGGCACGCCGTCGAGCAGACCCTGCGCATGCCCGTTGTGCCAGCGGGCCTCGGATTCCTTGGCCTGCATCAGCGCCCGCTCCGGATCGACCAGGCAGAACGCGTTGAGTACGTCATCGCGTGCGGCGATCGCGTCCAACGCCGCCCTGGTCGCCTCGACAGGAGACAGCGTCCCGGCCGAATAGGCGGCGGCCAACTCGGCCGCGGTCATCGCCGCGGGGTCGGTCCCTGGTTCGGGATGGGCCATCCTGACTCCCTTCAGCTGGGCACGTAGCCCAGCTTCTTGTCGACCACATTCTCCAACGCCCGGCCGGCGATCCAACGCTCGAAGTTGTCCGCGAACGCCGTGACGATCTCCGATCGCCAGCCGAGGAAATCGCCGCTGTTGTGCGGGGTGAGAACGACATTCGGCAGATCCCACAGCGGGTGTCCGGCAGGCAGCGGTTCCGGGTCGGCCACATCCAGCGCGGCACCCGCGAGCGCACCGTCACGCAAGGCGGCGACGAGATCGTCGGTAACGACGGATTCCCCACGGCCCACGTTGACAAACCGCGCGTGCGGTTTCATCGCCGCGAACGCACTCGCATCGAACATGTGCCGGGTCTGCGGGGTCAGCGGAGTCACACAGATCACATAGTCCGCCGCGGGCAGTTCGGCATGCAGATCGGTTGCCACGGTGCCGAAGTCCGGATCATCGGTGCGCGCGGTGCGTCCCACGCCCCGCACCCGCATACCGACGGCACCCAGCAGGCGGGCGATGGTGCGGCCGATCGAGCCGGTGCCGACCACCAGGGCACTGGCCCCGGCGATCCGTTCGGACTCGCGGTGCTGCCAGATGTGACGCTGTTGCAGCCGCAGCGATTCGGGCACGTCCTTGGCGAAGTTGAGAACCTGGGCCAGCACGTACTCGGCGATGGGCCGGTCGAACAGTCCGCGGGTATTGGTGA
Organism: Nocardia sp. NPDC052254; assembly: GCF_040679495.1. Classification (NCBI taxonomy): domain Bacteria; kingdom Bacillati; phylum Actinomycetota; class Actinomycetes; order Mycobacteriales; family Nocardiaceae; genus Nocardia; species Nocardia sp. NPDC052254. The sequence continues at coordinate 683,225 of NZ_JBFAUW010000003.1, read as the reverse complement.
GAACCACCTCGCTGTCGATCAGCGCGTCGAACATCACCGCGTCCACACCCGTGGCCCCCACATGCACCCAGCGCAGCCGATCGGCGTACCGCCACGCACCGGGGACGGCCGTGCTCTGGAAGTCGTAGACGAACAGAACGTCGGAACCCGGCAGTGCCTCCCCCAGTGCCGGTCCGTCGGCGTAACGCACGCAAGCCCGCTCCGATACCGGACGCATGCGATGCGCGTCGGGCTCGGTGCCGTCGTGCAGGACGGTGACAACTGGGCCCGCGTTCATATTGACAGGCTAAAAACTCATCGTATGCTTGTCAACAATCCGATTGTGCGCGGAGGATATTCGGCTGAAGTCTCGGCCGTCACGCGAGAGGAACCCTCGTGGATCTGAATTTTCCCGAATTGGACGGCCCAGTCGCGCAGCGGGGCATCGGGATCATCGCGCCGTTCGACCTGGCACTCGAACGAGAGTTATGGCGGTGGGCGCCGCTGGAGGTGAGCCTGCACCTGGCTCGCACACCGTATGAACCGGTCCCGGTCTCCCTGGAGATGGCCGAACTGGTCTCCGACGCAACACATCTCACCGCGGCGACTCGCAACGTGGCGCATGTGGAGCCGGAGGTGGTCGCGTATCTGTGTAGTTCCGGCAGTTTCATCAAAGGCCTGGCCTACGAGCGGTCACTGTGCGAGACGATCCGCCGCGCCGGTGCGCTCGACGCGTTGACCACCTCGGGCGCCCTGGTCGAGGCGATCGGCAAATTGGAGCTGTCGCGATTGTCGGTCATCACGCCGTACGACGAGATCCTCACCGGCAAACTGCACGAATTCCTGGGGGAAGCCGGGTGTGAGGTGCTGCGTTCGGACCATCTGGGGCTCGGCGGCGGGATCTGGAAGGTCGGCTACCGCACGATCGCCGAGCGCATCATCGCCGCCGACGACCCGGAGGCCGAGGCCATCTTCGTGAGCTGCACCAATCTACCCACCTACGACCTGATCGAACCGCTCGAACAGTACCTCGGCAAGCCGGTGCTGACCGCCAATCAGCTCACCATGTGGGCCTGTCTGGGACGAATGAAACTGCCCATGATGGGCCCCGGCAAATGGCTGCGGAACGTTTTCTAGGAGGCGCTGTGGAACACACCATCGGTTTCATCTACCCCGACCATGCCGCCGAGGACGACTATCCTTGGGCCGCAGCACAACTCGATGTCGATCTGCGGGTCGTCCACATCTACGGGACCGATCTGCACGCGGTGCCCGAGCTGCTCGATCTGGGCAGCCCGGAGAAACTGCGCCACGGCGCCGAGTTGCTCGCGCCGTACCACCCCCAGGCGGTGATCTGGGCCTGCACGTCGGGGAGTTTCGTCTACGGCCCGCACGGCGCGCACGAGCAGGTGGAACGGCTCGCGGAAGCCGCCGGGGTACCCGCCTCGAGCACCAGTTTCGCTTTCGTCGACGCCGTGCGGGCCCTGGGGGTCCGCGACGTCGCGATATGTGCCAGCTACCCCGACGAGGTCGCGGCACTGTTCGTGGACTTCCTCGCCGCCGCCGACATCCGGGTGGTGTCGATGTCCAGCGCCGGTATCGATACGGCCGCCGAGGTGGGCACGCTGACCCCGCAACAGGTCCTCGAACTGGCCGCCGCCAACGACCACCCCGATGCCGAGGCGCTGCTGATTCCCGACACCGCCATGCATACGATGAGGGTGCTTCCGGCGCTGGAATCGGCGCTCGGCAAGCCTGTACTCACCGCGAACCAGGTCACCATCTGGCACGGTATGCGAACGGCCGGCCTGCGTGCCGTCGCACCGCCGTCCGGACCACGGCTCGGAACGCTATTTTCGGAAAGGCCGATTCATGTCGGTGATTGAGTTCGAACCCGTGAATCGGCAGTCGACGGCGGAGATGATCGCAGACCGGCTGCGCGCGGCCATCGTCGACGGCACCCTCGCGCCCGGAAGCCAGCTGGTGGAGGCCGATCTGGCGACCCAATTCGATGTGTCGCGCGGACCGGTCCGCGAAGCGATGCAGCGCCTGGTCTCGGAGGGCCTGCTGCGCAGCGTGCGCCATCGCGGCATCTTCGTCATCGAACTCAGCCTCGAGGATGTGGTCGACATCTATCGGGCCCGCACCGCACTCGAGGGCGGTGCGGTGAATCTCATCCTGGACGGGCGCCGCGACATCGCCCATGCCGCACTGGAACCCAGTACCGCGGAGATGGCGGCGTGTGCCGAGCGCGGCGACGCCCACGGCGTCACCGAGGCCGACCACGCCTTCCACCAGGCACTCGTCGCCAGCGCCGACAGCCCCCGTCTGGTCCGTGCCGCCCAGACTCTGCTGATCGAGACGCGGATGTGCCTGGGCGCGTTGCAGACCACCTACACCGATCTCGGCGAGCAGGTCCGCGAACACGTGGCGCTGCGCGAGGCCATCGCGGCCGGCCCACCCGAGCACGCGCGTGAACTTCTGGTCGGGCACATGCACGATGCCGTCGAGCGGCTCCGGCCGCAGATCGGCGAACCCGGCGCGTAGACCCGGCTCAGTCGATGAGTCCGCGCGGACGCACCACGAATACCGGTGCGGCCCGCTTCCCCTTCTCCTCCAACAGTGCGATCGCCCGGCCGTCGGTGGTCGTGGCCGAGTACACACCACGGATGCCGACAGGATCGAGCCAGCGGCCGTCCCGCAGCGATTCGGCCTGCTCGGCATCGATCTCGCGCTGGGGGAAGGCAAGGCGCACAGCGGAATCGATATCGAGATTCAGGCCCGGATCGGCGGCGAGCCCGTCCAGCGTACGGGCGTGGTCGAGGGCGAACGGCCCGACCCGGGTGCGGCGCAGCGCCGTCAGATGCCCGCCGACACCCAGCGCGGCGCCGAGATCACGGGCCAGCGCGCGAATATAGGTCCCGGACGAACAGTCGACCTCCACATCGAGGTCGACGAATGTGGTTGTGCCGATATCGATATCGCGTCGCCGCAGCACATCGAACCGGCTCACCGTCACCGGCCGGGCCGCCAACTCCACCTGCTCCCCGGCTCGCGCGCGGGCGTAGGCGCGCTCACCGTCGACCTTGATGGCGCTCACCGTCGACGGGATCTGCTGGATGTCGCCGGTCGAATCGGCGACGGCGGAGGCGATGTCGGCGTCGGCGACCTGAGCGGCGGGGATGGTCGCCAGAACCTCCCCCTCGGCGTCGTCGGTGACCGTCGCCTGGCCCAGCCGGACGGTGGCCGTGTAGGACTTGGTGGTCAGGCTCAGCAGGCCGAGCAGTTTGGTGGCGCGTTCCACCCCGAGCACCAGTACCCCGGTGGCCATCGGATCCAGGGTTCCGGCGTGGCCGATCTTTCTGGTGCGCAGGATCTTCCGGCATTTCGCGACGACGTCGTGGCTGGTCTGGCCACCGTCCTTGTCGACGACCAGCAGACCGCCCAGCGCATCGACCACCGGTGTGTGCTCGGGCATCAGCCGGCCACGATCGCGGTCAGGATCAGACCCTCGGCGACCGTCCAGCGGCCGTCGAAGGAGGTCAGCGGCGCACCACCGTCATTCGCCTGCCCGGGCACCAGCAGCGCGCTGTGGAAGGTGCCTGCGGTGCCGGTGTCGTCGATGGTGAAGGTGATGTGCGCGTCCTCGAATCCCAGCCAGCGCAACGTCAACGGGAACCATGCCTTGTAGGTGGCCTCCTTCGCGCAGAAGAGCAGCCGGTCCAGATGCAGTCCGGTCGCCGGGATCGCACCGCGCAGCCAGTCCCGTTCGGCGGGCAGGCTCACCGAGTCCAGCACGCCATCGGGCAGGGTGTCGTGCGGTTCGGCGTCGATGCCGATCGAACGCCAGCGCAGCCGATGCGCCAGCACCGCGGCCCGGTACCCGTCGCAGTGGGTGAGACTGCCGACGACCCCGCGCGGGAACACCGGCATCCCGCGCTCCCCCTTACCGATCGCGACCTGCGGCTCCCCGAGTTCGGCCAGAGCCAGCCGGGCACAGTGCCGCGCACCGATGAAATCGCGCCGCCGCTTCTCCACCGACTTCTCGATCAGATGTTCTTCGCCGGGATGCGGTTTCAGGTTCTCCGGATACCGCAACAGCTCCGCCGCCGCCACGCCCGCGGGCAGAATACTGCCGATGACGCGCGCGTCCGCCTGTTCCTCGATGACCGCCTCCTGAGTCGAGCCTGCCTGCGCCACGAGCCTAGCGGTCGCGGAGTATCGGGGCGGCCGCCGCGGTGCGCCGGTGCCGTCGGCGCACCGGCGGTCAGAGCACGCCGCGGCGGCGATCGGCGAGGCGGCGCATCTCCTCGGCAGCGGCCTTCATCTCCGGAGTGACCTTGAAGTGGCCACCCCACTCGTTCAGATCACCGGGGCCGTACTCGGGGGCCGGCAGGATCTGGCGCAGCAGTTTGTCGGGCAGGCCACGGCGTTGCCACTCCCGCGGATAGCCCAGTGAGACCTCCTCGAAGCGAACGCCCTCGTAGAAGGTGGTGCGCGGAATGTGCAGGTGGCCGTAGACCTCGCAGATCACGTTGTAGCGCAGATGCCATTCGGCGGTCTGGTCGGTACCGCACCACAGCGAGAACTCCGGGTAGAACAGCATCCTGGTGGGTTCACGCACGGTCGGGAAATGGTTGACCAGGACCACGGGGGTGCCCGGCTCGAGTGCGTCCAGGCGGCGTTCGCTGTACTGCACCCGCGCCCGGCACCAGGCGTCGCGGGTCAGATAGGGGTCACTGGCCAGCAGGAATTCATCGGTGGCGACCACGTTCCGGTCGCGGGCGACCGACAGTGCCTCGGCCTTGGTGTGGGTGCCCTCGGGCATCCAGGAGTAGTCGTAGAGCACGAACATCGGCGCGATGGTCACCGCGCCCCCATGCTGTTCGGCGCCCGCGCCCGTCCAGACCGGGAAGGGATCTTCCGGGGTCAGCACATCGAGATCGCGGCACAGCGACACCAGATAGTCGTAGCGTGGGGCGCCCTTGATCTGCACCGGATCCTTGGCGGTGGTCCACAGTTCGTGATTACCGGGAACCCAGATGACCTTGGCGAACCGCTCGCGCAGCGTCCGCAGCGCCCACCGGATGTCGTCGGACTTCTCACCCACGTCACCGGCCACGATCAGCCAGTCCTCGGGTGAATCCGGCCGGATCTGCTCGACGACCGGCTTGTTCCCCTGATGACCGACATGGATATCGCTCACCGCCATCAACTTCGGAATCACGGTTCCACCATGCCCGATCTTGCCCGGGCGAGCACACCCGCCCCTGTCCGGGCGGTATTTCGGCCGGCCCCCGCACCCGATCGGCGCCGCATCGGTCACGCGCCGTGCCGCTGCAATTCGCGGGATACCCGCACCCGATCGGCACCGCGAGCAGCTGCGCACGTGTCACTCACGGTTGTCTCTGGGACGACCGGGGTATTTCCGAGCCGACCCGGGCCCAGTTCCCCGACCACGCGCGTGCACCGACCGCGAGCAGCCGCAGCAGGATGAACGCGCCGAGCCCGGACCAGATCCCCGCGATCCCCCAGTCGAAACTCAGCGCCAGCCAGATCGCCGGCAGGAACCCCACCAGTGCCGCCGCCATGGTTGTGTTACGCAGGTAGGACGCATCGCCCGCGCCGAGCAACACGCCGTCGAGAGCGAAGACCACTCCGGCGGCGGGGATGAGTGCGACGAAGAACCACCAGATCACCTGTACGCGATCGAGTACAGCCGGATCATCGGTGAACAACTGCGGAATCACCTGGTGACCGGCAGCGAAGATCAGTGCCAGCAGCACCGCGAAGGCCGTGGACCACAGCGTGATCCGGCGGGCCAGCCCGCGCGCACCGGATGCGTCACCGGCCCCCAGCGCCGCACCGGTGAGCGTCTGCGCGGCGATCGCCAGCGAATCCAAGGTCAGCGACAGGAAATTCCACAACTGCAGCACCAGTTGATGCGCGGCCACCGACGCGGCGCCGAACCGCGCGGCCACCGCTCCCGCGGAGACGAAACACGCCTGGAAGGCAAGACTGCGCACGATCAGATCCCGGCCCAGCACCAGCTGCGCACGCATCACCGCCGGCCGCGGGCGCAGCGAAACCCGTTGGCGCACCAGGGCGCCGACGAACAGCGCGCCCGAGACGACCTGCCCGGTGAGATTGGCCACCGCCGACCCCGCCAGTTCCAGCCGCGGCGAACCCAGCAGCCCGTGCACCAGCAGTGGGCACAGCACCGCCGAAACCACCAGTCCCGCAAGCACGTACACCAGCGGTCTGCGGGTCTGCTGAACACCACGCAGCCAGCCGTTACCGGCCATGGTGAGCAGGATCAACGGGACGCCGAACAGCGCGATCCGCAACCATCCCAATGCCGCACCGGCGATATCGTGACCGCCGGCGATCACATCCACGATGGGCCGCGCGCACACCTGAAGCACCACGACGATCAGCGACCCGGCGGCCAGCGCGAGCCAGCTCGCCTGCACTCCCTCGGCCACCGCACCCGGTTCGTCACCCGCGCCGTGCCGGCGCGAGGCCCGCGCGGTGGTGCCGTAACTGAGGAAGGTCAGCTGGGTGCTCACCTGCCCGAGGATCAGGCCGCCGACCGCCAGCCCGGCCAGTGCCAGCGCACCCAGTCGTCCGACGACGGCCATATCGAACAGCAGATACACCGGCTCGGCGACCAGCACACCCAGGGTCGGCACGGCGATGCCGAGAATCCGCCGGGGACCGGCCGTCGCGGGATCCACTCGGCCACCCGCGACCTCGTCCTCGGTGGTACTCACACCATCCCCTGTCGCTGCCGGTACCGCATCCGCCGAGTGCCGACCTAGTGCGAGCCGTCGAGTACCTCGATCAGTGCCGCCACGAGCTCCTCGGCGGCGCCGTCGGTCGTATATCCGGCCGCATAGCGATGTCCGCCGCCGCCGAGCCTGGTCGCGACCGCGGCCACGTCCACCGCATCACCGGTCCCGACTCCGCTGTCGCGAGAACGCAGCGACACCATCCAGCGATCGGATTCGCGGCGCGATTGTTTGAATACCGCGGCCACGTCCGCCTCGGCCGTGGTGCGGACGACGTCGATGACGCTCTCCACCTCTTCCGAACGCACCGCACCGGCGTCGTCGGCCCGGACGAACGCGTACACCAGCCCGGCACCACCGGCGGCCTCCGGTTCCAGCCGGGCCGAGCCGAGTACCCGCGAGAGCATCGACAACCAGCCGAACGGATGCGTGTCCATCAGCGTGCGAGTGATTCCGGCGCCGTCGATCCCGGTGGCCAGCAAACGATCGGCCAGCAGGTGCGTGCCGGGACCGCCCCAGCGGAAACAGCCGGTATCGGTCACCAGGCCCGCATACAGGCAGTGCGCGATATCGCGATCGATCTCCTCCCCCCAGGCATCGAAGACACGGGCCAGCACACTGGTCGTCGATTCCGCGGTGGCGTCGATCAGGTTGAGCGTGCCGAAACAGGTATTGGAGCGATGGTGGTCGATCACCAGAGTCGTTGCGGCACCGTCGATCCGGTCGGCGAGCGTGCCCAGCCGGCCGGCACTCCCACAGTCCACGGTCACCAGCAGATCCACCTGTGCGGCCACCCGATCCGGCGGCACCAGATGTTCGGCGCCCGGTAACGATCGCATCGATACCGGCAGTTCACTCGGTTCCGCGAACGACACCTGCACGGGGACGCCGCGTCGGTGCAGGACCTGCGCCAGCGCCAGCCCGCTGCCGACGGTATCCGCGTCCGGCTGCACGTGGCACAACACGGTCACCGAACGGGCGGCCGCCAAAACCTCGACGGCCGCGGCCGGGTCCGCCGTCGACGTCACAGCTGTCATTTCCAGGCTCGATTCTCCGGGGACCGGACCGGGTCACCCCGGCCGATCCGCCGCATCGACCGCCGTAGCGGTCAGTCTTCCTCGTCGGTCTCGGGTTTGTAGGGGTCGGCGTCACCCGCGTGGGTGGCGTTCGCCGCGACCTGCGCGACCCGCTCGTCGGAGGCGCGCGCCTGTGCCAGCAACTGCTCCATCTCGCGCGCGGCATCCGGCACGGTATCGAGCACGAAGCTCAGCGACGGCGTGAACTTGATCCCGGTGGCGGCGCCCACCTTGGACCGCAGCACACCCTTGGCCTTCTCCAGTCCGGCCGCGGCGCCCGCGAAATCCGGTTCGGCGGAGATGGTTTCACCCATCACCGTGTAATAGACGGTCGCCTCCCGCAGATCACCGGTCACCTTCGCATCGGTGACGGTGACGAAACGCAGCCGCGGATCCTTGATCTCGTATTCGATCGCCGTACCGACGATGGAGACGATCCGCTTCGCGAGTCGGCGTGCCCTGGCCTGATCCACCATGGCGGGCCCTCCTCACTTTCCACTGGTCATTCAGTCTTCGGGTCCGAAGATGCGGCGGCGTACTGCCAGCAACTGTAACTCCGGACGGGCCGCGACGTGGCGTTCACACTTGTCCAGCACCTCTGTGAGATGTCCCATCTCGGCGCTGACCATGGCGACGCCCAGCTGGGTGCGGCGGTGTTGGTCATGATCCCCGGCTTCGGCCGCGCTGATCCCGAACCGTTGCAGTTCGGCCAGCACCGGACGAATCACCGAGCGTTTCTGTTTCAACGAATGCACATCGCCGAGCAGGATGTCGAATTCCAATGCTCCGACGAACAATGGCTCACCTCTTCGATTCTCGCGACATCGCACCCACCGAAGCGAACGTCACGTCCGGGCACCTGGCACCGAACGTGACGTTCGCTCGCTGTGGACGACTCAGTCGCGCGGCTTCTCCCGAAGCTCGTATGCCTCGATGATGTCGCCTTCCTTGATGTCGTTGTAGCCCAACGTCATACCGCACTCGAAGCCCTCGCGAGCCTCGGTGACATCGTCCTTCTCACGACGCAGCGACTGGATCGTCGTATCGGCGATCACCACGCTGTCGCGAAGCAGACGGGCCTTGGCGTTGCGCTTGACCGACCCGGAGGTGATCATGCAGCCGGCGATGTTGCCGAACTTCGAGGAGCGGAACACCGCGCGGATCTCGGCGCGACCCAGTTCGGCCTCTTCGTAGATCGGCTTGAGCATGCCCTTGAGGGCCTTCTCGATCTCGTCGATCGCCTGGTAGATCACCGAGTAGTAGCGGATGTCCACACCCTCGCGGTTGGCGAGCTCGGTGGCCTTGCCCTCGGCACGGACGTTGAACCCGATGATGATCGCGTTCGACGCCGAGGCCAGGTTGACGTTGGTCTCGGTGACACCACCGACACCGCGGTCGATGACCCGCAGCCGGACCTCGTCGCTGATCTCGATACCGAGCAGCGCCTCTTCCAGGGCCTCGACCGTACCGGAGTTGTCGCCCTTGAGGATCAGGTTGAGCTCCGAGGTCTCCTTCAGAGCGGCATCCAGATCTTCCAGGCTGATCCGCTTGCGGCTGCGCGCGGCCAGAGCGTTGCGCTTGCGCGCATTGCGCCGGTCGGCGATCTGGCGGGCGATGCGGTCCTCCTCGACGACGAGCAGGTTGTCACCCGCGCCCGGCACCGAGGTGAAACCGATGACCTGCACCGGCCGCGACGGCAGGGCGGCATCGACATCTTCGCCGTGCTCGTCGACCATGCGGCGGACGCGACCGTAGGCGTCACCCGCCACGATCGAGTCACCGACGCGCAAGGTACCGCGCTGCACCAGCACGGTGGCCACCGGACCACGACCGCGGTCGAGGTGCGCCTCGATGGCGACACCCTGGGCGTCCATGTCCGGGTTGGCCCGCAGATCCAGCGCCGCGTCCGCGGTCAGCACGACCGCCTCGAGCAGACCCTGGATATTGATGCCCTGACGCGCGGAGATGTCGACGAACATGGTCTCGCCGCCGTACTCCTCGGCCACCAGGTTGTACTCGGTCAGCTGCTGCCGGATCTTCTCCGGGTTCGCGCCTTCCTTGTCGATCTTGTTGACCGCCACCACGATCGGCACGTCCGCGGCCTGCGCGTGGTTGATGGCCTCCACCGTCTGCGGCATCACGCCGTCGTCGGCCGCGACCACCAGCACCGCGATGTCGGTGGACTTCGCACCACGGGCACGCATGGCGGTGAACGCCTCGTGACCCGGGGTGTCGATGAAGGTGATCAGCCGCTCTTCGTCGTTGACGTTGGTGAGCACCTGGTAGGCACCGATGTGCTGGGTGATACCGCCGGCCTCGCCCTCGCGGACGTTGGTCTTGCGGATGGTGTCCAGCAGTCGGGTCTTACCGTGGTCGACGTGACCCATGACGGTCACCACCGGCGGACGGACCTGCAGGTCGTCCTCGTTGCCCTCGTCCTCGCCGTAGGTGAGGTCGAAGCTCTCCAGCAGCTCGCGGTCCTCGTCCTCGGGCGAGACCACGTGCACGACGTAGTTCATCTCGCCGCCGAGCAGCTCGAAGATCTCGTCGTTCACAGACTGGGTAGCGGTGACCATCTCACCGAGGTTGAACAACACCTGCACCAGCGAGGCCGGGTTGGCGTTGATCTTCTCGGCGAAGTCCGACAGCGAGGCGCCACGGGCGAGGCGGATGATCTCGCCGTTGCCGCGGGGCAGCCGCACACCGCCGACCGACGGTGCCTGCATGTTCTCGTATTCGGCGCGTTTCGCCCGCTTCGACTTGCGGCCCTTGCGGGGCGCACCACCGGGACGGCCGAAGGCACCCGCGGCACCGCCGCGACCGCCGCCACCACCGGGACGACCGCCACCACCGGGACGACCCCGGAAGCCACCGGCCGCGGGTGCACCCGTACCGCCGCCACCACCGGCACCGCCGCCACCGCGGTAGTTACCGCCGCCACCGCCACCGGGACGCCCGCCACCGGCGCCACCGCCGGGACGACCCGGACGACCTGCCGCGGGACCCGGACGGGCCGCGCGAGCCGGCATGGCACCCGGGTTCGGCCGGGGCGGCATCGAGCCGGGAGACGGCCGCGGGCCGCCGGGGCGAGGACCGCCCTGACCTGCTGCGGGACGAGGCGCACCACCCGGAGTGGGGCGAGCTCCGCCCTGACCCGGACGAGGCGCGTTCTGCCCCGGACCGGGGCGCGGCCCCGGCGCCGGACGCGCGCCGCCGGAAGACGGCCGCGGCGCGGGCCGCTCGGGAGCCGAGGAGAAGGGGTTGTTACCGACGCGCGGCGGCTTCGGACCGGGCTTGGGGCCCGGAGCGGCCGGACGCGGAGCGCCCTGCTGACCGCCGGGGGTGTTCCGGCCCTGGCCGGGACGCGGACCGCCCGGCGTGGGACGCGAGCCGGTCTGCGGCGCCTGGGACGAACCGGTCTGCGGCGCCTGAGCCGAGCCGGTCGATGCCGCCGGTGCCGCGGGCTGCGCGGCGGGCTTCGGGCCCGGCTTGACGGCCGGTCCGGGCTTCACCGCATCGGGGCGGGCGGCCGGGGCCGGGGCGGCGGGCGCCGAATCGGCCTGTGCCGCGGCCGGAGCCGGACGCGGGCCGGGACGCGGTCCCGGAGTTGCGCCGGAGGATGGTTTCGCGGCCGGACGCGCCTGGGCGGGACCGGGTTTCGCGGATGTCTTCGCGGAGCCGTTGGCCGGGGCGGACGATTTCGTCGCGAACGACTCCCGGAGCCGGCGTGCGACGGGTGCCTCCACCGTCGATGACGCCGACTTCACGAACTCGCCCTGCTCCTTGAGCGTTGCGAGTAGTTCTTTGCTCGTGACACCGAGTTCTTTTGCCAACTCGTGCACGCGGGCCTTGCCTGCCACTGCTCTCCTCACTGAGAGGTCGAGCGTGGCAGTCCCTCGTTCCCCGATCAGGGGTCAGGAAGCCCGCACGACCTCGGGTTATCTTCGATGGCCGTTCATCGTTGGTACTTCACGGTGTGCTCATGAGTGCTCGTGCCTGTTCTCGACGTAGTGCTCCAGGGCTGAGATATCCAGTTTTCCGGACACTCGTAGCGCTCTGCCGAACGCTCGGCGCCGCTCTGCCATGCTCAGACAAGACGAAACGGGGTGCAACCAGGCACCCCTTCCGGGAAGTCTGTGCCGCGGATCGGGAACGATCGCGACGACGGTGTCCCCAATGGGGTCACTGCCGGGCGATTGTGCCACGACTCGCAACAGATCGGCGGCCAGCTCGCGTTTCCGGCATCCGACACACGTACGCACCGGACCGGGAGATCGGGGGGTGACCCGAGTTCCGACCTGAGCAGATGGTGCGGATACCGAAGACTCGCGCTGAGCCTGTGTCCACTGTACCGCTGCCATGTCCCGATCTCCGCATCCAGCCCCTCGTTGCCCCTGACTCCGTCGCGCTCGCGCGGCCGCGACCTACCCGTGCTGAGCCTGCGGGCGCGGTGATCCGGCCACGTCGGGGGCGGCGTCCGACCGGATATCGATGCGCCAGCCGGTCAATCGTGCGGCGAGCCGAGCATTCTGGCCTTCCTTGCCGATCGCCAGCGACAGCTGGAAATCGGGGACCACGACCCGGGCGGCACGAGCCTCCGGGTCGACGATCGTCACCGACACAACCTTGGACGGGCTCAGCGCATTCCCGACGAAGGCGGCCGGATCCTCGGCCCAGTCGATGATGTCGATCTTCTCCCCCGCCAGCTCGCTCATCACATTGCGCACGCGCTGGCCCATCGGGCCGATACACGCGCCCTTGGCGTTGACGCCGGGCACCGTGGAGCGGACGGCGATCTTGGAGCGATGGCCGGCCTCGCGGGCCACCGCCACGATCTCCACCGAACCGTCGGCGATCTCGGGGACCTCGAGGGCGAACAGCCGCCGCACCAGATTCGGATGCGTCCGCGACAGGGTGATCTGCGGGCCGCGAGAACCACGCGAGACACCGTAGACGTAGCACTTGATGCGGTCGCCGTGCTCGTAGGACTCGCCCGGGACCTGCTCGGCGGACGGAATCAAACCTTCGGCGCCGTTCGCCTCGCTACCGATCCGGACCACCACCGTGCCGCGCGCGTTCATGCGGGCATCACGCTGCACGACGCCGCCGACGATATCGCCTTCGTGCGTCGAGAACTCACCGAAGGATTTCTCGTTCTCGGCATCGCGCAGCCGTTGCAGCACCACCTGGCGGGCGGTGGTGGCGGCGATGCGGCCGAAACCTTCAGGGGTGTCGTCCCATTCGGAGATGACATTGCCGTCGGCATCGGTCTCGGTGGCCATCACGCGCACCACGCCGGTCTTCTGATTGATGTCGATGCGTGCGTTGGGCTCATGGCCCTCGGTGTGCCGATAGGCGGTCAGCAGAGCCGACTCGATCGCGGAGAGCACTGTCTCCATCGAGATTCCCTTATCGGCGACGATCGCACGCAGGGCTTCGATTTCGATGTTCATTCCACGATCCCTTCGGTCGGCGCAACTACTGGACGATGTTCTCCCTGGACTGTTTCGGCCACATCCACCGCATCGTCGGCGGCACCGGGCTCGGGCCGGCCCGCGGCGACCCCGCCGGCCAGGTCCATCTCGGCCACACCGGGCCGAGAGAATTCCACCTGCACGACCGCGGAGCCGATATCGGCCAGCGCCACGGTGACCCGATGCGGGGCGCGCTTGCCGCCGAGCACCAGGGCCACCTCGGTATCGGTCGCGGCGCCCACCCGGGCGTCGAATTCGGATGTGCCGTCCGGTGCCGGAGCACCCGCGTTCAGCCGGATCCGGACCTTGCGGCCGCGGGCGCGACGCCAGTGCCGCGGTTCGACGAGCGGGCGTTCCACGCCCGGTGTGGTGATCTCGAGCAGGTAGGGGGTTTCACCGAAGTCACCGGCGTCGTCCAGAGCCGCCGAGACCTCCGAGCTCAATTCCGCGATCGTGTCCATGTCGACCGTCTCGTCACCGTCGACGGTGACCGTGACTCGTGTATTCGGCCCGCCGGCAGCCGTGATGCGCACGCCTTCGAGATCTAGTCCCCGGCGTGCGATGAGCCCAGCAACGAGCTGGCTCACCCTTTCCTCGGTCGGCATCGGCATGTGGGGCGGCTCCTGGTTCAGTTGTGACGCGGTATCGGTCCTGGTCCGGTATGGTCGGCGCGCATATCCCGCGAACAGTTCCGTGGGAGGTCCAGCCTAACGCGCTGGAAGAGTGTAAAGGACCAGCCAACCCGGTCGCGTCGGCCCGGGTGGGGTCCGCGCGTGCGTGGACCGATCCGCGGGCGGGCTCACTCGCCCACCAGCGCATTCCCGTCACCCGCCCGGCCGAGCCCGATCCGGTGGCGTCGCCCGGCCCTCGGATGGCCGCGTGTCGGCCGGGCTGGGCGCGCGGGTGCCGGGTGGGCACTGGCACGATGGAGGCCGTGCCCAGCCGTCTCGATGTGATTCCGGCGCCGCCGGATCGGCCCGTATCCCCCCGTCCCGACCGTCGTTCGGTCCTACGCTCGGCCGGAGGCGGTGCACTGGCGCTGGTCGCCCTGGGCGCTGCCACGGCGTGCGCGGACAAGACCCCGCCCGCACCGGATGTCCTGGTCACCCAGGAGGTCTCGGCGCGCACCGACGCGGTCTGGGCGAAGGCCGCCATCGCCGCGGCGCCCGAGCACACTGCCGCACTGAACACCGTGGCCGCGCAGCGCACCGAGCACGCCGCGGCCCTGCGCACCGAAATCGACCGGGCCACCGGCGTATACGGTGACGGCACCAAGCCCAGGTCCGCGACGCCGCCGGTCGCCGAACCCGTCGCGCCCACACCCCCGCCGGACCTCGCCGCCATCCGGACCCGGCTCACCGAATCCCAGCACTCCGCGGCCGACCTGGCGACCACCCTGTCCGGCTACCGCGCCGGTCTGCTGGGCTCGATCAGCGCGTGCTGCGCCACCCATGCCGGGGTGGTGCTGGCATGAGCGGTCAGGCTCGAAGGCGGCAGCGGAGCAGGACCACGCAGCGCCCCACCCATGCCCGGAAGGACACCGCATGAGTATCGATCAGCAGGTTCTGACCGAGGCGTTGAAAGCCGAATACTCGGCGGTGTACGCCTATGGCCTGATCGCGGCGTACGCCTCACCCGAGCGCACCAAGATGGTCGCGGAATACCTCGCGGCACACCGCGCCCGCCGCGACGCCACCATCGACGCGCTGAAGGCCACCGGCGCCACGGTCCCCGCGGCGGCGGCTGCCTACAACCCGCCGTTCACGGTCGACAATCCGATCCCGGCCGCCAATCTCGCGGTCACCGTCGAATCCGACGGGGCGGTGGCCTGGCGTTCGGTCGTGGAGCGGGCCAGCACGCCCGAGCTACGCCGCACCGGTATCGACGGCCTCACCGAGTCCGCCGGTCGCCTGGCCACCTGGCAGGCCGTCCTGGGGGTGAATCCGCCGACCGCCTCGTTCCCCGGCCGCCCCTGAGCGACCCGCACGGTACCGGCGACCGCAGTGTCCCGCGGTCCCCGGTACCGGCAATCGTTCTCCCGTCGGCGACGGGCTCAGGCGCGGATCTTCGCGAGGACGGACTCGATCGCGGAATCGGCCGGAATGTCCTCGGATTCGCCGGTGAAGCGGTTGCGGAGCTCCACCTTGCCCTCGGCCCAGCCACGGCCGATCACGACGATCCACGGCATGCCCAGCAGTTCGGCGTCCTTGAACTTGACCCCGGGCGAGGCGGTGCGGTCGTCGAACAGGACGTCCAAGCCCTGCCCGTCGAGTCCGGCCACGACCTGTTCGGCACCCGCGCGGGCGGCCTCGTCCTTGTTGGCGATGACGACGTGCACGTCGAACGGCGCGATCTCACTGGGCCAGCGCAGCCCCTTCTCGTCGTGCATCTGCTCGGCGACGACGGCGACCATGCGGGAGATACCCACACCGTAGGAACCCTGGACGAGCCGGACCGGCTTGCCGTTCTCGCCGAGTACGTCGACCTCGAAGGCATCGGTGTACTTGTAGCCGAGCTGGAAGATGTGAGCGATCTCGATACCGCGCGCGGCGTGCAGCACACCCCGGCCGTCCGGCGAGGGGTCGCCCTCGCGGACCTCGGCGGCCTCGATGGTGCCGTCGGGGGTGAAATCGCGGCCGGCGACCAGGCCCACGACATGCTTGCCGGGCGCGTCCGCACCGGTGATCCAGGAGGTGCCGGTGACCACCCGGGGGTCGACCAGGTAGCGAACCCCGTTCTCCAGCAGCGCCTTCGGCCCGATATAGCCCTTGACCAGGAAGGGGTTGGCGACGAAGTCCTCGTCGGTCAGCAACTCCACCTCGGCGGGTTCCAGGCTGGCGCCCAGCCGCTTGTCGTCGACCTCGCGATCACCGGGAATACCGATGCCCACGACCTCGGTCTTGCCATCCGGGTGCCGGAGCTTGACCATCACGTTCTTCAACGTGTCGGCGGCCGTGACGGGGCGGGCGTACTGCTCCGCGATTCCGGCGCCGTTGGCCCAGTCGACCAGCGAGGCGATGGTGGGAGTGCCGGGAGTGTCGTGGACGACGGCATCGGCCAGGCCCTGCAGCGGAATCTCCTGCGGAACCGGGGTCACCACCGCTTCCACATTCGCGGCGTAGCCGGATTCCAGGCAGGTCACGTAGGTGTCCTCGCCGATGGGGCTGGTGGCCAGGAATTCCTCGGACGCACTACCACCCATGGCGCCCGAGGTGGCGGCGACGATCACGTATTCGACACCGAGGCGGGCGAAGATGCGCTGGTACGCACCGCGATGCGCGGCGTAGCTGGCCGCGAGACCGTCTTCGTCGAGGTCGAACGAGTACGAGTCCTTCATGATGAATTCGCGCCCGCGCAGGATGCCGGCGCGCGGCCGCTCCTCGTCGCGGTACTTGGTCTGGATCTGGTACAGGGTGACCGGCAGGTCCTTGTACGAGTTGTACTCACCCTTGACCGTCAGCGCGAACAGTTCCTCATGGGTGGGGCCGAGCAGCATGTCGGCGCCTTTTCGGTCGCGCAGGCGGAACAGGGCATCGCCGTATTCGGTCCAGCGGTTGGTGGTCTCGTAGGGGTCGCGCGGCAGCAGCGCCGGCAGCGAGATCTCCTGCCCGCCGATCCCGTTCATCTCCGCACGCACCACGTCCTCGATCCGGCGCAGCACCTTCAGGCCCAGCGGTAACCACGAGTACACGCCCGGCGCGATCCGGCGCACATATCCGGCACGGACCAGAAGTTTGTGGCTGGGCACCTCGGCGTCGGCGGGATCGTCGCGCAGGGTGCGCAGGAACAGGTGCGAGAGACGGGTGATCACGGGTGCACAGACTAGCCGCTGCTGCGCGGATGCTTGCAGGGCATTACCGTAACGGCTCGTGCTCGTGATCCTGCCTCCCTCCGAAACCAAGTCCGACGGTGGAACTCTCGGTCCACTCGATCTGGATTCGCTGTGGTTGCCCCAGCTCACCGCGGTCCGCGACAAGTTGATCACCGAACTGATCGAATTGACCGCCGACCCGGAGGCCGCCCGCGTGGCACTGGGCCTCGGCAAGGCCGGCGGGGCGAGCGCGGAGGGTTTGCAGACCGCGCTCGCACGCAACGAATCGCTGCGGTCCGCCACGACGATGCCCGCGCTGCGGCGCTACACCGGTGTGCTCTACGACGCGCTGGACGCCGGTTCGCTGACCAAGGCGCAACGGGCCCGCGCCGACGAGCGCCTGGCGATCGGCTCCGCGTTGTTCGGGGTGGTCCGGGCCGGGGACGCGATTCCGGGCTATCGACTGTCGGGCGGTTCGAAGCTGCCCGGACTGCCGACCCTGGCCGCGCTGTGGAAACCGGTCCTGGCACCGGCGCTGCGCGATGCGACGGCGGATCGATTGGTCGTCGACCTGAGATCGGGCACCTACCAGCAGCTGGGCCGATTGCCGGGCGCGGTCACGGCCACCGTGCTGACCGAGCGCCCGAACGGGACCCGCACGGTGGTCAGTCACTTCAACAAACATCACAAAGGACTGCTGGCCCGGGCGCTGGCGACCACTCGTGCCGAGCCGGGCGATATCCGCGCGGTGGCCCGGGTGGCCGAAAAGGCTGGGCTACGAGTCGAAATCGCGTCGTCGAGCGAACTGCTGGTACTCACCTGAGTGAATTCTCGGTGACCGAGGACGTAATTCGAACCCAATCACGACCGGCCACCGCTGGGAACCACACCTCGAAAATGCCAATTCACCAGCGAATTCCATAACCCTCCGGTGAAAAGTGCTCCACCGAAACAGTTCTTCTGTCTCGCTATCGTTATTCGTCGCGGCGATCGACCGCCGCTGTGAAATGCGAATGGGCGAGGAGTTCGGCGTGAGTGACGCCACGGACCGTGAGGAAAAAGCACTGCGGCAGTTGACCAGCCGTCTGGTCGACAAGTACAGCGGTAGCCATTCGCCGGAACTGGTGCAGGACCTGGTGAGTCAGGTGCGGCGGCGCTTCGACGGCCACGCCGTACGTGACTTCGTGCCGATTCTGATCGAGCGGATCGTGAACCGCGAAATCAAACATCTGCCGGCACATCGCGAGTCCGACGCGCACGCGCCGGAATCCACTGCCGCACACCATGCTCGGGCCGCACAACCGGTTCCCGCGACGGTCGAGTTGCCGGCCATGGTCACCGCCACGCCGGACGACGCGATCGAGCGGACCGCCGTGGCGCCCGAGGCCGGCCGCTCCACCGCCGACGAGCTGCTGAGCGAGACACCGGCCGGTACCACCGTACCGACCGGCGCTGCGCCCGAGGCGGTTTCGATGAGTGTCGCGGCGGCACCGGCGGATGCTGACGTGACACCGGCCGAATCCGCAGCCACAGCGGAGGAACCGGCAGCGACACCGGTCGCGGCACCGGTCATTCCGTCGCCCACCGCCGTAACCCCCTCCAGCGCAACACGACTCGGCAGCGACGATTCCGACGCGGTGACGACCGTGCAGAGCACACCGGACAGCTCGACAATCACTGCACCACAACCTGTTCCCACCGGCGCGGCGGCGCGCACCGATCAGCGCCCGGCCGGCGGTGGCGCCGCGGGATGGCGTGCGCGGCCCCGGCTGATCGCCGCGCTCGCCGCGGCGGTCGTCGTCGTCATCGCGCTCGTGGTCGGTGTCGGGTTCGGCGGTGACGACAAGCCCGCCGCACCCCCCGCGACCGCGATGATCACCGCGCGCGGTGTCGTCGGTTCGGAGAAGATGGCGTTCTTCACCGATCCGCGCGTGGTGGATGTGTTCGCCCGCAACGGCATCCGGTTGCAGGTCGATCCCGCGGGTTCGCGGCAGATCGCCACGTCGGTGGATCTGAGCGGCGACGATTTCGCGTTCCCGTCGAGCACCCTCGCCGCCGAACGCATTCAGCGTCAGCGCTCCACCACCACCAGGTACACGCCCTTCTCCTCGCCCATGGCGATCGCCAGTTTCGGTCCCATCGTCGACGCGCTGACCCGCGCGGGCGTGGTGCGTCCCGGTGCCACCCCGACCTTCGATATGCACCGCTACCTCGACCTCGCCCAACAGGGGCAGCAGTGGGATCGGCTCGACGGCAACACCGGCTATCCGGTGCGCAAGAGCGTGCTGCTGTCGACCACCGATCCACGTACCTCCAACTCGGCGGCGATGTACCTGGCCGCCGCGGCCTACGTCGCCAACGACGACAGCATCGTGCAGGGGCCGGTGGCGGAGAACTTCGTCCTGTCGAAGGTGTCGCGACTGTTCACCAAACAGGGCTACACCGACAATTCCAGCGAGGGCCCCTTCACCGAATACCTCACCGCCGGCATGGGGCCCACACCCATGGTGTGGGGCTACGAATCGCAGTACGTGGAAGCAGCGGTCGCCGGGAAGCTGCCCGCGAACTCGGTGCTGCTGTACCCGTCGCCGACGGTCCTGTCCCGGCACACGCTGGTGCCGCTGAACGCCACCGGCGATCGGATCGGGCAGTTGCTGAGCACCGATCCCGGTCTGCAGCGGCTGGCCGCCGAGCACGGTTTCCGCACCGCCGATCCCGCCCAGTTCGCGAAAGTGACCGCCGAACACCACATCCCGGTGGCCAAGGATGTCGTCGACGTGGTCGACACCCCGACCTACGAAACCCTCGAACATCTGCTGGACGGTGTCGCCCGGTCCTACAACTGAGCGGCCGGTCGCGACCGTCGCGAGCCCACGCGGGCAACCGCGTGGGCTCGTGGTAGGAAGGCCCCATGGATGCCGAGGACATCGACCCCGGACTGGTCGAACTGGCCACCGCGCTGTTCGATGCGGCGCGCACCGGAGCCGCGGACACTCTCGCCGCCTACCTCGATGCGGGCGTCCCGGCGAACCTCACCAACGATCGCGGCGACACCTTGCTGATGCTCGCCGCCTACCACGGCCATCTCGCCGCGGTGACCACCCTGCTCGACCACGGCGCCGACCCGGACCGGGCCAACGACCGCGGCCAGACCCCGGCCGCGGGAGCGGTTTTCAAGGGTGAGAACGAGATCGTGCGGGCCCTGCTGGACGCCGGAGCCGACCCGGACGCCGGCACTCCTTCCGCGCGGGAGTCCGCGAGGATGTTCGGCAGGAGCGAGCTGCTGGAACTCTTCGACCGCGGGTGATTTTCGGCGGGCGATCGGTCAGGCCTGCTGCGACTCCTCCTGCGCGTGCTGTGCCTGAGCCAGTTGCTGCGGGGTGTAGCGCAGGGTCAGCACGATCAAACCGATGACGACGGCGCCGATCGCGCAGATCAGCAGCACGAAGGTGTAACCACTGGACAGCGCAGAGACTTCGGCGGTGGTGAGGTCCGACGTCCGGTCGGTGCGCCCGCCCAGCGAGAGTGTGCGCGAGGCGGCGAGCGGGGTGAGCAGGCCGACCGCGAACGGGGTACCGAGGGTCAGAATCATCTGGCCGATCGCCGACAGTGGCCCGACCTCGTTCACCGGAACCCCGACGAGCAGGCACAACGGGCCGACCACGATGACGAACCCGATCGCGGTGCCGACCACGATGAGCAGCACCAGCAGGGTCGGCCAGTATTCGACGTCACGGTCCAGGGTCGAACCGAAGAACAGGGCCGCCGCGAGTACCGCCGCCGCACCGGACAGCAGCCAGCGCGGCCGGATCATGAGCGCGGCCTTGGAGGCGATCGCGGTGCCGAGCCCCGCACCGATCGTGAACGGAATCGAGGCCAGACCCGCGACCAGCGGACTGTAGCCGACCACGTTCTGCAGGAATTGCGCGACGAAATAAGTCATCGCGCCGAGCACACCGGAGCCGAGCAGCAAGGCGACGAAGGTGATCGCACGGTCACGATCACGGAACAGCCCCAGGGGAAGCAGCGGATTGGTGGCGCTGCGTTCGGCCAGCACGAATGCCACCAGCATCACGAGACCGGCGATCAGCGCGCCGATGACGTAGGGACTGGTCCAGCCCAGATCGGGTCCCTCGGTCGCGCCGAAGATCACCCCCACACAACCGAGCGTTCCCAGCGCGGCGCCGCGCACATCCAGTGGCAACCGGTGATGGGCCGAATCGTGCAGCTGGAATATCGCCCCGAGGAGGATGAGCAAGCCGATCGGCACATTGATCAGGAAGATCAGCCGCCAATTCCATTCCGCCAGAGCGCCGCCCACGACGAGGCCGCCGACCGAACCCACCCCCATCATCGACCCGAAGATCGCGATGGCCTGATTGCGGGCCGGTCCGGGCGCGAAGGTGCTGACGACCAGTGCCATCGCCACCGGCGCGGCCACCGCGGCGCCGGTGCCCTGCAGCGCCCGGGCCGCGATGAGCATGACGTCGTTCTGAGCCAGACCGCACAGCAGGGAGGCCAGGGTGAACAGCGAGACGCCGAGCAACAGCATCTTCTTGCGCCCGAACGAGTCGCCGAGCCGACCACCCAGCAGCATCAGGCCGCCGTAGGTGAGGCCGTAGGCCGTGACCGTCCAGGCACTTTCCGAACTGGTCAATCCGAGATGGCGCTGCAGCGCCGGCAGCGCCAGGATCACCACCGTACCGTCGAGAACGACCATCAATTGCAGGCCGGACAGCACCAGGATCGGCAGCCCGAAGGCCCGCTTGGTCACTTGATAATGCATCGTCGCGGCGGGGTTATCGAGCACAGTGACTCACTGTAACGGATATTGGAACGGCCCAACCGGACGCGTGGTCGCCCCTGCGCGGACGGCATCACTGCCGATGATCGGCCGATGCGTCGATATCGGGCGCACCGGCGGTGAATCCCGCAGTCGGGCCGATCACGATGATCGCCGGTGGCCGAATGCCCTCGGCGCGTACGCGTTCGGCGACGGTGGCCAGGTCCGCGCGCACGATCCGCTGGGTCCGCAGACTTCCTTCCTGGACGACCGTGACCGGTGTCGCGGCAGCGCGACCGCCCGCGATCAGGGCGTCGGCGAACTTCTCGATCCGCTCGACGCCCATCAGCAGCACGAGGGTGCCGTGTAGCCGGGCCAGGGCGGGCCAATCCACCAGCGAATCCGGATGGTCGGGTGGGATATGGCCGCTCACGACGACGAATTCGTGTGTGACGCCGCGATGGGTGACCGGGATCCCGGCCAGTGCGGGCACGGAGATCGCCGAGGTGACGCCCGGGACGACGGTTACCGCGACGCCGGCATCCACACAGGCCTCGAGTTCCTCGTACCCGCGCCCGAAGACGTACGGATCGCCGCCCTTGAGCCGGACCACGAACTTGCCGGCCTGGGCGCCCTCGACGAGTGCGGTGTTGATCGCCTCCTGGGCCATCGCCCGGCCGTAGGGGATCTTCGCCGCGTCGACGACCTCCACATCGGGACCGAGTTCGGCGAGCAGTTCCGGCGGTGCCAGCCGATCGGCCACCACCAGGTCGGCACGCGCGAGCAAACGGCGACCGCGCACGGTGATCAGATCGGGGTCGCCGGGCCCGCCGCCGACGAGAGCGACGCCGGGCGCCACCGGTTCGGAATCGTCGGTGACCGTGCCCGATTGCAGCGCCTCGAGCAGTGCGGTCCGCACCGCCGCCGAGCGCCGATGCCGTCCTCCCGCCAGAACCGCGAGGGTGAGCCCGTCGTAGCGGGCGCTGGCCGGGGTGACGGCGGTGCCGAGACGGGCGTTGTCGGCGCGCACGCAGAAGATGCGGCGGCGCTCGGCCTCGGCGACCACGGCGGCGTTGGTCTCGGGTTCATCGGTGCACGCGATCGCGTACCAGGCACCATCCAGATCGCCGTCCGCGTATGCGCGCGTGGCGATACGCAGTTGCCCGGAGGTGGCCATCGCCTCCACGGCGGGGGTGACGGTCCGGCTGATCACCTCGATCTCGGCACCGCTCGCGATGAGCAGTCCGAGGCGGCGCTGGGCTACCGAGCCGCCGCCCACGACGACGACGCGGCGGCCGGCGAGATCGAGCCCGACCACGTAGTTCGGATCACCGGAATGCTGGTCGTCTGTCGTATTCGGCACAAGTTTTCAGCCTACGGCGTGGGCGGAGCGGTTCCGCAATCACCTGGCGGGCACGCGCGGATCAGGGCTTCCAGGTGATCCGGCCGCCCTGGAAGTCCTGGGCCTTGCCGCCGTTGTAGTCGTATTCGTCGCTGGTGGGCAGGCCGTAGCGGCCCCGGTCGGCCTGGTTGCCCTGCCAGATACCGAGGATCGAACCCCACACCGGATGCGCGCCGGTATTCGCCGACCAGACCAGGACGCCACCGGGGAACAGCGCGACCCGTCCCTGGCCGTCCCGGCCGGCGGCGGCCTCATCTGCCAGCGGGAATCCGAGCGGACTGGTCTCCCAGCCCATCGAGCCCCACTTGTCGCGGATCAGGCCACAGATCGCGTGCGCGTCGGTACCGATCGACCAGTAGATCGAGCAGCCGCGTTCGAACACCTGGAATTTGCCGCCATTGGCATCGGTTTCCGGGCCGACGGGATTACCGAAGAACCCGGGGCCACCGGCGCGGTCGTATTCCTGTTCGATCGCGCCGCCGACATCGAAAGCGCCGACCGGCCGGGCCTGCGCGACGCCGATTCCGGTGCCGGTGAGCAGGGCCAGTGCGGCGGCACCGGCGGCCGCCGTACGCGCTCCCGCCCGTGCGAGCCCGGCCCTGCGCCGGGTTCCGGCTCTACCGTGGGTACGTCCTGACGAAGCCAAGAGAAACTCCCTCCACCTGCGAAGTTGGCACGGCGGAGGCCGCCGCTCAGGTCATCCTGCAGGGAGTACACCGCGTCCGCAACGCTCGACGTATCACAGTCGAGACTCATCTCACACCGGTGGACATCGATTCCGGAGTGCTCGGGCCGAAGTTGTCGACACGCCGCCGGGCGCCTCGACTCAGAGCCGCCCCGTGACGCGTTGCGGGGTGACGCGAACGACGACGCGCTCGGCATCGTCGACCGAGGCGGGATTGAATTGCGCGTAGGGCTGCCCGGTGTATTTGAGCGACAGCCGATCGGGCATCGCCCGCTCCGGATCGGGGGTGACGGTCGCCGTGCCCCGGATCTCGGCGTAGAGGAACGGCTTGTCGGGCGGATTGATCATCACACTCACCCGCGGGTCACGCGCCACGTTCTTGTACTGCTGGCGAGCGACGGTGGTGGAGTACACCAGATCGTCGCCGTCGCGGTCGATCCAGACAACGGTCTGATGCGGCTGCCCGTCGCGGCCGATCGTCGCCACGGTCGCGTAAACCTTTGCGGTGTCGAGGAACCGCTTCAATTCCGGTGAGAGTTCGGTACTCATATCGAGAGCGAACCCGCCGCGGCCGCATGCCATTCCCGGCTCCGGGGCCGGTCCTGGTTCTATGCTGCGAACATGCGACGTGCGGTGCTGCAGGCGGTGGTCGTGGTGGTGACGGTCGTCGTCGCGGGGGCGGTGGCCGCCACTTCGGCGGCCGCCGATCCCTATCGGCCGAGCGGACCGGTCGAGGCCACATATCTGGAACCCGGGCCCTGGCCGGTCGCCGAGCAATACGGTTTCGGTTGCTGCGACAGCACCGGAGCCGGCTACGACGTCTGGTACCCCGCGAACATCCGCGACAGCGGGCTACGCCACCCGATCATCACCTGGGGCGACGGCACCGCCGCGCAGCCCAGGCAGTACGCGTATCTGCTGCGGCATCTGGCGTCGTGGGGTTTCGCGGTGATCGCGACCGAGAATCGCAGTACCGGCTCGGGAGTCGACATCGCCGGTGCCGCACGGTACCTCGTCGATCGCGCCGCCGATCCGGACAGTGTCTTCCACGACCGGCTCGATCCCAGGGCAGTCGGCGCAGTCGGCCATTCCCAGGGCGCCACCGGCGTCCTCAACGCCATGATCGCCTCCGGCGGCGCGATCCGGACCGCGGTGCCGATCGAGCTACCCGCCCAGGCGGTGTGCTCGAAAAGGCTGAGCTGCACCGATACTCGCCGTCTGACCAAGGGTTCGGTGTTCTTCGTCAACGGTTCCTACGATGCGCTGATCTCGCCGTCCCAACCGCTGTGGTCGCTGCCCGGACTGCAGTCGAACCAGGACTACTACAACGCCACTCCGGCGTCGGTCACCAAGGTGTGGGGCACCCTCGTCGGCCCCAACCACAACGACGTGCAGGGCCAGCCGGGTTGCGCCCATGCCTCCTACCCCTGCACCTCCGGGGTCTACGGCTTTCTCGGATACCCGACGGCGTGGCTGGTCGCGCAGCTGTGGCGATGCCCGGCGGCGGCGGCCGCGTTCGCACCTGGGACCGGGGAGTTCTACGCCCCGAATCCACACTGGGGCAACCAGATCGGTGCGAACGCGGCCTGACGGCTCACTGCCCGGGCGCGTTCTGGACCCAGCGGAAACCGTGGCTGCGCTGGGGGAAGGCGTCAGGGTCCTGGCGCCGGAAGCTCACCGTCACCGGATGGCCCGCGAGCTCTCCGGTGAAACGCAGGACATCGGGGCGCTGCTGTTCGTAGGCGAATTCCCCCAGCGGCACCGGTTGCGCGCCGGCGTGCTGTGGTGCGGCGGCCAATGCGAGGCGGTGCGCACCGGTGTCGATCTCCGCCGCGGTCGGCACCAGCGTTCCGTCCGTGCGCTGGTACTGCATGACACCGGGGTAGTCGAAGACCACGCGCTGCCAGCGTTCGGCATCGGTCAGCAGCGGCGGTACCGACTGCCCGTCCCGGGTGAATTCCTCGACCGCCCAGATGCCGTACAGCGGAGGTTTCGGCCGACCGGAACCGCTGTCCCACAGTTGCGTACTCACGTGCGCCAGCGCCACCGCCACCCAGACTCCGATGCCCGCTTGCACGAGTCCCGCGATCAACCGGGATCGGCGGGTACGGAACGGATACGGCGCCGTCGAGCGGCCGACCGGACGATCGAGCACCAGCACATCGAACAGCCGCCGGGCCTGCGGAGCGAGCAGTGCCATCGATATCAGCAGCAGATGTCCGGACAGGATCTTGACCGGTACATCGAAGGTCATGTTCAGCACGAACACCTGGGCCATGCTCACCACGGCCAGCATCGCTCCGACCGTGGCGGTGCGGGGAACCAGCAGCAACACCCCCGCGAGGAGTTCCGCGGCGCCGAGGAGCATCTCGTAGGCCGGGCTCGTGCCGACCTGATTCCACAGCACCGACATCGGTGCCAGATCGCCGTACGGCGTCAGCAAGGTCGACAGCGAGGGCTCGGGCATCTGGGTGGGGACGATTTTCGCGAATCCGTATTTCAGCATCTGCCCGGCCAGGCACAGCCGCAGGAACACCAGGAACCATCCGGCCAGGCGCCGGTAGTCGCGACGGCGCCGATCGAGCACCGACCATACCGATGTGCCCGCGAGTGCCACGACCAGGACACAGAACACCAGCACCCACAGGATCGCCTGATCCCCACTGCCATTGCTGCTCAGTACCGGATGGATACCGAAGACCGTGCGGCCGGTCCATTCCAGTACCGGCCGCAGCACCCGGCCCTGCCACAGCACCGCGTCGGGGTCGAGCCAGGAACCGAACCAGCCGGTGAACACGAAGACGACCTGCGGGTAGAGCACACAGAACAGTCCGAGATACAGGAAGGTGAACCGGAATGCCAGACGTGTGAACGGATTCCAGCCCACCGCCGACGGTTGATCCTCCTGCTCCGTAGCCGGTGGGGACTCGATCTCCTCGACGGCGACACTCACTTGCACTCCACTCCCACCCTTCTCCACGCGCCCGGCCCAGACCGGCGCGCAGGACGATCCGAACGGAGACATTACGAGCGGCGACGCCGGAAGTCCTCACCCCTCGGAACGAAACTCCCCTGCCACGATCACCCCCGGGACGTACGTGCTACCACGAAGCCGGGCGGGGATCACCGGCCGGACGGCGCCGGGCAAACCGGGTCCCGGTGAACGGAACGGCCGAAGTTTCGGTCCCGATTCCGTACCCATCCACACTAGAACGCGTTACATTTCATCCATAACGCCTCCGGCGCCGCGCCCGTCCCTGCGACCGAGGCGTAATCGACTGGTGCACAGACTCTTTCATTCCATCAGGAGGTCCGATATGGCGACCGAATCCGATTCCGACCCCGGGCAACGGCGGCAGCTGACGACCAGTGCGCGTGATCTCGACGAGCTCGCCGTCCGGCTCACCGATTGGCTGGCGAGCCTTCTCGGCGTGCGGCCGGTCGTGTCCGGCCTGTCCCGCCCGCAGGCGGGCGGGATGTCGAGTTCGTCGGTGATGTTCGATGCGCGCTGGGAGCGCGACGGCCGGGCCGAGGGCGGTTCGTATGTGGCGCGGATGGCACCCGAGGATGGCTCGTTCCCGGTCTTCGAGACCTACGATCTGGACTCCCAGTACGACGTGATGGCCGGTGTCGCCGAACACTCCGACGTTCCGGTACCGCGCCTGTGCTGGCGGGAATCGGATGAATCGGTGCTCGGCACACCATTTTTCGTGATGGAGCGCATCACCGGGCGCATCCCGGAGGACAACCCGCCCTATGTGTTCGTCGGTTGGGTGTTCGACGCCACCGCCGAGGAGCGGATGCGGATCACCCGCGGCACCGTCGATGTCATCGCCGCCGTACACGCCATCACCGATCCGGCCGCGAAATTCCCGTCCCTGACCGGCCCCGGTTCCTCGTTGCGCCGCCATTTCGACGCCCAGCGCGAGTGGTATCGCTGGGCACTTGCCGACGACGGGTACCGAATCCCCCTGCTGGAGCGCGGCTTCGACTGGCTCGAGCGGCATTGGCCCGCCGACCCCGGCCCCGACGTGCTGAACTGGGGCGATGCCAGGCCCGGCAATATCATCTTCGACGATTTCGATCCGACCGCGGTACTGGACTGGGAGATGGCCACCCTGGGCCCCCGCGAACTCGATGTCGCCTGGCTGATCTTCATCCACCGCTTCTTCCAGGACATCGCGACCCGCTTCGATCAGCCGGGCCTGCCGGACTATCTGCGTCGCGACGATGTGGTCGCACGGTACGAACAGGGCACCGGCCACCGGCTGCGGGATCTGGACTGGTACCTGGTCTACGCCGCGCTGCGGCACGGCATCGTGATGGCGCGCATCAAACGCCGGATGATCCATTTCGGCGAGGACACCGACACCGACGACCGCGACGACTACGTGATGCACCGGGCGGCGCTGCAGGCCCTGCTCGACGGCACCTACCAATGGGATTGAGGAGATAGATGACAGACGGCCGTCCGGCCCACCACGCGCCGGTACCCCTCGACGAATACCCGGTCCATCAGACACCGCTGTCGCTGGCCCGCGCGGCCACCACCGACCGCAACTTCTACGACCGCAGTTATTTCAACGCGCACGACCGCAGTGGCGGGACCATGCTGGTCACCGGATTCGGCGTGTATCCGAACCTCGGCGTGATCGACGCCTACGCCGCGGTCCGCCGCGGTGACACCCAGCGCACCGTCCGGTTCTCCGACGCGCTCGGCGCGCGCGATCTGAACCTGCGCGTGGGCGGCTACCGCATCGAGGTGCTGGAACCGCTGCAGCGGGTGCGGGTGGTCTGCGAGCACGACGATCTGGGTCTCGATCTCACCTGGGACGGGTCCTTCCCGGCCGTGCAGGAGCAGCCGCACCTGATCCACACCGGCAGCCGGCCGATCATCGACGCGTCGCGGTTCGCGCAGGTCGGTACCTGGTCGGGCACAGTCTGTGTGGACGGTACCGACATCGCGGTCGATCCGGACGTGTGGCTGGGAACCCGTGACCGCTCGTGGGGTATCCGCCCGGTCGGCGAGACCGAACCGGCGGGGCGCGACGCGAGCGAACCGGCGGGCGGTTTCTGGTGGCTCTATGTCCCGTTGCGTTTCGACGACTTCGCGATCGTGGTGATCGTGCAGGAGAACCCGGACGGCTTCCGCACCCTCAACGACGCCGTGCGGGTGTGGCCGGACGGCCGCCTCGAGCAGCTGGGCTGGCCGCGTATCCACATCGACTACCGGTCCGGGACCAGAATTCCGGTCGCGGCGCGGCTGGACATGACCGCCGGTGACGGGTCGCCGCTGACGGTGGAGATTCGCACACACACCTGTATCCCGCTGCACATCGGCTGCGGCTACGGCGGTGATCCGGACTGGCTGCACGGGCAGTGGAAGGGCCGCGACTGGTCCTCGACGAGCACCTACGACCTCACCGATCCGGCTGTGGCCGGGCGTATTCCGTGGGGTGTCATCGACCATGTCGGCCAGGCACGGTGCGGCGATGCCGAGGGCTGGGGACTGTTCGAGCACGGCAGCCTGGGCCGCCACGACCCGACCGGCTTCGCCGACTGGACCTCGGTCGCCCCGTGATCGGCGGGCTGGTCCCCGGGTCCGCGCGCCACACCGGATGTGACCTGAGTCTCAGGTAGCCTGCGACGGATCGACACCGGGCCGTCGGCCCGGAATCCACAGCGAGAGGCAGGCACGATGAGCGGGTTCCGTACTTCGCGTGATACCGCCCGGATCGTCTCCCATCGGACGGCACGGGCCGCCGGATTCGTTCTCGCGGCCGCCGCGATCGGCGCCGCAGCACCGATCGCCGCGGCGCCCACGGCCGGGGCCACGGCCGTTCCGACCATCGCGGTGTCGATGTCGGGATCGGTGCTGAGCCCGGTCAACGGGGCACTCGTCGGGTGCGCGCAGAACGCGGTCGCGACCGTGCGCAATCCCGACGGCAGTCCGGTCACGCACGGAACGGTCGATTTCTTCAGCCACCTCGACGGGATCAGCGGCAATATCGTCGGCACGGTGCCGGTGGTCGACGGGGTCGCGAGCATCGGCTGGCTGCCCGACCGGGCCGGACAGCACATCGTGTCCGCGGTCTACTACGACGGGCTCCCGGAACTGTCACCGGTCGCCGGATCCGCACGGGTCCTCGCCGCGACCCCGATCGGGGTGTGCCCGTAGCCGTCACCCGACGGCAACCGCATCGAGTCGCCCGCAGATCCGGATAGCGCCGTGCAACAGGCGATCGCGACGGTGATCCCCTCGATCACCGTCTTACGCCGCAGCAGGCGGGGCCGATCGCACCAGCGCGCGCAGGCGAGCAACGCGCCCGCTTCGGCGACACTCGGTGTGCCGATCGCCTCCGTCGCGCGTTCGGCAGGAGTCGGTACCTCGACAGCGGCCAGTTCCGTGGGGTCGTAGCCGATCACCGGCACGCCCAGCTCCGCGGCCGCGGCGGTCATTCCGGCCTCGGCCGCCCTGCGATCGACCGTGGCCAGACAGCGAATCCGATGGTCGCCCACGATCGTGCGCACGACGCGGACAATCGTGTCGGCTTCCTGATCCGGGCGAGCCCCGATTCCCACGACCACGACGGCGGTCATGAGAGAGCCGGTCCGCACGTGGTTCATTCGCCCGCGCGCGCGGCGAACCGCTCGCACGCGTCGACGAAACGGGCTATCGCCGTGGGGTTTCCGGCCGGATGGGTGTGCAGATAGGACGCGTGGACGTGACCCTGCAGGGCGCCCTCGCGCACCGACTCGTCACCGGCCCGCCAACCCCAGGCCCGATCGCCCGATCCCGCGTCCACCAGACGGGTGCGATGGAACTCGTGGCCGCGCACACGCTCTCCGGCTCGCCACAACACCGAATCCGCCAGTGCCACCGCATCCCGATATCCGAGGGTGAGGCGCGGACCGAATTCCGCGGTGGCGTCGAGCACCCCCGCCATGCCATGGCCGTCCAGGGACCGGGTGAGATACAGCAGTCCGGCGCATTCGGCATGGATCGGCATGCCCCGCCCGGCGGCACCGGCCACCGCCGCGAGCAGCGCGGCATTGGCGGCCAGATCGGCGGCGTGTTCCTCGGGAAATCCGCCGGGAAGAACCAGACCCGCTGTGCCCGAGGGCAATTGGTCCACCAGCGGATCGAAGACGCGGACCTGCGCACCGGCCGCGGACAGCAGTTCCCGATGCTCGGCATACCCGAAAGTGAAGGCGGGTCCACCAGCCATCGCGATCACCGCACGGGGTGTCGCCGACCGTGCGGGCACCGGATCGGCGACGGCCGTGGACGGCCGCGCACCCGCGCCGGGTTCTCCCCGGACCGCAATGGTTTCCGTCGTGGCCGCCACCGGATCGCCCGCCGATTCGGCACGATCGCGACCGTGGTGCGCGGCGAGTTCGGCGACCGGATCCCACGCCGGACCGGCCACGTGGACTCCGGCCATGCGCGCCACGGCGTCCAGATCGATGTGTGCCGCGACGAGTTCGGTCATGGCATCGACCGCCGCGTGGGCGGCCCGCCCGTGCTCGACTGCCGGAACGAGCCCCAGATGCCGTGCGGGAACAGCCAATTCCGCCATCCGCGGCAGCGCACCCAGGACCGGCAGGCCGACCCGGGCGCAGGCGCCGCGCAACACCTGTTCGTGGCGTGGACTGCCGACCCGGTTCAGGATGACCCCGCCCAGCCGGATCCCGCTGTCGAAGGTGGCGAAGCCGTGCAGCAGCGCGGCCAGGCTCTGGCTGTGCCCGCGCGCATCGACGACCAGCAGCACCGGGGCGCCCAGCAGCGTGGCGACCTGCGCGGTGGAACCTTCGGCGATCGGGGCGGGATTGTCGGCGTCGATACGGCCGTCGAACAGGCCCATCACACCTTCGACCACCGCCAGATCACATCCCGCGCTGCCGTGCCGATACAACGGCACGACCCGCTCGGCGCCGACGAGAACCGGGTCCAGATTGCGCCCGGGCCGGTCGGCCGCCAGCCCGTGATAACCCGGATCGATGTAGTCCGGCCCCACCTTGAACGGCGCCACCCGATGTCCGGCGCGCCGTAGCGCGCCGATCAGACCCGTTGCCAGCGTGGTCTTTCCGCTGCCGGAGGCCGGAGCGGCGATCACCACCGCCGGTACGGTCACCGTCCGGTCACCATTCGATCCCCCGCTGGCCCTTGCGCCCGGCGTCCATCGGATGCTTCACCTTGGTCATCTCGGTGACCAGATCCGCGGCGTCGATCAGCGCCTGCGGCGCGTCCCGGCCGGTGATCACCACGTGCTGGTTGCCCGGGCGCGCGCGCAGCGTCTCGACGACCTCGTCGACATCGACCCAGCCCCATTTCAGCGGATAGGTGAATTCGTCGAGGACATAGAAGCGATGCTGTTCGTCGGAAAGCCGGCGGGCGATCTCCTGCCAGCCGGCCAGCGCGGCGGCCGCATGATCCTCATCGCTGCCCTGCTTGCGCGTCCAGGACCAGCCCTCGCCCATCTTGTGCCATTCGACCGGGCCGCCGGTGCCGGTTTCGGAGTGCAACCGGCCCAGGGTGCGGAACGCGGCCTCCTCGCCCACCTTCCACTTCGCGCTCTTGACGAACTGGAACACCGCGAGATCGAAGCCCTGATTCCAGGCCCGCAGCGCCATACCGAAGGCGGCGGTCGACTTGCCCTTCCCGGGCCCGGTGTGCACCGCGAGCACCGGCTGATTACGCCGCTGCCTGGTGGTCAGCCCGTCGTCGGGGATCGTCTCCGGAACGCCCTTCGGCATCGCTGCACTCTCCTTCTCCAGCAGTTGCTGCCATCACATTTCCACACCGGCGCCCGGCACACCGCGCGACGTCGCGGCAGGTGGGTCAGGCGGCCAGGCGCCCCTGCGGCAGACCCGACTTGACCGCGGCGACGACCGTCTCACCGGTCAGCTCGGACAGCTTCAGGCAGCGGGCACGCAGTTCACGGGCGAATTCGGCGGCCAGTCCGAGCCGGACCATGCCGCGCTCGCAATCCACCACCACACCGGCCACCCCGTCACGTGCCAGCAGTCGCGCGGCCGCGCGAGCACGCGGGATCGGTTCGGCGCCACCGGTGGCACGACCGTCGGTGAGCAGCACCACCATGGCGCGGCGGCGCGGATCGCGGACCCGTTCGCGCGACACCACCTCTCGGGCCTTCAGAAGGCCTTGGGCGAGTGGGGTTTTGCCACCGGTCCGCAGATCGGCCAGCCGCCGGACCGCGATATCGACCGACGAGGTCGGCGGCAGCACCAGTTCGGCCTCGCTGCCCCGCACCGTGATCACCGCGACCTTGTCACGCCGCTGATAGGCATCGCGCAGCAGGGCGACGATCGCACCGGTCACCGCCGAGAGCCGATCGCGGGCGGCCATCGAGCCGGAGGCGTCGACCACGAACACCACCAGATTCCCCTCGCGCCCTTCGCGATACGCGCCCCGCAGATCGTCCGCCTCGAGCGCCAGCGGGCCCTCGACGCGACCGCGCGTGTACTGGTGCGGGGCGGCGGCGAACAGGGTGCCCAGCAGATGCAGTCCCGCCGAGGTGTCGGTGACCGACCGGACCACCCGGCCGTGGCGGGTGTGGGCGCGCGAGCGGCGGCCCGGGGCGCCCTCGCCCACGCCGGGAATCTCCCAATGCGGCGGACGCGCGGGCGAATTCGCGGGTGCGGCCGCGGCACGCTCCCGAGAGCCGCCGCCGGGCGAATCGGGGCCACCGTCGTCCGGACCGTCATCGTCGGGACCGTTGTGGTCGGGACCGCCACCGTCGGGGCCATCGTCGTGGGGGCCGCCGTCGTGGGGGCCGCCGTCGTCGGGACCTGGATCGCCCGGTGTATCCGCGTCGCCCTCGTGCGATTCCGGCCGGCCGGCGCCGGATTCGCCCGTGCCGGGTTCATCGTCCTGCGAGCGCGCCTGCTCGGCCTCCTGTTCGGCCGCACGCATGGCATCGTCGAGCTGTTCGGTGGAGATGCCCGGCTCGTCGAACGGATCGCGGCGCCGCCGATGCGGCAAGGCCAGCTCCGCCGCCACCCGCACGTCTTCGACTGTCACACAATCGCTTCCGCGCCAGGCGGCATGGGCGGTCGCGGTCCGCGCCACCACCAGATCGGCGCGCATACCGTCTACATCGAAGGCCGCGCACAGCGCCGCGATCCGGCGCAACTCGACATCGTCGAGGACCACTTCACCGAGCCGGTCCCGGGCTCCGAGAATGCGATCGGCGACCTCGCGATCGGCGGCGGCGTAGGCGGTGGCGAACGCGCCCGGGTCGGCCTCGTAGTCCAAGCGGCGACGCACCACGGCCATCCGGATGTCCACATCCCGGGAGGCGGCCACATCGACGGTGAGGCCGAACCGGTCCAGCAGCTGCGGCCGCAGTTCCCCCTCCTCCGGATTCATGGTGCCGACCAGGACGAACCGGGCAGGATGCGAATGCGACACCCCATCGCGCTCGATGTGCACCCGCCCCATCGCGGCGGCGTCGAGCAGCACGTCGACGAGATGGTCGTGCAGCAGATTGACCTCGTCGACATAGAGGACGCCGTGGTGGGCGGCGGCCAGCAAGCCGGGCCGGAAGGCCTGCTCACCGTCACGCAGCACCCGCTCGAGATCCAGCGATCCGACCACGCGATCCTCGGTGGCGCCCACCGGGAGCTCGACCAGCCGGGCCGGTCGTTGCCCGCTTTCGTCGGAGACCGGGGGCAGCAGCTGGGCCAGCGCCCGCACCACCGTCGACTTGGCGGTCCCCTTCTCGCCACGGACCAGCACGCCACCGATTCCGGGATGCACCGCGCACAGAATCAGCGCCAGCTGCAGCTGCTCCTGGCCGACCACCGCGGAGAACGGGAAACCCGCCTCGACGTCACGATCGGAGGTCACGGCGGCGGGCGGTGCGGCATCGGCTCGGGAATCGGACACGAACCCACTGTAGGCCGCGCGGAATTCCGTTCTCGCAGGCACCCGCCCCCGTTCCGCGTGCCCGCCGCGCCGACGACCGATCGTCTCGGCGGGCGCAGTGCACCGGGTACCGAATACCCTGTGCGCGTGCGGGATTTGACGCGGGGACTCGGATATCTGATTCGCGGGCAGCGATGGGTCGCATCCCATCGCCGGCAGTTCGGGCTGGGCCTGCTGCCGGGCCTGATCGCCACGGTGCTGTACCTGGCGATCCTGGTGGTGCTGATCTGCTTCGCCGGTGACCTGGCCAGCTGGGCGACGCCGTTCGCCGCCGACTGGTCGACCCCCTGGTCGGGTGTGCTGCGCGGCACCCTGGCCGTCCTGTTGGTCCTGCTGGGGCTGTTCCTGGCGGTGATCACCTTCACCGCCGTGACCCTGGTGATCGGGCAGCCGTTCTACGAGGCGCTGTCGGAGGCGGTGGATCGATCATTGTCGGCCGACGGGCACGCGCCCGAGTCGGGGTTGCCGATGTGGTGGGAGATCTGGATCGGCATCCGCGACGGAATCCGGATCCTCGTTCGCGCGACGATCTGGGGTGTAATGCTGTTCGCCGCCGGATTCCTGCCGCTGATCGGCCAGACCGTGGTTCCGGTGCTGGGCGTCGCGGTGACCGGATTCTTCCTCGCCCAGGAATTGACCGCGGTCGCCATGGCACGTCGCGGGGTGCAGCTGCGCGAACAGCTGGCGATGTTGCGTTCGCATCGAATGCTGGTGTGGGGCTTCGGCATTCCACTGGCGGCGGTATTCCTGGTGCCGTTCGTCGCCGTGCTGCTGATGCCGGGCGCTGTCGCCGGGGCCACCCTGCTGGCCCGCGAACTGTGCGGCGACGACATCGCGGGCGCGACACCCGCACCGGGCCCGCGACCCGGTTCGGGGCACGCCGGATCGATGCCCTAGCCGATCACACGAGGCGCGAACGAGGCGGTCCCGCAACCGGAACAGGTTGCGGGACCGTCACTTCCAGGGATGCGGGCGACTACGATCGCCGCCACTCACCCGCGGCGCATGGGAATGTGAGCGATCCCGTCCTCCTCGTACTCCTCACCATCGGGCTTGAACCCGTGCTTGGTGTAGAGGTCGACCAGATAGGTCTGCGCGTTCAAACGCACTGTCGCCGAACCCGCTTCGGCGATCGCCGCCTGCAGCAGGCGCGTGGTGTATCCGTGCCCGCGGGCTTCCGGAGTGGTGCACAACCGCCCGATCCGGAACGACTTGACCAGGTTGTCGTGTTCCTCCAGCAGCCGCAAGGTCGAGATGGCCTCCCCCTCGTCGTCGAGCCAGAAGTGCCGAGTCTCGGGGAGCAGATCCAGCCCGTCCAGTTCCGGATAGGCACACTTCTGCTCCACGACGAATACCGCGACACGCAGTTTCAACAGCTTGTACAGCGTCGCGGTATCGAGATCCGCGGCCCACGACCGTTTGAGCGCAACCGTTGACATCATCGCGTCTTGCTATCACATGATTCAGCTGTGCGCGACCCCTGCGGCGACCGGCGTGTTGTCATCGAGATGCAGCGCCTTGGTCGACCAGTCCCACACCTCGTGGTACAGGCCCTGATTCTCGGACAGTTTCACGCCCAGCGAGGGCACCATTTCCTTGAGTTTCGGTGTCCAGTCGGCGTATTCGCGGGGGAAGCACCGCTGCATCACATCGAGCATCGCGCTGACACAGGTGGAGGCGCCCGGCGAGGCGCCGAGCAGGCCCGCGATGGAGCCGTCGCCGGCCGTGATCACGGCGGTGCCGAGTTCCAGCACCCCGCCCGCGCCCTTGCGGCGGATGATCTGCACACGCTGACCGGCGGTGATCAGCTCCCAGTCGTCGCCGTCGGCACGCGGGATGAACTCCTCCATGGTGTTCACCTTGCCCGACTGCGACTTCAGCAGCTCGCTGACCAGGTACTTGACCAGTCCGAGCTCGGTGACACCGACGCCGAGCATCGGGGTGACGTTGCCCGCGCGCACCGACTTGAACAGATCGCTGAGCTTGCCGTCCTTGAGGAACTTCGGCGTCCAGCCGGCATAGGGGCCGAACAGCAGGCCCGGCTTACCGTTGATGACGCGAGTGTCCAAGTGCGGCACCGACATCGGCGGCGCGCCGACGGCTGCCCGGCCGTAGACCTTGGCTTCGTGCTTGGCGATGAGCTCGGGCGAGGTACAGCGCAGGAACTGGCCGCTGACCGGGAATCCGCCGAAACCGGCGATCTCCTCGATGCCCGCCTTCTGCAGCAGCGGCAGTGCGTAACCACCGGCGCCCACGAAGACGAATTTCGCGTTCAGCGTGCGGGTTTCGCGAGTGCGGGTGTTGCGGACCTTGACCGTCCAGCTGCCGTCGGACTGCTTGGACAGATTGCGTACCTCGGTACCGAAGGCGATGTCCACACCCGAGCCGCCCAGGTAGGCCAGCAGCTGCTTGGTCAGCGAGCCGAAGTCGATATCGGTGCCGGTGTCGGTCCAGTTGAGCGCGACGGGATCGGAGAAGTCGCGGCCCTTGGCCATCAGCGGCAGACGACGGCCGAACTCCTCGGGGCTGTCGATGAACTCCATGCCCTCGAACAGCGGGTGGCGCGAGAGTGCCTCGTAGCGCTTGCGCAGGTATTCGACGCCGTCGGTGCCGTGGCAGAAGCTCACGTGCGGAATCGGATTGATGAATCCGGACGGATCGGCCAGGATTCCGTTCTCGGCACCGTAGGCCCAGAACTGCCGCGACACCTGGAAGCGCTCGTTGATGTCGATCGCCTTGGTGATGTCGACCGAACCGTCGGCCTGCTGGGGGGTGTAGTTCAGCTCGCACAGGGCGGAGTGACCGGTACCCGCGTTGTTCCAGGGGTCGCTGCTCTCGGGCGCGGCCGCGTCCAGGCGCTCGAACATGGTGATCGACCAATCGGGCTGCAACTGACGAAGCAGTGCACCGAGGGTGGCACTCATGATGCCGGCACCGATGAGGACTACATCGGTCTTTTGAGTCATCGCAGCGTTCGGCACGGGTTGATCGACTTCCTTGTCCAACAGCGGGCACTTGGTGGGCGGGAATGAGGTTACCCGCCGTTCACTTCAACTAGATTGTGCCCCTCGGCATGCCCGTTTCCGAAAACGACCACACCACCCGGGCGGAACCGGCTCGCCGGGCAGCGCCCTGAGCGGGTCGAATATCGTGGAGCTGTGACGAACGAGACGCCTACGGCACCCTCGACGACCCATGCCTGGCAGCCCGATGTGCTGGGCGAGGGCTATCACCGGCTGACGATCCCGCTCGGACCCGATCCGGACGGTGAGGGTGAGGTCGTGGCCACCCTGATCCGGCACGATCCCGAACAGGCCCCACCGGCCACCGGCGCCGTGCTGTACGTGCACGGCTTCACCGACTACTTCTTCCAGAAGCATCTGGCCGAGCACATGAGCGGACTCGGCTACCGCTTCTACGCGCTGGATCTGCGCAAGTGCGGCCGCTCACGCCAGCCGGGCCAGACCGCGCACTATGTCAGCGACCTGCGGCTCTACGATGCCGAACTCGACCGGGCCGCCGAGATCGTGCGCGCCGAGACCGGGCTCCCGGTCCTGCTGATGGCGCACTCCACCGGTGGCCTGATCCTGCCGCTGTGGCTGAACCGCCACAATCGGCGGACACCGGTCGCGGAGCAGGGCATCACCGGTCTGGTGCTGAACAGCCCGTGGTTCGATCTGCAGGGCCCCGCCTACTACCGCAGTGTCGGCACCGCGATCATCGACGGCGTCGGCCGGTTGCGGGCGATGACCAGGCTGCCCCAGAACGAGCTCACCGCCTACGGTGACAGCCTGCACACCAGCGTCTCCGGGGAATGGGACTACAACCTGGACTGGAAACCGCTGAGCGGGTTCCCGGTCCATCTGGGCTGGTTACGCGCGATCCGCCAGGGGCACGCGGAGTTGCATCGCGGGCTGGACGTCGGCCTTCCGGCGCTGATCCTGCGCTCCAAGGTGACCAAGTTCATGCGCAGCTACGGCCCCGCCGCCGACGTCTCGGATGTGGTGCTGGACGTCCGTCAGATCCAGCGCTGGTCCGGATGCCTGGGCGGCCGGACGAACATCGTGCCGATCGAGGGCGCGCGCCACGATGTGTTCCTGTCCGCGCCGTCGGTGCGCGCGCAGGCCTTCACCGAACTCGACGACTGGTTGGTCTGGTTGCGCGAACATCTCGCGCAACGCTGAGAACCCGGCTCACCACAAACCGGAACGCAGCACGATCTCGGTCGCGAATTCGTGATCGGCCTTGATCGCCACCTCGGCGGTGTCGACCTGGGTGACGCGGAACTCGCCGTAGACGTGGCGTCCGCAGGCCTCGGCGGTGGACCGGGACAGATCGTCGGTGGCGATCACGGTGGTCGGCAGTTCCACCGCCGGACAGCTCGCATCGCCGGCCGCACCGTCGACGGCGACCGCCGGATGCGGGCGGCCCGCGACCACCAGTCCGACGAACCGGCCGAATCCGCGCGCACCGAGTTGCCAGGCCAGATCCGCGCCCGCGCCGTATCCGGCGAGATTCGCCCAGGCCACGCCCAGATCGTCGAGAATCGCGTAGACCCCCGCCTGATCGAGTCCCTCGATCGTCTCGGGTGCGATGGTGCGCAGATCGGAATTGTGCAGCCGCTCGCACACCCGGTCGTAGACATCGGCCGGAGCTCCGGCGTCGGGGAGCAGCAGTACCGTATGCCTGGTCTCGGGCCCACCGACCCGGACCGTCCAGGCGCGGTCACCAACCGCAATTCGCCGGGTTTCCATGCCGATCCACGCTACACGCGGGCGGCCGGTCGCAGGACATGTCTTCGGCCACGTTCACCGGCCGGTGATGACCGGTATCGCGGCGCTGTGATCTCGGCGCGGCCCGGACCCTGCGCTATCGGCGCAACCCCACGGCGAGTGTGGGCAGGTCGGGTGGGGCGCCCGCGGTGATGAGCCGTTCGAGCCCGTCGAGGTCGAGATGCTGCTCGACCAGTTCGGCGAGCAGATCGAGCTGGCCGCCGCGGATCTCCTCGACGCTCGTCGCGGGCGCGACCAGGAAACCGGTACGCCCCGCCTGGGCGGCCGCCTCGCGCAGCCAGGCCCGGCGAAAGTCGTCCGATTCGAGCAGGCCGTGCAGGTGGGTACCGCGCACACTGCCGCGCACACTGCCCTCCGGTCCGGCGCCGTCCACCTCGGCCCAGGCCGGGTCGCCGTTGCGGCGCACCCGGCCGTGATGAATCTCGTAGCCCGACAACGCGATGCCGGCCACGCCCGCACCCGTCGGCGCACCGCGCCCGGTGGTGCGGCGCAGTACCTTCGGCTCGGCGAATTCGATCTCGAGGTCCAGCAGGCCGAGCCCCGCCACCGTGCCGGCCGAGGATTCGACCTCGTCGTCGATGTGGCGGCCGAGCATCTGATATCCCCCGCAGATCCCGAGCACCGGCTTCCCGGCCGCGGCGTGTGCGGTGACGGCGGCGGCGATTCCGCTGCGGCGCAACCAGTCCAGATCCGAGACGGTGGATTTGCTGCCGGGCAGCACGACGATGTCGGCACCGGCCAGCCGGGAGGGCTCGCTCACCCAGCGCACCGAGACGCCGGGCTCACAGGCCAGCGCCTCGATGTCGGTGGAGTTGGAGATCCGCGGAAGCCGGACCGCGGCGACGGTCAGCCATTCGGTGCCGGCCGGCGGCCGGGAACGGCCGACCGGAGCGTCGGCGACGGTGGCGAGCGAATCCTCCGCATCGAGCCACAGCTCGTCGGTGTAGGGCAGCACCCCCAGCGTCGGGCGGCCGGTGAGCGCGGTGAGTTGCTCCACTCCGGGCCGCAGCAGTTCGACGTCACCGCGGAACTTGTTGACGACGAAGCCCGAAATCAGTTGCTGATCTTCGGGTTCCAAAATCGCGACGGTGCCGAACAGATGCGCCAGCACCCCGCCGCGGTCGATGTCGCCGACCAGCAACACCGGCAGGTCCGCGGCCCGGGCGAGACCCATGTTCGCCAGATCCGTCGCCCGTAGATTGATCTCGGCGGGCGACCCCGCGCCCTCGCAGATCACCACGTCGAATTCGGCACGTAGCGCCGCCAACTCGGCGGCCACCACCTCCCGCAACCGCTGCCGGTGCCGGAAGTAGTCGCGCGCGCCCACGGTGTCGACGGCCACGCCCCGAACCACCAGCTGAGACCGCCGGTCGCTGCCCGGTTTGAGCAGTACCGGATTGAACCGCACACTCGGTTCCAGCCCACAGGCCCGGGCCTGCAGCGCCTGGGCCCGGCCGATCTCACCGCCGTCGAGGGTCACCACGGAGTTGTTGGACATGTTCTGCGCCTTGAACGGCGCCACCCGCACCCCGCGCCGCGCCAGCATCCGGCAGATCCCGGCCACCACGACACTCTTGCCCGCGTCGGAGGTGGTGCCCGCGATCAGCAGCGCGCCCCTCACCGCGACATTCCGGTCGCCCCGGCCGCGGTTGTCATGGGAGCGTGAGAATTTCGGCGCCTTCCTCGGTCACGACCAGCGTGTGCTCGAACTGCGCGGTCCACCGGCGATCCTTGGTGACCACGGTCCAGCCGTCGTCCCAGATCTCGTAATCGATTCCGCCGAGGTTGATCATCGGCTCGATGGTGAAGGTCATCCCGGTCTCGATCACCGATTCGACCGCCGGCTGGTCGTAGTGCAGGATGACCAGTCCGCTGTGGAAGGTCGGGCCCACGCCGTGGCCGGTGAAATCGCGCACGACGCCGTAGCCGAAGCGGTTGGCGTAGGACTCGATGACGCGGCCGATCACATTCAGCGCCCGGCCCGGACGCACCGCCTTGATGGCCCGCATGGTGGCCTCGTGTGTGCGCTCCACCAGCAGCCGGGCCTCCTCGTCCACATCACCGGCGAGGAAGGTCGCGTTGGTATCGCCGTGCACGCCGTCGATGTAGGCCGTGACGTCGATATTGACGATGTCACCGTCCTCGACGACCGTCGAATCCGGAATGCCGTGGCAGATCACCTCGTTCAGCGAGGTGCAGCACGATTTCGGGAAACCCTTGTACCCCAGGGTCGACGGATAGGCGCCGTGGTCGCACAGATACTCGTGCACGATGGCGTCGAGCTCATCGGTGGTCACTCCGGGCGCGACCGCCTTGCCGGACTCCTGCAGCGCCTGCGCGGCGATCTTGCTCGCCAGCCGCATCTTCTCGATGGTCTCCGGCGTCTGCACCCAGGGCTCACGGCCCTCGTTGACGGTTTTCTTCCACGCGTACTCCGGCCGCTCGATCGAGCGCGGCACCTCGCGGACGGGCGAGAGTGTTCCGGGGACGAGTGGCTTGCGGGTGCGCACAGACATGTATTCAGACTATCCGCACGGGTTCACCGGGATACGGAGGCCACGACCCCGCTGACCAGATCGGTATAGCCGTCGACCAGCTCCGCGAGGTGGTACCAGTGCATGTGTGTGGTGTCGCTGCGGGCGCCGTCGCGGTCGATGGCGCGATTGGCGGCGACCCAGCTACCGGCCATCCGGTCGACCATGGGGCCGAGGACATCGGTGCGCAGGGCCAGGCCCCGGCGATACCCGGGCAGTTCGTTCTCCACCCATTCGTTGATGTCGTCGATGAGTTCGCTACGGCGGCAATCGATCTCCGCCAGCAAGATCGGGTCGGCGAGCTGCGCGCGGCGGGCGTGCAGCTCGGCCAGTGCGCGCGCGGCCCGAAGCAGCTCCCGGTCCTGGAACCGACGTCCCTGGAAGGCGCACAGTAGCTGCGGGGCTGCGGGCAATGCACTGGCTATCGACGTTGTCATCGCCACGCTCCGAACACATCCGAGTACCGCATCGGTCTTACCGCCATCTGTAGATCTCCGGAATTCGCTGGTCGGACCGCACCGTCCGAACCAAGAGTAGATGGGATTCTGCTCTTGCATATGCAAGAACGCAACATTGCATCCGCATTGCCGGGAATACCGCGCGGCAGCCGTGACACACACCCGACCATTTACGCCGTGACGTGCACAGATACGCCGAGAAGATCTGCGACGGCGATCATTTCACATTCCGGTCGTGGTGGCCGAAACCCGCGTCGGCGCGTCGGGGCCCGCATCCGGCCGCCCGCTCAGCGCGCCGTCAACCCCCGTAGCAGGATCTCCACTCCGCCGCGGAACTCCTC
The DNA here is from genome assembly GCF_040679495.1 of Nocardia sp. NPDC052254. Lineage (NCBI taxonomy): Bacteria > Bacillati > Actinomycetota > Actinomycetes > Mycobacteriales > Nocardiaceae > Nocardia > Nocardia sp. NPDC052254. The sequence goes on along the minus strand of NZ_JBFAUW010000003.1, from coordinate 640,147 downwards.
CTCGGGTGCGATCTCACGGGCCCGCGCCGCGGCCTCCACGAGGTACGGATACTCCGCGGGTGCGATAGATGCGATCACCGCGGTGCCCGAACCCCCGATCGCCGCGTAGTGCTCGTTCTCCAGATGCCCCAGCAGAAACCCCACCAGCGTCCGTTGAGCTATCACCCGCTCGCGGCCCTCGAACCCGCCATCGGCCAGCGCGGCCAGCGTCGCGTCCATCCATCGCAGCGCGGCCGCACTGGCGTGCCGATGGCGCGGCACCAGAGGCGCCATCGCCGGGTGCGCGGCAACGGCCGCGCGCATCCGGTCCAGCAGGAGCCCGAGGCAGGTCCGCCAGTCCGCGTCCGCGGGCGTGCCGGTATCGATCCCGCTCAGCACCTGCTCGACGATCAGCGCCTCCAGGGCATCACGATCGGCGACGTACCGATAGAGCGCCATGGTCGCCATGCCGAGTTCCGCGGCCACCGCGCGCATGGTCAGCGCGGCCGGGCCGCCGCGATCGATCACGGCCAGCGCGGCCGAGGACAGATCGGCCGCGGTCAGCGAGCGGGGACGGGGCACGGATTGACAGCGTACAAGATACGCGCATACTTGTCGTAGGCGTACGAGATACGCCTACGAATCGAGGAGCGCTCATGACAGCACCCACCACCGTCCCGCCCCGGATCCTGACCGGCGTGACGGGCACCGCCATCCCGATCCCGGATCCGGATCATCTGATCCACCTGCAGTTCCGCCGGTTCGCCGGATGTCCGATCTGCCATCGGCACCTGCGCACCTTCGTCACCAGGCACACCGAGATCACCGCCGCGGGAATTCGACCGATAGCCGTATTCCACTCCGGTGCAGGCGAATTGGTCGACTACGCGCACGAGATACCGCTGGAGTTGATCGCCGATCCCGGCAAGGCGCTCTATCGGGAATTCGGTGTCGAGTCGGCGGCCCGCGCACTACTGGATCCGCGCGCCTGGCTCGGTATCGCCCGTGCGATCGGCAACGGCGCCGGCCCGCTCGTCCGGGGCGAACAGCCCGTGCCCCCGAGCGCACCGGAGGGCGGACGGCTCGGGCTGCCCGCGGATTTTCTCATCGCCCCCGGCGGCACGGTGGCCGCCGCCCGATACGGCACCCACGCCGACGACCAATGGTCGGTCGACGAAATGCTTTCCCACGCAACCGAACACCACACACACTGATCGCCGGAGCGGTCGCCGTGGGCTGATGTGACCGCACACCGAACCGGCCGCCCGGGTCACGCGAAGCTCGCGTGCATCTCCCAGATCAGTACCTCACCGGGCACCACCGCCGTGACCAGTTGCCCGCCCGTGGCGGTGGTGCGCAGGGCATCGCCCGCGGACAAGGTGGCCTCGGCCCCGTTCTCGGCACCTTCGACGGTGACCGTTCCGCGCGCGACGAACAGATGCCCGAACGACGCCTCGGGCAGCCGGACCGACCGGCCCGGGTCCAGGCGGGCCACATGCAGGGCGGCATACCGGTTGCCCAGCGTGATCGCGGTATCGCCGCGATCACGCGGAATTCCGGAGGCGACGGTGACCAGTTCGTTGTGCGACAGTTCGGCGCGGATATCGGACTCCTGATAGCCCGGCCGGCGTCCGTCCTCGTCCGGCGGGATCCACATCTGCACCACGTGCAGATCCTCGCGCTCGTGTCTCAGCGCGCCATTGCGCTCGGAGTGCAGGATTCCGGTGCCCGCGCTCATCCGCTGTGCCAGTCCGGGATGGATCAGGCCGGAGTGCCCCTCCGAATCCTGATGCACCACAGTGCCTTCCAGAACCCAGGTGACGATCTCGGTATCGCGGTGCTGGTGGGTGTCGAAGCCCTCTCCGGCGTCGACGACATCCTCGTTGTGCACCATCAGCAGCCCGTGCGCATTGGCGGCGAGATCGAAATTGCCGGTGGCGGGGAACGACTGATGCGATCGCAGCCATTCGTTGCGCCAGTGATACCGCTGATCCGCTGGCACGATCCGCATCGATTCCGCCGTGGCGAGCGCCATATCGATCGACCTCCGTTGCCTCGCACTCCCCTGCTGCAATCGCCGGGCAACCACGGATATTCCCGGCGCCGGGTACGACCGCGCGGGTGGGTGTCCACCGGACGGTATGGTTGCCAACCGTTCCCACCTCATCCGCGGAACGCGTTCGAGCGTCCCGAATCTCACAAGGAGACCGCGCGCGATGGCAGGTAAACGCACCGTGCTGACGGTTCAGCTGCGCCGGCTGGCCGCACTGCTGTCGGAAATGCGCGAACAAGCGGGCATCAGCAAGGAGGTCGTCAGCGCTCGCACCGGTATCAACGTCACCACGCTCTACCGGATCGAAACCGCACAGGCGCGCCCGCAGCGCCGCACCCTCACCGCCATGCTCGACCTCTACGGCATCGGCGAACCGCAACGCTCGGACGCGGTGCAGCTGCTGACCGAGGCCCTCAAGCCCGGGATGTCGCGCCCCTTCGAGGCGGCGGTCTCGGATGTGTACGCCGCCTACATCAATTTCGAGACCGAGGCGCTCTCGGCGCGGCTGTTCCAGACCTCCTTCGTGCCCGGGCTGCTGCAGACCGAGCGATATGCGTGGGCCGTACTGGACACCGCGATGCCCAAGGTCGACACCTCGGTGATCGAACAGCGGCTGCGGGCCCGGGTGGAGCGCTCCAAGGTACTGACCCGCGACGACAATCCGCTGCAGCTGTGGGTGGTCCTCGACGAGGCCGCGATCCGGCGAGTCGTCGGCGGACCCGAGGTGATGCGCGAACAACTGCTGCGGCTCACCGAGGACACCGACAAACGCGATGTCATCCTGCAGGTGCTGCCGTTCGGCGCCGGCGCTCATCCGGCGATGGTCGGCTCGTTCGTCGTCCTGGACTTTCCCGATCCGGCCGATCCGGAGATCGTCTATGTGGAGGGCATCGCCGGTGACGATATCGTCGAGGGCCACAACGAGATTCGCCGTTTCGGGGTGATGTTCGACCAGCTGCGCGCGATGGCACTGAGCCCGCGTGATTCCGCGGAGATGATCACCGCGATCGCCGACGACCTGCGCTGAGGGCCCTCACTCCCGGCTCGCCCGCCGGTACCCGATCGCCGCGGGCACCGCGAACACCGCGACCGCACCCAGCGACCAGGCCAGCGTCGCCCACAGCGACCCGCGGAACCCCTCGCCGAGCAGAGCCCCGTGCATCGTGTCGATGGCCAGCGACATCGGCTGATGCGCGACCACCGGCTGCGCCCAGCCGGGATAGGCCGACAGCGGAACGAATCCGGTACTGAAGAACATGAGCAGCGACGATCCCAGCGAGATGGCCTCCACGGCGAAACTCTTCGCCGAGAACACGGCCACCGCGGTCACCATGGTGGCGAAACCCAGTCCGTAGAGCACCGGCACCCCGATCACCACGATCACCGCGGACGGATGATGCCAGCGCAGACCGAGCGCCAGCCCCACCGCGAACAGCACCACCGTGCACACGACGATGCGGGCGGCCTCGGCGAGCACCCGGGACAGCAGCCCGGAGGCCCGATGGATCGGCAACGCCCAGAACCGGCCCAGTAGCCCGGCGTCGCGTTCCCGGCCCAGGGTCACCGCTCCGGCCAGCGATCCCGACATCGCCGACACCACGGTCACCATGGGCACCGAGCCGTAGAGCGCATCCACCCCCGCGAATTTCGAAATCTGCTGTCCCAGTACGGTATTCAACATAATCAGCAACAATGCTGGAAACAGCAGCGTCTGCGCGGCCGTGACCGGATCGCGGCGCCACCGCCGCAGCAACCGGCCGGTCTGGATGAAGGTCTGCGGCAGCAGATAGCGCCAGCGCTCGGTGTCCCCGCGGGCCGCCGGTCCGATCGTCACCTCGCGTACTTCGCGGACCCCGGTCATCGCTGCCGCCGCAGGGCCATGCGCACCGATACGACACCGAACAGCAGGATCCCCGCGAGGGTCCACACCACTCCGGGCATGATCGTCGATCGATCCACAGCCGTGGCGAAGCCGGGCTTGTCGCCCGCGAACGCCCGCATCGTGTCGACGAACTGTGATACCGGCTGATACTGCGCGAACCCCCGGATCCACGGCGGGAACTGCTCGGCCGGCGCGAACCCGGTGGACACCATGCCGAGGATCAACTGCGGCAGCATCAGCATCTGGGTGGTGGCCTCCGGCGATTTCGACAGGGTGCCCAGCACGTCACCGAACAGCCCCAGCATGCCGCCGACGGTCACCGCGAAAACGAGGAAGGCGGCGGTGTGCCAGGCGCTGCCGTACAACCGGAAGCCGATCACCGAACCGCCCGCCAGTGCCGCCGCCAGCGCGATCACGATGCGGTACGCGGTGGCGGCCGTGCGCGCGACGAGCGGTGCGATGAGCGGTATCGGCATCGTGGCCAGTCGCTCGTCGAGCCCGTCGCGGGCGTCGACGGCGGCCCGCATGGCCGCTGCCGTCGCACAGAACGACACCGCCTGCATGACGATCATCGGCATCAGGAACTGCCCGTAGCTGCTGGCTCCGTGCCCGGCGAAGCTCATCACCCGGTTCAGCGGCACGTAGAAGCCCACGGTGAACACCGTCGGCGCGAGTATCGCGGTCAGCACCTCACCGTTGCGCAGCGACGGGCGGATCTGGCGGCTGGTCAGCACCCAGCAGGGCAACCACCAGCGCCGCAGCACCACCGGGGCCCGCCGTGGCATGGGCCGGATTTGTACAGTCATCGCCCGCTCCGTTCGCACGCAGTCGGCCTTCACTGTCAATGACACCAGACATCGGGTGCGGCCGGAGCGACAACGCGTGGTCCTCCCACGATCGCCGCGGCGGACAACTATGCTGTGCGCCGTGCTCGAACCCGAACCCGCCGTCGCACCGCATCCCGATATCGCCCATCTGGCCCCGCTGCTGGGCACCTGGCGAGGCTCCGGGCACGGCGAGTATCCCACGATCGAGCCGTTCGACTATCACGAGGAGATCCGGTTCGGACATGTCGGCCGACCGTTCCTGACCTATCGGCAACGCACCCGCCACGCCGCCGACGGACGTTCGCTGCATGCCGAAACCGGCTACCTGCGCTCGACCGGTGCGGACCGGGTGGAACTGATTCTGGCCCATCCGACGGGGATCACCGAGATCTGCGAGGGCAGGGTCACCATCGCCGACGACGGCCTGCGGCTGGAACTCGACGCAACGAATGTCGGCAACTCGAGCACGGCCAAACCGGTCACCGCCCTCGGTCGCTCGATCCATCTGGCGGGCGACACCCTCGACTATTCGCTACGGATGGCTGCCGTCGGGCAACCGAAGCAGCACCATCTGTCTGCCACCTTGCATCGAGCTGAACAAAAGGAGAAATAGCCCTGTAACCAGGGCTTATATCCCGTGAATCACTGTGCGGATGAGCACAGGGGTTGTCGGCGCACTGTTTGCCGGTTTACCGTTTTCGAGTCGGCTAATAGTCGGCGAACCACAAGTTCGATGCCAGTGGCTCTCACTCACCCGCAAGGGGGAAGACCATGAAGCGTTCGACACTCACGCTGATCACCGCGGGGATGCTCCTCGCCGGGACCGGCGCCGTGGAGATTCTGGGAGACGGTTCGGCCGGGGCGGCACCCCCGACCGAGCATCCCACCTCGGTCACCGTCGGTGGATCGGAGGTGCAGTCACCATAATCGGCATCCGAACTTCACAGCTGGCACCTCCGTGACCGGGCATCGGATTCGATGTCCGGTCACGCGCGTTCCCGGGGTCAGGCGGTCCCAGGCGGCAGGGCGGCCAGCATATCTCTGGTGACCGCCACGGCATTGTCGGAACTTCCGCCCCGTACCAGCAGCGTCGCCCACGCCATGTCGCCGCGATAGCCGATGAACCAGGAATGCGAGCCACCGTCCACCTCGGCCTCACCGGTCTTGCCGAACACCTCGCCCTGATCCGCGATCCGCGCGGCGGTACCGCCCGTGACCACCAGACGCATCATGTCCTGCAACCCGTGTACCACCTCCGGCGACAGCGCCGGCCGATCACCGTGTACCGCGGTCTCGTGCCCCGAGATCAGATAGGGCGTGGGTGCCGCACCCTGTGCCACCGAAGCCGCGACCAGCGCCATTCCGAACGGGCTCACCACGACCTTGCCCTGACCGATGCCGTCCTCGGCACGCGGCACCTGATCGTCGGTGCGTGGTACCGAACCCGACACCGTCGGCAACCCGGCCACGGTGTAGTCGGGGCCGATACCCAGTCGCGCCGCCGCATCGGGCAGGGCCGCACCGTCGAGTTCGCTGGCGATCTTCGCGAAGGCGGTATTGCACGATCGCTCGTAGGCGGTGGACATCGGCACATCACCGAGGGAGAACAGATCGTAATTCGGAATCGTACGCTCCCCCACCGTGATTCGGCTCGGACACGGGACAATGGTGTCCGGCCGGATGCTGCCCGCGGTCATCGCGGCCGCCGCGGTGACGGTTTTGAAGGTCGACCCCGGTGGATACAGGCCGGTGGTCGCGACCGGTCCGTCGACGTCGGCGGCCTCGTTCTGGGCGACAGCGAGGACCGCTCCGGTGGAGGGCTGGATCACCACCATCATCGTCTGCTCGCGGGGCACGTCCACCGCGTGCTGGGCCGCGTTCTGCACGGCGCGATCGATACTCAGCGCGAACGACGGCGCCGGCTGTGGCGCCACCTCCTGCAGCACATCGGTGTCCACGCCGTCGGCGTTGACGGTGACCACGCTCCAGCCCGCCTTGCCGTCGACCTCGTCGATGACGGTCTTGCGGATCTGGGACATCAGATCGGGCGCGAAATGCCGATCGGTGGGAATCAGATCCGCCTGCCGGTCGGTGGTGACGCCGGGCAGTCCGAGCAGCTGCCCGCTGACCTGGTCGAACTCCCGGTCACTCAGGGCAGCAACGAGATAGGGGCCGTTCGCCTTGTGCGCGGCGGCCAGGATCGCCTCCGCTCCGAGGGTGTCGTCGAACTGTTTCAGCGCCGCCGACAGGGCGCCGGCCACATATCCGGGGTCGGGCGCCGCACCGGCATCGAACGAAATCCGGTGCGCCGCACCCGGAACGAGTACGTCGCTGCCCGAGCGCTCGTTGACCCGGGCCCGCGGCGCGGGCGTGGTACGCAATTGCAGCCCCTGGGTGTCGCCCAGCCTGGGGTGGATATCGGAGTTGGACCAGCGGACCTGCCATTGCCCACCGCTGCGGCCCATCTGCAACTGTCCGGTGTAGGTCCAGGTCCGATTCCTCGGCAATGTCCATTCGTAGGTGTAGTCGACCGTGGCGGTGTCGCCGGTGACCCGCGCCGATCCGGTGTGCGCGCTCAGATGCTGCGCCTGCAGGTTCCGCCATGCCGAATCCAGTGCCGCCGCGGCCTTCTCGGGCCGGCTGGTGACCGCGGCGGCGTCCGCCGGATCGTGCCGGGCGAATGCCGACAGGAACGCATCGGCGGCGGCGACCGGTCCCCGGGGTCCGGCCGAACAGGCGCCGGCCGACACGACCACGGCGGCCGCCGCGCACAGCACCAGCGTCCGTGGCCCCCATCGCAGCGCACATCTCGACATCGACATCACTGTCGATGGTAGCCAGCCGATCGCTGGTAATCCTTGCGACACACGGATTTTGCCGCCCGGACGACAATTCGACCGGTCAGTCCACGAGGATTGTCGCGAAGGTCGCGACCTGATGGAAGCCGACCCGGGCGTAGGCGCGGCGGGCCACCTCGTTGTAGGAGTTCACATACAGGCTGGCGGTGCGGCCGGCGGCCACCACCGCCTCCGCCACCGCGGCGGTACCCGCGGTGCCCAGACCACGCCCGCGCCACTGCGGATGCACCCATACGCCCTGGATCTGGCCGGTACGCTGCGAAATCGCGCCGACCTCCGCCTTGTAGACGACCTCACCATCCTCGAAACGCGCCCAGGCACGACCGGATTCGATGAGGCTCGCCACCCGCCGCCGGTAGCCGCGGCCACCGTCACCGGCCCGGGGATCGACCCCGATCTCCTCGGTGAACATCGCCACGGCGGCTACCAGATAGCGGTCCAGTTCGTCGGTGCGCACGCGGCGTACCCACGGATCGGGCTCCGCCTGGGCGCGACCGTCGAGTGCGAGCAACGGTTGATCGGCCCGGATCTCACGCGGCTGACCCCAGCGCTGCTCGAGCACCTCCCACAGTGGCAGCGTCAGTTCCTGGCGCCCGACCACCGAGGAGCACACCCGCGGCCAGCGCGCCGCGCGGTCGGCGAATGCCTGCATGTCCTCGGCGGTCCCGCACAGGGGAACCAGATTGGCGCCGGAGAAGCACAGCGAATCCTCCGGCTCTCCCCGAGTCCACAGCTCGCCACCTCCGCGATTCTCCAGACCGCATTCCTGCAGTCGGGCGGCCACCATACAGCCGGCGATCGGATCGGTGTCCAGTACCTTCAGTACCCGTGTCAGATCGCGTTCACCGAGCTGACGAGCACCGGAAATCCGTGACCGTCGCGACGGTTCCAGCACACTCCGCACGCTCACAGACTGCCACGAACCCCGACCGCGTGCGGGGGCTTTGCTCAGCTCGAGTGGCAGAATGCGCCCGACCCGCGACACACCGGGCTCCCTACCCGTGCCCGCCGCTCACCCGACGGTGACGACGGGATCGCCTGAACCGGCGTCGGAGCCCATCTCGTCGGCGATCCGCATCGCCTCTTCGATCAGCGTCTCCACGATCTGATGTTCGGGCACAGTCTTGATGACCTCGCCCTTGACGAAGATCTGTCCCTTGCCGTTGCCCGAGGCCACACCCAGATCGGCCTCGCGAGCCTCACCGGGACCGTTGACGACACAACCCATCACCGCGACCCGCAGCGGCACCTCCATGCCCTCCAGCCCGGCGGTGACCTCGTTGGCCAGGGTGTAGACGTCGACCTGCGCGCGACCACAGGACGGGCAGGACACGATCTCGAGTTTGCGTGGGCGCAGGTTCAGCGACTGCAGAATCTGGCTGCCGACCTTGATCTCCTCGGCGGGCGGCGCGGACAGCGAGACGCGGATGGTGTCGCCGATGCCCTCGCTGAGCAGGGCACCGAAGGCCACCGCCGACTTGATGGTGCCCTGGAAGGCCGGTCCGGCCTCGGTCACACCCAGATGCAGGGGATAGTCGCACTGCGCGGCCAGCTGACGGTATGCCTCGACCATCACGACCGGATCGTTGTGCTTGACCGAGATCTTGATGTCGCCGAAGCCGTGTTCCTCGAACAGGCCCGCTTCCCACAGCGCGGATTCCACCAGCGCCTCGGGGGTGGCCTTGCCGTACTTCTCGAGCATGCGCTTGTCCAGCGAACCCGCGTTGACGCCGATCCGGATCGGGATGCCGGCGGCGCCGGCCGCCTGAGCGACCTCCTTGACCCGGCCGTCGAACTCCTTGATGTTGCCCGGGTTGACCCGGACCGCCGCACATCCGGCATCGATGGCGGCGAAGATGTAGCGCGGCTGGAAATGGATGTCGGCGATCACCGGGATCTGCGACTTCTTCGCGATCGTCGGCAGCGCGTCGGCGTCCTCCTGCCGGGGGCAGGCGACGCGGACGATATCGCAGCCGGACGCGGTCAGTTCCGCGATCTGCTGCAGGGTCGCGTTCACGTCATGGGTTTTGGTCGTGGTCATCGACTGGACCGAGATGGGGTGGTCACTGCCCACCCCCACCGTGCCCACCATCAGCTGGCGGGTCTTACGCCGCGGCGCCAGGACCGCCGCCGGTGCGGCCGGCATCCCCAGGGTGATGGCTGTGCTCACGTTCGGCTGCCTACTTTCCGTCTGCTACTGGGTGCACCCGTTCTCCGTCGAGTCTAATGCGGGGCATCCGGCACCCAGCTGTGAGAGCACCGACACCCGCCCTCGGGCAGGTCCCGGCGGGTTTCGCGCCGATACCGCCGCCGACCGGTGCGTGGCCCGCCACCGGGTGATCACGGTGGGCGGCACGGCGGTCGACGGCCCGTGCCCGCCACTGCCGCGTCCAGGAGGATTCATCTGATGTACATCGCACGCTCACCTCGGCGACGAGAACGGCCGTGCGCTCGAGGATGCCCGCCGATCCGGAATCAGCTGTGGCGCCGACCATCGGTGCCGGTCGCTGCCGCGCGCGGCCACCACATCGTGATCGCGAGGCGGTCGATTCCGGCTTGCGTACCGGCCCTGATCCCCTACGGTGGTGAAACCAGCCGCTACACAACATTGTTCGCGCTCGCCACCGGCGGGCGCGAGATCGGCGGTTCCTGATTCCGATGTGAGGTCTGTTCATGCGCTACACGGCTCTGAGTATCGGCGAGGCCGAGGAGTGGAGCGAACTCACCAACACCTTCGTGCCGATGGAACACCGCTATCTACGGCCCGGGCGGTGGCAATCGCACCTGACGGTCCAGCAGAACAGTCGTTACAACCTGCTGCGCTGGGACGAACCCGACGGGCGTGTCGCCGACCGCACCCGCGGCTATGTCAGCCGCGTCCCGGCCGACCACTTCTACTGGCTGGTGCTCCCGCAGCACAGTGTGTTCGGCGTGCGATTCGCCGATCCCGCCACGCCCACCACCGCGGCCGGGCGCCACCACGGTCCGGTCCGGCCGGACGGCGACGGCGCAATCCGGGTCTCGGACGGGCAGGCGTTGCTGATGGGCCTGGACCAGGAATGCCGGCTGCGCCCCGGCGCGACGGCCTACGCGATGCAGATCCCCCGCACCGACATCGAACGACACCTCCCCCCGACCGGGCCGATGCGGCGCGTGCTGGATCTGGATTCCGGACTGGGCAAGGTGGTCGGATCGATGGTCCGCAGCATGCACGACGAACAGGACCGGCTCGGCGAGATCGAATTCAACGCGCTCTGCGAACGCATCGGCGAACTGGTCTGCCTGCTGCTGACCGGTGATATGCGACCACACCACGACCATCTCGCCGAAACGATGACCGCGGTGCGCGAATACGTGCGTGGTTCGGTCGGATCCGGCGATGTGCGGCTGCCGGCCGTCGCCCACGCGCTGGGCTGGTCACCGCGCCAACTTCGGCTGATCCTGCAGCAGTGCGGCACCACCTACCGCGATCTGCGCCGGGACGAGTCGCTGCGGGCGGCGCGGACGATGCTCGAACAGCCCTATCCGACGATCGCCGAGGTGGCCGCGCGCTGCGGTTTCACCACCACCTGGTTCTCGGCCGCGTTCAAACAGCAGTTCGGTGAGACACCGCGGGAGTTCCGCAAGCGCCGCCTGGCCGAACTCGTCGAACGATAGGAACCGGGACCGCACGGACATCTCGTCCGGGCAACCGCCACAGGGCAAATTCAGCGGCGAATCCGGATTCGCGCGCACGAATCCGGAGATGCCACGGCTCATCGGGCCGACGCATGTCGGCCCGGCGGCCCAGCCGGAAAGGTGCGGCGGCACACGTCTTCGCCGTTCCCGGCGCCGGCCGCACGGAAAGTGCGACACCCGCGGCATTCGACACGGTCGCACCCGCCGCACAGTCGTGGAACAGTTCGATCCGATGATTCGCTGCGGAGCACGACCCTTTCGAGCAAGCACGGACGTACGCCCGCCCGGAATCAACAATCGGCTGGTCGATAACATCCCGAGCGGCGCAATGACCGCCGAGGGAGTATTCACTGCGCCGACCCGCGCGATAGCTGAATATGTGCCAGTTCGGAATTCGGTATCCATTTCGTGTCTTGACGAGCATTCCCGGACGGACAGACGATTGATCGATGACCGTCGATGAGGAATTGATTCAGGTCGAACAAATCATCGAGCGCCTGCTCATTCGATACCCCTCGGCGCCACCCACGGACATCGAACTCACCGTGCGGACGATCCACAAGAGATTCGCCGACGTCCGGGTACACGATTTCGTACCACTGCTCGTAGAGAAGGCGGCCCGGCAAGCCATCAGCATCCAACTGGCGGCCGGGAGTTCACCCCGGCCCACGACCCGTACCCGTTCCCGGGGCGCCGCTGTGGTGACCATCGGCTGAGGAGACGGGCCGTGGGCAAGAAATCCAGGCATGACGCGGACCGGACCGGTCGTTGCGCCGCCGCCCAGCGGTCCCACGGTCCACCCCCGGCTCCGGGGGAACTGACCGCACCCGGTCCCGAGGCCGCCGCCGAGCCGATGTCGGACAAGCGCTACCGCCGGGCCCTGCGGCCGCTGCACGCGGAGCTGGTCACGTTGCAGGAGTGGGTGAAGTTCTCCGGCGCGCGGATCTGCATCGTGTTCGAAGGCCGTGACACCGCGGGGAAGGGTGGGGTCATCAAGGCGATCACCGCGCGGGTGAGCCCGCGGGTGTTCCGGGTGGTCGCACTGCCCGCCCCGACGGAACGGGAGAAGTCGCAGATGTACGTGCAGCGCTATCTGCCGCATCTGCCTGCCGCCGGTGAGGTCGTCATCTTCGATCGCAGTTGGTACAACCGAGCCGGCGTCGAACGGGTGATGGGCTTCTGCACCGACGAACAGGCGCGCCACTTCCTGGAGCTGATCCCGACGGTCGAGCGCGAGATCGTCGATTCGGGCGTCATCATGCTCGAGTACTGGCTCGAGGTCAGCCAGCAGCAGCAGACCCTGCGCCTGCAGAGCCGCATCGACGATCCTCGCAAGATCTGGAAACTGTCGGATCTGGACCTGAGGTCCTACCGCCACTGGTACGACTACTCCCGGGCACGGGACGAGATGTTCCACTTCACCGATACCGGTTGGGCGCCCTGGTATGTCGCGATCACCGACGACAAGAAGCGTGGCCGGCTCAACGTCATCAGCCATCTGCTGAGCCGCATCCCCTATGAACCACTGGATCGGCCCGAGGTGACACTGCCGGACCGGCAGAGCCCGCACGGTTACCACGCCCCGAGGCAGCCGCTGCACTGGATTCCGACGCCGTACTGAGGCCGACGGCGAGGAAGGAGGCGTCATGGCGGCCGATCCGATACCGCGGACCCCCGCGACGGACATCTCCGGCCGTGCGCCCGCGAATTGGCATGCCCGCGACATCGAATCCGTTGTGGCGGAGCTGTCCTCGGACCGGCAGGCCGGACTCACCACCACCTCGGCCGACGAACGCCGCCGTCGCCACGGCCCCAACGAGATCGCTTCCGAGCCCGCGCCCGCGCTGTGGTCGATCGCGCTACGGCAGATCCGGGATCCGATGAATCTGATGCTGATCGCCGTGGCGGTGGTCAGCATCGTCATCGGGGAGATCCCGACCGCCGTCGTGGTGGCCGCGCTGGTGGTGCTCAATGTCGTGCTGGGTACCCGGCAGGAGGTCAAGGCGCGCGCGAGCGTGGACGCGCTGGCGAAGATGCAGACCCCGCAGGCCCGAGTGGTCCGCGACGGCATCCTGGCCCAGATCGATGCCCTGGAGCTGGTTCCCGGCGATATCGTCCAGCTCGAGGCCGGCGATATCGTTCCCGCCGACGGGCGTCTGGTCACCTCGGCCACACTGGAGACCCAGGAGGCGGCACTGACCGGTGAAAGTGCGCCTGTCGCAAAGGATCCCGAAACCCTCGGCACCGCGGATGTACCGCTCGGCGACCGCGGCGACATGGTCTATCAGAACACCTCGGTCACTCGCGGCACCGCCACGATGGTGGTCACCGAGACCGGTATGGCCACCGAGATGGGCCAGATCGCGTCGATGTTGTCGGCGGTCGCCCCGTCGAAGTCACCGCTGCAACGGGAACTGGATTCGTTGACCGCACTGCTCGGGATCGTCGCATGGACCGCGGTGGCGATCATCGTGGTCATCGGCGCGCTGCGCGGCCAGGATGTGACGGCCGTGCTGCTGCTGGGAATCTCCATGGGTGTCTCCGCGATTCCCACCGGCCTGCCCACCTTCGTCCAGGCGATGCTCGCCTACGGCGCCCGTCAGCTCGCCGAGGCCAAGGCCGTGGTGAAGAACCTCACCGACGTCGAAACTCTCGGCGCGACCAGTGCGATCAACTCGGACAAGACCGGCACCCTGACCATGAACCAGATGACGGTGCGATCCCTGTTCTTCCACTGCCGGTGGTACGCCGTGACCGGCGAGGGATACAGCACGACCGGAACCGTCACCGCGGCCGCCGGCGCCGAAGCCCCGGATTTCACGCTGCTGGCCTACGGTCTGTGTCTCGACAGCGACGCCACCGTCTCCGACACCGGAACGATCGTCGGCGACCCGACCGAGGCCGCCCTGGTGGTGCTCGCGGCCAAGCTGGGCATCGACGCCCCACTCACCCGGCGGTCCTGTCCGCGAGTCGCCGCGGTGCCCTTCGACTCCGCGTACAAATTCATGGCGACGTTCCACCATCTTCACGTGGACGGGCGGACCCGATTCGTCGAATTGGTCAAAGGCGCACCGGATATGGTCCTGGCGCGCTGCGCGACCGCCTATCTGCCCGGCCGCGCCGAAACACCGATCGCCGAGGTACACGATCGGATCACCGAGGCCATGCGGACGATGTCGGAGCAGGGACTGCGGGTGCTGGCCTTCGCGGCTCGCCTGCTCGACGAGCAGGAGCAGGCCGCGCGCGACGACCCTATGTCGATGGTCGAGAACCTCACCTTCGTCGGGATGGCGGGCATCATCGACCCGTTGCGTCCCGAGGCCGTCGAATCGGTCCGCGTCGCGCACGAGGCGGGCATCGACGTTCGGATGATCACCGGCGACCACGCCATCACGGCGGCGGCGATCGGAGCCGAACTCGGACTGGGCCCCGGGGCGGTCGGCGGCGCCGAATTGCAGGCGATGACCGACGAGCAACTCGCGCGGGCGCTGCCGAATCTCCATGTGTTCGGCCGGGTCACCCCGCAGGACAAGCTGCGCCTGGCCGATGTCATGCAGAGCGGCGGTGCGGTCGTGGCGATGACCGGCGACGCGGTCAACGACGCCGCCGCGCTCAAGAAGGCCGATATCGGTGTCGCGATGGGCTCGGGCAGCGAGGTCACCAAACAGGCCGGCAAGATGGTGCTCACGGATGACAATTTCGGGACGCTGATCACCGCGATTCGCTTGGGCCGCAGCATCTACGACAAGATCGTGTCCTATATCCGCTATCAGATGTCGAAATTGTTCTCACTCGTGCTGCTGTTCCTCGTGGCCAGCATTTTCGACATCAACGACGGCGTCGCACTCACCCCGCTGATGGTGCTGTTCCAGCACTTCTTCATCACACTGTTCCCGGTGGCGGTCATCATGACCGATCCGCCGCCGCCGAACCTGATGAACAAACCACCCCGCGACCCGGCGATGCCGATCGCCAACCGGACCGCGTTCGCCCAGTGGCTGGCCTACGGTGTGCTGCAGTTCGCCGTCGCTCTCGCCGCGATGCTGCTCGCGCCGGGCGAGCTGAGCACCGATACCGCCTCGGTGCCGATGACCATGACGTTCGTGGTGCTGTCATTCAGTTCGATCCTCAGCGGTCTGGCCATGCGCCGCGATCCCGAATCCGGTTTCGCAGCACCGATTCTCGGCGCGCTGAAGATCCTGTCGATACCCGTCGCGGTGACGGTGCTCGCCGTCGAACTGGGTTTCCTGCAGGATCTGCTGATGACGACCTCGCTCACGGGCGGACAGTGGCTGACCTGTATCGGCTGGTCGGTATCGGTGCCCATCGTCATCGAGGCGGAGAAGGCGCTGCGGCGCCGGCGAGCGGCGCGGGACGCGTCCGTCGCACCGCTGACCGCAGCGGTCGCGGTGGCGCCGCGGCGCGCACGGGCCGACTGAGCTGCCCGCGCGCATCGCCGCGGCGGGCAACCCATCCCCTCGGCTGCCCGCCGCGTACGCCTCAGTGGCGCAGGCGCACCGGCACCTGCTGCGGACCCGCGGTGATGATCTGCGGACCGTACGACAATTCCGATGCCGGGCAGGCCAGTTCGAGCTTCGGGAAGCGTTCGAACAAGGTCGACAACGCGATCGCGGATTCCAGTCGGGCCAGCGGTGCACCGAGGCAGAAGTGCGGACCGCGGCCGAAGGCCAGCTGATCGTGCGCGGAACGGTCGATGTCGAAGACATCGGCGTCCGGGTACTCCTCGTGGTCGCGGCCGATGCCGCCGTACCAGACCACCATCGCCCCCGCGGGCAGATCCACCCCGGCGATCGTGACATCCTCGCGGGCATAGCGAATGAACGCGGTGCACAGCGGCGACCGGTACCGCAGTGCCTCCTCGACGACATCGCGCCACCGGTCACCGGTGATCGCCTTGTCCAGCTGCGAGGGGTTCTCGCACAGTGCCACAACGGCATTGCCGAGCAGGTACACCGTGGTCTCGTGCCCGGCGGTGATGACCACCCACAGAATGGTGACCAGTTCCTCGTCGGTCAGATCGTTGTCGGCGTTGGCCGCCAGCAGCGCGGAGGTCAGATCATCGCCCGGCACACGGCGTTTCGCCTCCAGCAGAGCGCCCATGTGGGCCACCATGGCCCCCATCGCGGCAGCGGTCTGCTCTCCGGTCGCCACGGGTGAGGTGATGGTGACCACCCAGTCGCGGATCTTCGGTTCGTCGGCCTGCTCCACGCCGAACAGGTCGCAGATCACCCGGACCGGCAGCGGTGTGGTGTAGGCCGAGATGAGGTCGACTTCCCCTGTCTCGGTGGCGAACTGGTCGATCAGTTCGTTCGCGATCTGCCGGATGCGCGGTTCCATCGCGGCCACCCGGGCCGGAGTGAACGCCTGCCCGATGGTCTTGCGCAGCCTGCGGTGGTCGGCACCGTCCAGATTGAGCATGTGGTCGATATCGGTGAGCGCGCGCATCGGCCAATCCGCGGGAACGGTGCCGTCGTGCAGCGCCGGGCAATTGCGGGCGTTCTTGCTGAACAAGGTGCCGTCCGCGGCGAGCAGTTCACTCACCGCGCGATGGCTCACCGCCGCCCAGGCGGCGACGTCGCCGGGCAGCGTGACCGGAACCACCGGGCCGCGGCTGCGAATGCGGTCGTAGGTGTCGAATACCGATTCGCCCAGGGTGGGTAGTTGGATGACGGACTCGGTCATGACGGCTCCCAAGGTGTGATAGACGACGAGGGGCGCGAGCGCCGACGCTCGAACCTCGACCAGTGTCGGCCCCCGTCGCGCCCGGCACCACCGTTGCCGACATCCTTTGCCTCGCACCTCAATTCCGACGCACCGGAACGCAATTCCGCGAACGCCACTGCCCGCGGGCACAATCCGCGCAGGCATTCGCTACGGATTCGCCGACGCACCCGCAGCGATGGTTCGACCGCTCGGCCGGAACCAGGGGCGCATCGCGCCCATCCGGCACCGGATCACGTTCCGGGACAACGAATCATCGCGCCGACCGCGGCGGGCACCGGTGCGGCCGGCGGTACCCCCGCCGGACCCTCCCGGCCGATTCGTGATGCCGGCGGGCGGACGCTACGGGAAGAGCTTGATCGGGTTGATGATGTCGGCGGCCAGGGTCAGGATCATGTACGCGCCGCCGATCACCACCACCACGTAGGTCGCGGGCAGCAGCTTCATGTAATCGACCGGACCGCCGTTGGGCAGGCCCTTGCGGTTGCGCCACATATTACGGAGCTTCTCGAAGATCACCACCGCGATGTGGCCGCCGTCCAGTGGCAGCAACGGCAGCAGGTTGAACGCGCCCAGGAAGAAGTTCAGACTCGCCAGCACCAGGATGAACGCGTTCCATTTGCCGTGCTCGGCGGTCTCGCCGCCGATCTTGCTGGCGCCGTACACACTGACGGGGGTGTCGGCGTCACGCTGACCGCCGGTGACGGCGTGCCACAGGCTCACCACCTTGCTCGGCATCTGCGCCAGCGAGGCGAAGGTGCGGCCGAACATGTCGCCGGTGAAGGCCGCCGACGCGGGAACCGCCGCGAGCACGTTGTATTTGACCGGCTGGTACACATCCTGCGCCACACCGACCTTGCTCGCGTACACCGGTTCGGTGACCCGATCGGAATCGCTGGTGGCACCCTGCTTCACCGGATAGGTGGCCACCCTTTCCGGGGTGACCGGGATCTGCAGGCTCTGGCCGTCGCGGGTCACCGTGTAGACGACCGGACCGGTGGCCTTCTCGGTGATCGAGCGGAAATCGTCCCAGGTGCGCACGGGTTTGCCGTCGATCGCGGTGACCAGGTCACCACGCTTCAGTCCCGCCCGCTCGGCCGGTCCGGGCCCGGTGCACGGCGCGGACGAACCATCGGGCTTCTGCGCGGCGACGCAGCCGACCGGATAGATCTGGGTGGCCGGCGGCGAATCCAGTCGCGGCAGTCCCCAGCCCACCGCCAGCACCATGATCAGCAGGAAGCCGAGCAGGAAGTTCATGGCGATACCACCGAACATGACCACCAGGCGCTTCCAGGTGGCCTGGCGGTACATCGCGCGGTGCAATTCCTCGGGCGGGACCTCGTCCAGCGCGGTCATCCCCGCGATATCGCAGAAACCACCCAGCGGCAGCGCCTTGAGCCCGTATTCGGTCTCGCCCCGGCGGAACGAGAACACCTTCGGCCCGAAGCCGACGAAGTAGCGGCGCACCTGCATGCCGGTGGCTTGCGCCGCCCACATGTGGCCACATTCGTGTAGCGCCACCGATGCCGTGATGCCGAGGGCGAACAGCACGAATCCGATCGCGAAGCCCATGCGGTGTGGAACCCTCCTGAATCAGTTGCTCACGAGCGTGCGCGCACGCTGTCGCGCCCACGCGTCCGCCGCGAGCACCTCATCCAAGGTACTGGGTTCGGCGGCCCAGCGGTCGGCCGACTCGACGACGCGCGCGACGGTGCGGACGATATCGGGGAAACGCAGCGCGCCGTCGAGGAATGCCTGCACCGCGATCTCGTTGGCGGCGTTGTAGACCGCGGTCACACTGCCACCGGCCGCACCGGCCGTGCGGGCCAGTTCGACGGCGGGAAACACCTCGTTGTCGACGGGTTCGAACTCCCAGTTGAAGGCGGTGCCGAAGTCCAGCGGGGCCAGGGTGCCGGGGACCCGGTCGGGCCAGCCCAGCGCCAGGGCTATGGGCAGTTTCATATCGGGCGGGCTGGCCTGGGCGAGGGTCGAACCGTCGGTGAAGGTCGCCATCGAATGCACGATCGACTGCGGATGCACGGTGACATCGATCTTGTCGTAATCGATACCGAACAGCATGTGCGCCTCGATCAGCTCCAGGCCCTTGTTGACCAGAGTCGCGGAGTTGAGGGTGTTCATCAGGCCCATCGACCAGGTCGGGTGGGCCTTGGCCTGGGCCGGGTTCACCGAGTCGAGGTCCTCGGTGCTCCAGCCCCGGAACGGGCCACCCGACGCGGTGAGCACCAGCCGGGCGACCTCGTCGGCACGGCCGCCGCGCAGGCATTGCGCCATC
The DNA here is from genome assembly GCF_040679495.1 of Nocardia sp. NPDC052254. Lineage (NCBI taxonomy): Bacteria > Bacillati > Actinomycetota > Actinomycetes > Mycobacteriales > Nocardiaceae > Nocardia > Nocardia sp. NPDC052254. Next base: position 620,835 of record NZ_JBFAUW010000003.1, on the reverse strand, counting down.
GCCGAATGCTCGGAGTCGACCGGGACGATCTGACCGGGTGCGGCGGCGCGGGTGACGAGGCTGCCACCGGCGACCAGTGACTCCTTGTTGGCCAGTGCCAGCCGCCGGCCGGACTCGAGCGTCGCCAGCGTCGGCCGCAGGCCCAGTGCTCCGACGAGGGAATTGAGCACCACATCGGCATCGGTGCGGCGGACGAGCTCGGTCGCCGCGTCCGGACCGGCAAGGGCCACACCGAGTTTCGCGGCCGCGGCCGGATCGGCGACGGCGACGTTGTCGGTCCCGGTGGCACGGATCTGTTCGGCGAGCAGGTCGGTATTGCCGCCGCGGGCGGCCAGTCCGACCACCTGGAACCGATCCGGATTGGCGGCGATGACCTCCAATGCCTGGGTGCCGATGGAGCCGGTGCTGCCGAGCAGTAGAACTTTCACGATGTCGGACACCTACCCATTGTCCACTCCGGAATCGCCGCGGGCGTCACCCCACTGGCTACGACGGCCGGTCGTATGCAAACATATTCTCGACAGTCACCTTCACGACCTGCGGACCTCGCCGTGCGACATGTACGCGGGACGCAGCGAAGACGGAAATGATGGGAGCGAACGTGGCCGACACCGAACTGGAACCCGCCAAGAGCGCCGGCGTCGTCACCAAGATCGATCCCGCCGAGGTTCCCTCCGCGGCCTGGGGCTGGAGTGGTGAGTCGCGGCGCACCTTCCGTGTCGCCGGATGGGTCGTCGTGGTGATCCTGCTCGCCATGCTGTTCGAGAACCAGCAGGGCGCCTCCTCGGGTAGCGGCTGGACCGGCTACATCTTCCTGATCGGATTCGCCGTGGCTCTGTCCGGCATCCTGATCCGCGATTCGATCATCTCGCGCAAGCCGCGCTGACCGGTCGCCGCACCGCATACCGACGCCGCGGTCGCTGAGGTCACCGACCTCAGCGACCGCGGCGTTTGCGTGGGCCGCGAGTACCGCCCGCGCGGGGCTTTCCGTCCCGGCGCCCGGAACCCTGTTTCGCGCCACCACCCGAACGCTGCCGATCACCGTGTCCCGCACCGCTTCCGGTCCGTCCACGAGTCTCGTCGCGGCCCCGGCGATCACGCTCGCCCGCGGTGCGCGAACTTCCGGCACTACGCCCGCGCACGATGCCGATGAACTCCTCGACGAACTCCCCCGGATGATCGATCGGCCACGCCAGCGCGATCTGCGTCGGATCGACGTCGGTGAGGGGCCGGTAGATCAGGTCGCGGCGGTGATGCAGCCGCGCCAGTGAATGCGGGACGACGGCCGCACCACCGACCGCCGCCACCAGTTCCACAGTGGCCGCGACATCGTCGAGATCCGATGCGTCCTGCATGCGCTCACCGTCGAGATCGGCCAGACTCACCTCGTCGAACAACGCGACCGGATGGTCCTTGGGCACCACCGCGACCGCGACCTCGTGATACAGCGGAATCGCGTGCAGCCCGTCCCGAACGATCGGCAACCGTACGAAACACATGTCGATCTGCCCCTCGGCCAGCGCTTCCCGCTGCCGCGCCTGCGGTACGGCGACCAGTTCCAGCGGAGTGCCGGGGAATCGCTCCGCCCACACCCGCGCCCACTTGGCGACGGTGACGCCCGGGACGTAGCCGATGCGCGGCGTGGCGGGGGCGGATTCGGTCATATCCCAAGCGTATGGCACCGCGCCCGCGAATCTGTCATCCGGCTCCGGCGGGCGGCGCCGGCATTCGGCCGGTCACCGGCGGCACGGCAGGATCCGGGCGATGGAGATGTCCGCCCGGCCGACTCCGATGGGCGGGCAGGTGGACATCCGGCGAACACGGTAGAAATGAGCACAGCACCTTTCCTTCCACTCTGCCCCGGCACCGCCGGGCCGATCAGATCGGATATGCGTTGACGACCCCCTCCCCGGCCCCGATCGCATCGGGCGGCCCCGGATTCGATCGCCCGCTGTTCACGACCATCACCGATTTCGCCGAGCACACCCGCTGGCTCAACGATGCGATGCTCTGGTGGACGGATGTGGGCCTGGGTATCTTCGCGGTGCTCATGGTGATCGGCTGGTGGTCGGCCCGGCGCCGGGACGATCGGTCGATGGCGCTGGCGCTGCTGGCGCCGGTCAGTGTGGTGGTGGCCTACCTGGTCGCCGAGGTGGTCAAGGTGATCGTCGCCGAACCGCGGCCGTGCCGGGGAGTGCCCACCGCCTACATTCTCGAAGAATGCCCGGTGGCGAGCGACTACTCGTTCCCCAGTGGGCACACCACCACGGCTGCGGCCACCGTCGCGGCGCTGTTTCTGCTGAACCGCCGCCTGGGCTGGATCACGACGGCGTTCGCGGTCGTGCTGGCGTTCAGCCGGGTCTACGTGGGCGGGCACTATCCACACGATGTGCTGGCCTCCGCGATCCTGGCCGTCCCGGTGGCGACCGCGGTCAGCCTCCTGCTCGCCCGGCCGGTGACCGTCCTGGTCGCGCGAATGCGGTCGTCCGCACTCGCGCCACTGGTCGTCGATACCGAGCGGAGTGCCACGCCGCGGGCATGACGCCGCCGGATACCGTGCGGGTGCGCTCCAGGGCGCACCCGCTATCCTGTCCGATGTGGTGGTGGGGCTCGCCACTCCGGCGGTCGGCCGGAACAACCGTGATCCGATGATCGCCAACAGTCCCTACTCGAGATCTGTTCGATGAGTGCTGTTCGAGTAGGAGTCTGTCCTTGACCGAGTTGCGTCGTTCCCCGGCCCGCTCCGCCCCCGCGACGAAGCCCGCCGATCCCGAGCCGACCGATCCCGATGTGGACCTGCACATGCCCGCTGAGCGCTGGGAGCTGATCCGCGAACACGGCGCCGTACTGGCCGTGATCGCTGTCGGCGGCGGGCTGGGCGGTCTGTCGCGCTACGGCCTGTCCCGCGTGCTGCCCACCCGTCCCGGCCAGTTTCCCTGGGGGACCTTCACCGAGAATGTGCTCGGTTGCCTGGCCATCGGCGTGCTGATGGTGCTGATCACCGAGGTGTGGGCGGCGCACCGGCTGGTGCGCCCATTCGTCGGCGTGGGTTTTCTGGGTGGGTTCACCACCTTCTCCACCTATGCGGTCGAGATCCGCGGTCTGCTCGAGCCCGGCTCGGCGGGGCTGGCGTTCGTCTACCTGGCCGCGACCCTGGTGTGCGCACTGGCGGCCGTGCTGGCGGGCGTTACGGCCGCACGGATGGTGTTCCTGCGCAAGCAGATTCGACGGGAGTCGCGATGACTGTCGTTCTGGTTCTGCTCGGCGCGATGATCGGGGCGCCCGCTCGCTACCTCACCGATCGTTTCGTGCAGGCACGTCACGACAGTCTGTTCCCTTGGGGGACACTGACGGTCAACATCGTGGGCTGCCTGATCCTGGGCGCACTCACCGGCGCGGCGGCCGGTTCCTCGCTGCTCGCCCTGCTGGGCATCGGCTTCTGCGGTGCGCTCACCACCTACAGCACCTTCGGCTACGAGACGGTGCGGCTGCTCGAGCAGCGCGCCATGTTCCATGCGGCGATGAACGTCATGATCAGCGTGGTGGCCGGGCTCGGCGCCGCCCTGCTGGGTTACGCGGTGGCACACGCGTTCACCGGCTGAGCGGGCGGCGCCGGCTTCGATCGGGATCAGTCGTCGTCGGGTTCGACGGTGAGCACCGCGGCATCCACCGCGTCGATGGTCACCTCCACTTCACGGCCGTCCGCGGCGCGCAGATCCACCTCCCAGACCGGTTTCGGGCCGTCGGACTCCAGTTCCGCGGACAGTACCCGGGCATCCGGGACCGCACCTCGGGCCACGTCCTCGGCTCGATTCCGATCGATCGTGGGGGCGGCGGCGGGTGCGGCGGCAGCGGCATAACCGAAGGGAGAGAACTCCACCCGATGGCGGGAGTCGTCGAACACTCCGGTGCCGATGCCCAGGCCCAGGCCCGCGGCCGCCACGACCGCGAACGCAGCGGCGCCGACGAGCAGCCAGCGCAGTCCGTCGCGAACTCGGCGCAGTATCGATGTCATGGTGGTTCCTCCTGTGCGAGTGGCTTTTTCGACGGCGAAGCCACTTTCGCAGCACCGACCTGAAGCAACGCTGAAGCTTCCTGAAATTCCCTTCAGGAAGAATCTGCGAAGCTGAAGCGCATGCGCCTGCTCATCGTGGAGGACGAGAAACGGCTGGCCGACACTCTCGCCAAAGGTCTCGCAGCCGAAGGCTTCGCGACCGATGTCGCACTGGACGGCACCGAAGGACTGCACCTGGCACGCACCGCGGCCTACGATCTGATCCTGCTCGACATCATGCTGCCGGGCATCAACGGCTATCGGATCTGCGCGACGCTGCGCGCCGAGGGCGACGACACCCCGGTCCTGATGCTGACCGCCAAGGACGGTGAATACGACGAGGCCGAGGGACTCGACACCGGCGCGGACGACTACCTGTGCAAACCGTTCTCCTATGTCGTTCTGCTGGCACGCATTCGGGCCCTGCTGCGCCGGCGTACCCGCGGCGGCGCGCCCGTGGTCCGGGTGGGCGATCTGCTGGTGGACCCGGCCACCCATGCCTGCCGGCGGGGCGACGAGCCGATCACGCTGACCGCGAAGGAATTCGCGGTGCTCGAGCAGCTCGCGCTGCACGCCGGGCAGATTGTGTCGAAATCCGAAATCCTCGATCACGTCTGGGACTTCGCGTACACCGGTGACCCGAATATCGTCGAGGTGTACATCAGCGCACTGCGCCGCAAGATCGACACACCGTTCGGCTGCCGCACCATCCTCACCGTTCGAGGTGCCGGATATCGGCTGGTGGCCGCGCATGGCTGAGCTGCCCGCGTGGTGGCGGGCACGGTTGCGCTGGTGGCATTCGGTGCGTTCGCGCACCACCGTCGCGGCGACTCTGGTGGTGGCGGCGGCCCTGATCGCAGCCGGGACGGCCCTGCTGACGGTATTGCGGCACAATCTGGTCGACAGTGCGGGTCTGCAGGCGGAAGCGGGTGCGCGTGCCGTCGCCACTCGCATCGCGGCCGGGGTGGATTTCGGACGCCTGAACCTGCCCGATGCCGATCACCAACCGGTTCAGGTGGTTTCGGCCACCGGCACCGTACTGGCGGCCGACGACGATCTGCCGCCGTATCCCATCATGGTCGCGAGCACCGCGGGTGAAAGCCACAGTGCCCGTGCCGAATCCGGTGACGAGTCCGACGACCGTGACGACGACGATGACGACGATGACGACACCGACGATGACGACGATCTGGACGACGAGATCGACGACGACTCGGGCGATCGGCCGGACGAAGCCGCCACCCGCGCCCCAGCCGGCGGTACGCCGGGCATCCCGGCGGCCACCGGCTCCATCGGCGACCGGATCACGTTGCGCGACATGCGGCTGCCGGTGGCCGACTCCGACACCGGTGACCACGAATTCCGGGTTGCGGCGCTACCGGTCACGACCCCGGGCGGACAACCGGTCACCGTCTACGCGGCGGCATCACTGGCCACCACCGACAAGGCGGTCGCCGGTGTACGCGATGCCATGCTGCTCGGGCTGGCGCCGCTGCTGCTCGTGGTGGCGCTGGTGACCTGGCTGGTGACGCGGCGCGCATTGCGCCCGGTGGAGGCGATCCGCTCCGAACTGGCCGAGATCGTCGACGGCGATCTGTCGCGCCGGGTGCCCGAGACCGCCGCCCGCGACGAGATCGCGCGGCTGGCCGCCACCACCAATGTCACCTTGTCGGCACTGGAATCCGCTGCCGCGCGACAACGCCGATTCATCGCCGACGCCGCGCACGAGTTGCGTAGTCCGATCGCGAGCCTGCGCACCCAATTGGAAGTGGCCCAGGCACATCCGGAACTGCTCGAGATCGATGGTGTCCTCGACGACACGATCCGGCTGGAAAATCTGGCGGCCGATCTGCTGATGCTGGCCCGTCTCGATTCGGGCGAGCAGCCCCGCCGCGATTCGGTCGATCTGGTACGGCTGGTGCGCGAGGAATTCGCGCACCGCACCGGCGACCGCCATCCCACGACCTTCGAACTGCCGGAATCGCGCACCGTGATCACGGTGCCCGGCAGCCGAATTCAGCTCGGACGGGTACTGAACAATCTGCTCGACAACGCACAGCGCCATGCGACCGGCACGGTCTCGGTCCGGGTCGCACACGGTGCCGGCGACGCCGTGCTCGAGGTGTGCGACGACGGCGCGGGTGTCGCCGCCGCCGATCGCGACCGTATCTTCCAGCGCTTCGTTCGTCTCGACGATGCCCGCAGCCGCGACGACGGCGGCGCCGGACTGGGTCTGGCGATCGTCGCCGATGTCGTCGCCCGACACGGCGGCCGGATCGAGGTCGGCGAGCGCGACGGTGGCGGCGCGCGGTTCACCGTCACCCTTCCGGAGACCCCGGCGCCCACTTAACGGTCGTCCCAGGTCAGAGCGAGATACATGCGTGCGCGCTCGCGCGGTGAGTCGAGTCTGTCGCCGAAGACCTCGTGCAACCGGTCCATCCGATAGCGCACGGTCTGCAGGTGGATGTGCAGTTCGTCGGCCATCGCGTGGCGATCGCCCATATGCCACAGCCAGCTCCGCAACGTCTCCACGAGCCGATCCCGTTTGCTGTCCGGAAGTTCCAGCACCGGGTGCAGTACCTGACGGCGCAGGGTTTCCATCAGCCATTCGTCGCGGTTGGCGATGATGGTGTCGAGTTCGTCGGCCACGATCACCGGACTGCCGCTCAACACTCCCGTCCGCCGCAGCCGCAGGGCGGTGCGCGCGATCCGCATCCCCGCCGGCAGCAGATCCACGGTGAGCGGCTGACCGATCACCACATGACAGTCACGCAATGTCGAGATCAACCGGTCCGGCCGCCCGCCGGGCAGCGGCACGATCGCACCGGTGGCGTCGTCGCGACGAATCGGCAGGCACTGATGCCCGAGATGTTCGACCACGCCACAGGCTCGCGCATCCTCCGGATCGGCCAGCACCACCGCCACATCACCCGGTACCTGCCACCCCGCTCGTTCGGCCGCCAGCCGCACCGCGTTGGTGTCCGAGCGCCCGGACAGCAACAATTCCGCCAATTCCTCACGATGTCGTTCGCGGGCGGCGCTGGAAGCCGATTGTTCGGACACATAACCATGTGCCGAGGCGGTGGAGAATTCGTCGACGAATGCGAAGACCGCCTCGGCGAGAATTGCCAGGACTTCCGAGCCGAGATCGAGTTTCAGTGCGGTTTCGGCGACATGATGCCAGGCCACCCGCGCCCCGACCTGGTAGGCGGCGAGCAGATCCGACAGCTCCTGGCCCTCCTGCAATTGCTGGCGGCCCACCTGCTCGAATACCAGTTGTGTCGGCGGCACCAGGTCCGCACCCGCGCCACCGGCATGATGCGGACCGTGTTCGGCCAGGTGCAGCAGCCGATGCACGAACAGCACACCGACCTCGGCGACCTCGGCGCGATGCTCATCGAGATAGCGCGCGTAGTCCGGCCACTCGGCGGCCAGCAAGTCCCGGACCTCGTCCAGCAGATCGGGCATCTTAGCGTCGAGTTCCTCCGACAGCTGGTCGAGCGCTTCCGGTGTTATCGGAATTTCACCATGGGGTTCGCTCATTCGAGTCCTCTCCGGCTCGATTATCGTCCCGATACAAAAAACACCCAGCGGAATCACTTCGCGGGTTGAAGATTTGAGCCCGGTGGAGCGTTCACCATCGAATCATGGACGCAGCGACAGCCCCGGCCCGCTGGCTGCGGGCCCGCGAAAAGGATGAGAACTTCCCCGTCGCGCTGCGCTGGTTGCCGCGCGAACCACGCCGCCATCTGCACGCGGTCTACGCCGCCACCAGACTAATCGACCAAATCGGCGACGAAGCCCCCGGCGATCGTGTGTCGCAGCTGGTGGCGCTGCGGGCGGAGCTGGCCGGGTTGTGGCACGGCAACGCACCCGCCGATCCGATCCTGCAGATGCTCGCCCCGACGGTGACGGCCTGCGATCTGCCACAGGTGGCATTCGAAGAGCTGGTCGAGGCCAATCTGATCGATCAGCGGGTCGGCCGCTACGCCACCTTCGACGATCTGCTGGGCTACTGCCGGTTGTCGGCGAATCCGGTGGGTCGTTTGGTCCTCGCGGTATTCGATCAGTCCACGCCGGAGAACGTCGCGCTGTCGGATCAGGTGTGTTCGGCGCTGCAGGTGCTCGAACACTGCCAAGACGTCGCCGAGGACCTGGCGGCCGACCGTATCTACCTACCGCAACTCGACCTCACCGAGGCCGGAGTGGCCGAAGCGAGCCTGGCCACCGGTGGACCGGGCGATCCGGCCTGCCGTGCCGTGATCCTGACCCAGGTCGACCGCTGCGAGGCGCTGCTGGACGCGGGTCCACCGCTGGTGGCACGGCTGACCGGATGGGCGCGGATCGCCGTGGCCGGATACATCGCGGGCGGCTGCGCGACCGCGCGTGCGTTGCGGACCGCCGAGGGCGATGTCTGGAGCCGGCCCGTGCGTCCCCGGCACGTCGACACCGTGGCCTCGATGGTCACCCTGCTGGGTAAAGCGACGGTGGTGCCGCAGTGAGCATCGCCGCCGCACCCACCACCGAGCAGGCATACACGACCTGTGAGCAGATCACCCGCACCGAGGCCAAGAACTTCTACTACGGCATCCGGCTGCTGCCCCCGCCGAAGCGCGCGGCGCTGTGTGCGCTGTACGCGCTGGCCCGGCGCATCGACGACATCGGTGACGAACAGGGCGAACTCGCCGTCAAGACGGAGGGATTGACCCTGCTGCGCAAGGAATTGGACCGGGTCGCCGGTGGTGCGGGCACCGACGACCCGGTGCTGTTCGCGGTCATCGACGCCGCCCGCCGGTATCCGGTCCCGATGGGCGCCTTCGGTGAACTGATCGACGGTGTGCAAGCCGATGTCGACGGTGTCACCTACGCCGACTTCGACGAATTGACCCACTACTGCCGATGCGTGGCCGGTGCGGTCGGCCGGCTGTGCCTGTCCATCTTCGGTTCGAGTGGCGATCCAGCCGCGCCGGTGTATGCCGATCAGCTCGGAATCGCCCTGCAGCAGACCAATATCCTGCGCGACATCCGCGAGGATCTGATCAACGGCCGGGTGTATCTGCCGACCGACGATCTGCGCCACCACGGCGTCCGGCTCGAACTCGATGCCACCGGCGCACTCGACGATCCCGACGGCGGGCTCGCGGCCCTGATCCGCGCGGCCACCGAACGCGCGGAGAACTGGTACTGCCTCGGCCTGCGGCTGGTTCCGCATCTGGACGGCCGCAGTGCCGCGTGCTGTGCGGCCATGGCCGGTATCTACCGACGACTCAATGCGCGCATCCACGCGAATCCGGTTGCCGTCTACGATCGCCGGCTGTCGCTGAGCGGGCGGGAGAAGACCCGCGTGGCTTCCGGTGCGCTGCTGCAGTACTCGATGGCGACGCTGGGGCGGGGCTCCCGATGACGACACCGGTGGCCGTGGTGGGCGGTGGTCTCGCGGGGATCACCGCGGCCCTGCGCTGCGCGGACGCCGGATATTCCGTGCGGCTGTTCGAATCCCGGCCCTGGCTGGGCGGGCTGACCCATTCGTTTCCCCGGGGCGAACTGTGGGTGGACAACGGGCAGCACGTCTTCCTGCGGTGCTGTGCGCGATATCTCGCACTCCTGGACCGGCTGGATGTCCGAGATTCGGTGTTTGTGCAATCGCGACTCGACATTCCGGTGTCCGGTGGCGGTCGCACGGGACGACTGCGGCGGCTGCCGCTACCGGCGCCGCTGCATTTGAGCCGGGCCCTGCTGCGCTATCCGTGGTTGTCGCCCGGCGCGCGGCTGCGATTCGTCCGGGCGGCTCTTGCCCTGCGGGCGGTGGACTCCGGCGATCCCCGCACCGACGCCGCGTGTTTCGGGGACTGGCTGCGCGCACACGGTCAGCATCAGGACGCGATCGACAGTCTCTGGGATCTGGTCGGAATCGCCACCCTCAACGCCCGCGCCGATGATGTATCACTGGCACTGGCGGCCACCGTTTTCCGGATCGGCCTGCTCACCGAGTCCGACGCGGCAGATATCGGCTGGTCACGGATTCCGTTGCGGCAGTTGCACGGTGAGGCCGCGCGCGCCGCGCTCACCGCCGCCGGCGTGACGGTGACGCATGAGAAGGTCACGGCCATCCACTACGGGGCCGAGGGGTGGTCGCTGCGTGCCGGGGGCAGCGAGTTCATCGCCGACGCCGTCGTCTCCGCGGTGCCCGCGGCCGCGGCGCGGTCGCTGCTGCCCGCCGACGCGGTCGACCTGCCCGCGAATTGGGCCGAGGCGCTGGGGAGTTCCCCGATCGTCAACATCCACGTCGTCTACGACCGCCCGGTGATGCGCGAACCACTGCACGCCGGCATCGGCACGGTGGTCCAGTGGGTGTTCGACCGGACCGCCGCATCGGGACTGGCCACCGGGATGCCCGTGGGGCGCACCGGCGGTGCCCCCGCGGCGCCGCACTCGCGCGGCACGGTCCCCGGGGGCGCGCAGTATCTGGCCGTATCGGTTTCCGCCGCGGACGAATTCATCGATCGCCCGGTCGCCGACCTGCGCCGAGATTTCCTGCCCGCGCTCGAACACATGTTTCCCACCGCCCGCGACGCGCGAGTGGTCGACTTCTTCGTCACCCGCGAACCCCATGCGACCTTCCGCCCGGCACCGGGTACCGCGCGGCTGCGCCCGCCCGCGGCGACCGGGCTGCCCGGTCTGGTACTGGCCGGGGCGTGGACCGACACCGGCTGGCCGGCCACGATGGAAGGAGCTGTCCGCAGTGGTGAATCCGCTGCGGCAGAGGTCATTTCACATCTGGCGGGCATCGCGCCCCGCAGCGGCACCGGCAGGCAGGCAGACACACCCCAACCCCGCACGCGGATATCGGAGGTGATCAGATGACGGTAACCACCCTGTCCACGGTCGATGCCGACGGCGATGCCGTCCGGTCGGCGCTGTTCGACGCTGTCGGACGGCTCGACCACGCGATCCGGCCGGTTGTTGCCTATCACCTCGGCTGGTGCGACGAGCACGGCCGGACCGTGACGGCGGACAGCGGCAAATCGGTCCGGTCGCGGCTGGCCATGCTGGCCGCGCGCGCCGCCGGGGGCGACGAACGCCGCGCGGTCCCCGGAGCCGTGGCGGTCGAACTGGTGCACAACTTCTCCCTCGTGCACGACGATCTCATGGACCGCGACGCCACCCGCCGCCATCGGCCCACGGTGTGGGCGGTGTGGGGGGATGCGGTGGCCGTGCTGGCCGGGGACGCGATGCTGTCGCTGGCCCACGAGGTGCTGCTCGAATCGGGTTCCCCGCAGGCCGTTCCCGCCGCACTGCTGGTCGGCCGGGCCACCCAGGACCTGATCCGGGGTCAGGCCGCCGATGTGGACTTCGAGCGCCGCAACGACGTTCGCCTCGCCGAGTGCGTCGACATGGCCGCCGGGAAGACCGCGGCACTGCTGTCGGCGAGCGTGGCGGTCGGCGCCGTCCTGGCCGAGGCGCCGCCGGTCACCGTGAGCGCGCTGCAGACCTACGGTTCCGAGATCGGGCTGGCCTTCCAGCTGGTCGACGATCTGCTCGGCATCTGGGGCGATCCGGAGGTCACCGGCAAACCGGTGTTCTCGGATCTGCGCTCGCGCAAGAAGTCGCTACCGGTGACGTGGAGCCTGGAATCCGGGCGCCCCGCCGGTCGCGCGCTCGCACAGTGGCTGGCGCAGAGCGGAGACCCCGCCGAATCCGAACTGCGCGCCGCCGCGGACATGGTCGAGACCGCGGGCGGACGACGCTGGGCACGGGCCGAGTCCGGCCGCCGGGTGCGGGCCGCACAGCGCGCACTCGACAGTGCCGCCATCGATCCCCGCTACCGCCGGGAACTGCATCGCCTGGCGGATTTCATCGTCGAACGGAGTGCATAGGTATGACAGTCACCCACACCGGCAAGGCGGCGCGGCGCCCGGCGGCGGCCGAATCTCCCGGCGCCGGAGTCGATCTGGCGGCGGTGGCCGCGGCCACCGCCGCGGCGGTCGGGTCGCTGCGCTCGTCCCAGCACGAACAGGGCTGGTGGAAGGGCGAATTGGCCACCAATGTGACGATGGACGCCGAGGATCTGCTGTTGCGGGAATTCCTGGGCATCGCCACACCCGAAGTGACCGTCCCGGCCGCGCGATGGATTCGATCGCAACAACGCGCCGACGGCACCTGGGCCACCTTCCACGACGGCCCCGGCGATCTGTCCACCACCGCCGAGGCTTGGGTGGCGCTGCGGCTGGCCGGCGACGATCCGGCCGCTCCGCACATGCGCGCGGCCGCCGAGTTCGTCCGCGCCGGCGGCGGTATCGAGGCGAGCCGGGTGTTCACCCGGATCTGGCTGGCGCTGTTCGGACTGTGGTCCTGGGACGATCTGCCGAATCTGCCACCGGAACTGATCCTGTTCCCGTCCTGGTTCCCGCTCAACATCTACGACTGGGGTTGCTGGGCGCGCCAGACGGTGGTTCCGCTGACCGTCGTCGCGACCCTGCGGCCGTGCCGTCCGCTGCCGTTCGGCATCGACGAACTGCGCACCGGTTCCGGTCCGGAACCGCACGCGTCGATCACCACGCTGGCCGGTGTCTTCCAGCGCGTCGACACCGTGCTGCACGCCTACGCCAAACTGCCACGCAATGTCGTGCGCGAGCATGCGATGCGCCGCGCCGCCGAATGGATCCTGGCCCGCCAGGAGGCCGACGGCGGCTGGGGCGGAATCCAGCCACCGTGGGTGTATTCGCTACTGGCACTGCACCTTCAGGGCTACTCCCTGGATCACCCGGCGATGCGCGCGGGCATCGAGGGGCTGGACGGCTTCGTGGTGCGCGAACAGACACCGGACGGCGAGGTGCGCCGCCTCGAGGCCTGCCAGTCCCCGGTGTGGGACACCGCGCTGGCCACCGCCGCACTGCTGGATGCCGGTGTGGCCCGCGATGATCCGGCCGTTCTGCGAGCCACCGATTGGCTGCTGGGTGAGCAGATCACCGCTGGTGGCGACTGGCAGGTGCGGCGCCCGGGGCTCGAGCCCGGCGGGTGGGCGTTCGAATTCGCCAACGACGTCTATCCCGATACCGACGACACCGCCGAGATCGTCATCGCGCTGCACCAGGTTTCCCATCCGGATCCGGACCGCGTGCACGCGGCGGTGCAGCGCGCGGCGCGCTGGACGACCGGGATGCAGTCCGCCGACGGCGGCTGGGGCGCCTTCGACGCCGACAACACCTCGGTGCTGCCGACCAAATTGCCGTTCTGCGACTTCGGCGCGGTCACCGATCCCCCATCGGCCGATGTGACCGCCCACGTGGTGGAGATGCTGGCGGTGCTGGGCCGCGGACGTGAGCGCGAATGCCGCCGCGGTGTGCGCTGGCTACTCGACCATCAGGAAGCCGACGGCTCCTGGTTCGGACGCTGGGGCGCCAATCACATCTACGGCACCGGCGCGGCGGTTCCCGCACTGGTCGCGGCCGGGGCGAGCCCGCGGTCGACGGCGATTCGGGCGGCGGTGCGCTGGCTGGAGGACCGGCAGAATCCCGACGGCGGCTGGGGTGAGGATCTGCGCTCCTACCGCGAACCCGAATGGATCGGACGCGGTGAGTCGACACCGTCGCAGACGGCCTGGGCGCTGCTGGCGCTGCTGGCCGCCGAGGAGCACGACTCCCCCGCCACACAGCGCGGGATCGCCTGGCTGGTGGACACCCAGCGCCCCGACGGCGGCTGGGACGAGGACCATTTCACCGGTACCGGATTCCCGGGCGACTTCTACATCAACTACCACCTGTATCGGCTGGTGTTCCCGGTGTGGGCACTGGGCCGGTATCTGCGGCGGCAGGTTCCGGCGGTACCGGATGCCCCGACGGCATCGGCATCGGCGACGGCAACGGCATCGAACGGCAACGGGCACAGCACCCACCGCAGCCGCGGCAACGGCGCGGGTACCCCCGGCGGCACGGGAGCCCGGCTCACTTCGTCGCCCGGCGCCGACACCGCCCGGCGGGACGGGAGCTGACGGTATGACGCGGTCCGGAATCGTCTGCGCCCCATTGCGGTCGGAATGGGCCGCTCTGCGCGGTGCCATGTCGGCTCCCGTGGTGCGCACGGGCCGCGGGCCACGACGCCGCCACGACGACGCCGCCGCGGGCCCGCTCGCGGTGGCGGGGGTCGCCGGTGCGCTGACCCGAGATCTGCGCCCCGGGGATCTCGTGGTGGCCGACGAGATTCGCCGCGACGGTTCCGCATTGTCCAGCCCGGCCGCGGTGTTGCTGCACGGTGAGCTGCTCCGGCTCGGGTTGCCCGCGCGGCTGGGACCGGTGTTCTCGGCCGAGCGCGTCGTCAGCGGGCGGGCCCGCGCCGAGCTCGCGGATTCCGGTGCGCTCGCGGTGGACACCGAGACCGCATTCCTCGCCGCCGATGCTCCGACCGGAACAGCCGTCGCGGTCCGGGCGATCGTCGACACCCCCGACGCCCCGCTCCTGCGCCCCGGCACGGTACGTCGCGGAATTCGCGCCCTGCGCGCGCTGCGAGCGGCGGCGCCGGCGCTGGACCGATGGTCGACGGCGACCGGCGAGCGCGAGATACTTCTCGCCGGGCCGCGGTCGTTCTGTGCCGGAGTGGAACGCGCGATCGAGATCGTCGAACAGGCCCTGCACCGGTACGGCGCACCGGTCTACGTACGACGCCAGATCGTGCACAACACCCACGTGGTGCACGGATTGTCCGGGCGTGGAGCGGTTTTCGTCGAGGAGATCGACGAGGTTCCGGAGGGTGCCGTGGTGGTGCTGGCCGCGCACGGGGTGACACCGGAGGTCCGTCTTCAGGCGCAGCGCCGGTCGCTGCGGGTGGTCGACGGCACCTGCCCGCTGGTGTCGAAGGTGCATGCCGAGGTCCGCAAGTTCGCCGCGGCCGGCAAGACGGTCTTCCTGATCGGGCACGCCGATCACGAGGAAGTCGTGGGGACCCGTGGTGAGGCACCCGGTGATGTGCTGGTGGTCGCGGATCCCGAAGCCGCCGAGCGCGTTACTCCGCCGGACCCCGAGCAGGTCGCCTACGTCATGCAGACGACGCTGGCGCTCGCCGAGGCCGAAGCCACCGCCGCCGTACTGCGGCAACGATTTCCGGCCCTTGCCGCGCCCCGCAAGGACGACATCTGTTACGCCACCACCAATCGCCAGCACGCCGTGCGCGACATCGCGCGGGAGTCGGATCTGGTGCTCGTGCTGGGTTCGCGCAATTCCTCCAATTCGCTGCGGCTGGCCGAGGTCGCCGCGACCGAAGGGGTACCGGCGCAGCTGGTGGAGGACGCCGGTGAGGTCGAGCTGAGCTGGCTGGCCGGAACTCGCCGCATCGGCGTGACGGCCGGCGCCTCGGCCCCGCCCCAACTGGTCCACGACCTGGTCGACGCCCTGTCCGGGCTGGGTTCCGTTCAGGTTCGCGACATCACCGTGACCGAAGAAAATGTTCGATTCAACCTGCCTCGGGAGGTGAGCTGAATGGCCATGCCATTCCGTCAATCCGTGCGTCTGGGAGCGTATCTCGCCAAGCAGAAACTGCTGCGGCGCGAGAAGTTCCCCATCCTCGTCGAACTGGAGCCGCTGTTCGCGTGCAACCTGGCCTGTGCGGGCTGCGGCAAGATCCAGCATCCACACACCCTGCTCAAGCAACGCATGCCGGTGGAGCAGGCGGTCGGCGCGATCGAGGAGTGCGGCGCACCGATGGTCTCCATCGCCGGCGGGGAGCCATTGATGCATCCGCAGATCGACGAGATCGTGCAACAACTGCTGGACCGCAACAAGATCGTGTTCCTGTGTACGAACGCGGTACTGCTACCCAAACATCTGCACAAGTTCACCCCGCACCGCAATTTCGCGTGGATGGTGCATCTGGACGGTCTGCGCGAACGCCACGACGCCTCGGTCTGCAAGGACGGGGTGTTCGATCAGGCGGTGGCCGCGGTCCGGCAAGCCAAGGCCGCGGGTTTCCGGGTGATGTCGAACACCACCTTCTTCGATGTGGATTCGCCACAGGACGTGATCGATGTTCTGGACTACCTCAACGACGAACTCGAGATCGACCATATGCAGATCGCGCCGGGATACGCCTACGAGAAGGCGCCCGACCAGGAGCACTGGCTCGGGGTGCGCGAGACCCACGAGCTGTTCGCCAAGGCGTTCGCCGACGGGCGACGCAAGAAATGGCGGCTCAACCACTCTCCGCTCTATCTGGATTTCCTGGAGGGCAAGGTCGATTTCGGCTGCACCGCGTGGGCCATCCCGTCCTACTCGCTCAAGGGCTGGCAGCGGCCGTGCTATCTGCTCGACGACGGCTACGCGGCCAGCTACCGGGAACTGATCGACGACACCGATTGGGGCGCCTTCGGCCGCGGTAACGATCCGCGATGCTCGAACTGCATGGCGCACTGCGGATATGAGCCGACCGCGGTGGTCGCCACCCTGGGCTCGTTGCGGGAGACCATCCGCGCCGCGGCCGGCTGACTCGGATTCCGACATCCCAGGAAGGTGAGCACGCCATGAAATCCGCACCAGGCCGGCCGGACCCGTTCGCCGCCTTCACCGGTCCCGACGCGCTCGCGGCGGTGCCGGAGGCCGAACTGCCCGCGCTGGCCGGACGATTACGTGCACGGCTCATCGAGACGGTCACCGGCACCGGCGGCCATCTGGGCGCCAGCCTGGGAACAGTCGAAATGACCATCGCACTGCATCGGGTGTTCCGCTCGCCCGCCGATGTTCTCGTATTCGACACCGGACATCAGAGCTATGCGCACAAATTGCTCACCGGCCGATCGCACGCGTTCGACACGCTGCGCCAGGCCGGTGGCGTGGCCGGATATCCCAATCGCGCGGAATCCGCGCACGACTGGGTGGAGAATTCGCACGCCTCGGTGAGCCTGGCCTGGGCCGACGGTATCGCCAAGGCCTTCGAGCTGCGTGGCGAGCACGATCGCCGGGTGGTGGCGGTGATCGGGGACGGCGCCCTGACCGGCGGTGTCGCCTGGGAGGGATTGAACAATCTCGGTTCGGCCGGACGACCGGTCGTGGTGGTACTCAACGACAACGGGCGATCCTACGATCCGACCGTGGGTGCGCTCGCGAAGCATCTGGGCGCACTGCGTGATCGGAGCTCGGATGGCGGAAATATCTTCGGCACCTTGGGGTTCGGCTATATCGGCCCGGTCGATGGGCACGACATCGGTGCGATGTGCACGGCGTTGCGCGAGGCCGCGGTGGCGCCGGGACCGGTCGTCGTCCACGCGATCACGGCGAAGGGCCGTGGCTTCGGGCCGGCCGAGGCCGATGAGGCCGACCGCATGCACGCCTGCGGTGTGATCGACCCGGTGACCGGTTCTCCGCGCAAACCAGCCGCCCCGACCTGGACGGATGTGGTGGAGTCGGAATTGGCCGACATCGCCCGCGCCCACCCGGAGGTGGTGGCCCTCACCGCGGCGATGCGACTGCCCACCGGGCTCGGTGCATTCTCCCGGTCGGCGCCGGAGCGGGTCTTCGATTCCGGTATCGCCGAACAGCATCTGCTGGCCTCGGCCGCGGGGCTGGCCGCGGCGGGTATGCACCCGGTGGTCGCGGTGTACTCGACCTTCCTCAATCGCGCGATCGACCAGGTGCTGCTCGATATCGCCCTGCACGAATTGCCGGTCACGCTGGCGCTGGACCGGGCCGGGATCACCGGACCGGACGGCCCCAGCCATCACGGAATGTGGGATCTGGCATTGCTCACCTGCGTTCCCGGTATGCGGATCGCCTGTCCGCGGGACCCCCAACGAGTGCGCGATCTGCTCCGCGAGGCCGTGGAGACCGCCGGGCCGACGGCCGTGCGCTATCCGAAAGCCACTGCCGGGGAGGATATTCCGCAACTGACCCGGATGGACGGGATGGATATCCTGCATCGCGGCCCGCACCGGCCCCTGGATGTCCTGCTGGTGTCGGTGGGGCCGATGGCATCGGCCTGCCTGCGCGCTGCGGAACTGCTGGCAGACAACGGTTTCGGCGCCACGGTCGTGGATCCCCGCTGGGTGTGGCCGATCAATCCGGGCCTGCCCGCCATCGCGGCGCGGCATCGGCTGACGGTCTGTGTGGAGGACGGCGTCGCGGCCAACGGGATCGGCGCGCATCTGGCCCGGACGATCGCGAGCGACGGCGGCACCACCCCGGTACGGGCGCTGGGGCTGCCCACCCGGTTCATCTCCCACGCCTCCCGCGACCGGATTCTCGCCGAATGCGGGCTCGACGCGCAGGGTATCGCCGCCGCCTGCATCCAGTGGCTGCCGGCCGAGGAGCGGATCCCATGACCGCCGTCTCGCTGTCGGGACCCTCGACGCCCGCGCTGCGGCCACGCGGGCCCAGCCGCCGTCTCCAGATCGGTTCGGTGCCGGTCGGCGGGGGCGCGCCGATCTCGGTGCAGTCGATGACCACCACCGTCCCCGCCGATGTCGAGGCCACCGTGCAGCAGATCGCCGAATTGACCGCTGCCGGTTGCGATATCGTGCGTATCGCGATGCCCTCGCAAAACGATTGCGACACCCTGCCCACCATCGCGCGCCGGGCCGCAATACCGGTCATCGCCGATATCCATTTCAATCCGCGCCACGTCTTCGCCGCCATCGGTGCCGGAGTGCGAGTGAACCCGGGCGATATCCGCAAGTTCGACGACAAGGTGCGCGAGTTCGCGGCCGGGGCGGCGTGTTCGGCCTGACCACAAGGGTCGAGGAGGCGATCGCATTGGTCGACAACGCCGGCGACTCCGGCGACCCATCAGGACAATAGGTACATATCCCCCCACCTGCGCAGATGATCGCAAACTACGCGCAGGCAGGATTGGACCTGCACTATAGGTATGCCTTACCTTTGGACGGTGAGCTGGGCCGAGGCTGTACCCAATCTGCTGATCTGCCTGCGGGAGGGCCTCGAGGCGGGCCTCGTGGTGACGATCCTGCTGGCCGCCGTGCGCAAGACGTCTTCGCCCGAACGCCCGGTCTCCTCGACACCGGTGTGGCTGGGCCTGCTCGGTGCGGTCTCGGTCGCGGCGAGTTTCGCGGCGGTCCTCACCTACTCCACCAGCGTGCTGTCGAATTCCGGGCAGGAAATCGTCGGTGGCGTGCTGAGCGTGATCGCCGTGGGCCTGGTCACCGCGATGGTCTTCTGGATGCGGCGGACCGCGGCCTCGCTGTCGGGACATCTGCGCGGTGAAGTCGCGCGAGCCACCGCGATCGGCGCGGGTGCGCTGGCTGTCACGGCGTTCATGGCCGTCGGTCGCGAAGGCCTGGAATCGACGTTGTTCGTCTGGACCGCGGTCAAGGCCTCCGGCACCACCGTCGCCCCACTGATCGGCGCCGCTCTCGGCTTCGCGGCCGCGGTGGTGCTGTGCTGGCTGCTGTACCGGCAATCGGTGAAGCTCAATCTGGGCGTGTTCTTCAACCGCACCGCGTTGGTGCTGATCGTCATCGCCGCGGGTGTGCTGTCCTACGGTCTGGGCGATCTGCAGGACGCGGGCATTCTGCCGGGGCGGCACTGGGTGGCCTTCGACCTGTCGGCCCATGTCGACCCGAATTCGTGGTGGGTCTCGATCATCACCGGCATCACCGAACTGACCCCGCGCATGACCGTCCTGCAGGTCGTGGCCTGGGTGGTGTACCTGGCCGTGGTCATCCCCCTGTTCGTGCGCGCCGGGCGCACCGCACCGGCGAAGCCCGCACCGGCCACTGCCGCGATCACCGCGGCGGCGCCGACCAGCGGCTCGGGTGCGTCGGCGTCGGAGCCGGTCGCCCGGCCCGCGGCAGCTGCCGTACCAGCGGCACAGACCGACGCCACGCCAGCTCCGGACTGGTGGGAGCGAATCGCCGGCCCGCGCCCGGTGCTGGTCGGCGCCGTACTCGTCCTGGTTCCCGCGGTGGCGGCAGGTGTCGCGATCGCGCTGCTGCCGTCGAGTGCGTCGGGTTCCATCCAGGCCGTATCGGTCACCGATTCCTCATGCGCGTCCGAATGGAAGTCCGCCGCCGCGGGGACCCGCACCTTCGCGGTGGAGAACAAGACCTCCAAGGCCGGTGAGATCAATCTGGTGAACTCCGGTGGTGCGGTGGTCGGCGAGATCGAGACGATCGGCCCGGCCACCACCGCCGATCTCACCGCGACCCTGAACAACGGCAGCTACACCATCCAATGCCTGATGTCGGGCAAGCCGGTGACGTCCTCGGCCGCGGTGCAGGTGACCGGCCAGGTGGGCGATGCTCCCCCGCCGGTCAAACGCGTCACCGAGGACGATCTGCGCGGTCCCAACGATGCGTATCAGGCCTACGCTTCCGGCGTACTGACCCGGCTCGCGGGCGCGGTCAGCGCGCTGGGCAACAGTCTGCGAGTCGGCAATATCGCTGCTGCGCAATCGGATTGGCTGATCGCGCAGCAGGAGTGGGAACGAGTGGGCGCCTCCTACAACAGTTTCGGGGAGGCCGGGACGGCGGTCTCCGGTCTGCCCGATGGCCTGCCCGGCGGTGTGAACGATCCCGGATTCACCGGTCTGCATCGGCTGGAATACGGCCTGTGGCACGGCCAGCGGCCCGAGCAGCTGCTGCCCGTCATCGACCGGCTCGGCGGCGATATCGAGAACATCCGCAAGAATCTGGGCAGCGACGATCTGGCCGGTGATCCGAAGAATCTGCCGCTGCGTGCCCACGAGATCCTGGAAGACGCCCAGCGCGACCACATTTCGGGTATCGACGATCAGGGCGCCGGTGCCGCCTATCCGATGACGCAGGCCGATATCGATGTCACCCGCGTGGTGCTCGATCAGCTCGCACCCCTCATCGACCCACGAGCGCCCGAACTGCGTGCCGCGCTGCGCACCCGCCTCGACGAGCTGCAGGCCGCCCTGGCCGCCACCTCGGATCACGGCCACCAGCGGCCTCCGGCGCAGACACCGCAGGCCGCGCGCCAGGCGGTGAATGCCCGCCTCGGTGCCGCCCTCGAGGAGCTCGCCCGGGTTCCTCGGTTGCTCGAAGTCCCCCTCACCCACTGACCGACCCGACCAGTAAGGCTTCACGATGAACGTCAGCCGCCGCCGCTTCCTCTCCGGCGCCGCCGCCGGTGCCGCCGGAACCGCGCTGACCGCAGGTGTTCTCGCCGAAGGCGTGCACCAGGATGCCGAGGCCGCGACGGCAGGGCAGCCCAGGGCCGAGTCGAGCTATCCGTTCCACGGCACCCACCAGTCGGGCATCCTCACCCCCGGCCCGGCCGCCAAACAGAACGCCGCCTGCTTCGCCGCCTTCGATGTCACCGCGGCGAACAAGAAAGAATTCGCCGAGGCGATGCGTACCCTCACCGCTCGTGCCCGGTTCCTCACCGCGGGCGGCACCCCACCCGATCTCGGACTGGGCGAACCCCCTTCCGACAGTGCGGTTCTCGGCCCCGAGGTGATCGCCGACGGATTGACCGTCACCACCGGTGTGGGATCGAGCCTGTTCGACGGTCGCTTCGGTCTGGCGGCGCTGAAACCGGCTCGGCTCACCCCGATGCGGACGTTCCCCAACGACACCCCCGATCCACGCTGGATGCACGGCGATCTGCTGATCCAGCTGTGCGGCCACCACCCCGACACCGTGCACCACGCGCTGCGCGACATCACCCGCCAGACCCGCGGCGCACTGCAGCTGCGCTGGAAGATCGACGGCTACAACTCACCGCCGCGCCCCTCGGGTACCGGGCGGAATCTGCTGGGCTTCAAAGACGGTACGGCCAATCCCACCGGCTCCGAGGCCGAATCGCTGATCTGGAGCACCGGTGACGGTGAGCCCGAATGGGCCCGCGGCGGCACCTACCAGGTGGTTCGACTCATCCGCATGCTGGTCGAATTCTGGGATCGGGTCTCGATCAACGAGCAGGAGAACATGTTCGGCCGCCGCCGCGACTCCGGCGCCCCGCTGGACGGCAACGCCGAATTCGACACTCCGGACTATCCGGCCGACCCCGAGGGTTCGGTCATCCCGCTGGATTCCCATATCCGCCTGGCCAATCCGCGTACCCCCGAGACGGCCCGCCAGCAACTCGTGCGCCGCTCCTACAATTACGACCTCGGCGTGGAACCCAACGGTAATATGGCCACCGGCCACATCTTCACCTGCTTCCAGCAGGATGTGGTGCGTCAGTTCGAGGCCATCCAGACCCGCTTGATCGACGAACCGCTCACCGACTACGTCCAGCCCTTCGGCGGAGGCTACTTCTTCGCCCTGCCGGGCGTACTCGACGAAAAAGACTGGTACGCACGGGGATTGCTGAGCTGAGGCCGACACCGGCCCGGCCGATCAGGGAGGTCGTTCGATGTCCGACGCCGAGGCCGACGGCCGGTTCGATCTGCTGCTGTGCCGGATGTTCCCACTGGCGTTCGCCCCTGCCGGCGCGCCCCAAGTACGGGGTGTGGTCCGCGCGGGCGCCGGGCACGCCCGGATCGTGGTCTCGCCCGAGACGGCGACGGCGTCAGCGATCGCGGTCGATTACGAACTGAGTCCGGCCGCGAGCCGGTCCCTCGATGTCACCGGCGCCGTCGATCACGCGCAGTTCACCGTCGCCCCCGCCGCCGCGCGGTTGTCGGCGGCCAATCGACATGGGCCGCGGGACAGCCACGGCAACATCGTCCTCGCCGCGGTCGATACCGGATTCGACTACAGCGCACAGGCCGATGCCGGTGACCAGCCCGTGTTCGGCCTGTTCGATCCACTGACCGGCGGCGGCCTGCCCTGGTTCGCCGACGACTACACCTTCGCCGGGTTCCTCTACATCGACGCCGACACCTGCCGCATCTATCTCCGTGTCACCGGCACCGACCGCACGTACGGTATCGACCTGGCCGTCGGCGGCCCGGCGGGCTACTCCCACCTCGCTTCGGCGCTGGCGCCGCTGGCACAGACAGGCGACCTCGTCCGCCGACCGGTCGTCGACGACACCGACGACTACTGTGACGCCGTCGTGGATCCGCGCGCCCGGACGGGGCCGGCCGGGCCGGTGCCACCGCACTGAGCCTCACCCACGACCGGTGGATGTGCGGCCCGACCCGATTTGACTGCCCGACACCGAATGCGAAGAGTACGACAGGTGCCCGCCGATATCGCCACCATGACAGTCCGCAAGGTGACGATTCGGCTGGTGCCGTTCCTGTGCCTGCTGTATTTCGTCAATTATCTGGACCGGGTGAACGTCGGGTTCGCGGGACCCAGCGGTATGAAGTCCGATCTCGGAATGTCGGAGACGGTGTTCGGATTCGCCTCGGGCATCTTCTTTCTCGGCTACCTGGTGCTGGAGGTGCCGAGCAATCTGGCGCTACACCGGTTCGGTGCCCGGCGCTGGATCGCGCGGATCCTGCTCACCTGGGGCATCATCGCCACCGCAATGGCCTTCGTGCCCAACGACACCGCGCTGATCGTGCTGCGCTTCCTGCTCGGCGTGGCCGAGGCCGGATTCTTCCCGGGCATCCTGCTGTATCTGACCTACTGGTTTCCGCAGCGGTACCGGGCTCGCATCGTCGCGCTGTTCATGACCGCGGTTCCCCTGTCGACGGCGCTCGGATCCACGCTGTCGAGCCTGATCATCCAGTACGGGGACAATGTTTTCGGGCTCAGCGGCTGGCGGTTCATGTTCCTCGTCCAGGGCCTGCCGGCGCTGCTGCTCGCGGTCGCGACCTGGTTCTACCTCACCGACCGGCCGGAGCGGGCGCGATGGCTGTCGGCCGAGGAAAGAACCTGGCTGGCAACCGAACTCGCCGATGAGCAGCGATCGGTGGAGCGGACCGAGCACTGGTCGGTCCGCCGATCCCTCACCCACCCCCGCATTCTCGGACTCGCCGCCATCTATGCCGGCATCGTCTACGGTCTCTATGCCCTCGGCTTCTTCCTGCCCACCATCGTGGCCGGATTCCAGCAGCAGTACGGTACCCACTATTCGGTGGTCCAGCGCGGTCTGATCACCGCGATCCCCTATGTGATCGGCGCGGTGGCGATGGTGTGGTGGGGCCGTCACGGCGACCACACCGGCGAACGTCGATGGCATGTGGCCCTGCCCGCCGTGATCGGCGGCCTCGCCATCCCGATCGCGCTGTACCTGAACAATCCCTTCGCCGCCATGACCGCCGTCACGGTCTGCGCGGTGGGCGTACTCGCCGCCCTCCCCACCTTCTGGGCCCTGCCCAGCACCTTCCTGTCCGGCGCCGCCGCAGCCGGTGGCATAGCCCTGATCAACTCCCTCGGCAACATCAGTGGCTTCGCCGCGCCCTACATCACCGGCTGGCTCGCCGACCTGACCGGGACTCAGCGCGCGGGACTGTGGGTGGTGGGGGTGTCGATGGTCCTGGCGGGGTTGGGAGTGTTCGGGTTGCGGTCCCGGACAGTCGATCCGAAATCCCTTGTGTAACGGCCCTTCCGGCGCACCGGCACGGGATCATCCCTCGGCGGCCAGCTGACCACAGGCCGCGGCGATCTCCTGACCACGGGTGTCGCGCACCGTGCACGGAACGCCCTGCGCCTCGACGCGGCGGACGAATTCCCGCTCGACGGGTTTCGGCGAGGCATCCCACTGGGACCCCGGGGTGGGATTCAGCGGGATCAGATTCACGTGCACGCGAGAGCCGAGAGCCTTGTGCAGCTTCTTGCCGAGCATGTCGGCACGCCACGGCTGGTCGTTGATGTCGCGGATCAACGCGTACTCGATCGACACCCGCCGACCGGACTTGTCCGCGTAATAGCGCGCGGCGTCGAGGACTTCGGCGACCGGCCAGCGATTGTTGACCGGTACCAGGGTATCCCGGAGTTCGTCGTCCGGAGTGTGCAGGGAGACAGCGAGAGTCACCGAGAGGTCCTCGTCGGCGAGTTTGCGGATGGCGGGGGCCAGGCCGACGGTGGAGACCACGACACTGCGCTGCGAGATGCCCAGTCCGTCCGGTGCCGGGGAGGTGATGCGCCGCACCGCGTTCACCACTCGTTTGTAGTTGGCCAGCGGCTCGCCCATGCCCATGAACACGATATTCGACAGCCGGCCCGTCCCTCCGGCGACTTCACCGTCGCGCAGGGCCGCGGCGGCGGCGCGGACCTGGTCGACGATCTCCGCGGTGGACAGGTTCCGGTTCAGGCCGCCCTGGCCCGTCGCGCAGAACGGGCACGCCATACCGCAGCCCGCCTGACTCGAGATACAGAGCGTGTTGCGGTCGGTATAGCGCATCAGCACGCTCTCGAGCAGCGTGCCGTCACCGGCCCGCCAGAGGGTCTTGCGCGTGGTGCCGTCATCGCACACGACCTGACGTACCTCGGTCAGCAGTGGCGGGAACAGCGCGTCCGCGACCCGGTCGCGCATCGGCTCCGGCAGATCGGTCATCTTGCGCGGATCGGCCTGCAGTCGCCCGTAGTACTGGCGCGCGATCTGGTCGGCGCGGAACTTGGGCAGGCCGAGCTCCTCGACCGCCGCACGACGCTGCGCCGCGTCCAGGTCGGCGAGATGGCGCGGCGGCATGCCACGGCGCGGAGCATCGAAAACGAGCGGGAGGGAGGTAGTCATAACCCTTCCAGTGTCCCATCGGATCGAGGTGAGCGGACGCGCGGGCCGAGATAGCCGGATCACAGTTCCGCCGAGCCCTGGCCGATGCGCGTGCACGAGCCATAGCAATCAGGAATGATTGAGATATGACCAGCGACGCAGTTTCGCATCCCGGACAGGATCCGGTACCGCACGGCGAGCCGCTCGAGCCTCCTCGTGTCGACACTCCGCCGTCGACCAGACCCGTCAAGGGTAACCGCGCGCTGAAGACCCGCGCCGGTTATGCCTGGGTGACCCTGGTCGCAGCGGCAATCATCGGCATCCTGCTGTTGATCTTCATCCTCCAGAACCTGGACCAGGTGCGCATCCATCTGTTCTTCTGGGAGTTCAACATGCCGCTCGGGGTGACCCTGTTGCTGTCGGTGATCGCCGGAGCGCTGGTGATGGCCCTGGCCGGCGGCTGGCGGATCCTCCAGTTGCGCCGGGTGGCCAAACGCCGCTAGAGCAGAGCGGTCAGCACCAGCCAGGAGACGAACGCCGAGGGCAGCATCGAGTCGAGCCGATCCATGATGCCGCCATGCCCGGGCAACAGCGTTCCCATGTCCTTGATGCCCAGTTCTCGTTTGATCTGGGATTCGATCAGATCACCGCCGGTCGCCACCAGCACGACGGCGACACCGAGCAGTACGCCGATCATCGAATTGGCCTGCAACAGCAGCGTCACCGTCAGCAGACCGCCGATGATGCAGAACACCAGCGACCCGCCGAAACCCTCCCAGGATTTCTTCGGGCTGATCGCGGGCACCATCGGGTGGCGGCCGAAGAGCACGCCGGCGACATATCCGCCGACATCGGAGCAGACCACCAGAATCATGAAGGTCAGCACCCGCAGATTGCCGTCGTGCTGCTGCAGCATCAGCACCGCGAACGAGGCCAGCAGCGGAATCCACGACACCACGAACACGGTGATCGCGGTGTCGCGCAGGAAGTTTCGTGGCGTGGCCGACAGTCCGTGATCGAACAGCCGCCACGCCATACACACCAGCGCGGTGCCCGCGAACGCACCCGCGACCCCCTGGGCACCGCAGGGCCAGGCCAGCCATATCATCGCCTGGCCACCGACCAGCAGCGGAATCCGCGGGACGAGAACCTCGGCCTCACGCAAGCGCTTGGCGACCTCCCAGGTCGCGACGGCCATGGCGACCGCGATGACTCCGATGAGCACCTTCGGAACGAACAGCAATATCGCGATCAGCGAGGCACCGAGGCCGATACCCACCGCCAGGGCGGCCGGTAAATTACGGCCCGCGCGGGAGGACTTACCGCTCGGCTCCGCCGAGGGCGTGTCGGAAGCCGGTGTTTCACCGGCCGGGTCGCTCACCGGCATCGACTCGCCGGCTGCGGCTTCTTCGGCCACGATTGTCCCGTCGCTCACTTTGTTCGTCCACTCCGTCCCGTCTCCCCGCCCCGCCGGGGCCGAGTCTCATACCTCGAGCAGTTCGGATTCCTTGTGCTTGACCAGCTCATCGATCTGGGCAACATACTTCTGGGTGGTCTTGTCCAATTCCTTCTCGGCGCGACCGACCTCGTCCTCGCCGGCCTCCCCGTCCTTCTGGATCCGGTTCAGCTCGTCCATCGTCTTGCGCCGCACGTTGCGGATCGCGATCTTGGCGTCCTCACCCTTGGACTTCGCCTGCTTGACCAGTTCGCGGCGGCGCTCCTCGGTCAGCTGCGGAACCATCACCCGGATGACGTTGCCGTCGTCGGTCGGATTCACACCCAGATCGGAGTTGCGGATCGCGGTCTCGATGGTCTTCAACTGCGCCTGCTCATAGGGCTTGATGACGACCATTCGCGGCTCCGGCACGGTGATGCTGGCCATCTGCGTGATCGGCGTCGGCGAACCGTAGTACTCCGCGACCACCCGGTTGAACATTCCCGGGTTGGCACGGCCGGTCCGGACGGATCCGAGGTCGTCCTTCGCCACCGCGACAGCCTTCTCCATCTTCTCCTCGGCGTCGAAGAGCGTTTCATCAATCACGACCGTTTCCTCCACAGCATCGTTTCGGGGGCCCGGAATTCGCGAGGACCGCTCCCCCCGCCGGATTCAGGACCGAACCAGTGTGCCGATCTTCTCACCGGCCACCGCACGGGCGATATTGCCCTTGGTCAACAAATTGAACACCAGCATCGGCATCTGGTTGTCCATACACAAACTGAACGCGGTCGCATCGGCCACCTTCAGCCCGCGCTCGAGCACTTCCTTGTGAGTGACCTCGGAGAACATGGTCGCCTCGGAGTCCACCTTGGGATCGGCGGTGAACACCCCGTCCACGGCCTTGGCCATCAGCACCACCTCGGCGCCGATCTCCAGCGCACGCTGCGCCGCCGTGGTGTCGGTGGAGAAGTACGGCATACCCATGCCGGCACCGAAGATCACCACCCGGCCCTTCTCGAGATGCCGCTTCGCACGCAGGGGCAGATACGGCTCGGCGACCTGTCCCATGGTGATGGCGGTCTGCACCCGGGTGTCCACCCCTTGCTTCTGCAGAAAGTCTTGCAGCGCAAGGCTGTTCATCACGGTGCCGAGCATACCCATGTAGTCGGAGCGAGCCCGCTCCATACCGCGTTCCTCGAGTTCGGCGCCGCGGAAGAAATTTCCGCCACCGATGACGACCGCCACCTGCACGCCGGTCGAAACCACCTCGGCGATCTGCTCGGCCACGGTCTGGACCACATCCGGGTCGAGCCCGACCTCGCCACCGCCGAACATCTCCCCACCCAGTTTGAGGAGTACGCGGCGAAAGCCCTTGCGGTCGGGCGCCGTATCCGGGTCCGTCATCGGTCTCCTAGTTGTCGGCTGTCGAGCGAGCGTACGCACGGGAATTCACCATCCCGGGGCGCGATTGTTCGCGCGGGACGGTAACACGCTGCATCCATCCTGCACCACCGGCGGACCTGCCGATGATCCGACCCTCGATTATCCGATTCCGGCGGCCCTGGTCACCGGCGAGCGTCTCCGATCCCGTCCCGGCGATACCGTGGCCGCATCCGGTGGTGCCGACCGCATCGTCCCGACCGGTTGCCATGGCTGAACCGCACGCCAAAAAGCCCCTGGCACAACAGAATTCGTTGCGCCAGGGGCCCTCTGCGGCTGATCAGGCCTGACCGACCTCGAAGCGGGCGAAGCGGGTGATGGTGACACCGGCATCGTCCAGCAGCTGCTTGACGGTCTTCTTGCTGTCGGTGACCGACGCCTGCTCCAGCAGGACGACGTCCTTGTAGAAGCCGTTCACGCGGCCTTCGACGATCTTCGGCAGGGCGCCCTCCGGCTTGCCCTCCTCGCGGGCGGTGGCCTCGGCGATACCGCGCTCCTTCTCGACCAGATCGGCCGGGACCTCGTCGCGGGTGACGTACTTGGCCTTCAGCGCGGCGACCTGCATCGCGGCCGCACGAGCGACCTCGGCGGCGGCGTCGCCCTCACCCTGGTACTCGACCATCACGCCGACGGCGGGCGGCAGGTCCGAAGACCGCTTGTGCAGGTAGGTTGCGACCGGGCCGTCGAAGGACACCACGCGGCGCAGCTCGAGCTTCTCGCCGATCTTGGCGGCCAGCTCCTGCACCACCTGGTCGGCGGTCCTGCCGTTGACGTCGACAGCCTTGAGCGCGTCCAGATCGGCCGGGCGCACCTTGGACGCGGCATCGACGATGTCACCGGCGGTGTTCTGGAACTCGTCGTTCTTGGCGACGAAGTCGGTCTCGGAGTTGAGCTCGATCATCACGCCGCTCTGCGCGGCGACCAGGCCCTCGGCGGTGGCGCGCTCGGCACGCTTGCCGACATCCTTGGCGCCCTTGATCCGCAGGACCTCGACGGCTTTGTCGAAATCGCCGTCGGTCTCCTCCAGGGCCTTCTTGCAGTCCATCATTCCGGAGCCGGTGAGCTCGCGGAGCCGCTTCACATCCTGGGCGGTGTAGTTCGCCATCGTGGCGAGCCTCCTCGAAAATTTGCGAAAGTGTGTCAGGTCTCTAGCACCACCATGCCGACCGCTTCCGAACAGGAAGGGCCGGCAAGGTGAACGGGACATCGCGGTGGGAAACCGCCGTGGATCAGAAGTCGGCCGGGGTCTTGGCGGCCGGTTCTTCCTTCAGCTCCGCCTCGGCTGCGGTCTCCGGAGCGGCAGCGGCCTCGCCACCCTCGGTGGCCGGGGTCGCCTGAGCCAGCAGCTCCTGCTCCCACTCGGCGAGCGGCTCGCCGGCGCCGGCTTCCGGCTTCACATCGCCGGTGGCACGGGCGGCACGGGCCTGCACACCCTCGGCGACCGCGGAAGCGACGACCTTGGTGAGCAGCGCGGCCGAGCGGATCGCGTCGTCGTTACCCGGGATCGGGTAGTCGACCAGGTCGGGGTCGCAGTTGGTGTCCAGGATCGCGATGACCGGGATGTTCAGCTTGCGAGCCTCGCCGACGGCGATGTGCTCCTTGTTGGTGTCGACGACCCAGATGGCCGAGGGAACCTTGGCCATGTCCCGGATACCGCCGAGGGTGCGCTCGAGCTTGTTCTTCTCGCGGGTCAGCATCAAGATTTCCTTCTTGGTGCGGCCCTCGAAACCACCGGTCTGCTCCATCGCCTCGAGTTCCTTCAGGCGCTGCAGCCGCTTGTGCACGGTCGAGAAGTTGGTGAGCATGCCACCCAGCCAGCGCTGGTTGACGTAGGGCATACCGACGCGAGTCGCCTCGGCCGCGATCGACTCCTGAGCCTGCTTCTTGGTGCCGACGAAGAGAACGGTGCCACCGTGGGCGACGGTCTCCTTGACGAACTCGTAGGCCTTGTCGATGTAGGTCAGCGTCTGCTGCAGGTCGATGATGTAGATGCCGTTGCGGTCGGTGAAGATGAACCGCTTCATCTTCGGGTTCCACCGCCGGGTCTGATGACCGAAGTGTGCGCCGCTGTCGAGCAGCTGCTTCATGGTTACGACAGCCATAGCCGCGTATCCGCCTTTCATATGCCGGTTGATGCAGAAACCGAGGGTCGATCTCTGCCCTGGCGTCCGTGGCCGCCGGACCTTCCGGAAAGAATTCGGGAGGACCAGCCGACGGCACCTTGATCGGACGCGCGAAGTCGATCCGCGTACAGCGAACCGCTCGGTCAGTCTACGACTCGCACCGTGCTGAACCTAAACGGGGTGGTCAGCGGACGGTTACCCCACGTTCACCGGCGTATGACGGGCTACCTGCCCGACCACAGCGCAGCTCACAGATGCCATCCGTGCCCGGGCTGCAGCAACCCCACCGCGGCGGCCAGCATCCCGACGACGGCGATCGCCGCGCTCACGGTCAGCATGGCGGCGGTCCCGTCCGACCACCCGGGCCGCCCTGGGTGGCGCAACGATCGGCTGCGCAGGACACAGACGACGGCCACGGCCGCAAGCACACCTGTCGACACCAGCGCGAGGACAAGGATCGCGGACTGCCCACGAGTCATGGCGACGTGCAGGAACAGCACCGCGGTGGCCATTGCGCCGACCGCGGTGCGCCACCACGCCAGCGCGGTGCGTTCGGCCTGCAGTCCCGGATCCCGATCCCGGGCCTCCGGCACCGAGGACTTCGCGGAACGGCTCATGACAGCAACAATCCGACACCTGCCAGCACCGCGATCACGGCGATACCGCCCGCGAGGATCGGGACCATGACGGTGTGCGGCAGTGGACGACCCGCGCGCATGGCCGCCTCGACCAGACGCCAGCGCCCGAAGGCGCCGACCGCGATGACGACCGCCAGCACGATGCAGCAGATCGCCAGCAGCGAGCGGATGTCGTGGTGCCCGAAGGGCTCCACCAGTTCGTGCACCGCCACCCCACCGGCCAGCAATCCCAGCGCGGTGCGGATCCAGGCCAGGAAGGTACGTTCCCCGGCCAAGGTGAAGCGGTAGTCGAGTTCGGGAGCCTCGGCGGAGGTATCGGCCGGAGAAGTGTCACGTGGACCGGATCCAGGCGACTCGGCACCGGGCGCAGACGCAGCCGCACCGCCTCCGGCGTGCGGCGATTCCCGCGCGGGCGCCGGATCCGGATCGGGAATCTCGGCGCTCACGAGCGATCCCGTCGGCGCATCGTCGCCGGAGTGGGACCGGGCGCGATCGCCGTGTCGTCCGGCGCTGTCGGCCGACCGCGACGAAAGACCTTGTGCGATGGCATATTTCGCGAACGGCGCGGGCGACCGGGCACTTCGACTGTCCGCAGTTGCGCGATCACTCGACGGTCACCTCCTTCGCGGCGTCGCCACCGGCTCGACACCGAGCACCCGACTCCGGCGGAACACGTCCTGTTCACATGCTTGCAGGTTGTCCACACTCGCCGATACCGATCTTTCCATGTCCGACGGCTCCGGCGAAGGTGGTCGCATGCGTTGGTTACCGGCGTTTCTGATGGTGATGGCGATCGCGGTCGCGACCTGGGGCACGACACCCGCGGGGGCGGCTCCACCCGGCGCATTCGATTGGCCACTGCATCCACGACCGCGAGTCGTACGCGGTTTCGACAAGCCCGAGCACGACTGGCTACCCGGACATCGCGGGGTCGACCTGGCGGGCGCGGCGGGTCAAAGCGTTCTGGCCGCGGGTGCGGGCATCGTCGTCTTCGCCGGCGAGGTCGGCGGCAAGCCGGTGGTGTCGGTCGATCACGAAGGCGGATTGCGAACCACCTACGAACCGGTCCGCGCGAGCGTGCCGACCGGCCGGCGGGTGGAACGCGGGACACCATTGGGAACACTGATGCCGGGACATCAGGGCTGCCCCGAAGCGTGCCTGCACTGGGGCCTACGACGGGGACGGGATCACCTCGACCCGCTGGGTCTCGTACGCCCGGCCCCCGTGCGGCTCAAACCCGTTCCGCCGCAGGCATCTCCGACAGCGGCGACCCCGATGTCAGGACGCCCCGGCCGCGGCCGCTTCCTTGTCGGACAGGTCCCGCTTCCACTGCCGGAAGCCCTCCTCGGTCCGCCCACGCCGCCAATATCCGGAGATGGAGGCCGAAGCCGCGGGCACACCGCGCTCGGTGCGGATGTAGCGGCGCAGATCGTGCATCACCCGATCGGCTTCGCCGTGGATGAAAACATGCACCCGGCCGGCCTCCCACGGCTCGGCCCGCACCGCCTCGGCCAGTGCCTCACCCGGTGCGCGGTCACCGCGATACACCCAGTCGAGCCGCACACCGGCGGGCCTCGGAAAGTCGAATTCATCGGCGGGACCGGTGATCTCGACGAACACCCGGCCCACCGCATCCTGCCGCAGGGCCGCACAGGCGGCCGCGATGGCGGGCAGCGCCGCCTCGTCACCCGCGAGCAGATGCCAGTCCGCCTCCGGATCCGGGGAGTAGGCGCCGCCCGGTCCGAACAATTCGATGGCGTCCCCCGGCTCGGCCGCGGCCGCCCACGGTCCCGCGACTCCTTCGTCACCGTGATAGACGAAATCGATCGCGATCTCGCGCGCTTCGGTGTCGATCGAGCTCACCGTATAGGTGCGCATGGTCTCCCCATCAGGGCCAGGGAAGAGCAGTTTGACATAGGCGTCGGTGAAACCGTTGGGCTGGAAGCCCTCGAAACCCGCACCACCCAGATACACCCGGATCAGATGGTCGGTCAGTCGTTGCGTGCGCCGGACCTCGAAGGCCAGCCGAGTACGAGCCACGATGCGATACCTCCAGAATTAGGATTACCTAACACAGCGTAACAGGACTCATCTCCGATAGCTCGAATTATATCGCCGACCGAACTGAGTGCGACATCCGGCGTCTCGTAGCAGGCGGCGGCTCATGAGATCCCGTACGAGAGACGAAGATGGCGCCATGACGAATTCGCCGACCGCCCAGCCGTTCACCTATCCGGACGTCGGCGCGACCGCCGCGGCATTCCCGTCCGGCTATCACCACTTCCGGATGCGCCGCCGCATCGGCTCCGGGCGCGATCTGTTCGAGCGGGCGGGCGAGCAGATCCTCGGCTACCGCATGCAGCGCGGAACGGGAATCTTTCAGCACGCCGATACCCCGACCGCCCGGCCGGGGACCTCGCTGACCGTTCGGCTGGGCATCGCCGGTATCGGGATCACCGCACCGTGCCGGGTGGTCTACGTGGTGGACGAACCCGACCGCCGCGGCTTCGCATATGGCACTCTGCCCGGACACCCGGAGGTGGGCGAGGAGTTGTTCGCCGTCGAGTACGACCCAGCCGATGACGCCGTCTACGGGGTGGTCGCGGCCTTCTCGCGCCCCGGAGCCTGGTACGTCCGACTGGGTGGACCGATCGTGCGCGCGTTGCAGCATGTGATCGCCGGACGCTACATCGATGCGATCCGGCCCAGCTGATCAGCAGGGCCGGACATCGACGTCACCGAACAAGGCGGCCTGCACTCGGTCCGCACGGGATCGTCACGTTCGTGGATGCGCCTGATCGTGCACGCTCCGGAGCCGTTCGATGGAGACGTGGGTGTAGAGCTGCGTGGTGGCCATACTGGCGTGCCCCAGTAATTCCTGGACGACACGGAGATCGGCTCCGCCCTCGAGCAGATGGGTCGCGGCGGTGTGGCGCAGACCGTGCGGACCCAGGTCAGGTGCGCCCGGAACGGCCGAGACAACGTCGTGCACAACGGTTCTGGCCTGTCGCTGATCGAGGCGACGGCCGCGCCGGCCGAGCAACAACGCACGGCCGGACTCGGCGGTCGCCAGATGCGGGCGGCCGACATTCAGCCAGGTCTCGAGCGATTGGTCGGCCGGCAACCCGAACGGCACCGATCGTTCCTTGTTGCCCTTACCGAGCACCCGGACCTGCCGCCGGGCGCGGTCCACGTCGTCGATGTCGAGGCCGCACAACTCGCTGACCCG
This sequence comes from Nocardia sp. NPDC052254, assembly GCF_040679495.1. Classification (NCBI taxonomy): domain Bacteria; kingdom Bacillati; phylum Actinomycetota; class Actinomycetes; order Mycobacteriales; family Nocardiaceae; genus Nocardia; species Nocardia sp. NPDC052254. The sequence continues at coordinate 586,395 of NZ_JBFAUW010000003.1, read as the reverse complement.
GATACCGGTGGCGTACAACATCTCCACGATCAGCCGATCGCGCAGTGCCATCGGATCATGCTGAGCCGCACCCGATTCCGCGGCGGTCATGGCGGCGTCCGCCTGGTCTCGCCCGAGCACGGCGGGCAGCACTCGATACGCGCGCGCCGACCCCAGACGCGGACCGGGATCGGCCGTGAGATGCCCGGTGTGGGTGAGCCACGCCGTGAAAGTGCGGGCCGCCGACGCACGTCGAGCCATGGTGGTTCGCGCGGCTCCGCCCGCGGACAGCTCCGCGAGCCACGATCGCAACAAGGGCAGATCGATCTCGGTCACCGATGCGTCGGGCGACCGGTCGCACAGATGGACCAGCAGCGCCCGCGCATCGCCGAGATAGGCCCGCACCGTATGCGCCGACCGGTTGCGGCCCAGCCGCAGATGCCGCCCGTACTGTTCGAGCAGATCGCGAAGATCGCCCGGTAGTTCCTCCATTACTCCACCGTCACCGACCGGCGCACCACGCGCAAGCCACCGCGCCGACAATCCCCGGTCCTCGACCGGCCCGCGCGACCTCATCCGGACTTCCGCACGGTCCTGAACCACCCGGAACTGTCGGCGCCGACCAGACCCGTGACTTCCAGCCCGGCGAGCGCAGCACGCACCGATGCGACAGCCAGACCGCTCGCATCGGCGATCTGACGCGGCAGGCGGGAACCCACGACCGGCAGTTCGGCGAACACGGCGGCCTGGTCACCGGACAGGTCCGGTTCCGAGCCCGCGCCGGTGGGCAGCGACAACCGCAGTGGCCCCACCTCGTCGTGGATATCCTCGAGCCGGGTCACCAGAATCGCCTCCCGGTCCCGGATCATCCGATGACAGCCCACCGAGGCCGCGGCGGTGATCGGACCGGGCACCGCCAGCGCCGGACGCCCCAGCCGCCGCGCCCATTTCGCCGTGTTGCGCGCACCACTGCGCACGCCGGCCTCGACGACCAGCACTCCCTCCGACAGTGCGGCGATGAGCCGGTTGCGGGCGAGGAATCGATGTTTGTACGCGGTGGCGCCGGGCGGGTATTCGCTCACCACCAAGCCGGTCTCGGCGATCTCGGCGAGCAGGCGCTCATGTTGGGCGGGATAGGGCCGATCGACACCGCAGGCCAGGACGGCCACGGTGAAACCGCCGACCGCCAAGGCCGCGCGATGGGCCGTACCGTCGATCCCGAACGCCGCGCCGGACACGATGGTCCACCCGTGGGCCGCCAGCTCACCCGCGAGTTCGGCGGTGGCCTGTTCGCCGTAGCCGGTACTGCACCGGGCACCGACCACCGCCAGCGACTGTTCGGTGTACTGCTGCAGCGACAACGGACCCCGCGCCCACAGCGCCAGCGGCACCGCCGCATCCACATCGCGGGCGGGATCGAGCTGTGTCAATCCGAGCAGTCGCCACTGCGGCCATTCCGGATCGTCCGGTGTGATCAACCGCCCACCGACTCGCGCCATCGTCTCGAGATCCCGTTCGGCACGGTCGATTTCGCGGCGACGCTCGGTCGGCCCGCGCAGTGACTCCGGCAGATCGCATTCGCGCACCGCCCGGGCGGCTTCCACCACGCCCACCTGGGCGATCAATGCCGACAACGCCGGACACGGCCCCTCCACCACTCGTGACAGATAGGCCCACGCCAACCGGCGTTCGTCCACGTCGACAGTCACCAATGGCGCCGATGTCGCATCGAGATCGACGGGTGCGCCGACTCCCCGGCCGTTCATCGCAGGATCCTCGGGAGGCGGCGACCGGGTGCGGCGAACCGCCGACGACGCCGCCCTCCTTCGAACGTCGCCGCGCTCTCCCAGCTGTTGTATCGGTCTCGCTGTCGAATCATCGCACTGTTCCCTCCCGCACCTCGACGACATCAACCCAATCGACCCCGCGGCTCGCGTCGGCTCCCGCTCTGCTCAAGAGGTTCCGCGCTGCCGAAAGTTCAGCGCCTGCAACACGTCCTGCGCCGAGGGGACCTCCGCTGCCCGCAGATCGGCGACGGTCCAGGCGACCCGGATCGCCCGGTCCGCACCGCGTGCGGACATCCGCCCCTGCCGCAGCGCGGTCTCCACCGGTGCCAGCGCATCGGACGGAAGCCGGAATCGCTGCCGCAGTACATGCCCCGGAACCTCGGCATTGACCGTCCAGCCGTAGTCGGCCCACCGCCGCGCCGCGGCGTGGCGTGCCGCCGCGACCCGATCCCGCACCACCACACTGGATTCCGCGTCGGCGGGGGCGAAGGCACCGGCCGCGTGGGCGTGCATCTGCACCCAGATGTCGATGCGGTCCATCAGCGGACCGGACAGTTTGCCCAGATAGCGGCGGCGAGCCAGCGGTGCGCAGATACAGTCCACATCCCGGGCCGGAGCACACGGGCACGGATTGGCCGCCAGGATGAGCTGGAACCGTGCCGGAAAGCGCGCCACACCGTCACGACGGGCGATACGAACCTCCCCCTCTTCCAAGGGAGTCCGCAATGCTTCCAGCACCTTCGCACCGATCTCGGCGCATTCGTCCAGGAAAAGAACACCGCGGTGGGCGCGGCTGACCGCACCGGGCCGCGCCGATCCCGACCCACCGCCCACCATCGCCGAGACCGACGACGAATGATGCGGTGCCACGAACGGAGCGGTGGTGATGAGCGGGTGGTCGTCCGACAGCGCTCCCGCCACCGAATGGATAGCGGTGACCTCCAGCGCCTCGCGTTCGGTGAGCAGTGGTAACAGACCCGGAAGGCGTTGTGCCAGCATGGTTTTCCCGATGCCGGGCGGCCCGGTCAGCAACAGATGGTGGCCACCGGCCGCGGCCACCTCCAAGGCCCATCGCGCCTCGTCCTGCCCGACCACCTCGTTGAGATCGCCCACGGCGCGATCCGGAGCCAGGTAGCACCCGTCCGGCGCCGACAGCGTCCCGTCACCGCGCAACCAGTCGATGAGCGCGCGCAGTGTCGCGACGCCCAGCACGGTGATGCCGTCCACCAGTCCCGCCTCGCCCAGCACGGATTCCGGCACCACGACGGTGGTCCTCCCGGCCGTCCGTGCGGCCAGCACCGCCGGGAGGATGCCGCGGACCCGGCGCACCCGCCCGTCGAGGGCCAGCTCCCCGAGCAATACCGTCCCGTCGAGGCGGGTGCCCGGTACCGAATCACCGGCATGCAGCACCGCGGCCGCCAGGGCGAGGTCGTAGACACTGCCGATCTTCGGCAGAGTCGCCGGGGACAGGGCCAGGACGACACGGCCGTCGGGCCACTTCTCCCCCGAATTCGCCACCGCGGCCCGGACCCGATCGCGTGATTCCTGCAGTGTGGTGTCCGGGCGCCCGACCAGATGCACCGACGGCAGTCCCTGCCCGATATCGGCCTCGATCTCGACGAGTTGCCCGTCGACTCCCGCCACAGCCACCGAATGTGCGCGGCCCAGTGCCATCAGAACGCGGCCCGCACATGTTCGATCCGCGCCGGCTCACCCGGGAGTAGCAGCACAGACACCACATCGAACCGAACGCGCAGCCACGGACCGTCCTGCTCGGCCAGCCACACCAGTGCCAGCCTGCGGATGCGTTGCTGTTTGGCGAACGTCACCGCTTCCGCCGGTGTCCCGAAACCGAGACCGGAGCGCGTCTTGACTTCCACGAAGGCCGTGGTGTCGTCGTCGGTGACGATCAGGTCCAATTCGCCGTAACGACAACGCCAATTGCGTTCGACGATCCGTATCCCGGCCCCCTGCAGGAACTGCGCGGCCAGTTCTTCCCCGTGTGCGCCCAGCGCCAGATTGTGTGCCACCCGCTCAGCATGCGGCCGCCGGAGCCGGGCGCCGCCGGAGTCACCTGCGAGAACGGAAAGTCTGTGGATGAACGCCAGGGTTGGGGATCAACCGGGTGAATCCACATCCGTCAGTCGGGCAGGCGTAGATCCGGCTTCTCGAGCTCCTCGATGTTCACGTCCTTGAACGTGATCACACGGACATGCTTGACGAAACGAGCCGGACGATACATGTCCCACACCCACGCATCCGACATCCGCACCTCGAAATACACTTCCCCGTCGGCATTCTGGGGGCGTAGCTCGACGGAATTGGCCAGATAGAAGCGGCGCTCGGTCTCGACCACATACGAGAACTGACCGACGATGTCCTTGTACTCGCGGTACAGCGAAAGTTCCATCTCGGTTTCGTACTTCTCGAGGTCCTCGGCGCTCATGCCCGAACCTCGCTGACGCTCGCCCCCGGCAGGACCTCCGGGACGGCTGCGCCGAACGTTCGCTCGCTCATCGGGTGGAAAATCCTCCTCATTGCCACGATGGGTGTGCTCACATCATCTCGCATGGGCAGCGTCGGCAGCCACTTGCCCGGTCTCCACGGCGTCCTGCCCCCGCTCCGCTCCATCGATCTCGCGCACGTTACGCCAGGACCGCCGGTGTTCGTCGCTGGGTCCGAGCTGCGCCAGCGCGGCCAGATGATCGGGAGTGTTGTAGCCCTTGTGCGCCGCGAATCCATATCCGGGTAGGTCACGATCCATCGCGACCATGATCCGGTCGCGGGTCACCTTGGCGAGGATGCTGGCCGCGGCGATACAGGCCGCAGCGGCGTCACCACCGATCACCGGAAGCGACGGGACGCTGATGCCGGGGACCCGGAAACCGTCGGTGAGCACGTATCCGGGCCGCGTCTCCAGCCCGGCGACCGCCCGGCGCATCCCCTCGATATTGGCGACGTGGATGCCGATCGCATCGACTTCCCAGGCCGGGATCACGACCACCTTCCACGCCAGCGCACGCCGGACGATGACCGGATACAGCTGCTCTCGCGCCGCCTCGGTGAGCTTCTTCGAATCATCCAGTCCCGCAAGGGAATCGTAGGCCTTGGGCGCCAGCAGGCACGCCGCCACCACGAGTGGGCCGGCACAGCAGCCCCGGCCTGCCTCATCGACTCCCGCGACAGGGCCCAGTCCGCTGCGAATCAGCGCCGCCTCGAGTGTCCGCAGTCCACCGGCACGGCGCATCACCACCCGCGGCGGCCAATCCCCCGCACGGACCGCGGACCGAATGTTGCTGCCGCGCTCAGTGCGCGACGTGCGTCGCGAGCTCTCCGCCACTGCACCCACCGTTCAACTGTCCCGTGACTCGATTATCTCGCGTGATCCGCTCAGTTCGATTGCGGATTCTGCGAGCGCACAGGTCCCATCCGGCTCGGTGGCCAGATCTTGAACACCGCGCGGCCGCGCACATCGTCGATCGGGACGGTGCCGGAGTACTCGTCCTCGACGTGTCCTCGTGAATCGAGCGAATGATTGCGGTTGTCGCCCATCATCCACAAATTCCCTTCGGGCACCTTGATCGGCCCGAATTCACGCCCACGCGGATCGACCACCAGGTGGCCGGCCACCTTCGTCGCGAACGGCAGGCCCGGCTGGTACGCGTAGTCGTAGCGCGCGTACGGCTCGTCGAGTGGTTTGCCGTCGACCATCACCCGGCCCTGGGCGTCGCAGCACTGCACAGTTTGACCGCCGACCGCGATAACACGTTTGACCAGGTCGTTCTCATCCGGTGGCACCAAACCGAAGAACGAGAAGAAGTTCTGTATTCCGCGCACGACCACATTGCTGGAGCGCTGCGAGAGATGGCCCGTGTTCCAGGATTCGCTGGGGCCCTTGAACACCGCAACGTCACCGGGCTTCGGATCGCCGAAGTCGTAGCTGAGTTTCTCGACATAGATCCGGTCAGGGACGCACCCTGAACATCCGTGCAGCGTGGGTTCCATCGACTCCGACGGAATCTGGTACGGGCGGCCGATGAAATTCACCACCAGCGCGGCGATCACCGCGGCGACGACGATCAGGATCGGCAGTTCCTGCCAGAAGGGGCGCTGCTTGCGTTTCTTGCCACCTCGCCGACGTCGCGATGCGGACTCGTCCTTGGGTTCGTCATCGGCTCGGCGGCTCGCCACCGACTCGCTTTCGTCTGCCACGCGAACAGGTTATCCCGCAGCCTGGCCGGCCGTCGCCCCGGTGCTCTCAGCCGGCCGGAAGGACAGACATCCCGGACAAATCCTCCCAGAGAAAAGAAAAACCCCCGGTCATGATGATGACCGGGGGCAGCGTGAACGGGCCGAGCCCGAAGTTCAGCGCTTCTCCTTGATCTTGGCGGCCTTGCCACGCAGATCGCGCAGGTAGTACAGCTTGGCCCGCCGGACATCACCGCGGGTCACGACATCGATGTGGTCGATGTTGGGGCTGTGCACCGGGAAGGTGCGTTCCACACCCACGCCGAAGGACACCTTGCGCACGGTGAAGGTCTCGCGGATACCGCCACCCTGGCGGCGGATGACCGCGCCCTTGAAGACCTGGATGCGCTCCTTGTTGCCTTCGATAACCTTGACGTGCACGTTCACCGTGTCACCCGGGCGGAAGTCCGGGATATCGGTGCGCAGCGACTTTTCGTCGACGAAGTCGAGGGTGTTCATTTCCGTCCTTTGGAAGTTCGCGTGAACAGAGGAACCTGGCGGCGAGTGCTCGGCCGGTTCGTGCTCCGGATATGGGCGGTGCGCCGGATCGAATCTGCCCAGCGCAACCCGGTTATTGTGCCAGACCGGTCCGGCACTTCCGAAATCGCCCCCGATCGACCGGCATCACGCCCGTCAGGACCGGGGTGGCTGGGAATGCCGGGCCGAAACTCGGGCGCCGTCGGCTGGCGGCCGGACCGATCTGTGCGGCGCGGGTGGCGCCGGAACAACGGTCCGGGCCAATTCCGCTTCGGCCGCGGTGCGCACGTGCGCCACATCCGGTTTACCGGCCACCAGGTCCTGAACGAAGATCTTGGCCCGGATGACCGGGCGCCGGTACCGGCGTTCACGCACGATGGCCCGGTACATCAGACGACGGCGGTCACCGTAGCGCCAGCGAGCCCACGGCGCGCCCGGCCGGCTCAGCCGCAGCGCACCGACGAACAGCAGCGGCAGGAAGAACATGCCGAACAGCCCGGTCCAGATCTTTCCCTTGGCGATGACGATCGCCGCGAGGACCAGATTGACCAGTGCGAACAGGACCACGAAGCTGCGCGCCGCCGCGCTACCGTCGTGGCGGATGTCGTTGATGTCGAGCAGCCACAGCGGGTGGAAGCCCAGCAGCAGCAACCCCGTCACCGCGACCGCCACGAACACCGCGTCGACCGATGTCCGCCCCTGCTCCTCCCAATACACGTCACGCAGGTAGTAGATGAGCGCGAACTCGTCGAGTACGAGTGCCGCGCCCAGCCCGAAGGCCGCGGCCAGCCCCGAGATGGTGCCGACCCCGCTGCGATAGGTGGCGACCAGTCCGAGCCCTGACGCCAGCACGAGGACCACACCGAAGACCATGTGGTGGATGTGCACATTCCCGGCCCGGAGATTACCCGGCCACCAGCGCACCTGTTTGCGGATCATCCGCACGCTGAGCCGGATCAGCAGAAATCCGACGATGAAGCCGAGCAGGAAGCACAGCAGCGGCAGGCGTCCCTGAGCGAGGATCGAATCGTCGAACCACCGTCGCACCATCGCACCCCCTCGCTCACACTGCCGGTCGAGGCCGAGCTCACGGTCCGGTCAGCGCGCCGGACCCACCCCCATTGTCCAGCACCGGTCGGCGGAGTCCGGCCCGAAATCGGCGAACTCCGCCGCGGCGGAAACGATCAGCGGCCGAATCCGGCCCGCCGCAAGGCGTCCGCCATCGCGCCCGACGGTGCGGGTGCGTTGTTGCGGCGCTGCTGATTTCGGCCCTGTCCGCGCTCCTGACCGCCGCGATTCTGGTTACCACCCTGATTACCGCGGCCCTGCCCGCGCGGCTGACCGCCCCGGTTCTGCCCGCCGCGCTGGCCTCCGGCACCCTTCTCGGGCTTGCCCGCGCCCGGTTCGTCGTCGAGCCGCAGGGTCAGGCCGATGCGCTGACGGGCGACATCGACCTCGAGCACCTTGACCTTCACCACGTCACCGGATTTCACGATCTCGCGCGGATCGCGGACGAAGGAGTGGGACATGGCCGAGACGTGCACCAGACCGTCCTGATGGACGCCGATATCGACGAAGGCGCCGAAGGCGGCGACATTGGTGACCACGCCCTCGAGCACCATGCCCGGGTTCAGGTCGGCGACCTTCTCCACACCGGCGGCGAATTCGGCCGTCTTGAACTCCGGACGCGGGTCCCGGCCCGGCTTCTCGAGTTCGGAGATGATGTCGCTGACGGTCGGCACGCCGAAGGTGTCGTCGGTGAAATCCTGCGGACGCAGCTCGCGCAACGCCGTCGGATTGCCGATGAGTCCGGGCATATCGCGCCCCGTTGCCTCCAAGATGCGGCGCACCACCGGATAGGCCTCGGGATGCACCGCGGAGGTGTCGAGCGGATCCTCACCACCACGGATCCGCAGGAAGCCCGCACACTGCTCGAATGCCTTGGGCCCCAGTCGCGGGACCTGCAGCAGCGCGCTGCGATTGCGGAACGGCCCGTTCTGATCGCGATGGGTCACAATCGATTCCGCGACCGAGGCGGCGATACCCGACACCCGCGACAGCAGCGGTACCGAGGCGGTGTTCACATCGACACCGACCGCGTTCACCGCATCCTCCACCACCGCTCCCAGCGACCGGGCCAGCAGGGTTTCGGACACATCGTGCTGGTACTGGCCCACCCCGATGGACTTCGGCTCGATCTTCACCAGTTCGGCCAGCGGATCCTGCAGCCGCCGCGCGATCGACACCGCGCCGCGCAGCGAGACGTCGAGATCGGGCAGCTCCTGGGAGGCATAGGCGGAAGCGGAGTACACCGAGGCACCCGCCTCCGACACCACGACCTTGGTGGGTTTGCGCGTGCTGTCGGCCGCACCGATCCGCGAGATCAGTTCCGTGGCAAGGGCATCGGTCTCCCGCGAGGCGGTACCGTTGCCGATCGCGATCAGGTCGACGCCGAAGCGGGCGACGAGGGCACCGAGCACCGCGAGCGACTTCTCGGTCTGGCCCTGCGGCTTGTGCGGGTAGATGGTGTCGGTGGCGACCACCTTGCCGGTGCCGTCGACCACAGCGACCTTCACACCGGTGCGGAACCCAGGATCCAGGCCCATGGTGGTCCGGGTACCGGCCGGCGCGGCGAGCAGCAGATCGCGCAGATTGGCGGCGAAGACGTCCACGGCGTCCTTCTCCGCGGACTGCCGCAACCGCATCCGAATATCGATGCCCAGGCTGACCTGCAGTTTGGTTCGCCATGCCCAGCGCACCGTGTCGAGCAGCCAGGTATCGGCCGCGCGGCCCTGATCGGCGATATCGAATTTGTGCGCGATCCGCCCCTCGTAGATGGTGCGGCTGCCGGGTTCCTGCTCCTCGGTATCGGTGTCGAGAGACAGACTCAGCGCCTCTTCCTTCTCACCGCGCAGCAGCGCCAGGATCCGGTGCGAGGGCAGTTTGGTGAAGGGCTCGCTGAACTCGAAGTAGTCGGCGAATTTGGCGCCGGCCTCTTCCTTACCGGCGCGCACGCGCGAACTGACCTGTCCACGCTCCCACATCAATTCGCGCAGTTCTCCGACCAGGTCGGCGTCCTCGGCGAAGCGCTCCACCAAGATGGCGCGGGCACCGTCGAGCTGTTCGGCGGTATATCCGGCGGGGTCGGTGGCCGGGTCGCCGATGAGGGCATCCGCCACCGGTTCGTGGCCCGCCTCGCGCGCGATTTGCGCCTTCGTGCGTCGCTTCGGCTTGTAGGGCAGGTAGATGTCTTCCAGGCGCGCCTTGGTCTCGGCGAGCATGATCTGCTGCTCGAGCGCGGCATCGAGTTTGCCCTGGCCGCGAATGGACTCCAGGATCGAGCCGCGGCGATCGTCGAGTTCGCGCAGATAGTGCAGCCGCTCCTCCAGTTGCCGCAGCTGCGCGTCGTCGAGGCCGCCGGTGACCTCCTTGCGGTAACGGGCGATGAACGGCACGGTCGACCCACCATCGAGCAGTTCGACGGCGGAGCGCACCTGTTCCTCACGCACGGCAAGCTCATCGGCGATACGGCGACCGACACTGGCTAGCCGGACCGTCCCGGTGCCTGCGGCGCGAACGGGTGCTTCGGTGCTGACGGGTTCGGAGGCTGTCGTCACGCTCGCTGACACTACCGTCGGACTTCGACCGCAGACCAAGTGGAGCAACCCGTGCCGCGTGGCCGCACCCCTTCTCGCGGCACATATGTGCGGATCGAATGAGAAAATCGCTGGCCGCAGGCCTGCCGACAGCGGCGCGAACGACCTGCCGGACAACACGCCCGCGCACCCCGTTCCCGAAGGACACCGGGCGGTTCCCGCGCTACGTCACGCCGGCCGAACGAGCGGACGGGTGTATGCATGATCGCCGCGTCGCTACCACACCGTCGCGAGGTTCGCGACTCGAAACCGAGTCCGTTTGCCGCGGCACCGGTTCCAACGCCGGTTCCGACGTCGTGCGGGCAACGTGTGGGCTGGTGCGTCCAGCAGGACGGGTGGCGAACGGGACCGCGGAATCGCTGGTGGAGAGATGTTGTCCGCCAAGATGATCCAGCACCCGGTGCGCGGGTGAGAGTCGAGCGGTTCGGCCCGCGCACGCACCACAATCAGCAAGTGGCGCAACTCACATCATTCAGCCCGGAAGAAGGGGACAAACGCGGGTTCGATCGAATAAGCTTGGCGCCGAACGCTTTCGGCGGACAACAATGGCACGACGCGGCGAACGCTGCTCACCACTGTTGGTCGCATGTTCTTGGGGGAGGGAATATTCGATGCAGGCTGCCCAGAGTAGTTGCGCGATCTGTCACGGCACATGGACGCTGCGGACATCACAACGGCGACGTCGAAAAGCGATGTGCGACCGTGTCATCTCGCTATCATTCAACCCCTGACTTCGAGTCGGACTCGGCGGCCGGTGGCGGCTCCGTCAGGCGATCCTGGCAACCTCGGTGCCGCGGTGCAGCATCCGACCATGGGTCCCCTGGCCAAGTCGCCGGACGGATTGCGAACCACGAAAATCGCGCCAGAGTGGCGAGCCGCTGAACATCGTGCGCGGCACACACGACGCCGCGCTCTTCCAGCATTCCAGAAGGCTTCATTTGTGGTCGAACCGGCACGAGTAACGCCGAGATTTGATGCCGCACATATCCGGTGAAGCATCGAAATATTACACATCCATCGAGCCGCTGAGTTCAGGTAATTTCTGACCACGGCCGAATGAGCTGCCGCTCGGAAGTAGTCACTCCGCGGCACATGAGGCTGCACAGAAGTGCAGCACATTTCACAGTACGGAGGTGATGTAGACCCATCCGACAAAAATGCGGGAATCCCGCATGCCTACATTCAGCAGTAGGCACCGAAATCGAACTCTCGAAGGGAATTCTGAACCATGCCAACAAATGACTTCGACCTCGATGTCCGAGTGAACGCGACCGAAATCTCCGATCCGGCAATGAGAATGGGCCCACTCAGCTTCGGGACCAGTTGCTACTCGTGCGGCGGTTCATGCAACAGTTCGGGAACCATCGACTGCTGTTGCTGACGGATACATCGTCGGGTGCGGCAAATAAACGTCGACCTGAACAGTCGATGACTTGACAAATATTTGCTGCGGGCGGGGGGAGAAGCCAACCCTTCCTCCCCCGCCCACACCACGATTCAACGCTCCTCTTTGCCAAAATTCCGGCATGACAATATTTCAATCGATCGAAGAGTATGGACAATGGCGGTGGATTCAATTTTTGCGCGACCGGCAGAGCAATTGGCACATCGGCTGGCTCAACTCGCCGACCCGAATGCATCTCTCCCTCGACCACGCCCGCACGAGGCCGCTGGTCTGGCAAGCGGATACAGCGGATGCGCTCTGGCATTGCTCTACGCCGGGCAGGTCATGAACGCCCCGGATCTGACCGAATCCGCACGAGCGCTCCTGAAGCAAGCAGCGGATTCCACAACGGTACATCCCCTACACCAACCCGGGTTGCACAACGGCTTGTGCGGATTCACGGCGGTGCTGGCGGAATTTGCGGATCAGGAGCCACGCTATCTGCCTACACTTGCGCGATTGGCAGACCAGTTGGGCACTCGACTGTTGGAGATCCCTGAAATCCCAGCCGGTAACGGCCTTCCATTCACCGCCTATGACCTGATATCCGGGGCTGCGGGTCAGCTGGCCACCACGGTCCGGTTGCTGACAATGATGGACTCCCCTCCGGAAAGCATACGGAATGCGGCCGATCGCCTGACCGACTATCTGATGCACATCACAGATATCGACGAACAGGGCCGCCCAGGCTGGCTGATCACTCCGGACCAATATCCCATCGGTTTCTCCTGGTATGGAAAGCGATCGCCACATGGAATGTACAACCTCGGACTCGCACACGGTATGCCCGGTATTCTTGCCGCCCTCTGTGCGGCAGTCGGCGCCGGCATCGGAGGGGCACCCGTGGCAGAACGGGTGCGAGAGTTGGCATTGTGGCTTTCCGAGCACACCTGCAAAACTGCTGCCGGACCGGCATGGCCCACTGCATTCAATGCGCGGCCGGGCGACCGAACCCTGGAATATGACCCCGACATCAGGCCCGCGCGGACAGCTTGGTGCTATGGAGCACCGGGCATCACTGCGGCACTGTTTTCAGCCGCCGTTGTCGCGGATCTACCTCAGGCAGCCGATGTGGCGACAGCCGCCCTACGCAACGTGCGACATACCGATTCTCACGATCGAAATGTCTTCTCGGTGACGCTGTGCCATGGGCGGACCGGAATTTCTGCCGCCGCCCATCGCGCATTCCGCATGACCGACGACGAGGAATTCATCCGGATGCGAGACGAAGAGTTGGAGGGAGTTGTCTCTGACGCTGATTCCACTCGCCCATTCATATTCGCTGACGAGCCGCAACCCGGAGAATACATCGACGATCCCGGATTCCTCACCGGGGCAGCGGGTGTGTTGCTCAGTTTGCTCTCACCCCTGGACCCGAAGCGCACAGAATGGGATGCCCTGCTTTTCCTTTGACCCCAGCGCGCCTGAGCAGCGTACCCCTTCCAACCATCAAGGACATCTCCGTGCTCACATCGATTCCTCCATCCTCCGGCAAGGAACTGCTGCGTAACGCGCCTCGGTATACGGCCCGACCATTTTTCCTCCTACGGTCGGCAAGTCGGCCAATTGATGCGGCGACCAAGGTGCTCTCGCAATTTCCGGCCGGATGCGAGCAACCACAACTTCTACTGGAAACCGTACAGCGGATCTGGTCCGACGAACTCGTCCATGCGGCCGTAGCCGTCTCATCCTCAGATCTCGCCGCCGCCATGGACAATCTGCTCGAGCTGTCGGACAAGGACCGTATCCGGGCCGCCCGCGGACTGCTGCGCTACGTCAACCGGATGAGCAGCAGGGCCACACCATTCGGCCTGATGGCCGGAGTCGCGGCCGGGAGTTTCACCAGCGAATCGTCATCAACGGTCTCTTTGCACACGGACGCACGAGACGGGGTATTTCTCTCAACTCGGGCTCGGGCCGACATGGGCCTCTTCTTGCACATGCTGCACGGTGCCGTCAGTGCGGATACGACGACGAACGACCTACTGGTCCGGACCAACGACCTGGCGCACGTGGGCCGCGGTCGCGCGTGGCTTCCGCATGCCGATGCGTACGGAATCCATTCCAACAAAAGCGTATCGCTGCGCCACACCGCTGCGGTCGACCGCGTGATGACCGATGCCCGCCTTCCGGTCACCCTTGTACGCCTGCGGGAAACCTTGCTGGACCTCTATCCACAGGTACCCGCCGGAAGCGTTGATCACCTGTTGCGGGAACTGATCGATCTCAACCTCCTCGTCAGTGCCCACCGCCCCCGTTTGGTGCAAGATCAGGGCTATCGCCCCCTCGACGACCTTCCGATGAAGCTGCTCACACAAGACCAAAGACGTTGTCTGACAGCTTTCTCGGCGCGCATCGATACGTCCAACAACACGTCCGGTCTGTCCGACGTCCTCCCACTACTGCTCTCCGACGAGACGCAGACCGTCGCCGAGCTCGCCGGCGAACAATCCCTCCTCCAGTTCGACTCGCTCCTGAATGTCGGCCCGGGACCGGTGCTGCCGGCAGAGGTTGCGGCATTGGCCGAAGAGGCCGCCGACGTACTGGCGATCGTCGGTTCGGACGCCCGTTACCCGCAGAGACTGCTGGACTGGGCGACCGCATTCACCGATCGCTACGGTGCGGGCGCCGAGGTTCCGGTTCTGGAAGCTCTCTCCGAAGAGACGGGCCTCGGTCCCCCGAACGGCTACAGCAACCCACAGCGCTCGTATGTGCTCGAACCGGAGACGAATCTGGATCGTCCGGTCGAACGAGAATCTCTGCTCCTGCGATTGATCTCTCACGCGCTCGCCAATCGGTCATCGGAAGTAGAACTGGACGATCAGTGGCTGATCGAGTTCGCCAAATCCGGCAGCCTGTCCGGTGACAACCGCCCCGTCACTCCGGCCCTCGACATATGCATGGAACTGTGGGCCGGCGACGGAAAGGACCAACCATGGACGGGCGTGGTCACCGAGATGGGAATCATGCGGGGTGGTCGCACTTTCTCACGGTTCTACGATCTTCTCGACAAGGAAATCCGTCACCAGCTACGAACGATGGCGACCGACGAGGAGAGGCGCTGCGGCGACGCGGTGGTCGCGGAACTGACCTATCTTCCCCTCCGCGGGCGAGCCGCAAATATATCGATACGCCCGCCGATGCGCCAGCACGAATTGGCGGTGAACATATCTGCGAGTCCCGATACACGGCACCTGTCCCTGGATGACATTCACGTAGGCGTTCGCTCCGGCCGACTGTATCTCCACTCGCGCAGCTTGGACCGCGATATTCTATTCACCCAATATACCAATTTGAATCTCCTGTCGAGCCCCAACGTATGCCAATTCCTCATCGAGGCATCCGACGCGACATTTCGTAACACCTCAGCCTTCCACTGGGGACCCATCGGGGCGGGGGCCACGTTCCTTCCACGCCTGCGCAGAGGCAACGTGGTGGTTCGGCGAGCCAGTTGGCATCTGCGACCCGAGGAACTGGATCCCGATCTGCCGGATGCAGAATTCTCCAGCGCACTCGATGCATGGGCCGGCACATGGATGGTCCCAACCATGGTCCGGCTGGTGGAAGGTGACAACCATCTACTGTTGGATTTGACCTCCAGCCTGTCCCTTTTCGAATTGCGCCGGGCCTTGACCGCAGCCCGGGCGGCCCACGTCAGAAGATATGTGCAATTGGTCGAGATCGGACCGGACCCTACCGGCGGATTCTTGCGAGATCAGCACGATGCGGCGTACGTGGCAGAGGTGGTCGTACCCGTCGTCACGTCCGATATCCGACCTACGCCGCAATCCACGAGGACATCCAACCGGCGACGGGCGATACCCACCGAAGAACGACTACGACCGCCGGGCGGAGAATGGCTGTACCTGAAGCTGTACACCGAATCCGATGCGAATGACCGAATACTGACCGAGAATCTGCCGACGTTGACACAGCGACTGTGCGGTGAATACGGCGCAGGGCGACCATTCTTTCTCCGCTACAGTGACCCAGCCCCTCATCTGAGAATTCGTTTCCCGCTGTCTCGTTCAGCAGCTCGCGGCACGGCGCTCGCGGAAGCAGCGCAATGGGGGCATCAATTGGTCGAGCAGGGGGCTGCGACCGATTTCGCCTTCGCAACCTACCACCGCGAGATCGAACGTTATGGAGGACCGGATCTCGTGCCGGAAGCCGAGATCCTGTTCGGATTCGACAGCTCCGCCGTCACCGCAATCATCGGATACCTCTTGGATGCCGGCGATGGAGCTCTCACACGCGAAGCGGTTGCTGCCCTGACCTTGGACCGCATGGCGAGAAGTCTGCTGCCGGAGTTGGACGACCGCCGGAGACTGCTGCGGACCAACACACCGACCAGGTCGGGAAGTCCGGAGTATCGGGCCGTTGCCGACGATCTGTGGGCACATCACAACCTCGGTGGTCCCACCGCCGCGCTCCTGCGAACAGTTTCTCGGCTGTGGGACGAGCCCGGCACCAGATTTCGAACCCTCATGGGCGCAGCCCAGGCACAAGGCCGGTTGTGGGGTCCATCGGACGACGTCATTCGCTCCTTGGTCCACATGCACTGCAACCGGCTGGGAATACACGGCGACCGGGAAAGAGCGGCGTACGGAATGTGGCGTCGTCTGCTCGATCGCGAATCGGCCATCGGAAAAAGCCGAGATTCCGCATGAAACGTGGATATCGAGAGGGACAGTTCGCCACCGGCCGCTCCATGGTCGGAGTATTCGGCCGAGCATGGCGCGCGGACCCTTCCGGGGTTGCTCAGCTGGTGGTGATCGCCGGCGTACTCGGTATGCTCCCCGCTGCCCAGGTGAAGATCACGGCACATCTGGTCACCGCGGTGGTGGACAGTGTCGGAAAGGGCGGTGCTGTCGAAGGTGTCCTGGCACCCTTGACAGCGCTTGCAGTGACCGGGCTCGCCGCTCAGGTGCTGCAAGCATTCCAGCAGCGCTCAACCCTGCGATGTCAAAGTAGATTGTCCGCATCACTCTCGCGGCAGATCATCGATCGCGCAGCATGTTTGACTCTTCCTCAGGTTGAAGACGCCGGTGTTCAGGACTCCCTGCAACGTGCGGTTCGTGAAGTCAACTTTCGTCCGGGCCAGATGTTGACGCAGTCGATTCAGTTGATCACCCAGGTCATCACATTCGGCTCCGTGACGACCGTCCTGTGGACCATGGATTACCGAGTAGCGCTGCTGGCACTCTTGGCTCCATTTCCTACAGTCATCGCGCAAGTTGTGCAGGGGCGTCGCGGTTACGCTTTGGAGCACTCTCGTTCCCAGCTGCGCCGACGCCTCAACTATTGGCAATATCTCGCATCTCGGCCCGATTCGATGAAGGAAGTCATAACATTCTCGCTGCGGTCTCTCGTACTCCGGAGGCACCTGTCTCTGCAGTCCGAGATCGTAGCCGCAGATGTTCGACTCGCTGATCGCAACCTGCGCTTGTCGATACCGTTGATGACAATTACGGCCGCGCTGATATTCGCAGCGAACTCGACGGCGGTCATGACAGTTGGCGGAGGATCCGCGATCGCTGAACTCATGGCAGTCATTCAGGCGGTCGGCGCGTTGCAGAGTTCGACCCAGCAATTATTCACCGCCGGCGCACAGTTGCATGTCGACCAACTCTATCTCCGCAATGTCGAAGACTTCCTCGGGATACCGGAACCACAGGTCGAAGGCGGAATTCTCGAGGTGCCCGAGAAGCTGGAGCAGGGAATAGAGTTCAGGAACGTATCTTTCCGCTATCCAGGTTCCGATCGCTATGCATTGCGGAATATCGACGTCACACTGCAACCGGGCCGAACGACTGCAATTGTCGGCCTCAACGGCGCGGGAAAATCTACTCTGGGCAAACTGATGGGGCGATTGTACGAGCCATCCGACGGTGTCATCCTATTGGATGGTGTGCCATTACGCCGCTACGACATGGCAAGCCTCAGAAGGCGCATATCCTACGTGTTCCAGGACTATGTCGATTACCAGCTGAGCGTCGGAGAGAATATCTCCATCGGCCACGTCGACGAGTGCGGTGATCCTGCCACAGCCGATGCGGTGGCACATGCAGCCAAGCAGGTCGAAATGGGTGAATATATCGAGTCTCTACCGCTTGGCTACGACACCCAGGCAGGAAAGGTCTTCACCGATGGGGTCGAGCTGTCCGGTGGCCAATGGCAACGCCTCGCCATCGCACGGGGGCTGATCCGACCGGCCACCATCCGGGTAATGGATGAACCTACAGCTTCCATCGACGCCCCGACAGAAAGTGCGATCATGAATACCATCACCCGACCCGGCGATGGTGAGATTTTTGCACTTATAGCACATCGACTGTCGACCATTCGGCGAGCCGATCGTATCCTCGTCCTCGACAACAGCCGACTTGTGGAAGACGGCAGCCATGAGGAACTGATACGACATGGTGGCGTATACGCGAAGATGTACGGCAACCGGCACAGCCGCACAGTTCAGGACGACGTGCGATGATCGATGGGGCGGGTAATACGGGAGCGTCATCGGAATACATCAATTATCCACCCGTCGCTCTCGACCGAAATGGAAAGTAGCGGTGCACTACGATGGAACTTGTTGTCCTCGATCAAAATCCCGTGTATTGGACCGAATCGGCTGGACAGGATAATGCAATAGCAGCGGTCCAGGATTCGATCCGTCTGGCAAGAGACTGCGAAGCGCTGGGTTGGGACCGATACTGGGTCGCCGAGCATCACGACAGGACCAGTGGTTGCGGGTCTCCTGAAATTCTTGTCTCCGCAATAGGTGCGCAGACTTCTCGGATTCGTATAGGTACTGCGGCGGTACTTCTACCGCATTACACCCCGCTCAAAGTAGCTACTACTTTCAACTTGCTGGAGAGAATGTACCCGGGTCGGATCGACCTTGGAGTCGGTCGCGGTCCGGGAGGTTCACCTGCCGCCATCAGTCGTCTGGCTTCGGCGTCGGCACAGAACTATGGGGACAAAATCGCCGAGCTACTCGGCTATTTTCATGCCGATCGCGATTCAGTGGCGGAACCGGAATCGTTTCCGGAAAGCTCGGTGCCACAAATATTCGTCAACGGCAGCAGCATCGGCGGCATGAGCGCAGCAGCGAAATACAGCCTTCCCTTCGTTTTCGCTCAATTCGGCCATAAAATCCCTCGGCCCGAATTGATCGACCAGTATCGCGATACTCATCATCCCGGTCCGGGCGGGCAGGATCCGACAGTGGGCGTGGGAATGTTGATCACCTGTATCGAAGACCCCGCGGAGGCTGCTCATCAGAGAGCACTCCTGCAATGGATGAACGAGACTCGGCACAGTACGCGAGGGATTCCGAATTGGGATGAGACCCGGAGTTTGACGGGTATTCCGGCGGACGACAGCCTTCAGGCTCTGGTCGGCACTCCAGCCGAAATCGAGCCGAGGTTGGCCAAGTTGCTGAACATGTACCAACCCGATCTGCTGGCTGTATCGACACAGTGTCCCGACTATGGACTACGCCTGCGGTCATACGAGCTTGTTCGGGACCTGGTGACAGAATTGACCCGATACCGATCGTCCCCCGGGCACATTGGGGCGGCCTTCAGTTGACAGCCGGGAACGATCCTCGATTGCACAGCATCCGAACTAGTTCGGCTGATCCGGCGGTAGCAATTCGGGGCGCCGTTCCCGGGTGCGGTCCAGTGATCGTTCCCGGCGCCACGCGTCGATCCGGGCGTGGTTACCCGACAGCAGGATGTCGGGTACGTCGAGTCCGCGCCAGCTCACCGGGCGGGTGTAGCTCGGCCCTTCCAGCAGTCCGTCGGAGAACGAATCCTGTTCGTGCGATTGCTGATTGCCGAGAACTCCCGGAATGAGGCGAACCACCGCCTCGGCCATCACAAGCACGGCGGCCTCACCACCGATGAGGACGTAGTCACCGATGCTCACCTCTTCGACTCGCACCCGACGCGCGGCATCGTCGAAGACCCGCTGATCGATGCCCTCGTAACGCCCGCAGGCGAAGACCAGGTGCGATTCGGCCGACCAACGCTGTGCGGTGGCCTGGGTGAACGGCACGCCGGCCGGGGTGGGGACCACCAGAAGTGCCTCGTCGGGACACACCTCGTCGAGCGCGTCGCCCCAGACGGTCGGCTTCATGACCATGCCCGGTCCACCGCCGTAGGGCGCATCGTCCACCGACTGGTGCACATCGTGGGTCCAACGCCGCAGATTGTGCACATCTGCTTCGACGATGCCCTTCTCGATCGCCTTGCCCAGCAAGGCCGTTCGCAAGGGTTCGAGATATTCGGGAAAGATGGTGACGACATCGATGCGCAGGGCCGCGGTGGTGTGCGGCACAGGATCGTCGGTGCGCATCGTGTCGCTACTCCAGCGTCTCTGCGGGACACCCGCACCCGTTGGCACCGACGAAAGGCTTCGCATTGCGTCTCATCGCTACTCCTCGTCCAGCAAACCCTCGGGCGGGTCGATGACGATCAGGCCCTCGGCGATCGAGACGGTCGGCACGATCGCGGTGACGAACGGCACCAGGATCTCCCGCCCGCTACGGCCACCGGCACCCTCGGCCGCTCGGATGGACAGCAATTCACCTGCGGCCGAATGCAATATCTCGCTGACGGTACCGATCTCGGTGCCGTCGGCCAGCCGCACACTCAACCCTTCGAGTTCGTGATCGTAGAACTCGTCCGGATCGCCGGAGGACGTCAGTTCCGCGCTGTCCACCAGGAACAGGGTGCCGCGCAGCGTATCCGCGGCACTGCGATCGCCGACGCCCTCGATACGCACGAGAAGCCGGCCCGAATGCTCTCGGGCCGACTCCACCGTGAATGTCCGCACCACTTCACTTTTCGGCGCCCGCCCACGCAGGGTGGCGCCGGGCGCGAAGCGGAGCTCGGGTTCGTCGGTACGTACCTCGACCACGAGTTCGCCGCGCACACCGTGCGATTTGGCGACCCGACCGACTACCAGGTCCATCTACTGATCGGTATCGACCACGTCGACCCGGATGCCCCGGCCGCCGATTCCGGCGACCAGGGTGCGCAGCGCGGTCGCGGTACGTCCGCCGCGGCCGATCACCTTACCCAGATCCTCGGGGTTGACGTGCACCTCGACGGTGCGGCCGCGACGGCTGGTGATCAGGTCGACGCGAACGTCTTCCGGATTGGCGACGATGCCGCGCACCAGGTGCTCGACGGCATCGGCCACAACCGCACTCATTACTCGGCAGCCTCGGTGGCGGCGGCTTCGGCCTCAGCCTCAGCGGCCTTGGCCTTCTTCTTCTTGGGGGTGACGGCCTCGGCGACCGGCTCGCTGTCGGCGGCGGCCAGCGCGGCGTTGAACAGGTCCAGCTTGCTGGGCTTGGGCTCCTTGACCTTCAAGGTGCCCTCGGCGCCCGGCAGGCCCTTGAACTTCTGCCAGTCGCCGGTGACCTCCAGCAGGCGCTTGACCGGCTCGGTCGGCTGCGCGCCGACGCCCAGCCAGTACTGCACGCGCTCGGAGTCGACCTCGATCAGCGAGGGCTCTTCCTTCGGGTGGTACTTGCCGACGTTCTCGATGGCGCGGCCGTCGCGGCGGGTGCGCGCGTCGGCGACGACGATGCGGTACTGGGGGTTGCGGATCTTGCCCAGACGGGTCAGCTTGATCTTGACAGCCATGGCTGTTGCCTTTCGATGGTGAGGCCGCCCGGAGGCGACCTCTGTGGTCACGGCGCAATTCAGCAGCCCGCACGGGGTACGGGCCCGGTTTTGCGTTGAGTGTGTGACCGCCGCGCGGTGCGTAACCGGAGACGGGCTGACACTGTCCTCACCGCAGTGGCCACGGCACCAGCCGAGAGCACCGACGAGGACGGTCGTTCATTGTGCCAGACGGGCAGGTGCGGCAAGAAATCGGCCCGATTCGAGCACCCACTCCGGGGCCGGACCGCGGTACAGGCGGCTCATCGGTGGCCGGTGACGGGATCGCGGCCGGGATACACCCGTCCCCGCAGCACGACGTAGGCGGGCGAATCGAGCGCGTCCCGGCTGCCGCGCGGGTCTGCGTGGTAGACGACGAAATCGGCCGGAGCTCCGGATTCGATCCCCGGGCGCCCGAGCCATCGCCGGGCTCCCCAGGACGCCGCCCCCAGTGCGTCGTGCCGGGACAGGCCCGCGCCGGCGAGTGCGTCGATCTCATCGGCGATCCGGCCGTGCCGGATCGAACCCCCGGCGTCGGTGCCGGTGTAGATCGGCACACCCGCGGCATGCGCGTTCGCCACGGTATCGCGCACCCGCCGGTGCAGATCGCGCATGTGGGCGGCGTAGACCGGGAACTTGGTCGCGCTGTCGGCGATCTCGGGGAAGGTGTCGATATTGATCAGGGTCGGCACCAGGGCGGTGCCGTGAGCGGCCATCATCTCGACGGTGTCGTCGGTGAGCCCGGTGCCGTGTTCGAGACAGTCGATACCGGCGCCGATCAGACCGGGCAGCGCGTCCTCTCCGAAGACGTGGGCGGTGACCCGGGCGCCCTCACGGTGCGCGGCATCGATGGCCTCCTTCAGGACGGCGTCGCTCCACAGCGGAGCCAGATCGCCGATCGAGCGATCGATCCAGTCACCGACGATCTTGACCCAGCCGTCACCCGCGCGGGCCTGTGCGGCGACGATGTCGGGCAGGTCGCGCTCGTCGTCGAGTTCGATACCGAGTTCGCGGATATAGCGCTTGGGCCGGGCGATGTGACGGCCCGCGCGGATGATCTTCGGCAGCTCGTGCCGGTCGTCGATGAACCGCGTATCGATGGGCGATCCGGCATCACGCAGGAGCAACGCCCCCGCGTCCCGCTCGACCTCGGCCTGTGCGACCGCACCCTCGCGATCCTCGTGCCCGCCGCCGTAACGAATGCCCACATGACAGTGCGCGTCGACCAGACCCGGCACGATCCACCCTGTGTCGCAGAGAGTTTCGGCATCGCGAACCGGTTCGTAGGAGATCACCCCGTCGTGCACCCAGAGGTCACGTACGTCCTCATCGGGAAGGACGACTCCGCGCAGATGCATCCGCATATCGCTCCTGACCGGGGCAACCGAGAGGCGCGGCGCCGACGGGCGCCGCGCATCCTCAATTCTTGGGGAACTTCAGCTTCGACAGATCGAATCCGTCGAGTCCCGGCGGCAGCTCATCCAGCCCCGCGGGCATGTTCGACAGGTCCGGCATCCCGGCCGCGGGCATCCCGGGCATTCCCGGCGGCATTCCCGGCATCCCCGGGAAACCGCCGCGCATTCCCTTCGGCGGGGTCGGTCCGCGTCCGCCCTTCTTGCCCTTCTTCCCCTTCTTGCCCTTGGTGGCGTTGCGGCGCCCGCCCGGCATACCCATCTGGCGGCCCATCGCGGCCATCATCTTGCGGGCCTCGAAGAAGCGGTCGACGAGCTGGTTGACATCGGTGACCGTGACGCCGGAACCGTTGGCGATGCGCAGGCGACGGGAAGCGTTGATGATCTTCGGGTTGGCGCGTTCGGCCGGAGTCATACCGCGGATGATCGCCTGCACCCGGTCGAGCTGCTTGTCGTCGACCTGGGCCAGCACATCCTTCATCTGCCCCGCGCCGGGCAGCATGCCGAGCAGGTTGCCGATCGGGCCCATCTTGCGGATGGCCAGCATCTGATCGAGGAAGTCCTCGAGGGTGAGCTCGCCGGAGCCGATCTTGCGCGCGGCCTCCTCGGCCTGCTGCTGGTCGTAGACCTGCTCGGCCTGCTCGATCAGGGTGAGCAGGTCGCCCATACCGAGAATGCGGCTGGACATGCGGTCGGGGTGGAAGACGTCGAAGTCCTCGAGCTTCTCACCGGTGGACGCGAACAGGATCGGCATGCCGGTCACTTCGCGTACCGACAGCGCGGCACCACCGCGGGCGTCGCCGTCGAGTTTGGTCAGCACGACACCGGTGAAACCGACCCCGTCACGGAATGCCTCGGCGGTGGAGACGGCGTCCTGACCGATCATGGCGTCGAGGACGAACAGCGTCTCGTCCGGATGCACCGCATCGCGAATACCGGCGGCCTGGCGCATCAGTTCCTCGTCGATACCGAGGCGACCGGCGGTGTCGACAATGACGATGTCGTAGTGCTTCTGCTTGGCCTCGGCGATACCGGCCTCCGCGACCCGGATCGGATCGGCGGCCGACACACCGAGAGCGTTCTCGCCGCCACCGGGCGCGGTGACAGCGTCAGGCCCGGAGGAGGCAGCCTGCGTAACCACGGAGGGCCCGCTTGCGCCGCCATTGGACACGGTGGTGCCCGGATGCGGCGCGAACACGGGCACCCCGGCGCGCTCACCGACCACCTGCAGCTGGGTGACAGCGCCCGGCCGCTGCAGGTCACAGGCGACCAGCAGGGGTGTGTGGCCCTGGCCCCTGAGCCATTTCGCGAGCTTTCCCGCCAGGGTGGTCTTACCGGCACCCTGCAGACCGGCGAGCATGATCACCGTCGGCGGAGTCTTGGCCAGCTGCAGCCGGCGGGTTTCGCCGCCGAGGATGCCGATCAGTTCCTCGTTGACGATCTTGACGACCTGCTGGGCCGGATTCAGCGCACCGGAGACCTCGGCACCCTTGGCGCGTTCCTTGATGCGGGCGATGAACTGCCGCACCACCGGCAGGGCTACGTCGGCCTCGAGCAGCGCCAGCCGGATCTCACGCGCGGTCGCGTCGATATCGGCCGGCGACAGGCGTCCCTTGCCACGCAGATCCTTCAGGGCACCGGTCAACCGGTCGGACAGGGATTCGAACACCGATCGCGCTCCTGGTCTCGTCGAGGGACGTCACTCGGGTTACCAGGGTACGGGCAACTCGGCGGTCGGTGGATTCGCCCTGGGTAAGACTTATGACAAGGCGTCGCGGCGCCGTCGCGGCGTGCGGCTGAAGTCGTGCTGTTCGCTGGCCACCAAGTAGACCGCTTCGCGAGCGGTCAGCCCCAGTTGCAGAGCCATGGCGTCGAGATCGGCCCAGTCGGGCGGGCCGTCGGACAGGGCTCCGGCCAGCGCCATCGCCGCCACCGCCTGGGTGCCGGTCAGGGTGCGGCCCGGAAGCCAGGACACCACCCACCGGTCGCCTCCGACGCAGCGTGCGATGTGCTGTGATGAATCGCTGGTGATCATGGACGCTGATACGACTTCGATGGCCATCGACCTGCTCCCCTCAACGCACCCACTCGCCGGACAGGTACTAGCAACAGCTCGAGAAGCTCCGATCAGGACCAACGTGATGATCCACACTGATACTAGAGTGGTAGAAGTCACATATTGCGGAGGTTGTCGCAACAATCCGGTTAACGCAGCGACGATCGGTCGACCAGCTCGGCCGGTAACCGGGCTATCGGTCGGAAACCCTAGTCAGGATCCCCATTCTCGTCCGTTTCGCTCGGTTTCCTCGGTTCCTGGTGCGGGACGACGGCCAGCAGCGCCGCCTCGATCTCCCGCCGCCGGAGTTCGGTGTCCTCACCGAGGTCGAGGCTGAAGGCATCGACCACCACCGACCCCATCGTCACGGCCTTGGCCCACCGCACGTCGGCCCCCTGCGCGGCGAGCGCCGCGGCGAGCCGGCTGAGCAGTCCGATGCGATCCTCGGCCCGCAATTCCAGCAGGACCCGGCCGGGCCGGTCGGTATCGGTCCAGATCACCCGGGGCTGTGCCTGGGCGTACGGGCTCGTCCGCGACGAGGCTTCCTTCTCCTTGTCGGCCAGTGCCGCAGCCAGTTTCAGATCGCCGTTGATCGCCCGGATCAATTCCTGGCGCAGCAGTCCCGCATCGGGCGGATCACCGAATTTCGGGGTCACCACGAAGGTGTCGATCGCGATCTCACCGACCGCCGACAGCGTCGCGGAGAGCACCCGCAACGAATGCAGGGCCAGCACTCCCGCCGCCTCCGACAGCAGACCGGGCGTGTCCGGCGCGGCGACCGTGACGATGTGGGTGTAGCGGCCGTCACCGGGGCGCAGGTCCACATACACCCCGCCGGCCGCGACCCGGTCCAGCACCGCCGGTTCGAGCTCCACCGATGCCGGCGAATCACTGTGCGGCACCGGCTCACCGGCCAGCGCCGACCGGGACCTGCGGACGAGTTCACCGATCAGGGACGCCTTCCACTCGCCCCACACGCCCGGTCCGGTGGCCAGGGAATCGGCCTCGGCCAGGGTGTGCAGCAGCTCGAGCACCTGCCGATCACCACCCAGCGCGTCGACCACCCGGGCCGCGGTCGCCGGATCACCCAGATCGCGGCGAGTCGCGGTCTCGGGGAGCAGCAGATGATGTCGCACGATCACCGACAGGCTGTGCACATCCTCGGGCCACAGGCCGAGCCGGCGGCCGATCCGGGTGGCCAGTTCGGCTCCCACGACGCTGTGATCCTCGGTGCGTCCCTTGCCGATATCGTGCAGCAGCGCACCCAGCAGCAGCAGGTCGGGACGAGCCACCCGGGTACTCATGGCACCGGCGTAGGCGACCGTCTCCACCAGGTGGCGATCGACGGTCCAGGTGTGGACCGCGTCGCGCGGTGGCAGATCGCGCACCGCACCCCATTCCGGAAACAGCCTGCCCCACAGGCCGGTTCGGTCCAACGCCTCGATCGCATCGATGGCGGCGCGGCCGGAGCCCAGCAGAATCAGCAGATCGTTGAAGGCTTCCCGGGGCCAGGGTTCGCGCAGTTCGGGTGCGTCCTCGGACAATCGATTCAGCGTGGTCGCCGACATCGGCAGGCCGGTGCGCGCCGAGGCGGCCGCCACTCGCAAAATCAGCCCCGGATCTCGTTGTGGCCGTGCGTCCCGCGCCAGCACCACCTCGCCGGCGTGTTCGACCACCCCCTCGTCGAGTGGGCGACGCACCGGCAGGCGGCGCAGCCGCGCCAAACCGCGCCGGGGCAGGGCGTTGCCCGCGGTGCGGACACCGACATCCACCGAATAGACGACCGTGCGGGCGGCATCGCTGAGAGTGCGGGCCAGATCGAACCGATCACCGATCCGCAGTGCCGCGCCGATTTCGTCGGCGTCCTGGGCGCGCAACTGGTCCCGGGAGCGTCCCGCCACCCGGTGCAACTCGGTGCGCACATCGAGCAGCCGGCGGTGCGCGACCTCCAGGCCACCACCGGGCACATCCGGCCCGAGCCCCGGAACGGCGTCGGTGAGCTGGGCGATGGCCAGGGCGTCGAGCAATTGGATGTCGCGCAGGCCACCGCGGCCGTTCTTCAGATCGGGCTCGGCGCGATGGGCGACCTCCCCGTTGCGCTTCCAGCGTGCCTGCGTCTGCTCCACCAATTCGGCGAAGCGGGAACGGATTCCGGTCCGCCACTCCCGGCGGACGCCACCGATGAGCAGATTGCTCAACTCCGCGTCACCGACGATGTGGCGGGCGTCGAGCATGCCGAGCGCCGCGGTGAGATCATCGGCGGCCACCCGCAACGCCTGCGGCACCGTGCGCACACTGTGATCGAGTTTGATGTGGGCATCCCACAGCGGATACCAGAGCCGATCGGCGACCTCCGCGACCCGCGCGGGATCGACGTCGTCGTGCAACAGCACCAGATCCAGATCCGAGTACGGCAGCATCTCGCGCCGTCCCAGCCCGCCGACGGCCACCACCGCGAGCCCGCTGTCGGGGGTGATCCCGAGTTCCGCGCCCTTGCCGGTCAGCCACAGTTCGTGCAGATCGACCAGTGCCTGCCGCAGCGCGTCGGCCGCCAGCCGTGGGCGGCGGTGATCCTCGTGACCGAGCAGTCGATCGCGCGCTGCCACCAGATCCTTGGCTCCATCGGACAATTCGGCACCATCGGACGATTCGTGAGTACTCATATCCGCAACCACCACCCGTTCACACGGGCAGCCCCGTCCCCCGCCGACAACCGGCAGGGAGCGGGGCTGCCCGAATCGCTCATCTCCTACAGTGCGTCGCCACCACGTTCACCGGTCCGCACCCGGATCACCGCTTCCACCGGGGTGACCCAGACCTTGCCGTCACCGATCTTGCCGGTGCGGGCGGCCTCCACGACCACCTCGACGACCTTCTCGACCGAGGCATCGTCGACGACGACCTCGACCCGGACCTTCGGTACGAAATCCACCGAATACTCGGCACCGCGGTAGACCTCGGTGTGCCCCTTCTGCCGGCCGTACCCCTGGACCTCGCTGACCGTCATTCCCAGCACACCGGCCTGCTCGAGCCCCGACTTGACGTCCTCGAGCGTGAACGGTTTGACGATTGCAGTGATCAGTTTCATTGCGTCATGCCTCCTTGACGGCAGTACGTGCCGTGCCACCCACAGCAGCGAAATCGTATGACGTTTCCGCGTGCTCCGACTCGTCCATACCCCGGAACTCCTCTTCTTCGGAGGCCCGGATACCGATCGTGTACTTGATGATCAGACCGAGAATCAATGAGACGACGAAGGAGAACGCGAGCACGGTGAAGGCCCCGACGGCCTGCTTCCCGAGCTGATCGAAACCGCCGCCGTAGAACAAGCCCTTCGCACCCGAAGCGCCCGCGCCGGATTCCGGAGTCAGGAACAGACCGATGAGTAGCGTACCGACCACACCGCCGACCAGGTGCACACCCACCACGTCGAGCGAGTCGTCGAAACCGAGCTTGAACTTCAGGCCCACCGCCAGCGCGCACAACGCACCGGCCACCGCGCCGATCACCAGCGCGCCCAGCACGTTCACCGACGAGCAGGACGGGGTGATGGCGACCAGACCGGCCACGATGCCCGAGGCCGCGCCGAGGCTGGTGGGCTTGCCGTCGCGGATCTTCTCCACGACCAGCCAGGCGAGCATGGCCGCGCAGGTGGCGAAGGTGGTGGTCAGGAAGGTCGAACCGGCCAGACCGTTGGAGGTCACCGAGGAACCGGCGTTGAATCCGAACCAGCCGAACCACAGCAGACCGGCGCCGAGCATCACGAAAGGCAGGTTGTGCGGGCGCATCGGGGTCTTCGGCCAGCCCTTGCGACGGCCGAGCACCAGGCACAGGGCCAGACCCGCGGCACCGGCGTTGATGTGCACCGCGGTACCACCGGCGAAGTCGATGGCCTGCAACTTGTTGGCGATCCAGCCGCCGTGGTGAACGATGTTGCCGGCCGCGTCCTTGACGTCGAAGTCGAAGACCCAGTGCGCGACCGGGAAGTAGACGACTGTCGCCCACACCACCGCGAAGACCACCCAGGCGCGGAACTTCATACGATCGGCGACCGCACCCGAGATCAGCGCGACGGTGATGATGGCGAACATCAGCTGGAAGGCGACGAACACCGTCATCGGGATGCTGCCGGCCAGCGGAATGCTGACCTGATCGACCGCGGCAGCGCCGGTCGACGGATCGGCGGGACTCGCCTTCACCGCATTACTGCCGATCAGGCCCTTGAGCCCGAAGAATTGTGCCGGATTGCCGATCACACCGAACTTGTTGTCGCCGAACGCCTCGGAGAAGCCGTACAGCGCCCACAACACGCCGATGATGCCCATCGCGCTGATGCTCATCATGATCATATTGAGGACGTTCTTCGACCGGACCATGCCGCCGTAGAAGAACGCCAGTCCCGGGGTCATCAACAACACGAGCGCGGAGCTCGCCAGCATCCATGCGGTGTCGCCGGTGTCTGGCACACCGAGCAAGGGATACGCCACCTTGATCCTCCTCATCTCGGGCCCGGCCGAAACTGCGGCAAACGAGCCTGCACGCAAGCGTCGCCAGCTGGTGTTTCGTCCGTGCCGCCGCGATGTTTCGCATGCGTGAACGGATCTGTCCGCCGTGTTGCTTCCAGGTTTCACGGCTCACACAGCAGGATGGCGCTCACGGTGAGGACCGGCTCGAAATGAGGAGGATCTACCGTTTCAGCTCGGCGTTTCGTATCGCCGGCCCGATATCGGTCAACCCAGCAGCGCGTCCACGAAAGCACCCGGTTCGAAGGGGGCCAGATCGTCGGCGCCTTCGCCGAGTCCGACCAGTTTCACCGGCACCCCGAGCTCGTGTTGCACCTGGAAGACGATGCCACCCTTGGCGGTGCCGTCGAGTTTGGTGAGTACCACGCCGGTGATGTCGACGACTTCGGCGAATACCCGGGCCTGGGTGAGCCCGTTCTGGCCGACGGTGGCGTCGAGGACGAGCAGTACCTCGTCGACCGCGGCCTTCTTCTCCACCACGCGCTTGACCTTGCCGAGCTCGTCCATCAGGCCGGTCTTGGTGTGCAGGCGGCCCGCGGTGTCGATCAGGACGGCGTCCACTCCTTCGTCGATACCCGCGGCCACCGCGTCGAATGCCACCGCGGCCGGATCGGCGCCTTCCTTGCCGCGCACCGTGTCGGCACCGACGCGTTCACCCCAGGTCTGCAGCTGATCGGCGGCGGCGGCGCGGAAGGTGTCGGCGGCGCCGAGCAGGACCCGGCGACCATCGGCGACCAGCACTCGGGCGAGTTTGCCCGTGGTGGTCGTCTTACCGGTTCCGTTCACGCCGACGACCAGCAGGATCGAGGGGTGGTCGGCGTGCGGCAGCGCCCGGATGGAGCGATTCAGATCGGGACGCAGCGCTTCGACCAGCACATCGCGCAGCACCTGGCGTGCCTCCTCGGAGGTGCGCACCGTGCGCGCCGCGAGTTCTTCGCGCAGCCGCTCCACGACGGTCGTGGTGACCGAGGTGCCGAGATCGGCCATGACCAGGGTGTCCTCGATCTCCTCCCAGGAGTCTTCGTCCAGATCGCCACCGCCGAGCAGGCCGAGCAGGCTCTTTCCGACCGCGTTCTGCGAGCGGGACAGGCGGCCACGCAGGCGGGTCAGGCGTCCGGCGGTGGGCTCGATCTCCGCGATCGCGGGCGGCTCGATCTCGGCGGGCGCCGGCGCGAGCGCGGTCGCGCCGGCGTTCGTATCGGGCTGCTCGGGAGCGGCGGGGGCAGCGGTCTCGGCAGGCGCGGTCTCGGCAGGCGCGGTCTCGGTACGCGCCGTCTCGGTAGGCGCAGTCTCGGCAGGCGCAGTCTCGGCAGGCGCGGTCTCGGTACGCGCCGTCTCGGTAGGCGCAGTCTCGGCAGGCGCGGTCTCGGCGGGCGCGCTGTCGGTAGGCGCCGTCTCGACCGGCGCGGTTTCCGTGAGCGCTGTCTCCGTGGGCGCCGTTTCGACCGGAGCGGTCTCGGCAGGCGTCTCGAGTTCCACGCCGGGCGCCGCGGCACCGTCGGTCTCGGGTTCGGCAACGGGCGCGGTGGCGGTCGCCGCACCCGGCGGCCGGCCGGCCAGGGTTTCCGGTTCCGGCAACCGAACATCGGTGATCGTGCGGCGGGCCGAATCACGCGGAACGGCCGCATCGTCGCCGATATGCGGCTGTCCCTCGTCGTCGGTGCGCTCGATCGGCACGGGTTCGGGTCGCGGTGGGGTCAGCGTGCCCGACCCGGCCCCGCCCTGACTGAAGTTGAAACCTCCGGACGCGGTGTAGCCACCGGACCGGTCGGTCAATTCCTTGTCCTGATCCGCGGCCGGCGCGATACTGACACGGCGGCGCTTGTACAGGACGAAGCCGGCGACGAACGCCACCAGCACAACGGCGACGATCGCGGCGATCAGAATCCAGGCTTGCGCAGTCACGGTCCCCATCCTGTCAGAACCCCGGGACGCCGCCGCGCCGCGCCGGGTGCGCGACCTCCCCCAAAGTGAAACGTCGACGCCCCACTCGTGCGATCCCAGATTTCGGGAAATGTCCCGATCGCCCGACACGCCGACGACTTCGGACGATATGCCCGTTCGGCCGCACTTCGTCCCACCCGGCCGCGGGCCAACCGCCCAAGGCGCGGCGAATCCAACACAGAGACAATAGGATCGGCGATGTGACCGATCGAAATGTGCTTGGAGGACCGTTGGAGGAGTGTGGCACCGATCCTCTCACCGGCTTCTACCGGGACGGGTGCTGTAGCACCGGCCCCGAGGATCTGGGCAGCCACACCGTCTGCACCGTCGTGACTCAGGACTTCCTGGAGCACCAGAAATCGATCGGCAACGATCTGCTCACGCCACGGCCGGAGAACAACTTCCCCGGACTCCAACCGGGCGACCGCTGGTGTGTGGTCGCGGTGCGCTGGCTGCACGCACACGAGGACGGGGTCGCGGCCCCGGTCGTACTGGCGGCCACGCACGAGAACGCGCTCGAGGTCGTCCCCATGGAAACGCTGCGCAAATACGCCGTCGACGTCCCGGACGACGTCAGCGACCTGCTCTGAGCCACCACCCCTCGATGTCGGCGACCATCCCGCCGGGACGCGCGGGGTGGCGACGTCCTCGCAAGCTCCGTCGACGAGCCCCCGCGTGCCGATCGGGATCGTTACCGGAATCGACCGCGAACCGGCGGTCCCGCGAACGGATCGACGAGCCGAGGCCCTCAGGCGCGCGCAAGGATCCGCACCGCGGTGTTGCGGATCCCTATCGCGGGCCGCGAGGCGGGCACGATCAGCGCCGACGCCATCCGCACGCCGCGATGCCTGCTCCCGACGCGCTCCCGATGTCGAGACTCGTAGCGCCGCAACGCGCCGTCCGGGTCGTACGGTGCGGCGACGAGCTCCTCGGCCAGGGTGTAGGCGCCGGCGATCGCCAGGCTGGAGCCGTCACCGAACAGCGACAGGCAGGATGCGGCATCACCGACCACCCCCACCCGCCCGCGCGACCATCGCGGTAGCGAGACCCGGCTGACCGCGTCGAAATACAGCTCACCACCACCTCGCACATGGTCCAGGACGGCATCGAACGGCCCTGTCCTGCCGCCGAATTCGGCGAGCAGCAGCCGCCGGCACGCATCGGTGTCGCGATGGTCGAGATCCTTGACGGCCGCATGCCGGAACATGAAGGCCGCGATCGGACGGCCCCCGGCCGGATGCACCGAAATCGAGCGTCCCGGCGCGTTGTACATCACGACCTCGTTCGCGGCTCCCCAGGCCCGCGGCACCGGCATGGTCGCGATATAGATCCCCATGTGCTGCACGAGTTCTCGTTCGGTGCCCAAGGCCAGCCGACGGACCGCCGAATGCACACCGTCCGCGCCGAGTACGTAGTCGTAGGTCCCCCGCGCGCCCGACTCGAACTCGACCGCCACCTCCGCACCCGACTGTTCGATCGCGGAAATACCATCTCCCCAGCGCATCTCGACTCGATCCCCCGACGCCTCGGCGAGGATGCGCGCCAGGTCGGCGCGCGCGACTTCGACGGTGCCCGCGGCGGGATCGCCGACCCGCATGACCGCCTTGGCCCGCCCCCGCGCGTCGACGAACGAGAGCCGGTCGACGGCCGTGGCCGCAGCGCGCAATTGCGGAAGCAGACCCATCTCGGTCACCACCTCGAGCGCCCGGTCGCGCACATCCACCGGATTACCGCTGGACCGCTGCCCCTCGGCGCGTTCGACCATGGTCACCTCGAATCCGTTCCGCGTGAGCCAGTACGCGAGCGTAGATCCCGCGATACCCGCGCCGGAGATCAGTACTGCCGTCATATCCATCACCCTCCGCTTAAGTGGACGATATTCGTCCGCTTAATCTCGATGATAAACTAAACGGACGAAGTTCGTCCGCTTATATTCGACAATCGCACCGGAGGAGCCCGCGGATGACACCGGAACAGGGCAGCGACCTGCGCGCCGACGCGCGCAGCAATCGCGACCAGATCCTGCTCACCGCCCTGGAGGTTTTCGCCGAGCGTGGCACCGACGTACCGATGAAATACATCGCCGACCGGGCCGGTGTCGGTGTCGGCACGCTGTATCGCCGCTTCCCCGACCGCGACGCCCTGTTGATCGCCACCGCCCGCGCCCATCTGGACCGGCTCGCGGACATGGCCGAAACCGCCGTCGCCGAGGAATCGACCGCCTGGGCGGCACTGTGCCGATTTGTGCGGGAATGCCTGATCCTGCGGCTGGGCGCACTCGCCGACGCGATCGAGCCCGCGGTGCACACCATGGTCCGGAGCGAGCCGCGGGTGAGCGAGATCCGCGCCCGCGTCACCGACGCCCTCACCGATCTGGTCGGGCGGGCACAGCAGGACGGCGATCTGCGCCACGACATCGACGCCGGCCTCATCGGCCTGATCATGACCACGCGGGTGCACACCCAGCCCGGCGAGTCGAACACCACCGCCGTGGACCGGCTGCTGCCGATCCTGGTCGACGGGTTACGTGCGCGCGGACCGTCGGCCGGGTGACGTGATGCGGGCGTGGAACCGCCGGGAACGAACGGACCCACCGCCCGGCAGCGCGCCGGATCAGTCCGCGGCAACCGCCCCCGCCCGCGCCGCCCGGCGTCGCCGGTGCGCCTTCTGCCTGCACGCGGATGAGCAGTACCGGGCCGGGCGCCCGATATCGGAATGCACCAGTTCCGTCGAACAGATCGGGCACCTGCCGCCGTCACGATTCCCGCCGGCCGGCACACTTTCGTTACGACCGCCCGAAAAGTTCTCAGGTTTCGTTACGGCCGATCCGGCCCGCATCGCCGCCAGCAGCATGCCGGCGGGCCGGGACAGCTCAGCGTGAGCATGCGAGACCCGCTGGATGGCAACACATCCGGTGAAGATCGCCAGCACATCGGCGAGCGTCAGATCGGCACGCACACCGCCCGCACGCTGTGCCGCCGCCAGTAGTTGCGCGAGGGCAAGATGGAACCGCTCGCCCGCATCCCGCAGCAGTACCCGTGGCCAGCCGTCGTCGGAGTCCAGCAGATCGCACATCGCCTTGTTTCCCGGTGTGCGCGTGACGACCTCGGCACAGAACCCCAGAAATGCCGAGGCGGGGTCCGGATCGTCGCGCAGTGTCAGGGCCCGGGCGGTGAGCCGGTCGATCCGCTGCTGCAGCACCGCTTCCAACAGGTCGGTCTTGGTCGGGAAATGGCGATGCACGGTGCCCGCGCCGACACCCGCGCGACGGGCGATCTCGGCCAGCGACACCGAAGTTCCGGACTCGGCGAAAGCCCGCTGGGCGGCGGCGAGTACCCGAGCCCGGTTGCGGCGGGCATCTATTCGCAGGCCCGAGGCCATGGGCGCCGATACGTCCGCGGCGTGACGAAACCCGGCCTCGGTGGATGGCGAAGACGACAACGCTGTTCCTATCGTGCAGATACGGGTTGATCGACCCGATTCTATCGAAAGGTTTCCACCGATATGACCGTCCAGAAGGACCTCGTACTCGTCACCGGCGCCACCGGCAAGCAGGGTGGCGCCACCGCACGCGCCCTGCTGTCGCGGCACATCCCGGTTCGCGCCCTGGTCCGTGATCCCGCCGCCGCCGCGGCGCGAGCACTCGCCGCGCTCGGCGCCGAACTGACCACCGGCGACTTCGACGAACCGGCCACCCTCGCGGCGGCGGTGGCCGGTACCCGCGGTGTCTTCCTCGTCCCGCCGGCCGCCTTCGGCCCCACCGGCTGGGACGTCGACCTCGAGGTCGTCCGAGGTCTCGCCCTGA
Organism: Nocardia sp. NPDC052254; assembly: GCF_040679495.1. Lineage (NCBI taxonomy): Bacteria > Bacillati > Actinomycetota > Actinomycetes > Mycobacteriales > Nocardiaceae > Nocardia > Nocardia sp. NPDC052254. Next base: position 551,387 of record NZ_JBFAUW010000003.1, on the reverse strand, counting down.
TCGACGCCGCCCGGCACGCGGGAATAGACCACGTCGTCTTCACCGGGGTGGCCTCCTTCGACAACGAAATCCCTTGGGGCAATGCCGGAAAGCGGCAAATCGAACAGGCCCTGGCGGACAGCGGAATGCGATACACCGTCCTGCGCCCCGTCCGGTTCATGGAGAACTATCTGGCGCAGGGAATGCCGCTCGACGGATTCGCCGACGGGGTGAACACCCATCTGTTCCCGTCCGACCGGCCACTGCAGATGATCGCGGTCGACGATATCGCCGCGGTGGCCGCGACCGCCTTCGCCGATCCCGGACGGTTCACCGGGCAGACCCTGGAACTGGCCGGCGATGCCGTCACCCCCTCGGATGCCATGGCACTGATCGCACACGCGACGGGCAACCCGGTGCGATACAACGAGATCACCGAGGCACAGGCCGACGAACTCGGCGAGCAGATCGGCAATACCTGGCGACTGACCCACCAGGGCCACGGCTGGCACGCCGATATCGACGAGGTGCGCCGGATCCACCCCGGTCTGCAGAGCCTGGAAACCTGGCTGGCCACCACGGGCGCCGCGGTCCTGAAACAGCAACTGGCCGGGTGAGGACTAACTGGGCGCGCCCACCAGATTGTGACCGCGCAACCGCTGCGAGATGACCTGCGTGATGCCGTCACCACGCATGCTGACGCCGTAGAGCGCGTCGGCGATCTCCATGGTCGGTTTCTGGTGGGTGATCACGATCAGCTGCGACTTCTCCCGCAGCTGCTCGAACAGGCCGATGAGGCGGCGCAGGTTGGTGTCGTCCAGTGCCGCCTCGACCTCGTCCATCACGTAGAACGGTGACGGGCGCGCCCGGAAGATCGACACCAGGAAGGCCACGGCCGCCAGGGATTTCTCACCGCCGGACAGCAGGGAGAGGCGCTTGACCTTCTTTCCCGGCGGACGGGCCTCCACCTCGATGCCGGTGGTGAGCATATCGCTGGGATCGGTCAGCAGCAGCCGTCCCTCACCGCCGGGGAACAGGCGGCCGAAAACCCCTACGAATTCGCGCTCCACATCCTCGTAGGCCTCGGTGAACACCTGCAGAATGCGGGCATCGACCTCGGCGACGACGTCGAGCAGATCCTGGCGGGCCTTCTTCACGTCCTCGAGTTGAGTGGACAGGAAGTTGTAGCGTTCCTCGAGGGCCGCGAACTCCTCCAGCGCCAGCGGATTGACCTTCCCGAGCGTGGTCAGATCCTTCTCGGCGCGTTTGACGCGGCGTTCCTGGGTGGCGCGATCGTAGGGCATCGGCTGCGGCGGGCTGACCTGGTCACCGCGATCGCGGGCCTGCTCGTACTCGTGCATCTCGAGCGCGGTCGGTGGCATGGGGACATGCGGGCCGTATTCGGCGATCAGTTCGTCCAGCGCGATACCGAACTGGTCGGCGATCGTGGTCTCCAATTGTTCGATGCGCATCGCGGATTGGGCGCGGGCGACCTCGTCGCGGTGCACGGCATCGGTGAGCTGGGTGAGCTGGGTGGTCAGCGCGCGCACGCGTTCCTTGGTCTGATCGACCTGCCCGGCGCACTCGGTGCGACGGCGCACCAGTTCGTCGCGCCGCCCGGCGGCCTCCCCGACCACGGTCTCCAACTCGGCGGCGAGCCGCTCGGCGGATTCGGCGACCACCGCCGCCACCTCGGCGGCACGGCGGCGCGCGGTCTGTGCGCGCTCGGCACGGGCCCGGGTGTCGCGCTCGGCTCGGGCGGCACGCCGCAGCGAATCCGCCTTGCCCCGGACCGATTCCGCGCGTTCCTCCGCGGTGCGTACCGACAGCCGCGCCTCGACCTCCATCGCACGCGCCTCGGCCAGGGCCACGGCGGCCTGCTCGCGTTCCTGCCCGGCGGCATCGGTGCCCGCGTCGGCATCGGAGTCCAGATCCGACTGTTCGGATTCGGCGTGACGCAACCGGGCCTCGAGTTCGGCCAAGGCGGTCAGATTCTGGTCCCGGGCCGCTTCGGCGTCGGCGCGCTGGGTCAGCAGTCGCTCGTAGTCGCCGCGGGCGTCGCGGGCGGTGGCGCCCAACCGGCCGAGGCGATCGTAGATGGCGACCATGGCCTGATCGGATTCGTGCAAGGCCAGCAATGCCTGATCGACGGCCTGTTTGCGATCGCTCTGCTCGGCGAGCGCACCGGACAGGGCCGCCTCGAACTCCTCGGCATGGCGCTGCCAGGACTCGAGTTCGGCCGCGGCGCTGTCTATATCGGCCTGCACCTCGAGCTGACTGGGCGCGCGATCGGAGCCGCCGAGCACCCAGCCGGAGCCGGTCAGGTCACCGTCGCGGGTCACCACGCGCAATTCGGGCCGGGCGGCGAGGACCTCGGCAGCGCGGGCCAGATCGTCGACGACGACCGTGCCCGCGGTCAGCGCCGCGACCGCACCGCGCAACCGGTCCGGGTACTCGACCACCTCGGCGAGCCGTCGGGCGCCCGCGGGTGGTTCGGCGGTCGCGCCGTCCTCGCCGGGACGGACCGCGTCACCGTAGACCAGCGCGGCGCGGCCACCGTCGGCTTCCTTGAGCGCCTGTACCGCGGCATGCGCGGTGTGATCGGTATCCGCGGCCACCGCGTCGGCGAGCGGCCCCAGAGCGGCGGCGACCGCCGCTTCGAATCCGCTGTGCGCGCGCACCATTCCCGACAGCGGCCCGAGCAATCCGTCCCGACGATTGTCCAGCAGCCAGGCACCGCCGTCCCGGCGGCTCAGGCCCATGGTGAGCGCCTCGATACGGGCGGTCAGCGAGGCGACCTTCTTACCCGCCTCGCGATCGCGTTCGCGCAGCTCGGTCACCCGGGCGTCGACCATCTCCAGCGCCTCGGCGGCGTGTTCGTAGGCGGCGTCCAGACCTTCTTCACCGGCGTCGAGTTCGCTCAGTTCCGCTTGTACCGACTCGAATTCGGCCTCGGCGGCATCACCGCGCTCACGCGCGCCGGTCAGGCCCTCCGACAGCCGCGCGATGTCGCCGTCGGCCGATTGGGCGCGATGACGCAGATTGTCGACCTGGCCGGACAGCCGGACCAGCCCCTCGCGCCGGTCGGCGATCGCGCGAACCGCCGCCAGATGGGCCTGTTCGGCGGCCTTGGCGGCCTGTTCGCGATCGAGCAGCATGTCCCGCGCCGCTTCCAGCGTGGCCGAGGCCACCTCCACCGCCTCGAGCAGTTCGGCCTCCTCGGCCTGCACCCGGTCGGCCTCGGCCTCGAGCTGTTCGGGATCGCGGCCGGTCCCGGTGGGCTGTTCGATGGCGAGATTACGTGCCCGGTCGCGTGCGATGCGGATGGTCGCGTTGACCCGCTCCACCAGCGCCGACAGCTGGAACCAGGTCTGTGCGGCCGCCTCGGCGCCCGGGGTCAGCCGCGACAGCTGGAACTCCTGTTGTGCCAGTGCCGCATTCGAGGCGTCGAGTTCGGCCTGCACGGTGATCTGCTGTTCCCGGGCGTATGCCTCTTTGCTCTGCTGGCTCTCCAGCTCGCGCCGGCGCGCCACCAGGTCGTCTGCCGCCAGTCGCAGGCGGGCATCACGCAGATCGGCCTGCACGGTCGCCGCGCGCCGTGCCACCTCGGCCTGGCGACCCAGCGGTTTGAGCTGGCGGCGCAGTTCGGTGGTGAGATCGGTCAGGCGGGCCAGATTGGCCTGCATGGCATCGAGTTTGCGCACCGCCTTCTCTTTGCGCTTGCGGTGTTTGAGCACACCCGCGGCCTCTTCGATGAAGGCCCGCCGGTCCTCGGGACGCGATTCCAGGATCGCCGACAGCTGGCCTTGGCCGACGATGACATGCATCTCCCGGCCGATACCGGAGTCCGACAGCAGTTCCTGCACATCCATCAACCGGCAGGAATTGCCGTTGATCTCGTACTCACCGGCGCCGTCGCGGAACATTCGCCGGGTGATCGAGACCTCTGCGTAGTCGATGGGCAACGCACCGTCGGAATTGTCGATGGTGAGGGTGACCTCGGCACGGCCCAGCGGCGCACGGCCCGACGTACCGGCGAAGATGACGTCCTGCATCTTCCCGCCCCGCAGCGCCTTGGCGCCCTGCTCCCCCATCACCCAGGTCAACGCGTCGACGACATTGGATTTGCCCGAGCCGTTCGGGCCCACCACACAGGTGATGCCGGGCTCGAGCCGCAGCGTCGTCGCGGACGCGAAGGATTTGAATCCCTTCAGCGTCAGACTCTTCAGGTGCACAGTCGGTCAGGCTACCCGCTCACACCGCGTTGCCGGACGGATGCCGGGCCGGAAACGTCCGGACCGCACCGGCGCGCCATCCCGGTCGCCGACCCGATAAGTTAACGACCATTTGCGCTCTGGTATGACTGAATGAGAAGGTGGAAGCCCATTTACCGTACAAGGAGTTCTTCGTGAATCTGGACTGGTCACCCACCGATCTGGCGTTTCGCGACGAGGTGCGGCGCTTCCTGGACGAGAATCTGACGCCGGAGATACGCCGCGCCGGTCAGCTCGCCACCAGCGTGTATCCGGATCATGAGGCCAGCATGCGATGGCAACAGATCCTGCACGGCCGCGGCTGGGCGGCACCGGCCTGGCCGGTCGCCCACGGCGGCTGCGACTGGAGCATGACGCAGCACTACATCTTCGATCGTGAATCCACGCTCGCCGGCGCCCCCGCCCTCTCGCCGATGGGTATCCGGATGGTCGCCCACGCCATCATCGCGTTCGGGACCCCGGAGCAGAAGGACTTCTTCCTGCCACGGATCCTCACCGGTGAGGTCTTCTTCTGCCAGGGCTACTCCGAACCCGAGGCCGGATCGGACCTGGCCTCGCTGGCCATGGCGGCGGTCTCCGACGGCGACGATCTGGTGTGCACCGGCTCCAAGATCTGGACCACCCACGCCACCGAGGCGAACTGGATCTTCGCCCTGGTCCGCACATCGAAGCTGGAGCGCAAACAACAGGGCATCACCTTCGTGCTGATCCCGATGGACACCCCCGGCATCGAAATCCGGCCGCTGGTCATGACCTCCGGTGAGCAGGTCCAGAACCAGGTGTTCTTCGATCAGGTGCGGGTGTCGAAGACCAACGTGATCGGCCGCGTCGACGAGGGCTGGACCGTCGCCAAGCATCTGCTGAACTTCGAACGCGGCGGCTCCGCCTACGGTCCGGCGCTGCAGGTGCTCGCCGAATCGCTCGCCGAACACGCCGCCGCGCAGCCCGGTTTCGCCGGGGGCAGTCTGCTCGACGAACCCACCTTCACGGCGAAACTGGCCGACGCCCGCATCCGCGCGGACGTCCTGGAGATCCTCGAATACCGCACCATGGCGGCCATTTCGCAGGGGAAGGATCCCGGCCCGGCCGCCTCCACGATCAAGATTCTCGGCACCGAACTGAGCCAGCAGCTCACCGAACTGGCGCTCGAGGCGGCCGGCCCGCGCGGCCGCGCCTACCAGCCGCATGCGGCCATGCCGGGTGGTCCGGTCGCCGACTTCGTGCCACCCGCCGACGGATATCTGAGTGGCGACCCCTGGCAGGCCGTGGCGCCGCTGCGGTACTTCAACGACAGGGCCGGCTCGATCTACGCCGGCAGCAACGAGATTCAGCGCAACATCATCGCCAAGGCAACCCTGGGACTGTGAGAGATGGACTTCGAATTCACTGCCGAACAGCAACTGCTCGGTGACACGGTCACCGAATTCCTCGCCGCCCGTTACGATCTGGAGTCCAGCCGCGCCGCGGCCCGGGTCGGCGCCGGATGGCAGCCCGAGATCTGGCGCGGCTTCGCCGAAGACGTCGGCATTCTGGGCGCCGGCCTGCCCGAAAGCGTCGGCGGTTTCGACGGCGGCGCGATCGAGACCATGATCATCGCCGAGGCCCTCGGCAGCGCCCTCGTGGTCGAGCCGTATATCGACACCGCGGTGCTGGGCGGCGGGCTGCTGCGCCGGGCCGCAGGCGCGCGGGCGGAGGAACTGTTGCGCGGCATCGTCTCCGGATCGGTGCTCACCGCCTTCGCGGCGCTGGAACCGGATGCCGGCTACAACCTGCATCAGGTCACCACCACCGCGCGGCGCGACGGTGACGACTGGATTCTCGACGGCGCCAAGACCGCCGTCACCAGCGCACCGCTGGCCACCCACCTGCTGGTCACCGCGCGCACCGCGACCGGCACGGGTCTGTCGCTGTTCGTGGTGGCGGCCGATGCCGCGGGCCTGACCCAGCACACCTACCGGACCATCGACGATCGGCGCGCCGCCGATCTGATCCTCGACGGTGTGCGGGTGCCCGCCGATGCGCTGCTGGGACCCGAAGGCGCGGCCGATGATTCGCTCGAACTCGCGGTGGACGAGGCGATCGCGGCGATCTGTTCCGAAGCGGTGGGCGCGATGCGTCGCGTACTCGCCGACACGGTGGAATACAGCAAGCAGCGCCGGCAGTTCGGTGTGCCGATCGGCAGTTTCCAGGTGCTGCAGCACCGCATGGTGGACATGCACCTGGAACTCGAGCAGGCCGTCGCCGCGGCCTATCTGGTGACGCTGAAGCTCGACGCCGAACCACCGGTCCGCGCACGCGCGGCCGCCGCGGCCAAGGCCACCGTCGCCCGCGCCGCCGGTTTCATCGGCCAGCACGCGGTGCAGTTGCACGGTGCGATGGGTATGACCGAGGAGCTGGCGATCGGACACTTCTTCAAGCGGCTCACCGCCATTCGGTACGAGTGGGGTTCGGCAGACCAGCACATCGCGCGCTACGCGGAGCTGACCCGGCCCTAGATCTCCCCTGCCCCGGACATGTTTTCGGCCGGAATCCCGAGGGGATTCCGGCCGAAAACGCGCCGGGCGGCGATGCGTGGAACACCCACGCCACCGTCGGGGCGAACCGCGTATCGCGATCCCGACGTGTCCTGGTCACTCCACCGCGCGGATCAGCGCAGCGGAGTGAAATCGCGCGAGGCGATGTAGGTGGGCCGCGGCATGGTTCCCGCGTACGGCTCCACCAGGGTGTTCTCCACACTGTTGAACACCAGGAAGATGTTCGAGCGCGGGAACGGGGTGATGTTGTTGGACGACCCGTGCATGATGTTGGAGTCGAACAGCAGTGCCGAACCGCGAGCGCCGCTGAACTGGGCGATACCGTACTTGTCGGCCAGCTCGGTCAGATCGTCCTGCTCCGGCACACCGATCCACTGCTCCTGCAACGACTCCAGGTAGTGGTCGTCGGGGGTCTCCCCCTGACACGGCATGAACCGGCGATGCGATCCGGGCAACAGCATCAGGCTGCCGTTGAACGGATAGTTCTCGGTCAGTGCGATCGACAGGCTCACCGCACGCGGCGCCGGCATACCGTCCTCGGCGTGCCAGGTCTCGAAATCCGAATGCCAGTAGAAGCCGGCACCCTGGAATCCGGGCATGTAGTTGACCCGGCTCTGATGGATGTACACCTCGGAGCCGAGCACCTGGCGTGCGAGCCCGACAATGCGATCGTCACGCACCAATTCGGCGACCATGGCGCTCATCTTGTGTACCTCGAAGATCGACCGAACGCTGTTCGACGTCTTCTCGATGATCACTCGCTCGTCCGAATGGAGGCTGGGATCGGCTGCCAGCCGGTCGATCTCGGTGGCGACATCCGCCACCTCCATCGGGGTCAGCAACTCGTCGATGATCACGTACCCATCGGCACCGAAATTCTCGAGTACCGGCGCCGAGACCGTGCCCCACACCGTGGGATCGGTGCGCTCCACCGGCGGTACCGCTACCGTCGTTCTCGTCCGATAGCGGTCGATTCGACTGTCCGCCAACGTCATCGCGGTGTCGTCCTCCTAACTACCTCACTACTCGCCTACCGCGATCAACGGATAGACGCCGTTCTCGTCGTGGACCTCTTTGCCGGTGACCGGCGGGTTGAAGACACACAGCATCCGCATCAGGGTGCGGGTCTCGACCCGGTGCCGCTCATGGCCGTTGAGCAGGTACATCGTGCCCGGCGCGAGCGGGTAGCTGATCTCGTTGTCGAGATCGGTGAGCGTGCCCTCACCCTCGACCAGCCAGACCGCCTCGACGTGGTTCTGGTAGTGGAATACGTGGGTCGTATTCGGCTGAATCGTGGTCTCGTGGAACGAGAAGCCCACACCGTCACCGCCGAGGATGATGCGCTTGCTGCGCCAATCCTCCTGCGCGACGTCACGATCGGTGCCGGTGATCTCGGCGGTGGTACGAACGATCATGTTCAGTTGCCTCCTCGGGCCATCGCGACCGCACGGTCCAGAATTCCCAGGCCGTGGTCGAGTTCATCATCGGTAATGGTCAGCGGCGGCAGCAGCTTGACCACCTGGTCCTCGGCACCCGAGGTCTCCACCAGCAGGCCCTCTTCGAAGGCGATGCTGGAAACCTTGCCCGCCTCGGAAGCGTCCTCGAAGACCAGCCCCTGCACCATCCCACGTCCGCGAGTGGACACGCCCGCGAAGTTCTCGGACAGATTCTCGAAGGACTTGTGAATCTTCTCGCCCTTGGCCAGAGTCGACTCCTCCAGCCGGTTATCGGTCCAGTAGTGCTCGAGCGCCACCCGGGCGGTCACGAACGCCGGGTTGTTTCCGCGGAAGGTGCCGTTGTGCTCACCGGGCGCCCACTGATCCAGCTCCCGCTTCATCAGCACCAGCGCCAGCGGCATGCCGTAGCCACCGATCGACTTGGAGAGAGTGACGATATCGGGGGTGATGCCGGCGATCTCGAAAGAGAAGAACGGGCCGGTACGTCCGCAACCCATCTGCACATCGTCGACGATCAGCAGGATGCCCCGAGCCGCGCAGACCTCCGACAGCTGCCGCAGCCACTGCGCACGCGCGACGTTCACGCCGCCTTCGCCCTGCACAGTCTCCACGATAACCGCGGCGGGCTTGTCGACACCCGACGAATTGTCGTCGAGGACGCGCTCCATCCAGGCCAAACTCTCGGCGCCGTCCAGATAGCCGTCGTACGGCATGGGGTTGACGTGGGTCAACGGCACCCCGGCAGCAGCGCGCTTGGTCGCGTTACCGGTTACCGAGAGCGCGCCCAGCGTCATCCCGTGAAAGGCATTGGTGAAATTGAGAATGGAAGTCCGGCCGGTCACCTTCCGAGCCAGTTTCAGCGCCGATTCGACGGCGTTTGCCCCGGTGGGACCGGGAAACTGCACCTTGTAATCGAGGCCGCGCGGGTCCAGCAGGACCTTGTTGATGGTCTCCAGCAATTCACGCTTCGCGACGGTGGACATATCGAGTCCGTGCGTAATCCCGTCACGCGCGATGTAATCGATCAGAGCTTCTTTGAGAACCGGATTGTTATGTCCGTAGTTGAGCGCTCCCGCGCCCGCAAAGAAATCGAGGTAATCACGTCCGCTACCGTCGCGCAGCCACGCACCCGAAGCAGTGTCGAACAGCGCGGGCCAGGAGCGGCAATATCCGCGCACATTCGATTCCAGAGATTCGAAAACGGTCATCTCAGCGGTGGTCATCGATGATCCTTCCTATCATTTTTTGCGCCGCTTCACAGCGGCGCGATCCGGTACAGGTCTTCGGATTCGTGCCCGTCCGGAAAATCTTTCGGTTCGAACAACACCTGGCGGATCATTTCCGCCTCTCGACGCCGGGCCAGCGAGGAGAACATCGCAATCGATGCCTCGTTGTCCGGCGAAACAGTCGTTTCGAGTACTGAAATTCCCTGCTCCGCAACCTTTTCAACCAAGCCGTCCAGCATCGCCACGCCGATTCCGCGACCGCGGAAGGCGTGATCGACGGCGACCTGCCAGATGAACAACGTGTCCGGCGCCTGCGGGCGCAGGTAACCGGTCACGAATCCCGCTGTTTGCGAATCGATTTCGGCCACCACCGAGGTGGCGGCGAAGTCACGGCACCACAACAGGTAGGAGTAGCTCGAATTCGCATCGAGCACCTGGGAATCGACGGCAATCTGCCACATCGCTGCGCCGTCTTCCACGCGCGGCGCGCGAATGACGGCTGGCGTCGACGTGTTCCGACGGCCGTCGGTCCGGTCGTCGTCGGGAGAACTGAAAGGCATACTCCGCGTTCGGGTCTGCATCACCTCTTCAGAATTGCCCGCGAACGTTGAGGTTTATCAGCCGACTACTTTACGGTTGTGTTACAGAAGTATGATCGGTGAATTGCGTCACTATCGGCAACCACACAGTGAATCTCGCACCCCCTCCGGGACGGTCGTCACATTTGACCCGGCCTCCGTGGGCCGCAACGGTTTCGGCAACCAACGCCAATCCGATGCCGGTGCCGGAACGTTTCCCTCGCCGGACGGTCACGAATCTTTCGAAGATGCGCTGACGATCACGTGGTGCCACTCCGGGACCAGAATCGTCAACCGTGATCGACATTTCGTCGCCATCACGCGCGACGCCGATCGCCACCACACCGCCGCCGTGCCGCTGCGCATTCTCCAGCAAATTCACCACGGCACGTTCGAGCTCCAGCTTCCGTCCGGTCACGATTCCGTCGTCGGTGACGGTGAGCAGATCCGGCGGATAATGCAATTCGGCCAGTGTGTGGGTGAGCAATTCACGGACGGACAGCGGTTCGGCGTCGGCGCCGTGCATACGTGCCTCGGCGCGAGCCAGGGCCAGCAGATCGTCGAGCAGTCTGCGCAGATGATCCAGTTCGGCGCGCACCAGATCCAATGCCCGCCGCGATCGCTCGGGTAGTTGGTCCTGGTAGCGCGACATCACTCCGACGCTGGTGGTCAAGGTCGTCAGCGGAGTACGCAGTTCGTGGCTCACATCGCCGACCAGGCGACGCTCCCGATCGATACGGTTCTGCAGCGAGTCGACCATGGTGTTGAAGGCATCGACGGTGGGCGCCAGATCCGGATCGTCGGTATCGGGCAGCCGGGTGCCCAGCTCACCGGAAGCGATCTTGGCCGCGGTGCCGGTGACCTGGCGCAATGGTTCCAGCAACCGGTGCGACAACCACAGTCCGAAGACCGCGCCGATCACGGCGCCGCCGAATCCGCCGGCGAGCCAGGTACGCCAGACTCCCCCGCCGACCTGCCCGACCAGCACCGCCAGCAGTGCCGACGCCAGACCGGTGACGGCGAAGGCGATGATCACCCGGCCGCGCAGAACCTGGCGGCGGGGCAGGCGCGGAAATCTAGCGCTGCACATCGAGGCGGTAGCCGAGCCCACGCACGGTTACCACGAGCGTCGGCTCCGACGGATCGCGCTCGACCTTGGTCCGCAGCCGCCGTACATGCACGTCCACGATCCGCTCGTCGCCGAAGAAGCCGCGATCCCACACCCGTTCGAGCAGCACGCTGCGCGACAGCACCCGCCCCGGCGTTTCGGCGAGTTCGCACAGCAGCCGGAATTCGGTCAGGGTCAGGTGCAGTTCCTCGTCACCGCGGTGGACGGTGCCGCCGTCGGCCGACAGCACCAACGGCGCCTCGGGATCGGCGTCGAGCACGACCTCCTGCGGCGCCGGCTGCTCGACGGCCTGCTGAGCCCGGCGGCGCAGCGCGCGCATCCGGGCGGTGATCTCCTTGATCTCGAACGGTTTGGTGACGAAGTCGTCGGCGCCGGCCTCCAGTGCGGCCACCACATCGTGAGTATCATCACGTGCGCTGACGACGATGATCGGGACATCGTGATCGCGGCGGATCTCCCGGATACAGGTGAACCCGTCCATCTCACCGAGCATCAGATCGACGATCATCACATCCGGTGCGCCGTTGTCGCGCAGATGTTCGAGCGCATCCTCGGCCTCCTCGGCCTCGGCGACGTCGTAGCCCTCGTCCTCCATGGCCAGCCGCAGCGCGCTGCGGACCCGGTCGTCGTCCTCTACGATCATCAGATTTGCACTCATCACTACACCTCGTTCAGCTGCGCCTCATCGGATCGCGGGTCGCCCACCTGTCCATTCGTCACGCGTGCGAGCGGCCGCGCAGCCTGCGTCTCACATCGCTCACTCGTTCATCACATCCCTCACCGATACCGGTGCGGACCTCGTGGTGCCGGGCACACGCTTGGCGTGACCTACCGACCCCGAGGCACACAACAGTAACTGGAGTACCCGTCACGACGATGCGTAAACATGGGGCAACACCACCGAGGTGCAAGCATCGGGAAACGCACCGTAAACTACGGACCGAGACAGTAAGGCGATTGGTGCGCTGCGAGGGCTTGCCCAGGCGCACGGCGAACGCAGGAGACACCATGTCCACTCGCCGCTGCCGATTCAGTGTCGCATTGGGTACTGCCCTGATGACGGTGCTGATGGCTGCGTGCTCGTCCTCCCCGGACCCGGCTTCGACGACGAATCACGGCACCCCTGGCAAGGTGGCGCCCGCGTTGGCGATGGTGCCGGCGCCGGGTAGTGCCGACGTCGATCCCCTCGGCACCATCGAGGTGACCGCCACCGACGGCATCGTGTCGGATGTGTCGCTGACCAACGAGGAAGGCAAGCAGGTCGACGGCACCCTGAACGCGGATCGGACCGCGTGGAAGCCGAAGGTCCCGCTCGGGTACGGCCACACCTACACGATGACGGCCGAGGGCATCACGCTCACCGGCGCCAGTGGCCCGTTGACCTCGACGTTCACCACGCTCACGCCGAGCAACCAGGTCAAGGCCTACCTCACCACGACCGCCGGGCAACCGCTGAACGACGGCGGTACCTACGGAGTCGGCACGGTCATCGTCGCTCACTTCGACGAGGCCGTCACCGATCGCGCCGCCGCCGAGAAACGGCTGTCGGTCACCACTGCTCCGCAGGTCCAGGGATCGTGGTTCTGGCTCGACGACAAGAACGCGCACTGGCGCCCGCAGCAGTACTGGCAGCCCGGCACCAAGGTGACGGTCGCGGCGAACATCTTCGGCGCGCAGTTGGGCCCCGGGCTGTTCGGCCAGGAGGATTCCTCGACGACGTTCACCATCGGCGATTCGCACGTCTCCATCGCCGATGACAACACCCACGAAGTGCAGGTGTTCGAGAACGGCAAACTGATCCGCACCATGCCCACCTCCATGGGTCGTGGCGGCAGCGAGCAGGTCGGCGGTAAGACGATCTACTTCAACACCCCCGCCGGGATCTACACGGTGATGGGCAAGGGCAATCCGGTGATCATGGATTCCTCCAGTTACGGCCTGCCGGTGAATTCACGCCTGGGCTACAAGGAGGAGATCGGCTGGGCCACCCAAATCAGTGGTGACGGCATCTACCTGCATCAACTCGACACCACCGTCTGGGCCCAGGGCAATACCGACACCTCGCACGGCTGCCTGAACCTGAGTCTCGACCACGCGCGCTGGTTCTACAACTTCGCCGTCCCCGGTGATGTGGTCGAGGTCCGCAACACCAGCGGTCCGCCGCTACCGGCGTGGAACAACGGCGATTGGATCATGCCGTGGGATCAGTGGGTGGCCGGGAGCGCACTGCACACCTGAGCCCCGCGGCGGTCGGCCGCCGGGTGGCCGAGCCGGCCCTGCCCAGTGATGTCGTCGACCTCACTGGGCAGGCGGTTCCATACAGGTAGCCGCGCCGGGCGGCGGAACACGACACATTCCGGCGGCCGCGACGGACCTCTCGATGCGCCGGAACGAGAGCCGTCGTGCCGTGTTCCCCACCGTGGCGACGACGGAGTGCGCCCGCTCAGCCCCGAACGGGAAAGCGGTTGTCCAGGTCGAGGTTCAGTTCGAGCACATCGACCCGGGGTTCACCCAGGAAACCGAGGTCGCGGCCGTGAGTGTGCTCGGCCACCACGTCGGCGACCCGATCGACCGGCACCCCCCGGGCGGCAGCCACCCGGGCGAGCTGGATCTCGGCATAACGCGGTGAGATCTGCGGGTCCAGCCCCGAGCCCGACGCCGTGACAGCGTCCGAGGGCACCGGAGTGTCGGCCGGTGCGTCGCCACGCACCGGGACGATCAGCCCGCCCGAATAGTCGGTCTCCGGCTGCGCGCATTCGACGCGCACACCGCGGTAGGTGGGCTGGAACGGCACCATGGGGCAGGCCTCGTTCACACTGACCACCCTCGTGGGGGTGGTGATGTCGCCGTGGGTGTCGCGCGATCCGAACACCGCCAGTACCGCGCCGACCCCACCCGGTGTGCAGAACGGCCGTGCTCCGGACACTCCCTCGCGTTCACCGATTTGTTTGCTGCGAGTACAGACAGTCGTCAGCAAACTTTGTTTCGACTGTGCCGGATCGGCGGCGAGGGTGTCGACGACATCCTCGGGCCCCTTGTTACCGAAAGCGCTGTTGGTCGGGTCGTATCCGGCGGGACGGCTGCCGTCGGCGGGTGCGGAGTTCGACGGCCGGGTCTGGAAGTACTGCGGCAGTGCCACACCCGCTCCGTCGGTGAATGCCTGGCCGATCAGACTGCTGCCCACGGGTTTTCCGTCCCGGTACAGCAGTGACCCCTCGGCCTTGTCGTGCAGTCCGGGCAGCTGCGCCACGGCGAAAACGACCAGGGGGTAAAGAATTCCGGTGATCGCGGTGAGCACGACCACGGCCCGCAGGGCGGCCAGGTGCTGGCGGAACCAGGTGGTGTATCGCATCGAGAAGGAAGGCATATCAGGACATCCCAGGCAGGAATCGGACGACTAGGTCGATGAGTTTGATACCGATGAACGGTGCGACGATGCCGCCGGCTCCGTAGATGGCGAGGTTGCGGCTCAACAGATTCGACGCGCTCGACGGCCGGTAGTTCACGCCGCGCAGGGCGAGCGGAATCAGCGCCACGATGACGATCGCATTGAAGATCACCGCGGACAGGATCGCCGACTGCGGACTGTGCAGTCGCATGACATTGAGGACGTCCAGGCCGGGGAACAACGCCACGAACAGCGCGGGAATGATCGCGAAGTACTTGGCGATGTCGTTGGCGATGGAGAACGTGGTCAGCGCGCCCCGGGTGATGAGCAACTGTTTGCCGATCTCGACGATCTCGATCAGCTTGGTCGGATCCGAATCCAGATCGACCATGTTGCCGGCTTCCTTGGCAGCCGAGGTGCCGGTGTTCATCGCCACCCCCACATCGGCCTGTGCCAGTGCCGGAGCGTCGTTGGTGCCGTCACCGGTCATGGCGACCAGCCGTCCACCGGCCTGCTCGGATTTGATCAGCGCCAGTTTGTCCTCGGGGGTGGCCTCGGCCAGGAAGTCGTCCACACCGGCCTCGTCCGCGATGGCCTTGGCGGTCAGGGGGTTGTCGCCGGTGATCATCACCGTGCGAATTCCCATCCGGCGCATCTCGTCGAAGCGTTCCCGCATCCCCTGTTTGACCACGTCCTTGAGGTGGACCACACCGAGCAGCCGGGCCCTGCCGTCGCACAGTTCGCCGACGACCAGCGGCGTACCACCGGAGGCGGAGATTCCGTCGACCGTCCGGCCGACCTCGTCGGGCACCGCACCACCTTGGGCGCGAACCCATTCGGTCACCGCACTCGCGGCGCCCTTGCGCAGCTGATGCCCATCGCGCAGAT
This sequence comes from Nocardia sp. NPDC052254, assembly GCF_040679495.1. Classification (NCBI taxonomy): domain Bacteria; kingdom Bacillati; phylum Actinomycetota; class Actinomycetes; order Mycobacteriales; family Nocardiaceae; genus Nocardia; species Nocardia sp. NPDC052254. Next base: position 535,934 of record NZ_JBFAUW010000003.1, on the reverse strand, counting down.
CGACACCCGACATCCGGGTCTGGGCACTGAATTCCACCCAGTTCGCACCGGTGAGCTCACCCGTGGAGCGCTCCCGTTTGCCGTACGCGGTTTTCGCGAAGACCACGATCGATCGCCCCTCCGGGGTCTCGTCGGCGAGGCTGGAAAGCTGTGCGGCATCGGCCATCTCGTCCTCGGAGACCCCGGGCATGGCGATGAAGCCCGCCGCCTGCCGGTTACCGAGGGTGATGGTGCCGGTCTTGTCCAGCAGCAGGGTGTTCACATCACCGGCGGCCTCGACCGCGCGCCCCGACATGGCCAGCACATTGCGCTGCACCAGGCGATCCATTCCGGCGATACCGATCGCCGACAACAGTGCGCCGATGGTCGTCGGAATGAGGCACACCAGCAGTGACACCATGACGATGCCGGTGACACCGTGGATATCCAGGGCCGCGGTATCGCCCACGCCCGGATTGTTCGCCTTGGAGAAGATCGCCGGCGGCTGCAGGGTCACGACCGCGAAGACGAAGATGATCGTCAGCGCGGCCAGCAGGATGTTGAGCGCGATCTCGTTCGGCGTCTTCTGCCGGCTGGCGCCTTCGACCAGCGCGATCATCTTGTCGATGAAGCTGCCACCCGGTTCCTGGGTGATCTCGACGACGACGCGGTCCGACAGCACCGTGGTGCCGCCGGTGACCGCGGATCTGTCGCCACCGGATTCCCGGATCACCGGAGCGGATTCACCGGTGATCGCGGATTCGTCGACCGAGGCGATGCCCGCCACGACATCACCGTCACCGGGCACGACCTGTCCCGCCTCGACCACCACGTGGTCGCCACGGCGCAGTTCGGGTGCGGCGACGAGTTCCTCGACCGAATTCGAGTCGCCGGGACGCCAATTCACCAACCGGCGCGCGACGGTATCGGTCTTGGCCTTGCGCAAGGTGTCGGCCTGGGCCTTACCCCGGCCTTCGGCGACCGCCTCGGCCAAATTGGCGAAGACCACCGTGAGCCAGAGCCAGACGACGATCGCCCAGGCGAACACGGTCGGCTCGGTGATGGCCAGGATCGTGGACCAGACGGCGCCGATCTCGACGATCAGCATCACCGGATTGCGCCACAGGGTGCGCGGATCGAGTTTGCGCAGTGCCTCCGGCAGGGACTTCGCCAGCATGGCGGGGTCGAACATTCCGCGACCGGCCCGGCGTGCCGGGGCCTCGTCGCCGCGCGAAGCGGCCACGGAATCGGTTGTCGGAGCGGTCATATCAGTGGATTCCTTCGGCGAGCGGCCCGAGCGCCAGCATGGGCAGGAAGGTCAGTGCGACCAGGATCAGCGTCACGCCGGCGACCATGCCGACGAACTGCGGCCGATGTGTCGGCAGCGTGCCCGCGGATTCCGGCGTGTGCCCCTGCCGGGCCAGGGCACCTGCCAGGGCGAGAACGAGAATGATGGGAACGAAGCGGCCGAACACCATGGCCAGGCCCAGGGCGGTGTTCCACCACACGGTGTTTCCGCTCAGACCGGCGAAGGCCGAGCCGTTGTTGTTGGCGGCCGAGGTGAACGCGTAGAGCACTTCCGACAGGCCGTGCGGACCGGAATTCGCCATCGCCGCACGCTCCCCCGGCAGGGCCATCGCGGTGGCGGTACCCACCAGCACGATCAGCGGACTGACGAGGAAATACGATGCGGCGAACTTGATTTCGCGCGGCGTGATCTTCTTACCGAGATACTCCGGTGTGCGCCCGACCATCAGCCCGGCGACGAACACCGTGATCACCGCCAGGATCAGCATGCCGTACAGACCCGATCCGACACCGCCGGGCGCGACCTCACCCAGCTGCATGTTCACCATCGTCATCATGCCGCCGAGGCTGGTGTAGGAGTCGTGCGCGGAATCCACCGCACCGGTGGACGTGAGGGTGCTCGAGGCCGCGAAGGTCGCGGAATTCGATACCCCGAAACGGGTTTCGATCCCTTCCAGCGCGGAGCCGGCCGCGGTCGGCACGGTGCCGTGATGGCGCAGCTGCAGGAAGTTGGTCAGCGTCACGCTGATCACCGCCAGCACACCCATCACCGAGACGATCGCACAACCCTGCTTGTTGCTGCCCACCATGCGGCCGAAGGTGCGCGGCAGCGAGAAGGCGATCAGCAGGATCAGGAAGATCTCGATCCAGTTGGTCCAGGTCGTGGGATTTTCGAACGGATGCGCGGAGTTCACATTGAAGAATCCGCCACCGTTGGTCCCCAGGAGTTTGATCACCTCCTGCGAGGCGACCGGACCACCCGGAATCGTCTGCGACGCACCGGAGACGGTCTGCGCCACCTGATCGTGCAGGTGGAAGTTCTGGATCGCGCCACCGGCAACCAGCACGATCGCGAACACGAACGCGATCGGCAGCAGGATCCGGATGGTGCCGCGCACCAGATCGACCCAGAAGTTGCCGAGATCGCCGGTGCGGCTGCGGGCGAATCCGCGCACCAGGGCGACCGCGACGGCCATACCGACCGCGGCGGACACGAAGTTCTGCACGGCCAGCCCCGCCATCTGGACCAGATGGCCCTGCGTGGACTCACCGGCGTAGTTCTGCCAGTTGGTATTGGTGACGAAGCTGATCGCGGTGTTCCACGCCAGCGCCGCGGTCATCTGGGTACCCGGTTCGTGCAGATGCAGCGGCAGGTGGCCCTGGATCAACTGGAGGAAGAACAGGAACAGCACGCTCACCGCGGAGAAGGCCAGCACACTGCGGGCGTATACGCCCCAGGTCTGCTCCACTCCGGGACGAACACCGATGGCGCGGTACAGGATTCGCTCGACCCGGGAGTGTTTCGTACCGGAATACACCCGGTACATGTAGTCGCCGAGCGGTACGTAGACCGCCGCGAGCGCGATGATCAGGGTCGCCACGAAGACGACCCCGGCAGTGGTTGTGCTCACCTAGAACCTTTCCGGGAACAGCAGCGCCGCGACCGCGTACACGGCGACGCCGAGCGCCAGGACCAGACCGACGACATTCGCGATCACAGCCGTTCCACCCCCCGTTGGAGCAGGCCGAGCAGGGCGAAGATCGCCACGGTCACGACGGTGAACACCGCGACAGACATAGTGCAAACCTCTCTGTTGACGGCACCCGTTCGGATGCGCCGCTTGCGAGTCAAACTCGCGAATCGCGCGTTTTCGACGGCGTTGACGGGTTCTTAGCGGCGCCGGGGTCGGCATTGACGGGGTGCTTACGCCGGAACCGGATATGCGGGCGCGACGTCAAGGTCGGCGGTAGCGGCGCTAAGAACCCGTAAAGATCCGTGGTCGACGCGTCGCGCTCGGAGCACAGTGTGATGTCCGGTTCTGCACCGGAGGAGAACGACGACGAACGACGAGGAGTGGACGGTGCCGGATTTCCTGGTCGCGGCGATGGTGATCATCATCTTCCTGTGCTGCGCCCTGGGCCTGCGGGTGGCCGGTGGGCACACCCTGCGCGTCGTGCCGGTGCGGCGGCGGCCCCGACGCCCGAATCGCGCGATGATGGACCTGTGAAGCGCGGACAATTACGCATCTACCTCGGGGCCGCGCCCGGCGTGGGCAAGACCTACGCGATGCTCGGTGAGGCGCACCGGCGGCTCGGCCGCGGCCGGGACGTGGTGGCGGCGGTGGTCGAGACCCACGGCCGCAGCCGGACCGCCGACCTGCTCGAGGGCATCGAACAGATCCCGCCGGTGATGCGTACCTATCGGGGCACGACGATCGGCGAACTCGACCTGGAGGCGGTGTTGCGCCGCGCCCCCGCCGTCGCCCTCGTCGACGAACTCGCGCACACCAATGTGCCCGGTTCGAAGAACGACAAGCGCTGGCAGGACGTCCACGCCCTGCTCGACGCGGGTATCGATGTCATCTCCACCGTCAACGTCCAGCATCTCGACAGCCTCAACGACGTGGTCGAGCAGATCACCGGGGTCGTGCAGCGGGAGACGGTGCCGGACTGGGTGGTGCGCGGCGCGGACCAGGTGGAGCTGGTCGACATCACACCGGAAGCCCTGCGGCGCAGGTTGTCGCACGGCAACGTCTACGCCGCCGACAAGGTCGACGCGGCCCTGCGCAACTATTTCCGGCCCGGAAACCTCACGGCGCTGCGCGAACTGGCCTTGCTCTGGCTGGCCGATCAGGTCGATGCCGCGCTGGCGAAATATCGGGCCGACCACAAGATCACCGCGACCTGGGAGGCGCGCGAGCGCGTCGTCGTCGCGGTCACCGGCGGCCCGGAATCGGAGACGATCGTGCGCAGGGCGAGCCGGATCGCGACCAAATCCAGTGCCGAACTGATGGTGGTGCACGTGGTGCGCGGCGACGGGCTGGCCGGGGTGTCGGCGCAGCGGTTGCACCGGCTGCGGGATCTGGCGACCGGCCTCGGATCGAGCCTGCACACCGTCACCGGGGAGAACGTCCCGGACGCACTGCTCGATTTCGCGCGGCAGGTCAATGCCACGCAGCTCGTGGTCGGCACCTCACGACGGTCCCGCTGGGCACGCATCCTCGATCAGGGCATCGGGTCCACCGTGGTGCAACGGTCCGGAAGTATCGATGTGCACATGGTCACCCACGAGGAAGCGCAGCACGGGCTGCGCTGGTCGGCGCTGTTGCGACGGCAACGACCGGCGGTGTCCTGGTCGGCCGCGCTGGTGGTCCCGACCCTGATCACCACCCTTTGTTATCTGTGGCTGGATTCGCGATTGGATCTGGCAGGTGAGAGCGCGCTGTACTTCATCGGCGTGATCGCGGTGGCGCTGCTCGGCGGCGTCGCCCCCGCGGCTCTGTCGGCGGTGCTCGGCGGACTGCTGCTGAACTGGTTCTTCACCACCCCACGGCACAGCCTCACCATCGCCCAGCCGGACAACTTCCTCACCATCGTGGTGATGGCGGGGGTCGCGGTGGCGGTGGCGGCACTGGTCGACATCTCGGCCAACCGGACCCGCGAGGCGCGTACCGCTTCCCGGGAAGCCGAACTGCTCACCCTGTTCGCCGGGGCTGTACTGCACGGCGCCGATCTACCGGATCTACTCGAGCGCGCACGGGAGATCTACGGCCAGCGCGCGGTCAGTTTCACCACCGACGACGAGGTGATCGCCTGTGTCGGTACCGATCCCGCACGAACACCGGGCACGGCGGACACCGCCATCGGCGCCGGCGACGAAGAGCACTGGCTGTTGCTCAACGGCCGTGCCCTCACCCCCGGTGATCGCCGCGTGCTTGCCGCGGTGGCCGGGCAGGCGGCCGGGCTGGTGCGGCAACGCGAACTCGCCGGACAGGCCCAGGCGGCCGCCGGTGTGATGGCGGCCGACCGGCTGCGGCGGGCCCTGTTGTCCGCGGTCAGTCACGACCTGCGCACACCGCTGGCGGCGGCCAAGGCCGCAGTGTCGAGTCTGCGCAGCGAAGATGTGCAGTTCTCCCCCGCCGATACCGCCGAGCTACTCGAGACCATCGAGGAATCCACCGATCAGCTCACCGCACTGGTGGGCAATCTGCTCGATTCCTCGCGGCTGGCCGCGGGTGCGGTGGAGCCGCACCTGCGCCAGGTCTATCTCGAGGAGGTCGTCAATCGCGCCGTGGTGAGCGTGGGCATGGGGACCCGGGGCGTCCGCCAGTCCGTGACGGACCGGGTCAAGGTCGAGGTCGGCGACATCTCGGTGCACGCCGACAGCGGACTGCTCGAACGGGTCCTGGCCAATCTGATCGACAATGCGCTGCGCTATTCCGCCGCCGGACCGGCGGCTCCCGACACGCCGGTGCGGGTTGGCGCGGAACGCGACGGTGACCGGGTATCGATCACAGTGGTCGATTACGGTCCGGGTGTTCCCACCGGACTCGAGGACCAGATGTTCGAACCGTTCCAACGGCTCGGCGACCGCGACAACTCGACCGGTGTCGGGCTGGGGCTGTCGGTGGTGCGGGGATTCGTCGAGGCGATGGGCGGCACCGTCCACGCCGAACCCACGCCGGGCGGCGGGCTGACCATGATTGTCGAACTGCCGGCGCAAACGTCTCAGGAGGTGCGATGAGTGATACTGCGAAGCCCACTCGTCACACCGACCGGGCGCGGGTGCCCCGCAAATCACAGGAGGTGCGGTGACATCGAGTGAACGCGCGGTTCCCGCGACCCGGGTGCTGGTCGTCGACGACGAACCACAGATCCTGCGGGCGCTGCGGATCAATCTGTCGGTGCGCGGTTACGACGTGATCACCGCTGCCACCGGTGCGGCCGCGCTGCGGGCGGCCGCGGAGAAACATCCCGATGTGGTGGTCCTGGATCTCGGACTGCCCGATATCGACGGTATCGAGGTCCTGGCCGGCATCCGCGGCTGGAGTTCGATGCCGGTGATCGTGCTCTCGGCACGCACCGATTCCTCGGACAAGGTGCAGGCCCTCGACACCGGGGCCGACGACTATGTCACCAAACCCTTCGGCATGGACGAGTTGCTGGCCCGGCTACGCGCTGCTGTTCGCCGCTCGGTCTCGGCCACCGAGGAATCGCTGCCGATCGTCGAGACCGCGTCCTTCACCGTCGATCTCGCGGCCAAGAAGGTCACCCGCGGCGGCCACGACATCCATCTGACCCCGACCGAGTGGGGTGTACTGGAGATGCTGGTCCGCAATCAGGGCAAACTCGTGGGCCGCCGCGAACTGCTGCGCGAGGTGTGGGGACCGTCGTACGCGACCGAAACCCATTATCTGCGTGTCTATCTGGCCCAGCTGCGGCGCAAACTGGAGGACGACCCCTCCCACCCGAAACACCTGCTCACCGAGGCGGGTATGGGTTACCGCTTCCAGGCCTGAGCCGCGCTACGGCTCAGTGCGACAGGCGGATCGGTAGTTCCTTGAGTCCGTTGCTGAGATTGGATCGGATGCGCTGGGCCGATCCCACCTGCTCGATATCGGGGAACCGGGCGAGCAGTTCCTCGAAGAACACCCGGCCTTCCAGCCGCGCCAGATGGACGCCCAGGCAGAAGTGGTGCGCGGTACCGAAGGACAGGTGCGGGTTGGGATTACGGCGGATGTCGAACCGCTGCGGATCGTCGAAGACGGTCTCGTCCCGGTTGGCGGAGGTGTACCACATGGCGACCTTGTCGCCCGCGTGGATCGGCACGCCGTGCAGTTCGGTGTCCTCGGTCGCGGTGCGGCGGAAGTAGTGCAGCGGATTCGCGAACCGCAGAATCTCCTCCACCGCACCGGGAATCAGGCTCGGGTCCGCGCGCAGATCCCGGAGCTGGGCGGGATGGTCGAGCAGCAGTTGCAGCCCTGAGGAGAGCATCGTCTTGGTGGTGTCGTTGCCCGCGGTGACCAATTGGGTGAAGAAGCCACCGAATTCGAATTCCGCCATCGGCCGGCCACCGAAGTTCCCTGCCAGGATCAGCGCGGTCAGATCGGCACGCGGCTGTTCGTCGGCGCGTCGGCGAGCCGCGAAGTCGATGGCGTAGCGCGCCAGCGGTGAGATCTCGGCACCCGGATCGAGATCACCGGCCAGATCCGGGTCCTGCGCGCTGGTGGACTGTTCGGCCCAGCGCCGGATCCGTGGCCAGTCCTCCTGCGGGATCCCGAACAGCCCGCCGACGACCTGGCTGGGCAGTACCCCGGCGATATCGTGCACGAATTCGACCGTGCCGGACGCCGATTCGAGCAACGATCGGGTGAGCGCGCGAATCTGGTCCTCCATGCGGCCGATCACCCGCGTGGTGAAGTTCTGCGCCAGCGGTTTCCGATAGGAGGTGTGGCGCGGCGGGTCCATCATCAGCAACATGTTGCGGCTCTGCGCCAGTCGAGCCGGCGGCTGATCCTCCAGGAGCACCCCCTCGCGCTCGGCGGAGAAGAGCTGCGGATTGCGGGCCACGTGCACGACATCGGCGTGGGTGAGCACCGCCCAGTACTCGGTGCCGTCGGGCATCGGCTGGCGGTAGACCGGCCGGGTGCGGCGCAGACCGCCGAGGAGATCGTGAATGGAGTCGTCGGCATAGGCTGCCGGATCGTAGATATCGGCGATGGCGGTCACCGGCCCACCTAGTCGTGAAGATGTACAGCGGTCGAATTCCGTGGCCAGCGTAGGGTGCCGGACGCGGGCATACGAGCATTTCTCCCGATATCGCCCAGAATCTGGTGAGTTCGGACACATCCGAGCGGCGCTCACCGGGCTCGAATCCGAGCCACGATGCGGGCTGCGCACGCGCGATGGCAGGATCGACGGTATGTCCGAACAGACCACCGGTAACTCCGCCGCTACGACCGGGGCGCCGAAGGCTGCGAAGCCTGCGACCGAGCTGTGGGTCGAGCGCACCGGCACCCGCCGCTACACCGGGCGCAGCTCGCGCGGCGCCGAGGTGCTCATCGGTTCCGACGGCGTCGAGGGCGTGTTCACGCCCGGCGAGCTGCTCAAGATCGCGTTGGCCGCGTGCACCGGAATGAGTTCGGATTTCCCGCTGTCGAACCGGCTGGGCGAGAACTACGACACCGTCATTCGTGTATCCGGCGATGCCGACCGTGAGAACGAGGTCTATCCGGAACTGAACGAGGTCGTCGAACTCGACCTGTCGGAGCTGGACGAGGCCGCCCGGCAACGCCTGCTGGTGACCGTGCAGCGTGCCATCGACAAGGTCTGCACCGTGGGCCGGACGCTGAAGGCGGGGTCCACGGTGAACCTGACCTTCCAGATCGACTCGTGACCGCCGAGCCCGTCCGGCTCAGCGCCTGGGTGCACGGGACGGTGCAGGGTGTCGGCTTCCGCTGGTGGACCCGCGCCCGGGCGCTGGAACTGGGTCTGATCGGCCACGCCCGCAATACCCGCGACGGGCGGGTGCACGTGGTCGCCGAGGGGCCGCGGGCGGCCTGTGAACGTTTGCTGGCATTGTTGCGGTCGGATGACACGCCTGGTCGCGTCGATCTGGTTGTGGAAAACTGGGGCGCCGCCCTCGGCGGGATCACAGGCTTCGAGGAACGGTAGCGGCGGGGAAACAGGAGTCGAGCGTTGGCAACACATGAGCCGGGCGGTGAGCGCCGGGACGGGGAAACACGGAATTCCGGTGCCGCACCCTCCGCGGGGGACGGCGGTAACGGCGAGCCGGACACCGGCGACCCGCGAGAAGTCGGCACATCGGATCCGACGGTGCGGTTCCCGGCCCCACCCGATCCCGTCGATCGAGACCAGCCACCGGCCGGTGGTGAGCCCACGGTGCGGATCGGCGAACCCGCACCCACCCTGCCGAATCCGAACGCGGTACCACCGGCGCCGACGCTCCCCGGCATCCCGGATCTGCCCGGAATGCCGCCGGTACCCGGCATGCCCGACCCACCGGCGGGAGTCACCGACGCCGCGGCCGGTGAAACACCCGGCGGCGCAGAAGGATCCGAGTCCCCTCGCCGGATGCGCGGCAGCATGCAGCGCCAGGAGGCCGGTGTCACCCAGCCCCGGCCGCCCACGGTGGCCGAGTCCCGGGCTCGGGACAAGGCACGCAAGCGTGCCGAGGAAGCCGAGCGCGCCGCCGCCGAGGCATTGGAGAACAAGAAGCGCAACAAGCGCAAGATGCTCATCGGTGGTGTCGCGGTCGCCGGTGTCGCCGCGGTGGTGGGCGCCGGATATCTGGCGTACCAGGCTGTTCACAAACCGCATGTGACCGCCTCCTGCATCACCGACGACAACGGACGGCAGGTCGTCGTCAACGACGACGACTGCGTGCGTGCCCAGTCGTTCGCCGGCAGTGGCGGCGGCTACTACGGCGGCACTCCGGGCATCTTCTTCTACAACGGCCATCAATACCGCTACTACTACGGCGGTAACAACACCGTCGGGCAGCCGCCGAGCGGCGGCAGTACGGTCGCCCCGAAGAAGGCCACCGTCAGCACCAAGAGCGGGACCGTCGTGCGCGGCGGTCTCGGCAGTAAATCCGGTTCCAGTGGAGGGTCCTAGATGCGCCGGATGCGCAATTCGCAACGTGCCGGCTGGCAGCAGATCGTCGAAGAGCAGGGCCTGGTATTCGGTTCACCCGGACGCGACGCCGACGGCGCACTGCGTCCCTACTGGGACGAATCGGTGCACTACGAATTCGATCTCGACGAGATCCTGGCACTCGAGGCCCAGGTCGAGGTCCTGCATTCGATGTGCCTGCACGCTGTCGAGCAGATCGTGCTCACCGAGCGGTTCGCCGATTTCGGTCTGCCCGAATGGAGTTGGGAGCCGATCAAGAAGTCGTGGCAGCGCAGCGACCCGTATGTCTACGGCCGCTTCGACCTGCGCTACGACGGTCGCGGCCCGGCGAAACTGCTGGAGTACAACGCCGATACGCCGACCTCTTTGCTGGAGGCGGCCATTGTGCAGTGGCACTGGCTGACCGACGTCCACCCCGGCGACGATCAATGGAACTCGTTGCACGAGAAGCTCGTCGAGCGCTGGGGCGAAGTGCTGGACCAGGTCCCGACCAATCAGCTGCACTTCACCTGGTCTTCGGCCGACGGGTCCGGTGAGGACAACGTCACCACCGCGTACATGCAGGAGACCGCCGCCGAGGCCGGTTTCGACACGGTCGCGCTGCCGATCGAGGAAATCGGATTCGACACCGAGCTGGAGCGATTCGTCGATCTGGCGGAGGCGCCGATCGGGTCGATCTTCAAGCTGTACCCGTGGGAGTGGGCGCTCGACGACGAATTCGGCAAGCGCGTCGTCGACTCGATCCCGGAGACCGCCTGGGTCGAACCCCTGTGGAAGACACTGCTTTCCAACAAGGCGCTGCTGGCGGTGCTGTGGGAGATGTATCCCGGTCACCCGAATCTGCTACCGGCCTACATCGATGATCCGCACGAGCTCACCGAATACATCCGCAAACCGAAGCTCGGCCGCGAGGGCGCCAACATGACGATCGTCGGCGCCGGGATGGAGACCTCGACCGGCGGCGTGTACGGCGAGGAGGGGTTCGTCTACCAGATGCTGGATCCGCTACCGGATTTCGACGGTCTGCGGCCGGTACTGGGTGCCTGGATCGTCGGCGACAGCGCGGCCGGACTGGGCATCCGCGAATCACCCGGACTCATCACCGATGACGGTGCGACCTTCGTTCCACATCGCATACCGACCGCATAGCCGTCAGCGACTCGATCACTAACACCGGAGGAACCTGTGTCGTCCACCCTCGCGCTGGAATCAGGGTATTGGAATTCGATCGGTCACGGCGTCGGCGCGATCGCGCTGTACGCGGTGCTGGGACTGGCGCTGATGCTGATCGGATTCCAGGCCATCGACAGCAGCACGCCCGGCCCGCTGCGCAAGATGGTCGCCACCGGCAACCCCAATGCGGTCATCATCGCCTCCGCGGGCATGGTGAGTATGGCGTTGATCGTCGTTCTCGCGATCTACTCCTCCGGCGGCCGGCTCGTCGAAGGCCTGATCGGCACCGCCATCTACGGGCTGGTGGGGATCATCGCCCAGGTGATCTCCATCCGGCTGCTCGAATGGAGCATCGGCCTGCACATCGGCGATCTGCTCAAATCGAGTACCTACCACATCCAGTCGCTGCTGGTGGCCGCCGCGCACCTGGCGATCGGCATGGTGGTCGCGTTCGCGATCCTGTGACGCGCCGGGCGTTCACCGGGCGGTGAACGCCATCAGCTCGTCGAGCGCCCAGGTGTTGACGACGCGTTCCGCCGCGACATCGTGGGCGATCGCCCGCGCACATCCGTAACCCTGCCAGTCCAGCTGGCCGGGTGCGTGCGCATCGGTGTCGATGCTGAACAGGCAGCCCATCTCCACCGCCAGCCGGATCAGCCGGCCGGGCGGATCCCGCCGTTCGGGGCGGCTGTTGATCTCCACCGCCGTCTCGTAGCGCCGGCACGCCTCGAACACGACCTCGGCGTCGAAAGACGATTCCGGGCGCAGACCGCGTTCCCCGGCCACGAGCCGGCCCGTGCAATGGCCGAGCACATCGACGTGCGGATTCGCCACCGCGTACACCATCCGCCTGGTCATCGTGTCGGAATCCGCGCGCAGATTCGAATGGACGCTCGCGACCACGAGGTCCAGTTGTTCGAGCAGTTCGGCATCCTGATCGAGGCTGCCGTCATCGAGGATGTCGACCTCGATTCCGGTGAGGATCCGGAAGGGCGCGAGCCGGCTGTTGAGTTCGGCGACCACCCCGAGTTGCCGGCGCAATCGCTGCGCGGACAATCCGTTGGCCACCCGCAGCCGCGGCGAATGATCGGTCAGCGCACAGTAATCGTGGCCCAGTGCGATGGCGGTACGCATCATCTCCTCGATGGGGCTACCACCGTCGGACCAGTCGGAGTGGGTGTGCAGATCCCCGCGCAACAGCGCACGCAGGTGCGCGCCCGCGGGCTCGATCGGCTGTGCGGCCGCACGCAATTGCGCCAGTCGCTCGGGCACGATCCCGGCACCGGCCTGTTCGATCACCGCCGCGGTCTTCGGTCCGATACCCGGAAGTTCCTGCCAGCCACCGGATTCCCGGCGCCGCTCGAATTCGGCGTCCGGCAGCGCGGCCACGGTGTCCGCGGCTCGCCGATAGGCCTTGACCCGATGAGTCTGCGCGCGTTCACGTTCCATCCAGAACGCGATCTCACGCAGCGCGGCGACCGGGTCCGGGCTCGTCACCGGGTGATCCGGCTGTACTTGACGAACGCCACTCCGTCCTCGAACACCCGGCTGGTGAGGACCCGGAACAGCGCCGGTTCCGGCAACCCGGCACCCGTGCCGAACAGCGGCCGTCCCTGTCCCAGCACGATCGGATACATCTTGAGGAAGATCTGGTCGATGGCCGGCAGCAGCGTATGTGCCAATTCCCCGCCACCACACAGCCAGATTCCCGCCCCCTGCTCCCGCTTCAGCTCCCGCACCCGGGTCAGCGGATCGGCGGAGATGAGGGCGACGTCGGGATCCGGATCGCCGGGCAGCGTCGCCGAGACCACGAACTGCCGCAGATGCGCGTAGGGGCTCGAGGTTCCGGTGCGGACGCCGAAGTCGTAGGTTCTGCGACCCATGAGCACGGTGTCGAAACTCTCGCCCGGCTTGTCGATGCCCAAGGATTCGCGCACCTTGGTCGGGAGGGTTTCCGGGTACTGGGCGGTGATGGCGGGCCCGTGGTCACCGCCGACGGGGAAGAAGTCGACCGACTCGTCCGCCGTGGCGATATACCCGTCGATCGTCGAGGCCACGTAGTAGGTGAGCTTGCGCATCCGTTCTCCCTTCATACGAAGCGGTGTTGTCGGACACACCGAGAACGTTAGCGCGTGGCGATCACCAGCGCCGAGGCTTCGGTACTCATCACCGTCGGGGCTTCGGCTGGCAGCGCGGGCAGGAGAACGAGGAGCGATTCATGAATTTCTCGCGGCGGATCGGCGCACCACAGCGACGGCACGGACGATCCTCACGCCCATAGGCCGCCAGCGATCGCTCGAAATAGCCGGAGTTGCCGTTGACATTGACATACAGCGCGTCGAAGGAGGTACCGCCGGCGTCGAGGGCCGCGCTCATCACGGCCCGTACCTCGCCGAGCAATCCGCGCAGGGCCGGTTTCGTCAGAGCGGCAGCGGTGCGTTCGCCGTGTATCCCGGCTCGCCACAGGGCCTCGTCGGCATAGATGTTGCCGATTCCCGACACCACGGCCTGATCGAGCAGCACCCGCTTGATCTCGGAGGACTTGGCGCGCATGCGGGCGACGACCGCGTCGGTGTCGAAATGTGGGTCGAGCGGATCGCGCGCGATATGGGCGACCGATTCCGGCAGCTGGTCACCGTCGACGGCCACCAGCCGATTGAGCGCCCAGCCACCGAAGGTTCGCTGATCCACGAATCGCAACTGGGTACCACCGTCGAGTCCGGCGATGATGTGCGCGTGTTTCTCCAGGGGGGCGTCGCCGGGCTGCACCAGCATCTGCCCACTCATCCCGAGGTGCACCACCAGGGCGAGATCGGGCTCGTCGAAGGTGAGCCAGAGGAATTTGCCACGCCGGCACGCGGATTCGACGCGCAGACCCGTCATCCGGGCGGCGAGATCGTCACCGCCGAGTTCGTGCCTGCGCACCGAGCGTGGATGTTTGACCAGGACCGATTCCACGATATGGCCTACGACGTGTTCGGCGACTCCGCGCCGCACCACCTCTACCTCGGGCAGTTCCGGCATCAATCCCCAGCTTGTGCGGACGTGCCGGCGGTCAGTGATCGCCACGCGGCGCCGGCGGCCTTCTGCTCGGCTTCCTTCTTCGACCGGCCGACGCCCTGGCCGTAGGCCTGACCGCCGATCACCGCGGTGGCGGTGAATTCCTTGTCGTGATCGGGGCCTATCGAGGTGATCTCGTAACTCGGCACACCGATACCGCGCTCGGCGGTGAGCTCCTGCAGGCTGGTCTTCCAATCCAGCCCGGCGCCCATCCGCGGGCCGCGCTCGAGGAGCTCGGCGAACAGCCGCAGCACCACCTCGCGCGCGGTCTCGATGCCGTGCTCCAGATGCACGGCACCGAGCAGTGATTCCATACCGTCGGCGAGAATGCTCGCCTTGTCCCGACCGCCGGTGAGCTCCTCTCCCTTGCCGAGCAGCAGATGACGGCCGAGGCCGCCCTCGCCGAGCCCACGCGCGACCTCGGCCAGGGCATGCATGTTCACCACACTGGCACGCAGTTTGGCGAGCTCACCCTCGGATTTCTCCGGATGCTCGAAGTACAGGCGCTCGGTGATGCTCAGTCCCAGAACAGAATCGCCCAGGAATTCCAGGCGTTCGTTGGTCGGCAGACCACCGTTCTCGTACGCGTACGAGCGGTGCGTGAGCGCGAGCCGGAGCAGATCCGGGCGCACCACCACGCCGAGTGCCTCGAGGAGGCTGGCGTGGTCAGCGGCATCGCCCGCTGCGGGTGCGTCCGTTTGGTCCTTACCGGCGGTCACGTCGCGGCTACCTGATCAGCAGATCAGATGGCCGAGGTGACCTGACGGCCCTTGTAGGTGCCACAGTTCGGGCACGCGATGTGCGGGAGGGTCTTCTGACCACACGCCCGGTTCGGGCAGGTGATCAGGGTAGGCGCGGTGGCCTTCCACTGGCTGCGCCGCGAGTGGGTGTTGGCACGAGACATCCGGCGCTTCGGAACGGCCACGACTACTTCTCCTCGGTTGTCGAACTTGCCGCACCGTTGCGGGCGGCAAGAGATCGGTCTACGTCTGATGGGGCATCGGAGACGCCCGTGCCGGGGGTTTCGCTCGCGAATTTCGCAAGCCCCGCCCAGCGAGGGTCCAGTATCTCATGTGTGTGATCCGGACCCGCAATCGCCATCCGCACCCCACATTCCGGGCACAGACCGGCACAGTCGGGTTCGCACAGCGGTTGCAGCGGCAGTTCCAGGCCGACCGCGTCGGTGACCACCGGCTCGATATCGATCATGTCGTCGACGAGCCGGTAGATCTCGTCTTCCTCGGTGGTCTGCTCGGTCGCGCTGTCGGGATAGGCGAACAGCTCGGTGATGTGGAGTTCCAGCTCATCGGTGAACGGCTCCAGGCAGCGCGAGCACTCCCCCTCGATCGGCGCCGACACCGTTCCGGTGACCAGCACACCTTCCGAAACCGACTGCAAGGTCAGATCGAGATCGACCTCGGCTCCGGCCGGAATCGCGATCAGGTCCAGGCCGATCCGTCCGGATGTGGTGACGACCCGATGCAACTGCCGCATCGAACCCGGGGAACGCCCCAGACTGCGGGTGTCCAGCACGAAATCCGCGTCCGTCTGACGACGACGCGAACCGGAACCGGATTCGGCGGGCATCGGAAACTCACTCACATTCGTGGGGGTTTGGGCAACCACTCCACAGTACGCGAACTGCGGCTATCCCCCCAAATCCCGGTAGCGGGCAACACTCAGCGGCGGAACTCGGCCGCGTAGTCGGGAACTCCGGCACCCGAACGCAACTGCTGGCGCCCCCGACCGACCGTGCGCAGCGTCGAATGCAGGGTCTCCTCGAAATCCGCCAGCTGGGAATCGACGTATTGATCGCACTCTTCGCGCAGCCGATCGGACTCGGCCTGCGCGGAATCGATCAGCCGTGCGGACTCCGCGTGCGCGGCGCGGACCACCTCGGTCTGCGAGACGAGCCGGTCCTGCTCACCCTGCCCCTCGGCCACCGAGCGATCGTAGGAGGCCTGGCCCGCCGCGATCATCCGCTCGGATTCGGTCCGGGCCCGGCCGGTCACCGCCTCGTATTCGGCCTTGCCCTCGGTGACGACCCGATCGGCCTCGGCCTGTGCGGTGGCGACCAGGTGGTCGGCGTGCGCGCGGGCCTCGGCGACCATGCGATCGGCGTGCGCCTTGGCGTCGGCGAGCAGCCGGTCGGCCTCCTCGCGGGCCCCGCCGACGGTGCGCTCGGCCTGGTCGTTGGCGCCGGTGACGGTGGCTTCGGCCGATTCCCGGGCGTCGGTGACGATCTTGTCGCGGTGATCAAGCACGTCCTGGGCGTCGTCGAGTTCTCCCGGAATGGCCTCGCGGACGTCGTCGAGCAGTTCCAGCACATCACCGCGGGGAACGATGCAGTTGCGGGTCGGCGGGATACCTCGCGCCTCCTCGACGATCGCGACGAGTTCGTCGAGTGCTTCGAATACGCGGTACATACTGCTGACCCCACTCTCCTGCCGAACTTCTCGCAGCCCATGGGAGCCGCGACGGCTTGTTACTGCCTTCGCCCAGTCTGCCCGTATTGCCGATGTCTGCCCAGATCACCACCGGTGTGTCGGCGGGGTGTTTCCCATCCCACACAAATCAAGTGGAGGGAATCTCTCCGCTTGGTGCTATCTTTCTATACCGAGCGGTAGATCAGCCGGACCGTCAGCGCTCGACGTCCGGCCCAGTGCGATCGGAACGACAATGGCGGTCCTATATCCGGTACTTCCGGGTCTGTGGGTACATCCACAGCCCGGTCCGGGCATATCTCTGGTGACCAGCGATCTGCTGTCCGAGACGCCCGAACCGCAGCAGTCACCACCGCGCAACCGCGGGCTGGCCTCGCGCTTCGCGAACTATCTGCGCGGCGATCACTGGCTGTCCCAGCTCGTCCGGTTCGCACTGGTCGGCGGCTTCAGCAATATCGGCTACTTCCTGCTGTTCCTGGCCTGCTACAGCGGCGGTCCGCAGATCGCCAATCTCACCGGGTCCATCGTCAGCACCGCGCTGGCCAACGAACTACACCGGCGGTTGACCTTCCATGCCGCCGGCCGGGTGGGCTGGCTGGCCGCACAACTCGAGGGCGGCGGGCTGGCGCTGGCGGGTCTGGCCATCACCTCCGGCGCACTGGCCGTTCTCGATCTGGTGGCGCCGGGACTCGACGATGTGACCGAGGCGATCGCGGTCATCGGTATCACGGCCGCGGTCGGCGCGATGCGCTTCGTCACCCTGCGCTGGTGGGTGTTCTGATCCACCGCCGACGGCCGGCACCTCATGCACGGGGTGCGGCTACAACCTGGTCATTTGTGCAAGGAACCAGGGCGAATTACCCCGCGTCCTAACTCAGCAAACGTTGTTGCTAGTTCTCATCGTGGGAGGTTCGGCAATGCACCAGTGTTCCCGTCACCGCAGGTCATGGCGCAACGGTCTGCTGCACAGCACCACAACACCGCGGCACGGCGCGACGCCGCGCTATCCGCGAGTACAGCCGGCCGCCGCCTGTCGACGGTTGTCCGAGGAGCGTCGTTCCCGGCCGCGGACCGATCCGGATCCGCAGTGAGCGCCGGAAACGGCCGCGCGCACATCGACTTCGCCGACCGGCGCACCGAGACGAGCGAGCGGCCCGGCTCGTCCGGAACCGTCACATATTCGGCGCGCGCTACCGGTGTGCACCGGCGCCGGGACGTGGTGTCCGGCGGCATGAGCGATGACGAGATCCGCCGCCGATGCGCGGGCGGCGCCTGGCGCCGGGTGCGGCGGGGTACCTACGCCGAATCCGACGCGTTCGCGGAGCTGGATCCGGTGGCACGGCATCGGCTGGCGGTCACGGCTCTGTTGCCGGAGATGGCGGCCGACGCGGTGGTGAGCCACCAGTCGGCGGCTGTTCTGCTCGGTGCGCCGATGGCCCCGACGCTGCTGGATCGGGTGCATGTGACCCGCAACCGCCGCAACGGTGGCCGCATCAAGGCGGATCTGCAGGTGCACTGCGCACCGGTCGACCTGGTCGCCGAGCGTGCCGGACTCGCCGTGACCAGTCCGGCACGGACCGTGGTCGATCTGGCCCGGACGGTGGCATTCGAGCCGGCGGTGGTGGTCGGCGATGCGCTCAGCCGGGAATTCGGTGTCACCGCAGCAGATCTCGCCCGCGAACTGGAGGCCGCGCGTGGACGGCACGGCGCCCATGCCGCCCGCCGGATCGCCGGATTCCTGGATCCGGGCAGCACCGGGGTCTCCCAGTCCCGGGCCCGGGTGCTTCTGTGGCGCCTCGGTTTTCCGCCCGCCGGCGCCGGCGGCATCGTCTGCGCCGACGACGGCACGGTGCTGGGCGCGGTCGATATCCACCTGGGCCGCATCGGCGTGGTGATCACGATCGCCGGGACCGCGCAGGACGAGCGCCGGGCCGCGCCCAGCGATGGACTGTTGCGCCGCTACGGATTCCATCTCGTGCGCACCACGCTGCGGGACCTGGCCGCCGGTGCGGCCACCGCCCGTCTACAGGCCGCGCTGGCACGGGCCAGGGCCGAACCCGCTCGCGGGATCGTCCGGCCGGCACCCCCGCCTGCGCCGAGATCTCTCCGGTTACGACGCCTGTGAACCGGTGGTGCCGCCCGGGCGGTCCACCGAGGCGGCACCCACCGGTACCTGTTAGCGTCGCGGTATGGCTGGAGCACTGTGCCCCGGGTCCTTCGACCCGGTCCACAACGGACATATCGACGTCATTTCACGGGCGGCCGCGCAATTCGACGAGGTTGTCGTGACCGTGTTGATCAACAAGAACAAGCAAGGCATGTTCAGCATCGACGAGCGGATGGAGATGTTGCGCGAGGCGACCTCCGATCTGCCCAACGTGCGCATCGAGTCCTGGTACGGACTGCTGGTCGACTTCGCACGCGAACAGGGCATCAACGCGATCGTGAAGGGCCTGCGCGACGCCACCGACTTCGGCTACGAACTGCAGATGGCGCAGATGAACAGGAAATTGACGGGCGTCGACACCTATTTCCTGGCCAGCAATCCGGCCCACACCTTCCTGTCGAGTTCATTGATCAAGGAGGTCGCGGCCTTGAGCGGCGATGTTGCCGACATGCTTCCGCCTGCGGTGCACAAGCGGCTGCTGGCTCGCATCGCCGAACGTCGCGGCTGAGAGGTACCCACTCGGGCACCGCGTGCCCGATCTCGTCGGGGCGACTGCCGGAGCGGAACACACGCGAGGATCACGGCCGGAGCGCAGAGAACAGGCCCCACCACCGTCGGACGCCGTCCGGCACGGACAATGATCCCGAGGGCTCGCGGCCGACCGTCGCCGGGGCGCCCGCGGTGTCGTTCAGGGGCGGTATTCCGCCAGGTCGATGCGGGTTTCGCCGTAGCGGCGGGGCTTCAGCGCCGAATACGGTGCAGGCCAATCGGTTTCCGGTGAGCGGGCCGATCGCTCGACGACGATCAGGGCGTCCTCGTGCAACCACGCGCCGGTGGCCAGCGCCGCGAGATCCGCCTCGATCGCGGCTTCGGTCACGGCGTAGGGCGGATCCGACAGCACCAGGTCATAGGGTTCGGCCGGCGCGGTCGCCAGGACCGAAGCGACTGTGCCCGCACGTAATTCGGCGCCGGAGATGGCGAGGTCGGCGATATTGCCGCGGATGATCGCGGCGGCCTTGCGGTCGGATTCGACGAGCAGCGCGTGAGATGCCCCGCGCGACAACGCCTCCAGCCCCAGCGCACCCGAGCCCGCGTACAGGTCCAGCACCCGGGCGCCGTCGAAATCCATCCGGGCGGCGAGCAGATTGAACAGGGCTTCGCGAACCCGGTCGGAGGTGGGCCGGGTCCCGGCCGGTGGGACGCGCAGCCGCCGCCCACCGGCCGAACCCGCGACGATCCTGGTCACCGCGGGACCTCGATATCGCCTCGGCCGGTCCGAAACACCGTCCGGGTCACTCGGCGGATGCCTCGTTGATCCGCAACTCGACCAGTAGATCTCCGCCTTCGACCTGCTGGACCGGTCCGATGGCCACGCGGGCGACCACACCACCGCGGGGTGCGGTGATGGCGGCCTCCATCTTCATGGCCTCGATGGTGCCGACCGTGCCGCCCGCGGTGACGGTGTCGCCCTCGCCGACGGTCAGTGTCACCACCCCCGCGAACGGTGCCGCGATGTGCGCGGCGTTGTTCTTGTCGGCCTTCTCCGCGACCGGGACGTCGCTGGCGATGGAACGGTCACGCACCAGAACCGGACGCAGTTGCCCGTTGAGGATGCACATGACCGTGCGCATACCGCGATCGTCGGGCTCGGAGATCGCTTCCAGCCCGATGAGCAGGGTGACACCCTTCTCCAGCTCGACCCGGTGTTCCTCGTTGTGCCGCAGTCCGTAGAAGAACTGGTTGGCCGACAATCCGGTCGTATCACCGTATTTCTCACGATGTGCGAGGAATTCGGCGGTCGGCGCGGGGAACAACAAGCGGTTCAGGGTGTCGCGGCGCTGCTGTGAGGTCCCCGCCAGTGCGGCCGAATCCTCGTCGGTGAGCGGCACTTCCGGTTTCGCGGGCCCACGGCCCTCCAGCGCACGGGTGCGGAACGGCTCCGGCCAGCCACCGGCCGGAGTGCCGAGTTCCCCACGCAGGAAACCGATCACCGAGTCCGGGATGTCGTACCGAGCCGGGTCGGCGGCGAAACTGTCCACGTCGACCCCGGATCCCACCAGCGACAGCGCCAGATCGCCGACCACCTTCGACGACGGCGTCACCTTGACCAGTCGGCCCAGCAGCCGGTCCGCCCCCGCGTATTTCGCCTCGACCTCCTCGAACCGATCCCCCAGCCCCAGTGCGATGGCCTGCTGACGCAGATTCGACAACTGCCCGCCGGGAATCTCGTGCTCGTACACGCGCCCGGTCGGGGATGTCAGGCCGGATGCCGCAACATCGAACGGCGCGTACACCTTTCGCAACGCCTCCCAGTACGGCTCGAGGTCGCACACGGCCTCCAGATTCAACCCGGTGTCGCGCGGCGAATGCGCGGCGGCGGCCACGATCGCCGACAGCGCGGGCTGACTGGTCGTACCCGCCATCGGCGCGCTGGCACCGTCGACGGCGTCCGCTCCGGCCTGCCACGCCGCCAGATAAGTCGCCAGCTGACCGCCCGGAGTGTCGTGGGTGTGCACGTGCACCGGCAGATCGAAGTTACTGCGCAGGGCCGTGACCAGGGTGTGCGCTGCGGGAGCCCGCAGCAGTCCGGCCATGTCCTTGATACCGATGACGTGTGCCCCGGCCTCGACGATCTGCTCGGCCAGCTTCAGGTAGTAGTCGAGGGTGTAGAGGTTCTCGTCCGGGTTCGACAGGTCACCGGTGTAGGACAGCGCGACTTCGGCCACCGCCGTACCGGTTTCGCGGACCGCGTCGATCGCGGGACGCATCTGGTCGACATTGTTGAGTGCGTCGAAGATCCGGAAGATATCAATGCCCGTATCGGTGGCCTCTTGCACGAACGCGCGGGTCACCTGTTCCGGATACGGGGTGTAGCCGACGGTGTTGCGGCCACGCAGCAGCATCTGCAGGCAGATGTTCGGGATCGCCTCCCGCAACGCGGCAAGGCGCTCCCAGGGATCTTCGTACAGGAACCGAAGCGCCACATCGTAGGTCGCGCCGCCCCAGCACTCCACCGACAGCAACTCCGGCGTCATCCGCGCCACGTGCCCGGCGACCTGCAGCAGGCCGCGAGTCCGCACCCGAGTGGCCAGCAGCGACTGATGCGCGTCACGGAAAGTGGTGTCGGTGACCCCGACCGCGTCGCGCTCGCGCAGCCAGCGAGCGAAACCCTCGGGTCCCAGGGTCAGCAGACGCTGACGGGTGCCGTCCGGCGGCGCGGCGCTCAGATCGATCGCGGGCAGTTTGTCGTGCGGATACACCGCCGTCCGCCGTTCTCCGTGCGGCTTGTTCACCGTCACATCCGCCAGATAGCGCAGGATGCGGGTGCCGCGGTCGGCGGATCCACGCTGGGTCAGCAGCTGTGGCCGCTCGCCGATGAACGAGGTGGTGATCCGCCCCGCCCGGAAATCCGGATCGTCGAGGACGGCCTGCAGGAACGGAATATTGGTGGCCACGCCGCGAATCCGGAACTCCGCCACCGCACGCCGGGCCCGCGCCACGGCCTGGTCGAAGTCGCGGCCGCGGCAGGTCAGCTTCACCAGCATCGAGTCGAAGTGCGCGCCCACCTCCGCACCCAGATTCGCGCCGCCGTCGAGCCGGATACCACCACCGCCCGGACTGCGGTAGGCGGTGATGCGGCCGGTGTCGGGCCGGAAGCCGTTGGCCGGATCCTCGGTGGTGATCCGGCACTGCAGCGCCGCACCGTGAATCGAGACGCTGTCCTGGCTCAGGCCCAGATCGGTCAGGGTCTCTCCGGCGGCGATGCGCAGCTGTGACTGCACGAGATCGACATCGGTGATCTCCTCGGTCACCGTGTGCTCGACCTGGATACGCGGATTCATCTCGATGAACACATGCTGTCCGCGCTCGTCGAGCAGGAATTCCACGGTGCCCGCACAGGAGTAACCGATCTGGCGGGCGAAGGCCACCGCGTCCGCGCAGATCCGCTCGCGCAGTGCGGGGTCGAGATTCGGCGCGGGCGCGAGTTCGATCACCTTCTGGTGCCGGCGCTGCAGCGAGCAGTCCCGCTCGAACAGGTGCATCACGTTGCCGTGCTGATCCGCCAGAATCTGGACCTCGATGTGACGCGGATCGATCACCGCCTGCTCGAGGAACACAGTCGGATCACCGAAGGCCGACTCCGCCTCGCGCATCGCGGCCTCGATGGCCTCGCGCAACTGGACCCGATCGGCGACCCGGCGCATACCGCGACCACCACCACCGGCGACCGCCTTGACGAAGACCGGGAACTCCATCGACTCCGATGCCGTCAGCAACTCGGCGACGTCCGCCGAGGGCTCGCTGGAGTTGAGCACCGGCAGACCCGCGGCCCGGGCCGCGGCAATGGCGCGCGCCTTGTTGCCGGTCAGCTCGAGCACCTCGGCCGACGGCCCGATGAAGGTGATTCCCTCCGCCGCGCAGGCGGCGGCCAGATCCGGATTCTCCGACAGGAACCCGTACCCCGGATAGACGGCATCGGCACCGGCCGATTTCGCCGCACTCACGATTTCGGGAATCGACAGATAAGCGCGCACCGGATGTCCGGGCACCCCGATCTGATACGACTCGTCGGCCTTCAGGCGATGCACCGAATTGCGGTCTTCATAGGGGAAAACCGCCACGGTGCCGATGCCCAGCTCGTATGCGGCACGGAAGGCGCGAATGGCGATTTCCCCGCGGTTGGCGACCAGCACTTTGGAGAACATTCGACCAAGGTACCCGGCCGCTGAGCGGGCACGAACAGCGAATACGGCTTCGCAGCCATCCTCACAGAGCGGCCCCGGGAATCTGCGAAGTTGTGTTGTCGCGGCCGTAACATCCGGGCACTCCCGGCGACGACCGATCACTCGCGTGGATTACCCTGGACGGCGCAGCTGGTTCGCTGCCGTCGACGAGTTGGAGCCCCGAGCGTCGCGTGCAGCGTCGACACCGGTCCTCGCGGACCGGCGAAGAGGGAACCCGGTGGGAACCCGGGACTGTCCCGCAGCGGTGAACAGGAACGAACGCCGTCATGAGCACTGGAATCTTCCGGGAAGCGACGGCCAGTAGGCGATATCCGGGGCGCATCTCCGGACCGGTCCCCGACCGATGCCTGTGAGTCCGAAGACCTGCCGGTTGTGCCGGATACGCCGTATCCGGCGGTCACCGCCTCGTGGATCGGGCGGGCGGACCCGGTGGGCCGGACCTCGGTGCGGCCAGGTGTGTGGGCTCCGTCCGTCCTTGCGGCGGTGTCCCGTGACTTCCACTACTGGAGAACACCGTGACCGTCACAGACAATCACCATCCGACCGCGCAACATTTCACCGCGACGGTCCTGGGCCTGCCGCGCATCGGGCCACGGCGCGAGCTCAAACGCGCCATCGAAGGCTATTGGGCCGGGCGGATGGACGCCGCCGAACTGACCTCGGTCGGCCGCACACTGCGCACCGAGGGACTGACCGCCGCTCAGGCCGCCGGGCTCGATTCCGTACCGGTGGGTACCTTCTCCCACTACGACCAGATGCTCGACACCGCTGTCCTGCTGGGCGCGCTGCCCTCGCGAGTCGCCGGCATCGCCGATCCGCTGGATCGCTACTTCGCCGCCGCTCGCGGCGCCGACGGGATCGAACCCCTGGAGATGACCAAGTGGTTCGACACCAACTACCACTATCTGGTCCCCGAGATCGGCCCGGACACCCAGTTCGCACTCGATCCGTCGAAGCTGCTGGCCGAATTGGCCGAGGCCCAGGAACTGGGGGTGAACGCCCGGCCGGTGGTGATCGGCCCGCTGACCTTCCTGGCACTGTCCAAGGGAGTCGACGGGGTCGCGCCGGCGGATCGGCTGGGTGAGCTGATTCCGCTCTACCGCGATCTACTGGGACAGCTGGCCGACGCCGGCGCCGGCTGGGTGCAGATCGACGAGCCCGCACTCGTACGCGATCTGTCCGACGCCGAGGTCCAGACGGTGCGTAGCACCTATGCCGAACTCGCGGCGGCGACACATCGCCCGAAGATCCTGGTGGCCACCTACTTCGGCTCACCGGGCCCCGCTCTGGGCGCACTGGCGGCCACCGAGATCGAGGGTGTCGCACTCGACTTCCGTTCCGGCGCCACGGTTTCCGAGGTGGCGGCGATCCCGGCGCTGGCGGGCAAGCTCGTCGTCGCCGGCGTCGTGGACGGCCGCAACATCTGGCGCACCGATCTGGAGTCGGCGCTCGGCGAACTGGGCACTCTGCTGGGATCGTCCGGGACGCTGGCGGTCTCGTCCTCGAGTTCGCTGCTGCACGTGCCGTATTCGCTGGCCGCCGAACCCGATCTGGATCCGGTCCTGCGGACCTGGCTGGCCTTCGGTGCGGAGAAGATCACCGAGGTCCGGATCCTGGCCGAGGCGATCGGCGCGGGTACCGAGTCCGTCGCCGCCGAGCTCGCCGAGGCACGCGCCGCCATCGAGAGCCGGCGCGCGGATCCGCGACTGCGTAACGAGGCCGTCCGCACCCGCCTGGCCGGCCTCGACGACGGGGACACCGGGCGCGCCCCGGCGGATCGGCGCCGGGAGCTGCAGCGCGAACATCTGCGCCTGCCGCTGCTGCCGACCACCACGATCGGCTCCTACCCGCAGACCACGGCGATCCGTACCGCCCGCGCCGCACTGCGTTCGGGTGAGATCACCGACGCGCAGTATCAGGAACAGATGCGTGCCGAGGTCGCCGATGTCATTGCGCTGCAAGAAGATCTGGGTCTCGATGTGCTCGTGCACGGCGAGCCCGAGCGCAATGACATGGTGCAGTACTTCGCCGAGCAGCTCGACGGCTTCGCCGCGACCCACAACGGGTGGGTGCAGTCCTACGGCACCCGCTGCGTGCGGCCCCCGATCCTCTTCGGCGATGTGGTGCGCACCGCGCCGATGACGGTGGAATGGATCACCTACGCCCAGTCGCTCACGCAGAAGCCGGTCAAGGGCATGCTGACCGGTCCGGTCACCATCCTGGCCTGGTCGTTCGTGCGCGATGATCAGCCGCTGGCCGATACCGCGCGGCAGGTCGCACTGGCGATCCGGGACGAAACCGTCGACCTCGAGGCCGCCGGCATCCGGGTGGTCCAGGTCGACGAGCCCGCGTTGCGAGAACTGCTGCCGCTGCGGCGTGGCGATCAGCAGCAGTACCTGGACTGGGCGGTGACCGCATTCCGCCTGGCCACCAGCGGTGTTCGCGACGACACCCAGATCCACACCCATCTGTGCTACTCCGAATTCGGTGAGATCATCGGCGCCATCGCGGCTTTGGATGCCGATGTCACCTCCGTGGAGGCGGCACGCTCGCACATGGAGATTCTCGACGACCTCAATGCCGTCGGTTACGCCCTGGGGATCGGGCCGGGTGTCTACGACATCCACTCGCCCCGGGTTCCGAGTGTGTCCGAGATCGAGACCTCCCTGCGCGAGGCGATGAAAGCCGTTCCCGCCGAACGGCTGTGGGTCAATCCCGACTGCGGGCTCAAGACCCGCGGCCGCACCGAGGTGGAGGCCTCGCTGCGCAACATGGTGAACGCCGCCCAGCTGGTGCGCTGACCCGTACCGGTCGGCGACCCGGCGCATCCGGGTCGCCGACCGGGCGATCCGGATGCCGGCATCGGGTCAGCAGCGACGCACCGGCCGTGTGCCGGATGATTGCGGGGGCGGCGACACGACCGCGCCGCGCACTTGTTCACGTTCGTCGAATCCCCCGCACTTCGCACAATACGCAGGGCTTATGTAGATCAAATACCCCTGTGCCCAGGGCCCTGGATCGCCCACACCCGGCGAAATTGCAATGATTGCGAAGGTTGGTGGGTACCATCTCCGGCGTGCGCAAGATGTATGCGGGTGCCCGGTTACGGCGGTTGCGCGAAGAACGACGAATGACTCAGGCCGCCCTGGCCAAGTCGTTGGAGCTTTCGCCCAGCTATCTCAATCAGCTCGAACGCGACCAGCGGCCACTCACCATTCCTGTTCTGCTGAAATTGAATTCGACCTTCGATCTGGATGTGCAGTTCTTCGCCGCCGATTCCGATGCCCGGCTGGTGTCGGATCTGCACGAGGTGCTGGTGGAGGCGGCCGGCGGCACGGCGCCCCCCGCGGCCGAGGTGGAGGATCTCGCGACCCGGCTGCCCGAAATCGCCAAGACCATCGTCGCCATGCACCGCAGACTGCGGGCGACCACCGATCAATTCGACCTGCTGTCGTCCAGGGTGGCCACGCCGGCCGGTGCCCCCGGTGTGCCGATGCCCTACGAGGATGTGCGCGACTTCTTCTACGACCACCACAATCACATCCCGCAGCTGGATCTGGCGGCCGAGCGGCTGTTCGACGAGTGCGGGCTGAGTATCGGGTCGATCGATCGGCAGTTGGCTCGGGTCGCCGAGGAACGGGCCGGCGTCACGGTGCTGGTGCGCGGTGACGGCGCGGATCCGGGCGTTCCGAAGCGCCGCTACGACCACGAAACCCGCACTCTCACCCTGGCCCGGCGCCTGCGGCCCGGACAGCGGGCCTTCCAGATCGCCACCACCCTGGCATTCCTGTTGCACGGCCGGCTGCTCGACGAGGTGCTCGACGCCACCCCCTCACTGGTCGGTGAATCGCGCGCACTCGCGCGGGTGGGGCTGGCCAACTACTTCGCGGGTGCGCTGGTCCTGCCGTACGGGCGGTTTCTCCGGTCGGCCGAGGAACTCGCCTACGACATCGATCTGCTGTCGTTGCGTTTCGAGGTCGGCTTCGAAACGGTCTGCCATCGGCTCAGCACCCTGCAGCGGCAGGGGCAGCGCGGTGTGCCGTTCTTCTTCGTCCGCACCGATCGGGCCGGAAACATCTCCAAGCGCCAGTCCGCCACGGCCTTCCACTTCTCGCGTGTGGGCGGCAGCTGCCCGCTGTGGGTGGTGCACGAGGCGTTCTCCCACCCCGGCCGCATCCTCACCCAGGTCGCCGCCATGCCGGACGGGCGCCGCTATCTCTGGATCGCCCGGACCACTCATCCCGGTCAGCAGGGATTCGGCACGGCCACCAAGGAATTCGCGGTCGGTCTCGGCTGCGATATCGAATACGCCGACCAGCTGGTGTATTCGAAGGGCCTGCAGCTCGACGAACCCACGGCGGCGGTACCGATCGGCGCCGGCTGCAAGGTGTGTGAACGCCCGGCCTGTCCGCAGCGGGCATTCCCGCAGATCGGCCGTCCGCTGGCGGTCACCGAGAACACCAGTGTCGATCTGCCCTATCCCCCGGCGGTCCGGTAGTCGGTCAGGATTTGGCCAGATATTCCAGGCGCTCGGAGTCGACGGCCGCGTGCATCATGCTCGCCAGGCCAGGGTGACCCGTCAGGCCCGGATCGGCGTCCACGACCTCGCGCGCCAGAACCTGTGCTGCGGTGATGACTTCGAGATCGTCGAGCAGGGACAGCAGCCTCAGGCTGCGCGCGGTACCCGACTGTGCCGAGCCCAGTACATCGCCCTCGCGGCGCTGACGCAGATCCAGTACGGAGAGTTCGAATCCGTCCAGCGTCGCCGACACCGACTCCAGGCGCGCCATCGCGGTTCCCATCGGGGAGGTCTCGGTGATGAGCAGGCACAGGCCGGGATCCTTACCGCGCCCCACCCGGCCGCGCAGCTGATGCAGCTGGCTGACACCGAAGCGGTCGGCGTCCACGATCACCATCACTGTGGCATTCGGCACGTCGACGCCGACCTCGACGACCGTGGTGCACACCAGGACATCGATGTCGCCGTCGTTGAACGAGCGCATCACCCGATCCTTGTCGTCGGTGGGCAATCGGCCGTGCAGCAGCCCGAGGCGCAGATCGGCCAGCGCACCGGTGCGCAGCGTGTCGTAGACCTCGACGGCGGCGTGGGTGGTGGGCCCCTCACCGGTATCGGGTTCGGCGGTTCGCTTGCGGCCCTTGGCCTTCGGCTTGCCGTTCTCGTCTTCCTCATCGCCGATGCGCGAGCACACCACATACGCCTGGCGGCCCTCGGACACCTCCTCGCGGATGCGTTCCCAAGCGCGATCGACCCACGCGGGCTTCATCCGGGCCGGGACCACCCGGGTGGTGATGGGCGAGCGTCCGCGTGGCAGTTCGGTGAGGGTGGAGGTCTCGAGATCGCCGAGTGTGGTCATCGCGATGGTACGCGGGATGGGGGTCGCGGTCATGACCAGCAGATGCGGGGTGATGCCTTCGGAAGCCTTGGCTCGCAACGCATCTCGCTGTTCGACGCCGAAGCGATGCTGTTCGTCGACGATCACCATGCCCAGATCGAAGAATTCCACGGCGTCCTGGATCAGCGCGTGCGTGCCGATCACGATGCCGGCCGTCCCGGTCACCACATCCAGCAGTGCCGCCTTCTTGGCACCCGCCGACATCGAGCCGGTCAGCAGGACGACCTTGGTGGCCTGATCGGCGGCGCCCAGTTCACCGGCCTCGCCCAGATCGCCGAGCATCGCGCGCAGTGACCGGTAGTGCTGGGAGGCAAGGACTTCCGTCGGCGCGAGCAGCGCGCACTGCAGTCCGGCATCGACCACCTGGAGCATGGCGTGCAGCGCGACGATGGTCTTGCCCGAGCCGACCTCGCCCTGCAGCAGGCGATGCATGGGATGCGGCCGGGTGAGATCGGCGGAGATCTCGGCGATGACCTTGTTCTGCCCGGCGGTCAGCTCGAACGGCAACCGCTGCTCGAATTCGGCCGCGATACCGTCGGCGCGCGGTGGGCACGCCCGCGCGGTCCGACCGGCCGCGTCGTGGCGGCGCTCGGCGAGCACCAGTTGCAGCGCGAGCGCCTCGTCGAAACGCAGTCGCCCCCTGGCCTGTTCGATATCGGATTTGCTGTCGGGCAGGTGGATCAGGCGCAGTGCTTCCGACACCCCGAGCAGATCGTGTTCGTCGCGAATGTCGCCCGGCAGTGGATCGTCGATCGGATCGAGCTGATCGAGCACCTGCCGCACACAGGCCAGCACGTCCCAGCTCTGCACCTTGGCGGTGGCCGGGTAGACCGGGATGTACTCGCGCTCGAAGAACGAGATATCCACTCCCCCTGCCCCTTTGGCGCTTTCGGCCAGACCGCGCAGCGCGCCTCCGCCCCGCACCGAGGTGAGCGTATCCACCGATTCGACGGACTCGGGCAGAATCAGATAGGACGGGTGCGACAGATTCCACCGGTCCGGCCGCCACCAGTGCACGGTTCCCGACATCATCGCCCGAACGCCCTGTTTGACAAGGTAATTCACCTTGTCGCCGTTGAAGAAGGTGATCTCCACCGGCTTCGCGGAACCGGTGTCGAGGTCGACCTTGAGCAGTTTGCCGCGGCGCTGGCGCATCGGGCGCAGTTCGGTTCTGCTCACCCGCCCCACGACGGTGATGTGCGTGCCTTCCTCGGGCGCCTCCTCGGTGAGTGGCTGTCCCTGGGTCGCATACCGTGCCGGGTAATGGCGCAGCAGATCCTCGACGGTGTGCATATCGAACGCGTCGGCCAGCGGTTCGGCCGCCTTCACACCCAGTACGTGGTCGAGCCGGTCGCCCAGTGTCGCCATCTATTCCACCCCGATCTGAACCAGGTCCACGGCCTGCCCGCCGTCGTAGATGACGACTTCGACACCCGGGAACTCCGCGGTGATGTGTGCGGTGAGATCGTCGGCCAGCCCGGCCGGGGCCGCGGCCCCCAGCAACAGGGTGACCAGTTCGCCACCCAGGCCGAGCATCCGATCCAGCAGCGTGCCGGCGGCACGGCGCACCTCCGGATCGATCACCACCACATCGTGACCGACCAGGCCGAGCCCGTCGCCCTGTGCACAGGTGCCGACGATGGTCAGCGCGCGCTCGGCCGCGATACGCACCGCACCCCAGCGTGTACTCGCCGACGACTGCGACATCGTCAGGGCGTCGTCGACGGCCGTACTGCCGCTGTCGTGCAGGGCCAGCGCCGCCAGTCCCTGCACCATCGACAGACTCGGCAACATGAAGACCTCACGCCGGGCGGCACGCGCGGCCACGCCGATCGCGACCAGATCCGGCGCCGGAAGTGCACCGTTGGGCAGGACCAGAACCTCGCGCTGGGGCATCGCGCGAATGGCGTCGAGCAGGCGGTCGGCGGTGACCGCACCGGTGAGAACGACCGCACCCGCGTCCTCGAACAGCCGCACCGCACCGGGTCCGGTGGCGATCGCGAGAATTCCGCGGTCGGCCGGACCGGCCGCGGGCGCGGCATCGACGACCAATCCCTCGATCCGGATGGCGCGCAGTGCACCGGCGGCGAGCCCGGCCTCGACGGCGGCCCCGGCGTCGGCACAGTGCACATGTGCCGACCAGGTGGCCGCGCCGTCACCGACCACGACGACCGAATCACCGATCGCCGCCAGCGCCGCGCGCAGCGCGTCGATGCGCTCGCGGTCGGTGGCCTCGATCACGTACATGACCTCGTACTGCGGACCGCCCGGCACGGTCGCGACAGGGCACTCCCGCACCACCGATGCGGTACGGGCCGGGCGTGCCGGGCGAGGATCGGTTCTGCCGTAGACGGGCCGGGCGGGCGGGCGCCCGGTGCAGATCTGTACCAGTGCGTCCAGCAACACCAGAAGTCCGCGCGCACCGGCATCCACCACACCGGCCGCCCGCAGAACTCCCAGCTGCGAGGGTGTCTCACCGAGTGCCTTGGCGGCTCCCTCGGCCGCCGCGGTGGCCACTGCGGCGAGCGTGTCCTCGGCGCAGTCGGCGGCCCGGTCGGCGGCGGCCTCGAGCACTGTCAGCATGGTGCCGTCCACCGGTGCGCTCAGCGATTCCCGGACCAGGATCGCGGCCCGGCGCAGGGCGGCACGCAGGGTGTTCGCCGTCAGTGCCGCGGCACCCGCCGCCTCGGACAGCCCGCGCAGGACCTGGGACAGGATGATGCCCGAGTTCCCGCACGCACCCGCGGTGGCCGCGCGGGCCATCGCGGTGAGCGGATCCGCCGGGGCCGCGCCGTCGGGCACCGCGGCGGCATCCATCGCCGCGCGCATGGTGATCAGCAGATTGGTGCCGGTATCGGAATCGGCCACCGGAAAGACATTGAGGGCATTGATCTCGTCACGGTGTTCGGACAACCGATCGACACACAGATCTCCCCACTGCCTCAGCGCCGCCGCGTCCAGCGTCTCCCGGACCCCGAGCACCGTCACCTTCCTTCCGCCGCCGCTGTGACCCACCTCGAACCGCGACCGCCAGGGTAGTCGCCCGCACCGACACCACCCGCACTCGAATACGCTCGCTACCGGCGGCGCGGGGGCGATTGGACATCGAATACGACCGCCCGCTACTCTTGCAGGGTTGCCTCACGCGACCAATCGTTCGGACGCGTTGACCGGCCGGTAGGGCCGGTAGGCATTGAGGATAAGGTTTCCGGACAGGCTGTCTCTCGACAGCGGTCCCCACATGACATGAAGGAGCTCGCGACTATGGCTGCCGTCTGCGACGTCTGCGCCAAGGGCCCCGGCTTCGGTAAGTCGGTTTCGCACTCGCACCGGCGCACCAACCGTCGCTGGAATCCGAACATTCAGACCGTTCGCGCGCAGGTTGCCCCCGGCAACACCCGCCGGATGAACGTCTGCACTTCCTGCCTGAAGGCAGGAAAGGTTGTTCGCGGCTGAGCTGCGTAAACATCAACGAAGCCCCGGTACACCCACACAGGGTGACCGGGGCTTCGTCATGTCATCCGCCGTCATGTCATCCGCCGCACCGGGGGACAATCGGCCCGTGAGCGAATGGGCAATTCGGGAAGCCACGGCGGACTATGCCCGCGACCTGGCGGTCTGCCATATCGAATCCTGGCGGGAAGCGTATCGGGGCCTGGTTCCCGATCACCTGCTGGACGCTTTCGATATCGACCGCAGAACGCGGCAGTGGGCCCGGATCATCACCGAATTCGGGCCGGCGGGAAATCTCGAAACCACCGGCACCGAGTCGTATACGACAAAGATGGCCGTCGACGACACCCGTGATCCCGGACTACGAGTTCTCGGATTCGCTCATGCCGGGCCCCCGCGCGACGAACCCCGCCCCGCTGAGCGGGAACTGTTCGCGCTCTACGTCCGTGCCGCTCAGCACGGCACGGGGGTCGCCGCGGATGTGATGCGTGCGATTCTCCTCCCCGACATCGACACCGCGTTATGGGTGTTCGAGGAGAATCCACGCGCCAGAAATTTCTATCGGAAGTTCGGATTCGCGGCCGACGGTGCCCGCAGAATCGAACCGTTGTCCATGGCGAGCGAAATTCGAATGATCGCCCGCCGCGGGACTACTGGGCGCCGTTGAAGCAGTCCAGTCCGCCCGCCGCACTGACACTCTGGAAGATGCACAGGCCGCTGGCGCTGACATTGGACGACAACGAGGCCGACCCGGTCTGCGGATCCCACAGCGCGAGCACCGGTCCCGCCTGCTGGGTGGTGGCCTGCTCCTGCGGGGAGGCGGGCTCCAACGCCAGGCCGGCGGCTTGAGCCACCGCCGGTGCGCCCAGTACTGCCGCGCCCGCGGCGACCGCTACGACGGCACCGCGCACGGATGAGATCTGCATACGTCTGCTCCTGTTTCGCTAGAAATCTTGTCACGCCACGGTCAGGGCAAGAGCCAGTCGACCGGGGCGGCACCCAATGTACCGAGCAATTCGTTGGTTCGGGAGAAAGGCCTCGATCCGAAGAACCCGCGCGACGCCGACAGCGGTGAGGGATGGGCGGATTCGATATTGGGCACATCGCCGAGCATCGGCTTCAACGTCGAGGCATCACGACCCCAGAGGATCGCCACCAGTGGCTGGTCACGAGCGACGAGAGCACGAATCGCCTGCTCGGTCACCGCTTCCCAGCCCTTGCCCCGATGTGAGGCGGGTTTGCCCGGCGTCACGGTCAACACTCGGTTGAGCATCAGTATCCCCTGGTCCGACCAGGGCGTGAGGTCACCGCACGACGGTGTCGGATGTCCGAGATCACGCGAGTACTCCGAGAAGATGTTGGCGAGGCTGCGCGGAACCGGCGAAACATCCGGCGCCACCGAGAAACTCAGCCCCATGGCGTGGCCGGGCGTGGGGTAGGGATCCTGGCCGACGATCAGCACCCGGACCTTGTCGAAGGGCCGAGAGAAGGCCCGTAAAACATTCTCTCCCTTGGGAAGATACCCGCGCCCCGCGGAATTCTCCGCTCGCAGGAACTCCCCCATCTCGGCGATTCGGTCGGCCACCGGTTCCAACGCCTCGGCCCAGCCCGTATCGATGATCTCCGGCAATGGTTTCACGCCCATGTGGGGACAAGATAGTCGGCGCCGATCGGCGCGGCGACGCCGCCCACCCACAGCCGCGCCCGCCGGGCACACCGTCACTGCCCGCCGGTGAACGACTCCCAGCCCAGCGGTCCCGCCCACCGCTGCCCGTCGACGAAAACCCCGGTGCCGGAGCGGACCCGGCCGATTCGACGCCAGCCGGGCGGCAGCGAGGCGCCGGCCCGGAACGTCGCGGCGAAGGCATGATCCTCCCCACCGGTGAGTGCCCAGGTCAGCGGGTCGGCGCCGAGCGCCTCGGCGGCCGGGCGCAGGGCCGGATCGGTCACTGCCGCGGCGTCCACGTCGATCGCCGCGCCCGAGGCATCGGCGATATGGGCCAGATCTGCGAGCAGCCCGTCGGAGATGTCGGTCATCGAGGTGACCACCGCGGTATCCGGCAGATCCAGGACCGCCTCGTACGGCGGTCGCGGAATCCGATGCGCGGCAACCAGATCGGCGAAACGATCGCGATCGGCATCGGCGGTCAGTACCGCCAGTCCCGCCGCGGAGAAGCCCAGCCGGCCCGCGACGGCGACGATATCGGTGTCGCCGGCCCCCGAGCGCAGTACCGCCGACTGTCCCGGATCACCGAACGCGGTCACCGACAGCACCAGCAGCGGACTGCTCACCACATCGCCTCCCGCGATCGAGGCCCCCGCGCGGCGCGCCTCCGCCCACATCCCCTCGACCAACCCGTCGACAAAGGCCACGGACGTCTCCCCGGGGCATCCGAGCGCCACCACGAACGCGCTCGGGGCCGCGCCCATCGCGACGACATCGGCGGCGTTCTGCGCGATGGCCTTGGCACCGATCTCGTGCGGGCCCGACCAGTCGAGCCGGAAATGGCGCTGCTCGATGAGCATGTCGGTGCTGACCACATAGCGGCCCGCCGGAGCCGCGATCTCCGCCGCATCGTCGCCGGGGCCGAGCAGGACACCGGGCCCGGGCGACCGGCCCGCGTTCATCCGTGCGATCAACGCGAATTCGCCCAGTTCACGGACGGTCCGCGGGGTGCTCTCGGTGATGTCGCTCTCCTTCTTCCCACCCGGGCGCGCGGCGCCGGGGACATCGCGCACCGACGCTACCCTCCGGCGGGTGGGACGCCCCGGCGACCCGTCCGCGCCGGTTCGATACCCTCGAACTCGCCTTTTCCCGACGAACCAGCCGGTCCGGCGTCGGCCCGCGACACCGGCACGAGTGGAGACGAACCCCGGATGAGCAGCGATACGGACCGGCCGGATACCGACACACCGTCGGCCGACCGACCGGCCCCCGAGCACGGCCCGCGCGATGCGGAGACCCCGGCCGAGCCCACCGGGACCGCTTCGGCATCGCATCCGGGCGCCACCGCCGAGACCGGCACCGCCGATCCCGCGGAGTCGGATGCCGCCGCCGACGATGCCGCCGGCGCATCCGAAGCGGAATCGGAGCCGGACGCCGAGCCGGAGGCCGAAGCGTCGACCGATTCCGGCACCGGTCCGCAGCTGCACCCGGCTCTGATCGCCACCGCGGTGGCCCTGCCCGTCGCGCTGATCGTCGCCGTCCTGGTGATCGCCGTCATGTCCCGTCAATCCGTCGACCGGGAACCACTGGCACTGTCCGCGATCGACGCACCGGCCGCCGGCGGCCAGGAGTGCGCGGCATTGCTGGCCGCGCTGCCCGCCTCGTTGAGCGACGACTACACCCGATCGGAACTCGTCCAGCCCGCCCCGCCCGCGACCGTGGCCTGGCAACTGCCCGATGGCGGCGACCCCATCGTGCTGCGCTGTGGCCTGCAGCGGCCGCAGGAATTCGACCAGGCCTCCGCACTGCAGGTCGTCAACGGCGTCAACTGGTTCGAGGTACGCGACGAAACCAGTGGCGTCACCTCCGGTACCTGGTACGCGGTGGACCGTGGCACCTACATCGCGGTGACCATGCCCAACGAGGCGGGTCCTTCTCCGCTGCAGGAGATTTCGAACATGATCGCCGAGAAGATCCCCGCGAAACCCCTCGACCCCGGGCCGGTTCCGAACTAGTCCGCGCGCCTCATCCGAACCCGGCCGGACGCCAGATCGATACCCGATCCACCCGGTGAACCGTCGCCGGGATTCTCGCGGTGCATGAGGACCGTCCGGCGCTCGTCGAACTCGTATCGCTTACCCGCCTCGAACACGGCGTCGAACTGCTCGAATCCGATCGCGGCCGCACCCGGTCCGGCGGCATCGCGCATCCAGGGCAGCGCCGTGCGACCGGTCACCTTGCGGTAGGCGATCTCGGCGAAGGCGACCGCGATGATCAGCAGCGCCAGCCCGGGCAGGGTCATCGCGAACATCACCCGGCCAGGATACCCGCGGGCCCGGCCGTGGCGGCGCGTCAGCGCAGGCCGGTGCCCCTGGTCAGCGCGGTTTCGATCAGTGTGGTGATCAGCGTGCGATTGTCGATGCCCGTGGCGTCCCACATGCGCGGGTACATCGAGATGGAGGTGAACCCGGGCAGTGTGTTGATCTCGTTGATCACCGGACCGGATTCGGTGACGAAGAAGTCGACCCGGGCCAGCCCCTGGCAGTCCAGGGCCTGGAAGGCGCGCACCGACAACTCCCGGATCTGCTGGGACACATCGTCGTTCAGCTTCGCCGGAATATCGAATTCACAGACATCGTCGAGGTACTTGGTGTCGAAGTCGTAGAACTGTGGTGCGGGAGAAGAGGGTTCGGCGCCGGAGGTCTCGTCCTCGGGCATCCGGATCTCGGCGATCGCACTGGCCTGCACCCGGCCGTCCGGGAATTCCAGTACGCCACACTCGACTTCGCGGCCGACGATCGCGGCCTCCACTATCACCTTGGGGTCGTGGACGCGCGCCGCGGCGACGGCGGCATCGAGATCGCTCCAGTCCCCGACCTTGGTGATTCCGATCGACGATCCACCGCGCGCGGGTTTGACGAAGACCGGCAGGCCGAGCCGATCGCGGTCGGCCTCGGCGACGGTGTCGGTCCCCGGCCGCAACACCACCTGCGTGCCCACCGGAAGTCCCTCCGCGGCAAGCAGTTTCTTGGTGAACTCCTTGTCCATCCCGGTGGCACTGGCGAGCACACCGGGACCGACGTAGGGCACACCCGCCAGCTCCAGCAGTCCTTGCAGCGTGCCGTCCTCACCCCACGGTCCGTGCAGCACCGGGAACACCACGTCGACCACGCCCAGCACCGCCTCGGCGCCGTCGAGTGGTACGAGGCTGCCCGACCGGCTCGGGTCGGCCGCCAGGGTCAGCGGGGTACCGCTGGAATCGACTGCGGGAAGAGCACGCTCACGAATGGCCAGGGCGCGCGAATCCTCACCGCTGAGCACCCACGAACCCTCACGGGTGATACCGATCGGCACCGCCTCGTAGCGCTCCGGATCCAGGTTGGTCAGCACCATGCCGGCAGAAACGCACGACACCGCGTGTTCGCTGCTGCGGCCGCCGAAAACCACCGCCACCCTGATCCGGTTTGTCATAGTCCGAACCGTACCCCGATCGGACCCGAATCATTCATTCCGGTTTGATCCGGCGTCCCAGTAGTTGCCCGACCGCATCCGACACCGCCAGTCCCTCGTGGCAGACCCGGTGTACCGCGGAGGTCAGCGGCATCTCCACCTGATTCGCCTCGGCCAGCGCACGGATCGAGGTGCAGGATTTCACGCCCTCGGCGACCTGCCCGTTCGTCGCGTCCTGGGCGGCCTGCATGGATCCGCCCTCACCCAGCACATAGCCGAAGGACCGATTGCGCGACAGCGGCGATGTGCAGGTTGCCACCAGGTCGCCCACACCAGCCAGACCGGCCAAGGTGACCGGGTTGGCCCCCAGTGCGACCCCGAGCCGGATGATCTCGGCGAGTCCCCTCGTGATCAGGCTCGCGACGGAGTTGTCCCCCAGGCCCATGCCCGCGGCGATACCGCAGGCCATCGCGATCACGTTCTTGCACGCGCCACCGATCTCGCACCCGACCACATCGGTATTGGTGTAGGGACGGAAGTATCCGGTGGCGCAGGAGTGCTGCACCGCCTCGGCCCGTGCGGCGTCACCACACGCCACCACCGAGGCCGCGGGCTGTTCCGCGGCGATCTCGCGGGCCAGGTTGGGCCCCGACAGCACCGCGATCCGGCCGGGGTCGGCGCCGGTGACCTCCTCGACGACCTGACTCATCCGCAGCAGGGTCCCGGTCTCGATGCCCTTGGCCAGGCTCAACAGGGTCGCATCGGCGCCGATGCTGTCCCGCCAGGTGGCGAGGTTGGCACGTAACGACTGCGACGGCACCGCCAGTACGACGATATCGGCGCCGGCCAGGGCCACCCGGTAGTCGTCGGTCGCGGAGATACCGTCGAGCCGCGCGTCGGGCAGATAGGCGGGATTGCGATGTTCGGTCGCCAGCGCCTTCGCGATCTCCGGTCGCCGTGCCCACATCGTCACCTCGGTGCCCGCGTCGTTGAGCACCTTCGCGAACGCGGTGCCCCACGAGCCCGCACCCATCACTGCCGCCCTCGTCATCATTTCAATATGCCACTCGCCCAGGTGTGCTCGCCGTGTACTCGGCAGTTCGCGTGTTCGGTCCGGCCGCGTACCTCGGCCGATCGGACACTGCTCACCGGCGGTGCCCACGCGGAACGTGCGACCATTGGGTCATGCGTCCGGATGCCGTCCACGCCGTGATCGCGGTCAAGAACCTCGACCGGGCCAAGAGCCGCCTCGCCGAGCGATTGCCGGCGCCGGCCCGCTCGCGGCTGGTGCTGGCGATGCTGTCCGATACGGTCGCGGCCGCGCTCGCGGCCGGACTGGGTTCGGTGACGGTGGTGACCCCCGATCAGCGCGTCGCCACGGCGATGGCCGAGCTGGGCGCGGTGGTGCATCCGGATCCCGCGGCCACCCCGCCCGCCGATGCGCCCACCGACTCCGGGGACGGACTCAATACCGCGCTCGCCTCCGCCGCCGCCGCGGTCCGCGAACGGCACGGCGCGGTCGATCTGCTCGCACTGCAGGCCGATCTGCCCGCGGTGCATGCCGAGGATCTGGTGTCGATGCTGGCCACCGCACCACCCACCGGCCGGGCGGTGGTGGTCGACCACACCGGGCGCGGCACCGCGGCACTGCTGGTCCGCGCACCCGGACCCACCGCGCTGATGCCCCGCTTCGGACCGGACTCCGCCCGGCGCCACCGCGAATCCGGTGCGGTCGAGCTGCTGGGTGCCTGGCCGGGCCTGCGGCTGGATGTCGACACCGCCGCCGATCTCGATCGGGCGATCGAACTCGGCGTGGGTCCGGCCACCGCGGCACTGCTGCGAGACATCGGCTGGCCGGGAGGAGTTCACGAGAAACTCATCGGGAGGTGTCCCACACCGTCACACGTGTGCTAGATGATCGCCAGAACCGCAGTGAGGTCGCACAACGGTGGTGTCGAGCAAGACAGCACCCGAGCCGTAAGGAATGATCGTGAGCGTGAGCGATACGGAGACCGCCCCGCAACAGCCCCGACTACCGGCGGCACCGCCGGCGGCCACACCGCCGCCCACCACCACCGCCGCGACTCAGTTGCCCGCCGATCGCTACCTCAACCGCGAGCTGAGCTGGCTGGACTTCAACGCCCGCGTCCTGGCCCTCGCCGAGGACACCTCCGAGCCGTTGCTGGAACGTGCCAAATTCCTGGCCATCTTCTCCTCGAACCTCGACGAGTTCTACATGGTCCGGGTGGCGGGGCTCAAACGCCGGGCCGAGGCCGGGCTCTCGGTTCGCTCGGCGGACGGCCTGTCGCCCACCGAACAGCTCACCCTCATCGCCGAACGCACCCAGGAATTGGCCGGTCGGCACGCGCGCGTGTTCCTCGACCAGGTCGCACCGGCGCTGGGCGACGAGGGCATCGACATCATCGGCTGGGCCGAACTCGACGACGACGAGCAGCGGCGGCTGTCGGGGTACTTCCTCGACCAGGTCTTCCCGGTGCTGACCCCGCTCGCGGTCGACCCCGCCCACCCTTTTCCCTACATCAGCGGCCTGAGCCTCAATCTGGCTGTGACGGTGAAGGATTCCGAGACCGGCGGTGAGCACTTCGCCCGCGTGAAGGTTCCCGACAACGTCGATCGTTTCGTGCGGGTCCGCCGCACCCGCACCGAGAGCCCGCACGCCCGCCGGGATTCCGAGACCGCGGGCCTGCCCCCGCTGGCGGCATTCCTCCCGATGGAGGACCTGATCGCCGCGCACCTCGATCAGCTGTTCCCGGGAATGGATGTGGTGGAACACCATTCGTTCCGCATCACCCGCAACGCCGACTTCGAGGTCGACGAGGACCGCGACGAGGACCTGCTGCAGGCGCTGGAACGCGAATTGGCCCGCCGCCGGTTCGGCTCGCCGGTGCGCCTCGAGGTGTCCGACGACATGACCGAGCACATGCTCGAGCTGCTGCTGCGCGAACTCGACGTCGACCCCGGCGATGTCATCCAGGTGCCCGGCCTGCTCGATCTGTCGTGCCTGTGGCAGGTGTACGGCGTCGACCGGCCCGGCCTCAAGGACGCGCCCTACGTCCCGGCCACCCCACCGGCCTTCGGGGAAAGGGAAACGCCCCGAAACGTTTTCGCCGCCCTGCGCGAGGGCGATGTGCTGGTCCATCACCCCTACGACTCGTTCTCCACGAGCGTGCAGCGTTTCATCGAGCAGGCCGCCGCCGATCCACAGGTGCTCGCGATCAAGCAGACGCTGTACCGCACCTCCGGTGACTCCCCCATCGTCAACGCGCTGATCGACGCCGCCGAGGCCGGTAAACAGGTCGTCGCCCTGGTCGAGATCAAGGCCCGCTTCGACGAGCAGGCCAACATCAAATGGGCTCGTGCGCTGGAGCAGGCGGGCGTGCACGTGGTCTACGGCCTGATCGGGTTGAAGACGCACTGCAAGACCTGCCTGGTGGTGCGCCGCGAAGGCGCCACCATCCGCCGCTACTGCCATATCGGCACCGGTAACTACAACCCGAAGACCGCCCGGCTCTACGAGGATGTAGGACTTCTCACCGCCGCACCGGAAATCGGCGCCGACCTCACCGACCTGTTCAACTCGCTGACCGGATATTCACGAAAGGCCAACTACCGCAACCTGTTGGTCGCGCCGAGCAGTGTGCGCTCGGGCATCGTGGAGCGGATCCAACGCGAAACCGAACTGGCCGCACAGGGCGCGGCGGCCCGAATCCGCCTCAAGGCCAACGCGATCGTCGACGAACAGATCATCGACGCGCTGTATCGGGCCTCACAGGCCGGGGTGCCGATCCAGATCGTGGTCCGCGGCATCTGCGGACTGCGCCCCGGAGTCCCCGGAATGAGCGACAACATCGAGGTGCGTTCGATCCTCGGCCGCTTCCTGGAACATTCACGTGTCCTGCATTTCCAGGCACAGGACGAATACTGGATCGGCAGCGCCGACATGATGCACCGCAATCTCGACCGGCGCGTGGAAGTCATGGCGCAGGTGAAGGATCCGAAGCTGCGCGAGCGACTGGCGGTCGTATTCGATTCGGCGCTGGATCCGGCCACCCGGTGCTGGGTGCTGCAGGCCGACGGCAGCTGGGCGGCCCAGCCCAGCCCGGATGCCGATCTCCTCGGCGTGCAGGTGCGCGATCACCAGGAGTTCCTCATGCGATTGCGCCGGCCGGATCAGCAGTGAAGTCCTCGGCGACACGGGATTTCGGCCGCGCACCCGATGACGGCCACGCCGGCCGCCAGGAATCCGCCGACACCGCGGCCGGTGCCGGCGATCGCCGTGTCACCGCCAACATCATCGCCGCGGGTGCGGTGGTGTGGCGGCGGGCACGGCCCGGCGGACCGGTCGAGGTGGCGCTGGTTCACCGCCCGAAATACAACGATTGGTCATTGCCCAAAGGAAAACTCGATCCGGGCGAAACCGCGATGATCGCCGCGGTGCGCGAAGTGGCCGAGGAAACGGGTCTGGACTGCCATCTGGGCCGCTATCTCGGCCGGGTCACATATCCGGTGCCCGGTCATCGCAAACTCAAACGGGTCGACTACTGGGCCGCGGCTCCCGCCGGCGGTGAATTCAACGCCAATTCCGAAGTGGACCAACTGCGATGGCACCGGGTGGACCGGGTGATGGACGAGCTGTCCTATCCCATGGACCGGCGGATCGTCCGTAATTTCCTGCGGCTCC
This sequence comes from Nocardia sp. NPDC052254, assembly GCF_040679495.1. Lineage (NCBI taxonomy): Bacteria > Bacillati > Actinomycetota > Actinomycetes > Mycobacteriales > Nocardiaceae > Nocardia > Nocardia sp. NPDC052254. The sequence continues at coordinate 493,718 of NZ_JBFAUW010000003.1, read as the reverse complement.
CCCCGGATACCGAGACACTGCTGCTGGTGCGGCACGCGAAAGCCGGGCGCCGGGCCCGATTCAACGGTCCCGACGAGGAACGTCCCCTGGAAAAGGCCGGTCGCGCCCAGGCCCAGGCGCTGCTGCCGAATCTGCGTGCTTTCGGCCCCACCGAGGTGTATTCGGCGCCGCCGGTGCGCTGTGTGCAAACCGTGGCGCCGGTCGCCGACGCTCTCGGCCTCGAGATCGTGCCCGAGCCGCTGCTGTCGGAAACCGGTTATGCCGCAGACCCGCAGGCCGGCGTCGATCGGCTCCGCGAACTCGTCACGCCGGGTCGGGTACCGCTCGTGTGCAGCCAGGGCAAGGTGATTCCGGATCTACTGCGCCGCTGGGCCGAGGATTCCGGAACGACGCTGCCACCGGCCCGGAATCGCAAGGGCACCGTCTGGGTGCTCTCGATCGCGGACGGCCGGCTCATCGCCGCCGATCATCTCGACCATTCCCTGCGCACCCACTGACCCGCGCGGCGTCACAACGACGATGACCCCGCCGGGGATCACTTCCGGGCGGGGTCATCGCATCATTGCGTCGGCCCTAGCGGCGCGTGGTGCGCTTGGCTGCCGTGCGCTTGGCGGCGGTCTTCTTGGCCGGAGCCTTCTTCGCGACCGTCTTCTTGGCCGCCGTCTTCTTCGCCGTCGCCTTCACGGCGGTCTTCTTGGCCGGGGCCTTCTTCGCCGTCGCCTTCACGGCGGTCTTCTTGGCCGGGGCCTTCTTCGCGACCGTCTTCTTGGCCGGAGCCTTCTTCGCGACCGTCTTCTTGGCGACGGTCTTCTTGGCGACCGTCTTCTTCGCCGCCGTCTTCTTGGCGGCGGCCTTCTTGGCCGTCGTCTTCTTGGCGGCGGCCTTCTTGGCCGCGGCCGATACCGGCGCTGCCACACCGCGTTTCACGGCGGGACCGGCGGCCGCGATCTTCTGCTTGCCCGAGATGATCGCCTTGAACTGCGCACCCGGGCGGAACGCGGGCACCGATGTGGGCTTCACCTTCACCGTCTCACCGGTGCGGGGATTACGCGCCACCCGTGCCGCCCGCTTGCGCTGTTCGAATACACCGAATCCGGTGATTGTGACGCTCTGACCCTTGTTCACCGCACGCACGATCGTGTCGACAATGTGCTCGACTGCCGCAGTGGCCGTGCGCCTGTCAGTACCCAACTTCTCGGTCAGAACATCGATCAGTTCCGCCTTGTTCATTGAATCCTCCGCAGACTAATGGCCCGTCGTCGGACCGACTAGGTACCACGGTAAACCCTGAATGGGCAAGAGTCTATGTGCCACGCCAAATTTCATGTGGTGTGGCACACGCACAGCAACCTCGAATGGTTGCTCTCAGCTAACACACGGGACCGATCAGTCCCGTGAAATAGGCTCCGGAATGGTGGTCGGTTTCCAAGCCGGCCTTACCTTTTCGAACTGCTCAATGGCGTCTTCCTGCCGAAGGGTGAGTCCGATGTCGTCCAGACCTTCCAGCAGCCGCCACCTGGTGTAGTCGTCAATATCGAAGGGCAACACGGTGGTTCCAGCGGTCACCGTGCGTGCTTCGAGATCGACGATCAATTCCAGTCCGGGGTGTTCTTCGATCAACTTCCAGAGCAATTCGACATCATGTTGTGACATCTGCGCGGCCACCAAGCCACCCTTGCCGGCGTTGCCCCGGAAGATGTCGGCGAAGCGGGAAGAGATCACCACCTGGAAGCCATAGTCCATCAACGCCCAAACCGCGTGCTCGCGCGATGATCCCGTACCGAAATCCGGTCCGGCGACCAACACCGTTCCCCGGTCGAACGGGGTGGTGTTCAGAATGAACGACGGATCCGAACGCCAGGCGGCGAACAGACCGTCCTCGAATCCCGTTCGGGTCACTCGTTTCAGATAGACCGCCGGGATGATCTGGTCGGTATCGACATTCGACCGGCGCAACGGCACGCCGATCCCCTTGTGCACCTTGAAGGCTTCCATGACTGCTCCTGTAGTCCTAGCGTGAATTCCGGCCGGTCAGTTCAGATCCGCGGGTGCCGACAACCGGCCGCGTACGGCGGTCGCGGCAGCCACCAGCGGCGAAACCAGATGCGTTCGGCCACCTTTACCTTGACGTCCTTCGAAGTTGCGGTTCGAGGTCGAAGCACAGCGCTGACCGGGCGAAAGCTGATCCGGGTTCATTCCCAGGCACATCGAGCAGCCGGCCTGCCGCCATTCCGCGCCCGCCGCGGTGAAAATCTCGCCCAAACCCTCGGATTCGGCCTGGGCCCGCACCCGCATCGACCCGGGCACGATCAACATCCGGACACCGTCGGCGACCTTGCGACCGGACAGAACGTCGGCCACAGCGCGCAAATCCTCGATACGACCGTTGGTGCACGAACCCACGAAAACCGTATCCACCGGCACCTCGCGAAGCGGAGTACCCGGCTCCAAATCCATATAAGTCAGTGCCTTCTCGGCGGCCGACCGCTCGTTTTCGTCGGCGAAATCGGCCGGATTCGGCACCGCGGCCCCCAGCGGAGCGCCCTGACCTGGGTTGGTGCCCCAGGTGACGAACGGTGTCAGCGAGGACGCGTCGATGTGCACCTCGGCGTCGAATTCCGCGTCCGGGTCGGATTTCAGGGCGTCCCAGGCCGTCAGAGCGGCATCCCAGTCCCCGCCCCGAGGCGCGTGTTCACGGCCCTTCAGGAATTCATAGGTGATCTCGTCGGGGGCCACCATGCCCGCCCGGGCGCCGGCCTCGATCGACATGTTGCACATCGTCATCCGCGCCTCCATCGACATGGCGCGCACGGCCTCACCGCGGTATTCGAGCACATATCCCTGGCCGCCACCGGTACCGATCTGCGCGATGACCGCCAGAATCACGTCCTTGCTCGTGACGCCCGCGGGCACTTCGCCGTCGATATTGATCGCCATCGTCTTGAACGGCCGCAGCGACAACGTCTGCGTGGCCATCACGTGCTCGACCTCGCTGGTGCCGATACCCATCGCCAGCGCGCCGAACGCACCATGGGTCGAGGTGTGCGAATCACCGCAGACCACCGTCATCCCCGGCTGGGTCAGCCCCAATTGCGGGCCCACGACGTGCACGATGCCCTGCTCGATATCGCCCATCGGATACAGCCGCACGCCGAATTCCTCGCAATTGCGACGCAGCGTCTCGACCTGCGTCCGCGAGACGGGATCCGCGATCGGCTTGTCGATATCGACCGTCGGCACATTGTGGTCCTCGGTCGCGATCGTGAGATCCGGCCGCCGCACCGGCCGACCGGCCGCCCGCAGCCCGTCGAAGGCCTGCGGACTGGTCACCTCGTGCACCAGGTGCAGATCGATGTAGATGAGATCCGGTTCGCGATGCGCACCCTCCCCCGCACCCTGTGCGACGACATGCTGATCCCAAACCTTCTCCGCCAGCGTGCGTGGCCGTCCGGCCATGACAATCCTCCTGTGTTGAATGGCGGGGGCTCCGCCCCCGCGGGTTTTCGGCCCCCTGTGCCTCGATTTTTCACTCCTACGGTCGGTCGCTGCGCTCCCTCCCTCCGTCGCTCCACAATCGAGGCGGGCCGAAAACCACCAGGAGTCTTCGATCCGTCCAGGTGCTCGGGCCCGTTCTTCCTCAGGGGCCTTTGGTTGCATCACATTCACGAACCGACTCGACCCGATCGCCTGCGGTATCGGTTTTCGTGGCTCTGTATGGGCCCGTCATCGATCAGCGGGGCGATTCCCACCTCGAGTGTGTCCCGCGGGCTGTGCGGGGCTACTGGTGGGAGCTGGGCAGAGGTTTCACGGGTCCGGATGTCCGGCACTACTGCCTCGCCGGGCGGTCGCGAGATGTGATGCGATTCAGTTGTCGATCTTCCGTTGTCGTGCTCGAACTTGCGCATCCCACTATGCGAGACGCTAATATCGTTCTATGAGACAGCATAGCGGTATCGGGGTGCTCGACAAAGCCATGGCGGTCCTGCAGGCGGTGGCCGATCAGCCGTGTGGCCTGAACGAGCTGTGCGTGCGCACCGGACTACCCCGGGCCACCGCCCACCGACTGGCCGTCGGCCTGGAAACCCACCGCATGCTGGCCCGCGACGCCACCGGCTCGTGGCGGCCCGGCCCCGCGCTGTCGGAACTGGCCACCACCGCGGAGGATCCGCTGCTCGATGCCGCCTCGGTCATCCTGCCGCGACTGCGCGAGATCACCGGGGAGAGTGTCCAGCTCTACCGGCTCGACGGCCACTCGCGCATCTGCGTGGCCGCCCTGGAGCCGACCTCCGGGCTGCGCGACACCGTCCCGGTCGGCGCCCGCATGCCGCTGACCGCGGGCTCCGCCGCCAAGGTACTGCTCGCCTGGGCCGATCCGGACCTGCAGCGCAGCGTGCTCGCCGACGCGGTCTTCGGCGAACGCGCCCTCACCGAGGTGCGTCGGCGCGGCTGGGCGCAGAGTGCCGCCGAGCGCTCCGCGGGCGTGGCCAGCGTCTCGGCGCCGGTCCGTGATTCGGCGGCCGAGGTGATCGCCGCCGTCTCGGTCTCCGGACCGATCGACCGGATGGGCCGGCGACCGGGCGCACGCTGGGCCGCCGACCTCGTCGCCGCCGCGGATGCCCTGCACAAAAGGCTCTGATGCCCCCTATCTCGAGCTGTGATCCCGGCCATACGCCGTAAAGTATCGTGGCCGCATGGGAGTGAACCAACGCGCACAGATCGTGATGTCCGAGACGGAGATCACCGAATTCCTCGAAAGCAGCCGCATCATCACCCTGGCCAGCCTGAGCAAGAACGGAACGCCGCATCTGACAGCGATGTGGTACGGCCTGATCGACGGCGAGATCTGGTTCGAGACGAAGGGCAAGTCGCAGAAGGCGGTCAATCTGCGCCGCGATCCGCGCGTCACCGTGCTGGTCGAGGCCGGCGACACCTACGACCAACTGCGCGGTGTCTCCATCGAGGGCCGGGCCGAGATCGTCGACGATGCCGAAGCGCTGTTCAAGGTGGGTGTGAGCGTCTGGGAGCGCTACACCGGGCCCTATACCGAGGAATTGCGGCCGATGGTGGAGGCGATGCTGAGCAAGCGCGTCGCGATCCGGGTCGTACCCGAACGCGTCCGCAGCTGGGATCACCGGAAGCTGGGTATGCCCGCGATGCCGCCGGGCGGTTCGACCTGGCCGGTCGGGGACTGAATGTCCCAGAGCACGAGAAAAGCCCTCCAGCTGGTGCTGGAGGGCTTTCGACTGTAGCCCCGACGGGATTTGAACCCGCGCTACCGCCTTGAGAGGGCGGCGTCCTAGGCCGCTAGACGACGGGGCCAGAGGACATTTCCCCGAAGGGAGATCTCCGCAGATCTTTCGATCGAGGAGCTCGGCAAGCTTAACCGGCCGAGACCCGGCGACCAAATCGCCGGGATGCTGTTCCGTCCCGATCGAACGAAGCGAAACATTCTCCGCTGGGGTACCAGGACTCGAACCTAGAATGGCTGAACCAGAATCAGCTGTGTTGCCAATTACACCATACCCCAATGACCTGGGCTTTCGGCCTCCTCACCTTGCGGTTCGGGGCCTCGTTCCTGGCCGAGAAGAAGAGTACCAAACCCCTACCCGATTTATACAAATCGGCTGGTCAAGGTACCTATTTGGCCACTCGGACCGCTGCGGCGCGAACCGGCGGCGGGTTTCGCGGGGTTGCGCACCCGCCGCCGGCCGCGCAGCGGGCTCACACCAGTGCGCCGCGCAGCCGTGCCATGGTCAGCTCCCGCCCCAGCAGTTCCAGCGATTCGTACAGCGGCGGGCTGATGTGCGAGCCTGTCACCGCGACCCGCACCGGACCGAACGCCTTACGTGGTTTGAGCCCCAGATCGTCGACCAGCGCCTTTTTCAGGGCCTCTTCGAGAGCGGTCGACGTCCATTCCGAAACACCGTCCAACGCGGTAACGGCGGCCTGGAGGACCGGTACCGCATCGGGACCCAGATTCTTTTGTGCGGCGGCCTCGTCGACGACGAAGTCCTCGGCCGGAACGAACAGAAACTTCAATAGATCCCACGCATCACCGAGGACCACGATCCGGGTCTGCACCAACTCGGCCGCGGCCGCGAAAACTCGGTCGTCCACTTCGGCGCCGATGTGGCCCTGTACGGTCAGGAACTCCCGCAACCGGTGGGCGAAATCTCCGGACTCCAGCAAACGAATGTGTTCGGCGTTGATCGCATCGGCCTTCTTCTGGTCGAAGCGGGCCGGATTCGAATTTACTTTCGATATGTCGAAGGCCTCTACCATCTCCGTCATGGAGAAGACGTCACGGTCCTCGGCGAGACTCCATCCGAGCAAAGCCAGGTAATTCAGCAAACCTTCAGGAATGAATCCGCGGTCCCGGTGCGCGAAGAGATTCGATTCCGGATCACGTTTGGACAACTTCTTGTTGCCCTGGCCCATCACGAAGGGCAGATGCCCGAACTGCGGAGTGAACTCCGAGACCCCGATCCGCTGCAATGCGCTGTGCAACGCCAACTGCCGCGGAGTGGAGGAAAGCAGATCTTCACCGCGCAACACATGAGTGATTCTCATCATCGCGTCGTCGACGGGATTCACCAGCGTATAGAGCGGTTCCCCGGTGCCACGGGTGAGGGCGAAATCGGGCACGGTGCCGACCTTGGCGGTGATCTCGCCGCGCACCAGATCGTCCCAGACGAGATCGTGGTCGGGCATCCGCAACCGGATCACCGCCGGACGGCCCTCGGCCTTGTGCGCGGCGATCTGCTCGGTGGTCAGATCGCGATCGAAGTTGTCGTAGCCGAGCTTGGGATCGCGGCCCGCGGCGCGATGACGCTCCTCGACTTCCGCTGGCGTGGAGAAGGATTCGTAGGCCTCCCCGGCCGCCAGCAACCGCCCGACGACATCGAGATGGAGGTCGCGGCGCTGTGACTGACGGTACGGTTCATAGGGTCCGCCGACCTCCGGCCCCTCGTCCCAGGTGAGCCCGAGCCACCGCAGGGCGTCCACGATCGCGTGATACGACTCCTCGGAATCGCGTGCGGCATCGGTATCTTCGATACGGAAGACCAGGGAGCCACCGTGGTGGCGCGCAAACGCCCAGTTGAACAGTGCGGTCCGAACGAGGCCGACATGGGGGGTGCCGGTGGGTGACGGGCAGAAACGGACCCGTACGTCAGTCATAATCCTTCTCTCGATCAACGTTTGGCAGCAACAGGATTGGTAAGGGTGCCGATACCCTGGACCGTCACGGATACGGTTTGCCCATCCGTCATGGGTCCTACACCTTCGGGCGTACCGGTGAGGATGACATCGCCGGGCAGCAGGGTCATCACCCTGGTGACCCATTCGATCACCTTCGGAATATCGTGCAGCAGAAGTGAAGTCCGGCTGCGCTGACGCACCTCACCGTCGAGCTCGGTGGTGATCTCGAGATCGCCCGGATCGAGTTCGGTCTCGATCCACGGTCCCAGCGGGCAGAAGGTGTCGTATCCCTTGGCCCGGGTCCACTGCCCGTCGTGACGCTGTTCGTCGCGAGCGGTCACATCGTTGGCGACGGTGTATCCGAGGATCACATCGGCAGCCCGAGCCGCGGGCACATCCTTGCACGGGCGGCCGATCACCACCGCCAGCTCCCCCTCGAACTCCACCTGAGACGAGCTGGGCGGCAACAGAATCGGCAGGTTCGGGCCGATGATCGAGGTATTGGGCTTGAGGAAGATCACCGGATCCTCGGGCGCCGGCCCGCCCATCTCCGCCGCGTGTGCCGCGTAGTTCTTGCCGACGCAGACGACCTTGCTGGCCAGAATGGGGGCCAGCAGTCGCACATCGGCCAGTGGCCAGGTTCGGCCGGTGAACGTCGGGGTACCGAAGGGGTGCTCGGCGATCTCCCGGGCGATCTCGGCGGAACCGTCGGATTCGATACTCACGAAGGCGACCCCGTCGGGGCTGGCAACTCGACCTAGACGCATGGCGATGAGTCTATCCACCTGCCCGAATGTGGCCGACCACCCGGTCTGCGACAGAGGGATGTGACATATCCGGGCTTGATTTCCCTGCCCATCCTGGGTGTACGGTGATGCATGTTCATAGAGTAAGACTCTATTCCCAATATGTGAGATTCGAGGTGAGGGTGATGACCACCGTGGCACAACGGCCCGCGACCCGGCGGTGGATCATGCTCGCCCTCGGAGTGTTCGCGCAGAGCTCCAGCGCGGTGATCGTGCACGGCACGCCCTTCCTGTTGCCGGCGCTGACCGATCGCGGAATGCCCTTGGCCACAGCGGGTCTGCTGGTCGCGATGCCGACCGTGGGCCTGGTGTGCACGCTGATCGCCTGGGGCTACGCCGTGGACCGGGTGGGTGAGCGCACGGTCCTGGTCGCCGGTCCGATCGTGATGTGTGTGGCGGGAGTGGCCGCCGCGACGGTCACCGACTACGGCGTGCTGGGAGTGCTGCTGTTCCTGGCCGGAATGGGCGCTGCCAGTACGAACGGCGCCAGTGGCCGGGTGATCGTGGGCTGGTTCCCGCGCGATCAGCGCGGACTGGCGATGGGAATCCGCCAGACCGCGCAGCCGCTCGGCGTCGCCATCGCCGCGCTGTCCATCCCGGCCGTCGCTGCGGCACACGGGTTTTCCACCGCGATCCTGGTGCCGGCCGTGATGGCGGGGGTCGCGGCGATCGGCTGCCTGTTCGGCATCGTCGACCCACCCCGGCCCGCCGCCACCGACGCCCGTCCCGACAATCCCTATCGCGGCGATTCCACCCTGTGGCGCATCCACGCGGTATCGGTGCTGCTGGTCGTTCCGCAGGCCACACTGTGGACCTTCGCGCTGCTGTGGTTGCACCGCGATGCCGGGCTGTCCCTGCCGGTGGCGGGCGCGATCGTCACCGCGACCCAGATTCTGGGCGCGGCCGGCCGGATCGGCGCCGGGATCTGGTCGGATCGGGTCGGCAGCCGGCTGCGGCCACTGCACACCGTGGCGATCGCGGCCCTGATCTCGATGATCGCGCTGGCCGGAGCCGCGTGGTTGCACTGGTGGTGGGCGGCGATTCCGATTCTGTTCGCGGCCTCGATCATCACCGTCGCCGACAACGGCCTGGCCTTCACCGCGGTCGCCGAGATAGCGGGTCCCTATTGGAGCGGGCGAGGGCTCGGCATCCAGAACACCGGACAGAATCTGGCCTCGGCGGCGGTCGCACCGGTGTTCGGAGCGCTCATCACCACAGCCGGATTTCCGGCCACCTACCTGGCGGCCGCGGTGATCGCGGCCGCCGCCGTCCCCCTGGTGCCACTGAGCCGCCGATGAACAAGTCCGCCGGCACACACGGAATGGGAATTATTTTCCCGGCATTGCGAAAATCGGATCAAGGCAATAGTTTTCGATACAGGTGGGGCGCAACCGTGTGATGTCGGCGGCAACCGACCGATATCGCGACGGTCGGTTCACACAGCGGTCGCGCCATCGGCCGATTCGGGCGATATCCCGCAAATGGTTGCCGCCATAGGGTGCGAACTGCGTACCATCACCTCGCTCAACACTGATACCTGATGAAGGATTGACTGTGTCACTTTCGATACAAACCCTCGGCCGCAGCATTGCTGTCGCCGCCATTACTGCTGGTGCCCTGGTCATCGGCACGAGCACGGCCGGCGCCGAGCCTGCCGCCCCGGCCCCGCAGCCGGCTGCTCAGCAGCTCACCACGAACACCGATCCGGCCGCGCACTCGGTGACCGCGACCCTGCCCGTCGGCCACTTCATCTCGAACGAGGCCAACCACTCGATCGACATCGCCGACGCCACCGGCAAGGTCGTGGAGTCCTTCCCGATGACCCTGCGCGGCGAAGCGGTCCCGGTCGCGGCCACCGTCGACAACGACGGCAAGACCCTGAACCTGAAGCAGATCGCCTTCACCGACACCGCCAATCAGCTCGTCAACGAGTGGGTCTGGGGTGTGCAGAACGGTGGCGCGGTCGGCGCCATCATCGGCTGCCTGCTCGGCTTCTGGTTCTTCGTCGTCCCCGGTTGCGCCGTCGGTGCGGCCATCGGTGGTGCCATCGGCAGCCCGAACAGCGGCGAGATCAACGCCACGTTCTTCCGTCTGCTCAGCGGCAACTGATCGACGCATCCACGGTCGCCGTGTCCTCTCCCGAGAGGCGCGGCGACCGTGGCATTTCCGGGTGTGACACGCGCCCCGGCTCAGATCTCCACGACCACAGCACTTTCCGGGCATGCACAATGGGTGCGCTGGTCATGCTGTCAGCCAACAGCTTTCACCGGATTCCCCGGTCCGCGCTCAGAGCTCGATCAGCCCCGCCGGATCGAATTCGACGTGGAATGTCTTGTCGGCCTCGATATCCGCACTGAACGCTGTCCCCTCTCCCACTGCCGGATCCCATCGACAGCCGTCGTACTCCAGCAGCGAACGGTGGACTCGGATGTGTGGCTGATGTTCGACGATCCAGTATTGCGGAATCCCGGCACTCGGTCGGTCGGGTGCGCACGCGACATCCGTGACACATCGGATATGCGAATCCCCCTGTCGCACAGTCGGATACGCGACAGGGGGATTCGGCGGGAACGTCAGACCGCGGCGGCGATGCGGTCGCCGATCGCCACGGTGGAGGCGGCGCCGGTGCGGGCGGCGAGATCCTTGGCGATGGCGGCTTCGATGCGGGCGGCCTCCTCGGTCTTGCCGAGGTGGTTGAGCAGCAGCGAAACCGACAGGATCGCGGCGGTCGGATCGGCCTTGGACTGCCCGGCGATATCGGGGGCACTGCCGTGCACGGGTTCGAACATGCTCGGGTTGGTTCCCGAAGCATCGATATTGCCCGAGGCGGCCAGGCCGATTCCACCCGACACCGCGGCGGCCAGGTCGGTGATGATGTCGCCGAAGAGGTTGTCGGTGACGATCACGTCGAACCGGGCCGGATCGGTGACCATGTGGATGGTCGCGGCGTCGATGTGCTGGTACGCGGTCTCGATGTCCGGGTACTCGGCGCCGACCTCGTCCACGGTGCGCTTCCAGAGCGAACCGGCGAAGGCCAGCACGTTGTTCTTGTGCACCAGGGTCAGGTGCTTGCGGCGCTGCCGCGCGGTCTCGAAGGCGTAGCGCACGACGCGCTCGATGCCGAAGCGGGTGTTGGTGGAGACCTCGGTGGCGACCTCGTGCGGGGTGTTCACGCGGATGGCGCCGCCGGTGCCGGTGTAGGGGCCCTCGGTGCCTTCACGCACGACCACGAAGTCGATATCCGGGTTACCGGCCAGCGGGCTGGTGACACCCGGGTAGAGCTTCGACGGACGCAGATTGACATGGTGGTCCAGCTCGAAGCGGGTGCGCAGCAGCAGGCCGCGCTCGAGCACGCCGGACTGCACCGACGGATCACCGATGGCACCCAGCAGGATGGCGTCGTGCTGCCTGAGTTCGGGAAGCACGGTGTCCGGCAGGATCTCACCGGTGGCATGGAACCGCTTGGCGCCCAGGTCGTATTCGGTCTTCTCGACTCCCGGCAGCACCACGTCGAGCACCTTGAGCGCCTCGGCGATGACCTCGGGGCCGATACCGTCGCCCGGGATGACAGCGAGTTTCATGACAACAAAGCTCCGTTCGGAAAGGGGGTCGCGGCAACGATAGCGGGTGCCGCCACCGTCCCCTTCACCAGGGCGAACGTCTCCCAGCACGTGAGACGGCGGTGACCGGCCGGGCACACCGGTAATTTCGGGGGATGTTCGGAAACAACTCGCTCGAACGCCGGCTCGATCGTCTCGAGCGCAAACTCGATCTCATTCTCACCCACCTCGGAATACCCGATTCGGCGGCCCTGCCCGGATACCCGGTGCTCGACTACGGCGAGATCGACGCGCTGTTGTTGCAGGGAAAGAAGATTCAGGCGATCAAACGCTTCCGCGAGCTGGTCCCGGAAACGAGTCTGGTGGAGGCGAAGCAGGCGATCGAAGCGCGGGAAGGACGAGCCTGAGGTGACGGGCCGGCGGATCCCGGATGCCGGCTGCGGCACCGGATACCTGAGCCGTCTGCGGCCGCTCGTGGCGCCCAGGTCACGGGCACCGAACCGGACTCGACCCCGAGGTGGTGCGCACCGACTCGCGAGCTACGTCCACCTGCCGAATTTCGGATCCTCGCGGCCGAGGTCCGGGTGCATCGGACGTAGAAGACACCCTGCCATACGACAGTGCGCGCGAATCCTGTTCCGTGACAACACGGTCGGATTCGCGCGCACTGTGCGACGCTGGGGCCGAGGAGGCCCGTGGGCTCAGCTCAGGTCGACCTGGGCGACCTTCGCCGCACCGACGGCCTCGGCGATCGCGGACTGCACCTCGGCCGGGACCGAGTCGTTGACGCGCAGGATGACGGTCGCGCCTTCCTGGTCGACGTCCTGGCTCAGCTGTGCGGCCTGGATGTCGATGGCGGCCTCACCCAGCTTGGTGCCGATCCTGCCGAGCGCACCCGGGCGGTCGTCGTAGTTCAGCACGGCCAGGTTCAGGCCCTCGGCGCGCATGTCGTAGTTGCGGCCGTTGATGTTGACGATCTTCTCGACCTGAGCGGGCTCGGTCAGGGCGCCGGCAACGTTGAGGGTGCGGCCGTCACCGAACACGGCACGCAGGTCGACCAGGCTGCGGTGGGTGGGGCTCTCGGTGTGAGTGGTGACCGAGGCTTCCAGACCCCGCTCGGTGGCCAGCGACGGAGCGTTGACGAAGGTGACCGCGTCCTCGATGAGGGCGGAGAACACCCCGCGCAGCGCCGAGAGCTCCAGCACCGCAACATCTTCCGAGGACAGCTCGCCGCGCACCTGGATCTCGAGCGAGACCGGCAGCTCGTCGGCGAGGGCGCCCAGCAGCGCACCCTGCTTGCGGACGATGTCCAGCCACGGGGCGACGATCTCGTTGACCGCGCCACCGGTGACGTTCACCGCACCCGGCACGAACTCACCGGCCAGGGCGAGCTGCACGGACTTGGCGACATCGGTGCCGGCACGGTCCTGCGCCTCGGCGGTGGAGGCGCCCAGGTGCGGGGTGACGACGACCTGCGGCAGCTCGAACAGCGGGCTGTCGGTGGACGGCTCGGTCTCGAACACGTCGATTCCGGCGGCGCGCACGTGACCGGAGGTGATGGCGTCGGCCAGGGCCTGCTCGTCGATCAGACCGCCGCGAGCGGCGTTGACGATGATGACGCCCTTCTTGGTCTTGGCCAGGGTCTCGGAGTTCAGCATGCCCTTGGTCTCGGGAGTCTTGGGCAGGTGAATGGAGATGAAATCGGCGCGCTCGAGCACCTCGTCCAGGGTCAGCAGCTCGATGCCCAGCTGGGCGGCGCGGGCCGGGGAGGTGTAGGGGTCGTACGCGATGACCTTGGTCTCGAAGGCGGCGAGGCGCTGCGCGAACAGCTGGCCGATGCGGCCCAGGCCGATGACACCGACGGTCTTGCCGAAGATCTCGACACCGTTGAACTTGCTGCGCTGCCAGGTGTGCTCGCGCAGGGTGGAGTCGGCGGCCGGAATCTGCCGGGCGGCCGAGAGCAGCAGCGTGACGGCGTGCTCGGCGGCGGTGTGGATGTTCGAGGTCGGCGCGTTGACGACCATGACACCGCGCTCGGTGGCAGCGGGAACGTCGACATTGTCGAGCCCGACACCGGCGCGGGCGACGATCTTCAGGTTCTTGCCGGCTTCGAGCACCTCGGCGTCGACGGTGGTGGCCGAACGGACCAGCAGCGCGTCGGCCTCGGGCACGGCGGCCAGCAGCTCGGGTCGATTGGGGCCGTCGACCCAGCGAACCTCGACACCGTCACCGAGCGCATCGACGGTCGACTGGGCGAGCTTGTCGGCGATCAGAACAACAGGACGGCCATTTTGGCTCACTGTGGGGCACTCCTGGGGAAAGAGGTCGGCATTTACCGGCAACCAGCTTAATGGTCGCGGTTCGGGGGCGGTGTACCGCCCGGTGGGCAGGTGCCCTCACACACTGGTCGGCGCGCCGATCCGGGCCCCTCCACGGGCCCCGTATCCGAGCAGAAGGGCCACTGGGGTGCGCACCCCGGGCGACGAACCCGGCACCGAACGCAGCTGAGGCCCCGTATCTCGAAAGATACGGGGCCCCACTGTAAGTCGCGGACAGTTCACGCTACGTAAAGTGGCGCGCAGTCAGCGGACTCGATCAGAGAACGCTCACGTTCTGAGCCTGCGGACCCTTCTGGCCCTGCCCGATCTCGAACTCGACGCGCTGTCCCTCGTCGAGGGACCGGAATCCACTACCGCTCACAGCCGAGTAGTGCACGAACACATCGGGACCACCGTCGTCCTGAGCGATGAACCCGAAGCCCTTCTCGCTGTTGAACCACTTCACTACGCCTTGCGCCATTTCATACCTTCTGTAGACGAGCCGAGCCGATCAACTTCACGATCGGGCCGGTCTCGATGTTCCAGCCTGCCACGTCCCGCGACATCGCGCCACCATGGTCTTCCCACCGATCGACGCCCGCACCGTCCGGACCGAATTACGCAGTGTGCCACCAGGGCATCGCCGTGATTGTTCCGTGATAGCGCGGACGCGGGGACGAACCAGCCAGGGACGGGCGCCGGAATCATTCGAACAGCCATTTCCGGCCGTAGAAATGGGTCGACCCCGGGCACTCCGGCCCGGGGTCGACCCGAGGTCGCTCATGCGACCGAAATCAGTGGTCAGCCACCGAAGGAGCCGGTCCACAGGGTGTTGAACAGGCCGTGGAAGGCCGCACCCAGGGTGCTGAACAGACCATGAGCAGCAGCGGAACCGGTGTCGATGATAACGGGGATCATAATTTACCTCTTCGTTGTATCAATTCAGTCGAATCACTGACGACCAACATATCGAGGCCGCAAAAGAGCCCGTTAGCCCGAATTGACAAAAAGTGATCCGCCCGACAGACCGATCAGCCTGTGGTGGAAGACACAACTAGTACGGCGCCACGATTCGCACGCCCCGAGCTTCCGGCCCCGCCTTGGTTTGACGGACGTCGAACTCCACACGTTGTCCCTGGACCAATCGCCGGAACCCGTCCCCGTAGACCTCGGTGTATTCGACGAAAACCTCGGGCCCGCCCTCGTCGGAGATTATGAAACCGAAGCCCTTCTCGCTGTCGAACCACTTCACCGTGCCGTACAACTACGCTTCTCACTCACTTCTCGACGTCGGGCCAGGCAGAGGGTAGCCGGGCCCTCACCGACAGTCCAGCGCAGTGACCGGTCCGGCGGTTATCCGCGCCGGCCGGGGAGCTCCCGCTCGCCGCGTGCGGTGTGGATCAGGAAGTGGGGCGGCGCAATTCGTGTTGCAGCGCCTCGAGCTCCGCGCCCCCGGCCATCTGCCGGGTGAGCTCGGGTAGATCGATCTCACTCTTGTCGTAACTCCCCAGCGCACGGCCCCGGCGCAGCAGCAGGAACCGGTCGCCGACCGGGTGGGCATGGTGTGGATTGTGCGTGATCAGCACGACACCGAGCCCTCGATCACGCGCCTGCGCGACGTAGCGCAGCACCACGCCGGACTGTTTGACGCCCAACGCGGCGGTGGGCTCGTCGAGGATCAGCGCTCTCGCGCCGTAGTGCACGGCGCGAGCGATCGCCACGCACTGCCGCTGCCCACCGGACAGTGTCCCGACCGGCTGCTCCAGATCGCGGATCTCGATTCCCATGTCCGACAACGCCGTCCGGGTGATCGCGCGCGCCGTGGCACGATCCAGCAGGCGCACCGGCCCGGCGCCGACGGTGGGTTCGGATCCGAGTACGAAGTTGCGCCACACACTCATCAGCGGGACGACAGCCAGATCCTGATATACGGTGGCGATGCCGTGATCCAACGCCGCACGGGGCGAGGCGAAACGGGTCGGTTCCCCGTCGATGAGCAACTCCCCGGTGTCGTGCTGATGCACCCCGGCGAGGATCTTGATCAGAGTGGATTTCCCGGCGCCGTTGTCACCCAGTACGCAGGTGACCCGCCCGGCCTCGACCAGCATGGAGATGTCCTCGAGCGCGACCACCCCGCCGTAATTCTTTCCGATGCCGACGGTTTCGATCAGAGGACTCATCGTCGCAACCTCTCCGCTCGCTTGGCGAACGCGTTGTTGACCAGTACGGCCGCCAGCAGCAGCACGCCGAGGAACAACATGAACCAGTCGCTGTCCCAGCGCGCGAAGACGATGCCCTGGCGCGCCATCCCGAAGATCAGCGCCCCGATCGCCGCCCCGAGGACCGATCCGAATCCGCCGGTGAGCAGGCAGCCACCGACCACGGCGGCAATGATGTATTGAAACTCCAGTCCCACCCCCTGATTGGCCTGCACGCTCGCGAAGCGCAGCAGATTGCAGGAGCCGACGATCCAGCCCGCGAACGCGGTACCCATGAACAGCAGGATCTTGGTGCGGGCGGCCGGAACACCGACCGCGCGCGCACTCGGCAGCGAACCACCCACCGCGTAGATCCAGTTGCCGAAACGGGTGCGCACCAGCAGCACCGTCGCGACCGCCGTGACCGCGATCCACCACAGCACCGAGGCCTGGATGCGCGCATCGCCCAGATTCGTCGTCGCCGCGAAAACCCAGCCGGCGGAGGAGTATCCGGACGCCGATCGGATCCCCGACACCTGCACGGTGCCGGTCACCAGGCGAGTCACCCCGAGGTTGAGACCCTGCAGCGCGAGAAAGGTACCGAGGGTGACGATGAAGCTGGGCAGCCCGGTCCGCATCACCACCCAGCCGTTCAGCGCACCCACCGCCAGCGCGAACAGCAGCGAGACCGCCAGTGCCGGCCAGATGTTCCATCCGGCGTGCACCGCGAGCATCGCGGTCACCAATGCGGTCGAGGCGGTCATCACACCGGCGGACAGATCGAATTCACCGCCGATCATCAACAGCGCCACCGCGACCGCCATGATGCCGAGGGTGGAAGCGTCGTCGAGCCAGGTGGCGACGCCGAGCGGGCTGAGGAATCGGTCGGTGACGACGGAGAAGAACACGAAGACCACCAGCGCGCCCAGCCCGGCGCCGATCTCCGGCCGCACAATCAGCCGGTTCAGCAGCGAGGTCGTCCACCCCGCCGGCGTGCCGGCGTCGGGAACCATTGTGACATCGGTCATTCGAGACAGTCCTCGCTCCTCATCGGGTGCCCTGGGCGACGAAGCCGGCGATGGCGTCGACATTGCCCTTGTCCACGAAGGCCGGTCCGGTCTGCACCGGCACACCGCCGCCCACGGTGCCGAGATTGCGCCGATACAGCTGCAGCATCACGATCGGCAGATACCCCTGCTCGTACTGCTGCTGATCCACCGCGAACAGCAGCTTGCCCGCGCGAATGGCCGCCACCACATCGGGATTCAGATCGAAGGTCGCGACCACCGCACCCGAATGCGACTCCCCCACCCCGTCCACGGCGCGGGCGGCGATCTGCGAATTCAGCGTCAGCACGGCATCGATGGCACGGTCGGCCTCGAGTGCGCCCTTGATCCGCGACTGCGCATCCGCGGGGTTGTTGATGTCGACCTGCACTGTGGTGGCGTCCGTGCCGAACCCCTCGATCGCCCCGGCGCACCGATCGTTCGCGCCGATATTGCCGGCCTCGTGAATGACGCAGAGCATCTTGGTCTTTCCCGCCTCGCGCAGCCGCTTGCCCGCGGCCGCGCCGGCCTGACGTTCGCTTTGGCCCACATGTCCGATGGCACCGGCCGCAGCGCTGTCGGCCTCACCGGAATTGATCGTCACGACCGGAATGCCCGCCGCCACCGCGTGTTCGACGGACGGCCGCAGCGCCTGCGGATCGGCCATCGACACCACCAGCCCGCCGACGCCCTGTGCCACCGCGTTGTCCACCAGTTTGGCCTGCTCGCCGGGATCGCCCGCGGAGTTGTACTCGACCTGGATGCCGAGGTCCTTGCCGGCCGCTTCGGCCCCGTTCTTCACCACATTCCAGAACGCATCGCCCGGACTGCCGTGCGTGACGACGGCGACCGAGGTCAGCGGGGTCGTGGTGGCCGTCGCGGGACCGGATGATTCGGAGATGTCGGCACCGGGCCCGCTGCATCCCGCGAGCACCGCCGCGGCCGCCAGCCACGCCGGCACACTGCGGCGGAGGTTGCGAATCGGGCTCATCGGTCCCCCCTCGACAGCGAGGCGAGTCCGCTGCCGCCGGATGCGCGGCCCGCCGGATGCGCGGGAGTGGCTAGGCGAGGGTTCCGGTCTGGCAGTTCGGTCATCATGCCTCCGGGCCTTCGTCGATGCGGATCGGGCGCCTGGTCCGAGCGCTCCAGGATGTATTGAACACCACCGGAGCTGGGCGCGAAGGGCAGTACACGCCCAGGCCGCAGGCCTGGCGGCGGTCCGGCTCGAGGACACACCCCGGCTCCCGGCAGCCGTCCCGGGCCGCCTGACCGCGAGGCAGGGGCCCATCGATGAATTCGGCCGGGGCGTGCACGACGGCCGGCGCGGTGGTGGCGGATTACCCTCATCGACATGGTTGCCGGAAGACGCGAGACCGTGGACGGGCCCGGATTCGAGTTGCCGCTGCTGCTGTTCGCGGGCTTCCGATCGCTCATCGACGAACTACACGCCGAACTGGCGCAGCATGGGCATTCGCAGATGCGCCCCGCGCACGGATTCGCCATGCAGGCCATCGGCCCGCACGGCGCGACCGCCAGCGATATCGGCCGGCGGCTGGGGGTCTCCAAACAAGCCGCCGGTAAGACGGTGGACAAGCTCACCGCACTCGGTTACGTCGAACGCGGTGAGGACCCCGACGACGCGCGCCGCAAGATCGTGCGACTGACCCCGCACGGAATCGACGCACTGCGGCAATCGGCGCAGATCTTCGAGCGACTGCGACAGCGCTGGGCCGAGGAGTTGGGGGCGCAGCGAGTCCGCGATATGGAATCGGACCTGCGCCGGATTGTTCCGCCGGAATCCTTCCGGCTCGATGTCGCGGGCTGGTTCGGCAGCTGATGCCGCCGCGCGGCGGCATACCCCGAAAGCGGTCTCCTCGGTACATCCGTCGCTCACCCCTTGTCCATAAAGACAACTTAGTTTACCTTTTAGACAACCAGGTTGTCGAAAGGATCGCCCCATGTATTTCCCCGCCCTCACTCTCGAATCCGCGCCCTCCGACGCACAGCGCGTCATGCGCTCCACCGCCGACCACTTCGGATATCTACCGGCCGCCGTGGCGAAGATGGCGACCTCGCCACATCTGCTCGACGGCTTCCTCAAACTCAACGCCTCGTTCGAATCGTGCACGCTGGATCAGCTCTCCCGCGAAGTGCTGGTCATGACCATCGCCACCCGCAACGAATGCCACGTCTGCGTAGCCATGCACACCGCGGCACTCACCCGCGCGGGCGCGGACCCGGAGCTGATCAACGCACTGCGCGAACAACTCCCGCTACCCGATGCCCGCCTGGCCGCCCTGCAGGAGTTCACGCTGGCAGTGCTGGAGACCGCCGGCAATGTCCCCGATGAGCAGATCACCGCATTCCTCGCCCATGACTACACCACCGAACAGGCACTCGAGGTGGTACTGGGGATCGGCACCTACACCCTGTCGACCTTCGGCAATCGGCTCACCGGGGCGCCGCTGGACCCCACACTGGCGGCATTCACGTGGCCGACGGCGCGAGCCGACACGTAATCCGGGCACCGAGGCTCGGAACACACTCGCGGCCAAGGACTTCCGAAGTCTCCGAAAGGGCCGATCAACAGATGAGCACCCCGATCCAGCCCATATTACAAATTCCGAGTATTATAAATACGCGCGAACCGTAATATAGGAGGTGTGATGGCGACAACCGTACAGATCCCGGAAGAAGTCCTTGCCGAGGCAATGCGCCTGACCGGTCTGACCACCAAGAAGGCGGTGATCAACCTCGCCATGTCCGAACTCCTGCAGGGGTACCGCCAGCGCGAAGCGCTGTCCCGACTGGAACGGCTGGATCACAACCCCTTCCTCACAGCTGAGGAACTCGCTGACGACACGACCGGCGAGCGGTGACAACTCCAGGCGATCGACCGTATCTGTACCTACTCGACCAGTCGGTGATGTCGCATTTCTGGGGCAAGCCGAAGGTCAAGCATGCCGTCAAACAGTTGGCGGTGAGCGGGTTCCTGTGCGCTTGCACGGTAACCATGGACGAAGCACGCTTCAGCGCACGAAACAAGTCCGACCTGGCCGTCATCACCGAGCTGTACGGGTCGGCGTTCCACTGGCTCGGCGGGAACGAAACCATCGACGATCGCGTGGCCGACATCAGGTCCGCACTGTGGTCGATCGGCGCCGGCCGTGGCGCTCAGACCACCGACATTCAGATCGCGGCTGTCGCAATGCATCACAAGGCAGTCGTGGTGCACAACGACACCGACTTCGTCACCATTCAACGAGCCGTGCCGGAACTGCGCCAATTGCGGATCCCACCCGAGGACGAATAAAGGCTCGCCGCTTTGCCGGTCGGCGCCGTGGGAATGCCGCCCGGATTGGACGGCCGGCCCGACAGAGCCGCCGCGATTCCGGCACTCGCCCCGCACACACACCCACCCTTGACCTCAACCGCGGTTCAGCTCATACGGTTCGTTCATGACCTTCACCCCTGTCGAACTGAGCTATCTGTCCTCCCAGCCGTTGGGCCGGCTGGCCACCGTCACCGCCGACGGGCGGCCGCAGATCGTGCCGGTGGGTTTCCGGGTCAACGAGGACGGCACGATCGATATCGGTGGTCCCAGCGCGGCGGCTCAGCGGTATCGGAACGTGCGGAGCAATCCGAATGTCAGCCTGGTGGTCGACGATATGACACCGAACGATCCGGCCGAGGTGAAACCGGGCTGGGGTCGCGGCGTCGAGATCCGCGGTGTCGGCGGGATCATCGACGTCGAGGTGCCACCGGTGAATCCGGAGTGGTTCTGCCCCACCGTCATTCGCATTCACCAGCGCCGGATCCGAAGCTGGCACATCGATCCCGCGAATCCGGACGGCGGCGCGCGAGACGTGCAGTAGCCCTGAGCTTCTCAGCCCTGGGCGTATCCCGGCCGTGACTGATGCGCCCGAATCGGCAAGGGTGGCTGAGCAAGCGAGTTGAGAGGGGCTGGTCGTGTACGCGACTGCCGGATCGGTCGGGGTCCGCCGAACCCTGGCGCGCATCGCGATAGCGGCGCTGATTCTCGTCGGCATGATCACCGGTGCCGGACAGGGTTCGGCGCAATCTCCCCCGGAGCCGGTGGCCGCGCCGAATACGGTCGGTTGGTACTACCCGCAGATCACACCGTTCGATCCGGTGCCGTTGTATCCCTGGTATGGCTGGAATCCGGGGTACCGGCCGTATTACTCCTGGTATCCCTACTATCTTCCGGGCTTGTTCGGCAGTAGCTGAGGTGCCGGGACCGGTCGGTGTCGTATCCGAGACATCTGCCCTCGAACTCGTGTCACCACCCGTGACGCAGCGTCCGATCGGAGAGAGACTGCGTAGGGTGTACTCGATTGGAAGGATAGATACACCTTGACTGGTAGAACCGAACATCGCACCAAACGTACTGTCGCGCGGGTCGCCGTCGCCGGCGCCATCCTCGCGGCTCCCCTTGCCGCTCTCGCGGTTCCGGCGCAGGCCGACGCCGTGGACAACCCGGCCGCCACCGAGATCGCACATCCGGGACACGGGCGCGGACACGGCCACGGCGACTGGGACCGCGGCCGGGATCGTGACTGGAACCGCGGCTGGGACCGCCACGACGACTGGAACGATTTCGACCGGCACGGCAACGGCTGGAACGGTTTCCGCCACTACATGCCTCCGGGCCTGTTCGGCAGCAGCTGATCTTCCCGCGACGCGGCCCGGCATCATCGAAAGGTGCCGGGTCGCTTGCGTTTCTGGTGGCAGACTGCACTGGGTCACCCCTAGCGTGTCGAGATCGGAGCGAACGATGAAAGCGGTCCGTTTCACCCGGTTCGGTGGTCCCGAGGTCCTCGAGATCGTCGATCTGCCCGATCCACATCCCGGCCCCGGCGAGGTCCGGATCTCGGTGCGCGCCGCCGGCATCAACGCCAGCGATTGGAAGAAGCGCCGAGGTCTGATGGACGAGGAACTTCCGCAGACCCTGGGACACGAGGCGGCGGGCATCGTGGACGAACTCGGCGCGGGCGTCACCGATGTCACCGTCGGTGATCGTGTCTTCGGCGTATCCGGCCAACCCACTGCCCAATCCGAGCTGACCGTGCTGTCCCACTACGCACCGATCCCCGCCGGACTCGATTTCCCGGCCGCCGCCGCACTGCCGGCCGCGATCGAAACAGCCACTCGCGCACTGGATCAGCTCGGCGTCACGGACGGCACCACACTGCTGATCAACGGCGCCTCGGGAAGTGTCGGCGCCGCCGCCGTGCAGCTGGCCGTGGTGCGTGGCGCCCACGTGATCGGCACCGCGAGCCCCGCCAATCACGATTACCTGCGCGCCCTCGGAGCCCAGCCCGTCGCCTACGGCGACGGCATGCCCGACCGCGTTCGCACTCTCGCACCCGACGGCGTCGACCTGGCACTCGACGTCGCGGGCAGCGGCGTCCTCCCCGATCTCATCGCCCTCACCGGCAGTCCCGGCCGGGTCCTGACCATCGCCGATTTCCCAGGCGCACAACAGCACCGAGTCCGCTTCAGTCGCGGCGACACCGGCCGCGCCCTGCACGCACTCACCGAGATCGGCGACCTGATCGATACCGGCCGCTTCACCCTCCCCATCATCCGGACCTTCCCCCTCACCGAGGTCGCCGAAGCCCACCGCATCGGCGAAAACGGCGGGATACGAG
Organism: Nocardia sp. NPDC052254; assembly: GCF_040679495.1. Lineage (NCBI taxonomy): Bacteria > Bacillati > Actinomycetota > Actinomycetes > Mycobacteriales > Nocardiaceae > Nocardia > Nocardia sp. NPDC052254. The sequence continues at coordinate 470,918 of NZ_JBFAUW010000003.1, read as the reverse complement.
GCAAACTCGTCCTGGTGATCGACCCCTACTGATCCGCCGCGCCGATCGCGGCGGCGACGCCGTCGAGGATCAGCTCGAGTCCGAAGGTGACAGACTCGATGCACCGCATGCAATCACCAATCCCTGCGAGTAGGCGAGGACAAATAGGATGAGCGCGCAGGGGACCTGGGAAGATCTCGTCACCGATCTGTGCGATCTGGCCGTGAGGCACGATGCGACAACGTTCCTGTACGAGTCAGTGGTCGTACTGTCATCACATTCGGCGAGATTGGACAATGGCGCGGCGGCCAGTATCAGGGTCACTCGATTCGATGACGAGGCGGCACGGGTGGAAGCCGGGTGGTGCCTGGACATGGTCGTGGACTATGTCACCGATGACGCCACCCGCCCCTGCCCCGCATTGGCCCTGGTCGATGCGATCTGTGCGGGTGATGCGGAAGAGCACAGCCTGATCGGTGCCGATGGCCGATGGATCGGAATCTACTGCCACGCATGGGGGCCCACCGGCGCATGGCGCTTGGGAAATCCGGATGCCGCGCCCAATCGTGCGATTCGACGGTTCCCGCGTTGGCTCGGCGCCAAAATCGACTGAGGACCTATCCGGCTGCTCCCGCCGCGTCGATCGCGGCGGCGACGCCGTCGAGGATCAGCTCGAGTCCGAAGGTGAAATCGGCGTCCGGGTCGGCGTCGGCGGGTGTGATGTCGTCGAACAGGCCCGAGGCGAGCAGTGCCGCCATATCGGGCAGCCGCTCGGCGTCCACGAGTACGCGGAGGTTGCGGCTGTAGGTGTTCAGGACTTCTGCTTCGTCCAGATCGGCTGCGGCCCGGCCTTCTTCGAGTTGGCGGGAGGTCACGGATGCTTCGCGGACATAGCCGCTGACCACCATGATGGCGCCGACTCGCGCGGGCCAGCCCAAGGAAGTGTCGCGGAGTGCGCGCAGCCCGGCATCCATCCACGCCACATTTCCGGGGCCGCTGGGCGGACCGGTGATCGGCAGTTGAGTCAGCCAGGGCCGATCTCGATGAACCGCCAATTGAGCTGTTGCCCAAGCACGTAACGACTCCCGCCAGGAATCGACCGGCAGTTCCGGCGGATGGCCCAGCCCGGCATCACTCATCAGGACGAGCAGTTCGTCCTTCGAACCGACGTGCCGGTACAGCGACATCGGCGTAACCCCCAGGGCGGCAGCGATCTTCGGGAGCGTGGCGCCCGCGAGACCGTCACGATCGGCCAGCTCCACCGCCGTGGCCACCACTCGATCGACATCGAGCGCGGCGGGGCGGCCCAGGCGGGTATCCGCCGGCACCCGCCACAGCCGGGCCAGATGTCCGGGCACCTCCCGATCGTTCATGACAATCCTGTCGTCGACGACATTGCCGTCCCGAGTTTAGTATGGGCCTTATAGTATAAGTCATATACTAATGATCGGCCCTGTTCGGAAGGACAAAACCGTGAACACCGAAACCCTCCACCGCACCGCGGGCATCGCCGCCGTCGCCGGTGCGGCGCTCATGCTGATCGAGCTTCCGCTCTACTTCGTCTACGACGGCGCGCCACCGGACTGGAACATCCTGAGCCGCGGTCTGGTGGGGCTCGTCGGGCTCATCGGCATCACGGTCTTCATGTCGGCCTTCGGACATCTGGTGAAGGCCGCCGACAGCAGCTTCGAATGGCTGGGCTCACTGGCCACCACCGCCGGACTGATGTGGATGACAGTGGCTTTCGTCTCGATGGGCATGGAGATCGGCGCCGCCATCCAAGCACCCGATCCGATCGACCCCACCATCACCGTGTCCGGCACCTACGTCCTCTACGGCACGGTCACCAGACTGCTGACCGCACTGTTCATGACCACCGCCGCCATCACGATCCTGCGCACCAGGTTCCTGCCGACGTGGGCCGGGCGGACCGCGGCCGCACTGGCGGTGGTGAATGCGGCGTTCGCGCCGTCGATGTTCTTCGGCAATACGCCCGCGAACTTCTACGCGGCGAACGGATGGGGAAGCACCGCTACGGTTTCCGGACTCACGATCATCTGGCTGCTCGCGGTGGGCATCGCGATGATCCGGAAATCACCGGCCACCGAGCCCGATCGCGTCCTGGCATCTCGGTAAACACCGACCTCGGCGCCCGTTTCGACAGTAGGCTTGCCGAATGGGCGCCGAGGTGCGGTTGGACGAACTCGCGAAGACCATCGAGGGCTACGCGCTGGCCTATCTCGTCACCGTCGGAGAAGATTCGTCACCGCATGTGGTCGCCGTGACGCCGATCCCGGATGCCGGGGCCCTCCACATCGCCGCCCCCGGCCGCCGCACCCGCCGCAATATCGCCGCGCATCCCACCGCCACCCTCGTCTGGGCGCCTCGCGACCCGTCGGACTACTCCCTGATCGTCGACGGGATCGGCACGGTGGACGGGGACCTGCTGACCGTGCGACCCAGCCGCGCGATCCTGCATCGTGCCGTGCCTCCGGAGCAGGCCGCCGACGAAGACGCCTGCGGTAGCGACTGCCGCCACATCCAGCTCTGAGGCCGTCCGGACACTGACGCCGAGTTACCCGGTGCGAGTTATCGATTCGTCTCCGACAAGGCGGTGACGCATGCGGTGAGATCCGCCAGCAGACGCCGTCGCCGCGCCTCGTCGAACGCACCGAGCATCTGCCGCTCGACCTCCGCCACCGCACGGCTGGCGGCACCCAGCACCCGCTCCCCTTCCGGCGTGAGCCGGCTGGGCAGCGCCCGCCCGTGATCGGCGGCAGCCGCCCGCGCCAGCAGACCACGTTCCTGCAACCCGCGCAGCACCTGATTCATCGCCTGCCTGGTGACGAACACACCCCGGGCCAGCTCCGCACTCGACAGCCCCTCCCGCTGACCGAGCAGTTCGAGACAGGCGTACTGCGGCACGGTCAATTCCAGCGGACGCAGCGCCGCATCCATGCGCGTACGCAAAGCACTCGCGGCCTGCTTGAGCACATACCCCACCGACAGATCGACATCTCCGACGCCTTGACTCATGTCAACATCTTGACATAGCCTCATGCATGTCAATACCTTGACATGAAAGGACACTCCCGATGACCGTCACCGGACCGGATTTCATCGCCCTGCAGGTACGCGACCTCGACCGCGCCGCCACCTTCTACCGAACCCACCTCGGTCTCGAACAGACCCCCGGCAATCCGCCCGGCGCCGTCGTCTTCGACACCAGCCCGATCCCCTTCGCCGTCCGCGAGCCACTGCCGGGCGTCGATCTGGATGCCGCGACCCCACGCCCTGGCCTGGGCGTCGCCCTGTGGTTGCACACCGACGACGCCCAGGCGCTGCATGACGAGATGGCCGCGGCCGGCGTCCCGATCGCGGCAAGCCCGATCGACGGACCGTTCGGGCGGATGTTCACCTTCACCGACCCGGACGGGTACGCGGTGACGGTGCACGACAAGCTTTGAGGCACTGGCAAATCCGACAGATAGGACGAGCCCCGGATTCACGCACTCCGATGTTGTCCGGAGCCGACCGCAGACCTCTACGCTCTCTGTAGAGGTCTACACGGAGGAGGCACCGCATGGCTGATGTCGAGTCTCTCTGGGGCGAGCTGGACGATCTGTTGATACCGCTGTTCCAGCGATATCGGCGGAATCTGAGGACTCTGCGTGTCGACACGAAGCCGGACCACACCCTGCTGTCGGAGGCCGACCCAGCAGTTCAGACGGCCATCGCGGAGTCCGTCCTGCGGCACTATCCGGGTTCCAGATTCGTCGCCGAAGAGGACGATGCCTCGTTGCCCACCACCGGTGATCCGATCTGGATCATCGATCCCATCGACGGCACAAGCGAATTCGTCGCCGGAGGCCGCCATGAGTTCTGCAGCGTGGTCTGCCTCTTGGAGGGCGGAACACCCATTGCGGCATACGTTCTGGCACCCGAACTGGGCCCCGACCGCACACCGATCTCGATTCATTGGTCAGCGGGTGCGGTCACCGTCGACGGCCGTCCCGCGACGCCACTCTCTGCTGTCGACAGGCCGAATCGCGCATCGGTAACCCGTAGCGGACACCTTCCGCCACGACCGTTCGAGGCGGAACTCGCCGCCATCGGTTGTGATATGAAGCTGCGCACCACATCCCAGACTCTCGACATGGTGCGCACCTGCATCGACCTCACCCCGTGGACGAACGCGCCGCAACATCAGTTCGATCTGTTCTATCGCCGCGATCAGAAGCTCTGGGACGGAGCCGCCGGCATCGGATTGGCCGCTGCGATGGGCCGGTCGGCGTCGAACGGCTCCGGCGCGAGCCCGTACCCCTTCGGGGACGAGTTACTGAACGAGGCCGAGCCGATCCTGACGGAGACCATCTCCGGAGATCCTCGGTGCGTGCGGTGGTTCGTCGATCTGCTGGGAGAAGCTCGAAACAGATGATGTCCCACAGCGTGATGGTGGATGTCACCACGTTCATCAGCGCGGAAGAATTCCTCCTTTCCCAGAACCACCGAACACCGTTGCGACCCCGCGATCCGTTTTCCGAGCAGTGCTACACGGAGCTGATCCAATCGCTGATCTACTTCGACGAGGTGCTGGTCCCACATCCGACGAAACTGAACCCGGTCCCCTCGGATTTCGGTGAGCACCCACGGATCCTGCGTCTGTTGTTCGACCTCCACATCGCCAAACCGCTCTGTCTGTCCCTCGAGGAGCAGCAGTTGCTCACGCGGGCAGAAGATTTCGCGATGGACACGCTGCAGACCACCGGCGTGCAAACGCTGCTGAGATTCGCGGATGTCACCCGGCGTGCGGACCGCGAAGTCGAGCAGGAGCATGCCGGCCAGCGCATGCTTCCGAAGATCGCGAAATGGGCCGACTACCAATTCGAGAACATCAACAAACGTGACCACCACGGCGCCCGAATCGGGGGCCGGGACGGTGTCGAAGACGACTATTTCGGCAAGTGGGCACGGGCCTCGTCATTCGCGATCGAAGGCCTGCTACGCGAATTGATCCCCGATCGCGAACAGCAACTGTGGCTCGTCGCGACGCTGGTTCGCTCCCTTCGCTACTCGTCGCGAGCCAAGGTGAAGGACGTCGCCTACACACCTCACCCGCTTCGGCGAGACTTCGCGGTCATGTTCGACCTGTTCGATGACGGTGCGCCGCAGAGCCTGGTGGACGGGGTGATTTCGACAGTTCGCGGTATCCCCGGCGAGATCGACCGCATCGCCGCCGCACGGCCCGGTCGCCGGTATTTTGTCCGCGAGCAGGAACTACCGATCCTCGGCGGCCGACTATGGGTCAATTCGGATCGTCAACGCTATGACGACGACCACTGGCTCGAGCTGATATGCGGGCGGATCGACGAATACCGCGCCCGCGCGGTCGACTTTCGGCGCGCACTCTCCATGGCTGACACCACCGACGACTATCGCCGACTCGAAATCGATGTCATGGAGGTGCGCGACGAGCTACTCCGCAAGCTGGGTCTGGAGTCCGCACAGGCCAACGAAACCGAAACCGCTCTACTGGACACCGTGGCCTCCGTGACAGCGGCATCGGTCGACATCCCGACCGGCGTACCGGTGACACAACTACTCAAAGTCGCCTACCACAGCCTCCGGCGCCGAAAGAGCATTCTGGACACGGCGCATCAGAAGTTCCTGTATCGGGAGTTCATCCGAGGGATCTAGCGAATCTGGTCAGCGAACGCGGATCGAGTGTCATGGATGTTGCCTCCCCCTTTCGACATCCCCTTCATCGGGCACCACCAACGGGTTGACGGACCCGCCGTCGGGCGCGTACCCGCCGCCGCGCTCGTGGGTTCTGCCGGTCGAGAGATCGTGAATATCGGTCAGCGCGGCGAGGTCCGGTGGAATTCGACCACGCAGATGCAAGATGCTCGGCACGATCAGCAATTCGACTTCGACCGCCGATACATGGTCGAGCAGAGCTTCCGGCACGATCAGGCTGCAACTCGTCGTCAGCCCGATGTACTCGTAGCCCAGCCGTGCCGCGACCTGGCGGGCACGAAAGTCCTGGCCCACCAGAGTCTTCACGAGGTCCACACAGGCGTAACCCATGGCCCGCGGCGGTGTCTCAGAACTCACAGGTGTCTCCGAAAGGTCGACGGATTCGACGTCGCTCGCTGTACACCCGGCGGTGTATCGCGACGACGGTGTGCTCCGGGGGAATCCGAGGGGGCCAGTAGGCGACGGTGCAGTAGACGAGGACGGCGAGGATGATGCAGCCGAAAAGTAGGAGAATCATCGGCGTCCTTCGAATACGTTGCGGCACTGGAGGTTAGGATCACAGCAACGCGTGGCGGCGCCACGCGTTACGGTCGAAGCTTCGATGCACATTCGTATGATCACTCTCGGTCGAGTCGGGTTGGCAAGCACCCGCCGCCGAGGATTCGGATCCACTGGGCGCCACAGGATCCGAAGCACATCGACCCGACGGCGGGGCTGATTCTCAGCTTCATGCACAAGCTGAGCGAACCGAAGACACAGAACAGCACCGAGGTAATACGGTTCCGCTACTGGACAACGAGATAGATCGATCGGGGGCAAGGATGATCGTCAGCACGTGGACCAGCGTCGAAGTGCGGGCTCTCCGCACCGCAGCACTACGAATCACCCAGGAGCAATTCGCGGAACGGCTCGGTTTCCAGCCCCCGACGATTCGCAAGTGGGAGAGAGCGACGCGCGATCGGCCCGTTCGGGGCGATTCCGCCGCCGCACTGGATGTCGAACTGTCACGACTCACCGAGGAGCAGCGAGCCCGATTCAGGATGACGGTCGCGGCACAACAATCGTCGCCTGGAGCCGCCCGGAACTCGATGACTCCCTTCCCGATAGGCGATAGCCTGGATGCGCACGGTGAGCTGAGCACCTACGGAATTGAGGACGAGGTGAAGCGGCGCGAGTTCGGAATCCTGATCGGTGCTGCGACCCTTTCAGCAGCCGCAAAGTCACCCGTGAACTTGACCAAGATCGAGATGCGCGACATCCGGCAACTTGCCGACCGCGTCACCGATCTCGCTCAGCGTGACCAAGTTGTCGGCGGAGCGGAGTTGGTCACGACCGGTCTCGGTGAATTGGCGCACGCGAAGCGACTCCTGGAGATGTCCACATTCACGGAGCGGACCGGTCGCTCCTTCATGAGTGCAGCCGGTGAGCTGGCGACCACAACTGGTTGGCTGGCATTCGATGCCGATATTCATCCCACGGCACAGCAGTGCTTCGCCGATGCGTTCGCATTGGCCAACCAGGCCGGTAATGACGAGCTGACTGTCCACATATGTCTGAACGCCGCGCACCAATCGATTGCGCTCAGTCGTGATGGAGTAGGCAGCCCTCATCGGGCGCTCGCCTACCTCGATCGGGCACGGCAATTGACCAGGGCACAGCCGCCTGGGCGTATCCACGCCCTCATCGCGATCCGCGAAGCGTTGGCCCGAGCAATCCTGCATGACCATGTCGGCTTCGGTCGCGCGGTGACCACCGCGTGGCGAGAATTGGAAGCCGCGCTGGCCTACGAACCACCCACCGAGTGTCCGCGGTGGCTCCGCTTCGTAACCCCCGCCGAAATCCGGTCTCATGAATCACGAGGATTCCGAGATCTGGGCGCGGCTGAGAAGTCGGTGGACCTTCTGGCCGCGGACAACACACCGGAAGGCATGGGCGCCCGAAATCGAGCGAATTACCGCGCAAGCCTCGCCGCGGCCTTCGCGTGCACCGGCGACGTGAACAATGCGGTGACGCAAGGACTTTCCGTACTCGATGACTTGGAGAACCAAGTGTCATCCACCCGCACATTTCGAATGCTCAGCCCTGTACGGAATGCTGTGGACAACACGCGCCACACCGAGTTCACCGAGCGATACGACGACCTGAAAAGAAAGGTGGTTGGTGTCATATGACCTCCGGCGACGACAATGACATCTACCTCCGGCACTACAACGCAGATGAGGCGCAGGCTCTGCGCGCCCAAGTCCGACTGATCTTTCAAGGCTCGTACATCCCTGACGACGACCCCGGCGACGCCTTCGCATCCACCGATGCGTTCATGCATCGCTTCGATTCCTACACCGACCCGAGTCGGCCTCGAGGGTTCGAACTCGTTGTCGCGTGGCTGAGAGAAGAACCCATGGGCCAAGCCTGGGGCTGGCCACTCGGTTCTGACACCCACTGGTGGTCCGGTCTGCAACTCGATCGGGGTGACGTGCAGAAATTTGTCGCTGAGGACGGCAATCGCACCTTCGCATTGAGCGAGATCATGGTCCGCAACGAGTTCACCGGGCGTGGACTCGCCCACACCCTGCACGATGAGTTGCTGAGCGGCAGGGGGGAATCCCGCGCAACGCTCCTGGTTCGGCCCGCAAATGAGCGAGCGTATGGCGCATACCGTCGGTGGGGATGGTCGCGTGCTGGCACCCTCCGCCCGGCATGGCCCGACGCACCGCATTTCGACGTGCTTGTGCGAGACCTCTGAGCACCGTTTCAAGGAGTGGCCGTTTCGCTCACTCGCGGCGGTTTGTCGACCTCGTTGCCATGCCGACACGTACACTCGACCAGTACGAATCAGAACCGTTTCAAACACAAACGGTTCCTGTCTCGCTAGAAGGTACTGGGATTCAGGGTGTCCGAGTTTGACGAGCAAGCCGGCCGAAGAGCGTGGCTCGCGTTGTTGAAAGAGGATTATCGACGTTTGGGCGCCGATACCCGATACGACGATGATGCCGCCAGCCATTACAGCTGGGACAACCGCGTGCCGAATCATCAGCAGGTGAAAGTCGGCGACATCATCGCGCTCTGGGATGAGCACGAACTGCTCGGCATGTCGGTGATCGAAGCGATCGAACGCGGTGTCGGCACCAAGGACATTTCTCGCTGCAGGACATGCGGGAAGACCAACCTGGAGCGCCGGACCACACTGAGTCCCGAGTACCGTTGCTACAACTGTAAAGAAACCTTCGACGCGCCTGTGATCGAGACCGTCCCTGTCGAGACGTTCCGATCCAATCACAGTCAAGGGTGGATCTCGCTTCCAGGCACTTTGCGTGCCGATGAGCTACGGGCACTCTGTGTGAAACCGAAGTCGCAGAACAGCTTCCGCGAGTTGCGCTGGAGCGACTTCTTGACCGCCATGCGTCTCTCGTCGGACTTCGGGAATCTGCTGGCGCCACTTGAAGTAACCGCGATGCAGCTGAATGGCGGCCACACGATTCGACCGGTCAGAGTCCGCGTCGGACAGACCGGCTTTCGCGCCGAACTTCTGCGCAGATTCGGTGCGGTATGCGCGTTCTCCGGCCCGCTACCGGCACCCGCACTCGATGCGTGCCACTTGTACAGCTATGCCACTGTCGGACATCATGACCCTCACGGCGGCCTCCTATTGCGCCGCGATCTCCACACACTGTTCGACCGCGGACTGATCGCCGTGGACCGCGACTGCCATATCGACGTCAGCTTCGAGCTCCGACCATTCCCGATCTACTCGGAACTACACGGTCGGGACTTCGCCATCGAGCCGGACAACAAGCAGAAGAAGTGGCTGCGGCTCCACTGGGACGAGTTCCGCCCTCGGGCGTCCTGATCGCACAGCCAACTGTAGGGTCTCAAAATTCGTGGCGGAATCTCAGAATGAGTGGCGGTGACGTGGCGGATACGCCACGGTTCTGAGATTCCGTACTCGTCGCTGCGGCTACTGGACGATCACCTGTACGCGATGGGTCCGACGAGCATCGGGCGATCGAGGATTTCCGGGATGAACCGCACTTGGGTGAGCTTCGCGGCCAAGGCGAAAGCACTCGGCAGGGCAGAGACGTAGTCGCTCTCGGCCCTATCGTCCTCGTCTTCCCAGTCGTACTCGTCGTCGCGATCGTTCTCGTCGTCGCGCGAGTTCACCGCCATGCCGAGTTCCCGCATGAACCTGTTGAGCCGGTCGGGCTCGGAGCCGTGTCGAAGGTAGGGGCACCGCAAGGGGTTGTAGCCCGTGACAATCGTGCCGTCGATCGCGTACCTGAGGCTGTCCTCGGCGTAGCCGTGCCGAGTGATGGCCAATACCTCACAATCACGAGACAATTCGGGCAGGACATCGTGGAGCGTGGCCATCCACCCCATCGGCTCGATGGCCACGCTCCACTCACCGACCTGCAAGACACCCACGGTGCCTCCCCCGTACCCTCCGCCGGTTTTGATGGAGAACTCGGTGGCCTGGTCCATGAGCCGGGCGAAGTCCGATTCCTGGCCGTGATCCTCGCCGCGGCTGAAGCGGCGCACCACCTCCGACGGGTCGAGCCTGCGGAAGAAGGCCACGGTGAAGATATCGTCCAGCGGAGAGCCACCGTCGTGGAGCCACCGAAATGGGGCCAAGGGGTCGGGAGACGTCATAGCGTGCATGATGGCAGGCGTTACCGACAATCGGCGGCCTCGTTCCTTCCTTCGCCACAATGATTTCGGCGATCTCCGGCAGCGATTGACGTCTCCCCCAACAGCTTTCACAATCAATCGATGGCTCGCATTCAGAACTTGAAACCCAACGCACAGAGTGTCAGGCCGCACCGAATCGAAAAGGGTGTCACCTGCGAGCATCAGGTCGTCGACGATGGAGAAGGCCGAAAGCTCTTACATCTGACGACGCTCGGATCCAAGACCCGCCAGTCACAACCGAAGAGCAGTCAGTCCCTGCAACTGGACGCAGACGTCGCTGCTCAGCTCATAGACGTGATGCGAGCCGCGTTCGGTGACAGGGCGCTGAATATCCAACCCGCTCTGGACATTGCCTTTCCACCTCCGGACATCGGTGTAGATCCCGATGCGCTCGCGATGGCTTATCAGCAGAGGCCCGAGCTCTTCCGAAAGCTGGTAACCAACGATGCGACCGCCGGGGATGTCGTCGCCATGGCGCACCGACGGCAACAGGTCGCCCGGTTCCGGCGATTACTCGAAGACGACGACTACTTCGATCAGGAGCGAAAATCCCGGTTCCCCAATCGCGGGGGCGAGGCAGTGTGGCAGGAGTTCTTCGAACAGAATCCGTGGATCTTCGGCGTATCGCTGGCCGGTCAATTGCTGACCTCGTGGAGCGATGAGAAGCTCGAACAAGTGGTGGCCGGTTCCTCCATCAGTTCCGTCGGCAAGCGCACTGACGCGCTGCTACGGACGTCGGGTCGCATCAAGTCGATGGTCTTCGCGGAGATCAAGACTCATCGTAAGGAACTGTTGGAACCGATAAAGGAGCCATATCGACCGGGCTGCTGGGCTCCGTCTTTCGAACTGTCCGGTGGAGTGGTGCAAGCCCAAGGCACCGTGCATCTAGCAGTGGCACAGATGAGAGACCGCCTACAGGAGAAGGCATCGGACGGGAGCGATCTCCCCGGCGAGTTCACGTATCTCTTGCGTCCGCGTTCGTATCTCATTATCGGGAACCTCGACAGCCTCAAAGGGGAAGCCGGCGGATACCACGAGACAAAGTTCCGATCCTTCGAGTTGTTCCGGCGGGAGATGATCCAACCCGAGATACTCACCTTCGATGAAGTACTTGCGCGGGCAGAGTGGGCCGTCGAGACCACACAACGCGACGCCATCAGGCAATGAGTCCGCCTGGAGTCCAAGTGATCAGCCCGGTAGTTCACACACGTTTCGTGCTGTGCACCGGGCGATGGCTCTGCTATTGGTCAACGATCACGGGCACCACATCCGGACCTGAGGAGTCGGCTGTTCAATCAATCGCCGAAGCGCGCCACCAACCGCCCGGTGACTTCGTTGCGGCGCAAGCGTTCCAAGCCCTCGCCGATCTCATCGAATGCGATCTCCGTATAGACCGGTTCGATCTCGCGGGCCTGCAACAGATCGAAGACCTCCTCGATGTCATCGACCGTTCCGCCCAGGGAACCGGCGAGTGTCCTGCCGAGGATCGTCGGGGCTTTGACCGTGAAGGTCGGCAGGCCGAGGCCGACGTGGACCACTGTGCCTCCACGCTTGACCGCGTCGAGGGCCTTCTGCGTGGTGTCGAAACCGGCGTAGTCGACAACCAGGTCGAATTTCCGACCGGCCCACTCGGCGGCGTCTCGCACAAGATCGGTCGCTCCGGCCGCACGGGCGAGATCCCACACGGACTCCTTGGTTTCGGCCACGTGCACCTCCGCGCCCGCGAGGACGGCCGCGCGGGTGCCGATCTGACCGAGACCGCCGTAGCCGATGACCCCGACCTTCATCCCGGCCGACGCACGACCCACTTTGATGATGGCGTGATAGGAGGTCATGCCCGCGTCGGTGGCGAGCGCCGCCAAGGCCAGATCGAGTCCTTCGGGTACGCGGGCGAGGTCGGGGGCGTCGGCGACGAGTTTGTCGGCGAACCCGCCGGGAGTGAACATGCCCAGTGGCGGACGGACGCCCGAGGAGCAGACTCCCACGACGTCTCCGATGGCCCAACCCTGCACGCCCTCGCCGAGTGCGCTGATCACCCCGGCGTTCTCGTGCCCCTGGGTCATCGGCAGGAATGGCATGCTCGCGCCGCCGGACTCCATGTACATGATGTCGCTGTGGCAGAGGCCCGCGGCTTTGACATCGATGACGACCTCACCGGGGCCCGGTTCCGGTTCCGGCACCTGGTTCAACGCGATCGGCTTGCCGGCTCCTTCGAACTGCCACGCTCTCACAGCTCATCCCTTCACCACGGTCGGGCCGAACCGGCTCCGGATCCGATGCTACGACGGGACACCTGTGATCGTTTGCGGATTCCGCACCCGAGAACCACTCGACGCCGCTCCGCGTGCACGGACCGCCGGCTCTACCGCGGCCGCAGCACCACGATCCCTGGAACCATCTGCAGATACTCCCCCAACGGTGTGTCCACCACCTGGTTGTTGGCCGCCAGCGACGACGCGTTCCGGAAGACCGGACCGTTCGGTGTCGACACGATGATTCCGACGTGGGTCACGTCCAGACCGGGCGCATCGGCATACGCCCCGACGAAATCCCCGGTCTGCAAACCACGCACGACGTTGTCGTCTACCGCCCCACTCGGGATGTAGGTGATATCCCGGTCCACCACCGGGATCCCCGGCAGGTACACGCTCCCGTCGCCCTTGGCATTGAGCTGTTTGTGCACGGTCACCGCCGCCGGCGACAGGCTCCCGGTGATGTCGGTGGCCGCCACATTCGCCACCTGAGCCCAATCGGTGAAGAAGTGCTTCCGGTGGGCGAAGTCGACTTGGTCGCCGGCGTAGCGGGTGTCGATCAGGTTGGCTGTGAACTGGTTTCGGTCCGTGGTCCGGGTCAGGGCTTCGACGTTGTCCAGCAGGGTGAAGCAGTCCACCTGGCGGAAGTCGACGACGAGCTGTTCGGGTTGGGTCGCGGAACCGATGAGGGTGTCGGCGGCATACGGGGTGCCGAGGAATTGCTTGGACAGTAGGTCCAGCAGCTGGCCTTTGTTCGCTCCCGCCGCGCCCACGCGCATGGCGACGAGTTCGTCGAGGCGGTGCGATGTGGTGTCGTCGATGGCGACGTCAGCGCCCGCACGCACTGGCGACAACAGGGCCGCGGCGAACAGGGCCAGCAGGATCGGCAGTATGCGCGTGGTGGAGCGCAAGACACCTCCCGGGTGACGAGTCGAACGGTCGCTGACCACCGTAGCCGAGGGGTGGTCGTCTCGTGGGCGGGCCGGGCGACGAACCACCCATCGGGAACAGGTGGGCGGTTCGTCGCGTGGGCGGTGACAGCTGTCGGAGCTGCGTCAATGGGCCGCCCTGGCAGCGCGAGCCCGTTCGGCCGCCGTTTCCGGATGATCCTCCCCCGGCAGGTCGACACGCACATGATGCAACCGCCCGGTGAACGCGAACCGGCCGGTGATGTCGTCGCAGACCGGGCTGCCTCGGTTGATGCCGATGTCGAGTTGTTCGTTCATGCTGAAGATCGCGCGGGTCGTCGCCTCGATCCGGGCGCGGGCCACCTCGTGGTCGTCGACGGACAGGATCGCGGTGCCGCCCTTGCCGATTCCGCCGCCGTCGTAGACGAACCGGACGCACACGGTTCGGGTGTCGGCGCTCAATTCGGTATCGGAACGGACGAAGGTGCGCCCGCCGCCGCTGAAGTTGTAGCAGAACACCGGCTTCGACTCCACGACGTAGAGTGCGAGACCTCCGAAACGTCCACCGACACTGGCCAATACGCCCTCGCACCGTTCACCGCGAGTGTCGAGAGTGGCGGTGATGACGTAGGAGCGGTTGAAGAACGGCGGCGCCGCCTTCTCCGGCAGCCCGTTCATGTGCGGATAGAGCGTGATCGATGTGCGGCCGCGCAGTGGATGCGGTGGCCGGTCCTTCGGGGCCGCGTTGCGGGTGATCGTCCGGTCGTCGAGCGGTAGTACCTGGTAGCGAGCGGCTTCGTCGAGGAATTTGCGCTGTAGTTCCGCGAGCTTGTCGGGAAACTCCGCGGCCACGTCGCGGGCCTGGGACCAGTCGACGGTTGTGTCGTACAGCTCCCAGCGGTCCTCGTCGAAGGTGGGCAGGGTCAGCCCGGAGGTGGCCATCAGCCAGGGGGCTCGGTGCAGGGTCACCGCGGTCCAGCCGTTGTCGTAGATTCCGCGGTTGCCGTAGATCTCGAAATATTGTGTGGTGTGCTGGTCCGCGGCCTCCGCGTCGGTGAACGTGTAGTTCAGCGCCACGCCCTCCATCGGCTGCTGTGGGACGCCGTCGACGGTGTCGGGCACGGGGATGCCGGCTGCGGCGAGGATGGTCGGGGTGATGTCGACGCAGTGGTGCCACTGGCTGCGTAGGCCGCCGACATCGGTGATCGTCTCGGGCCAGTGCGCGATCAAACCGTTGCGGGTGCCGCCGTAGTGCGAGGCCGCCTGTTTCGTCCACTGGTACGGGGTGTCGAGTGCCATCGCCCACGAGGCCGGATGGTGCGGATAGCTGGTCGGGGTGCCCAGTTCGTCGAACCGCTCGAGTACCTCCGCGGCCGTCTGCCGGTAGCCGTTGAGTCCGGCGAGATAGTTGAACGATCCCTCCATACCGCCCTCGGCGGAGGCGCCGTTGTCACCGAGCATGTACAGCACCAGCGTGTTGTCGAGTGCTCCCGAATCACGCAATCGGTCGACCAGGCGGCCGACCTGATCGTCGGTGTGCTCGAGGAAGGCCGCGTAGAGCTCCATCAGCCGCGCGGCGACCTTCTGCTGATCGGCGTCCAACTCGTCCCAGCGCGGCAGGCCCGGCGCCCACGGCGCGAGTTCGGTTTCCGGTGGTACCACCCCGAGTCGTTTCTGGTTGGCCAGCGTGATCTCGCGCTGCCGATCCCAGCCGTGATCGAACGCGCCCCGGTATTTGCCGAGGTAGCTGTCGGGCACCTGGAGTGGTGCGTGGCACGCGCCGAACGGCAGATAGCAGAACCACGGCTTGTCGGGGTCCATGGTGGTGACCGATTCGATCCACTCGATCGCGTTGTCCACCAGGTCTTCCGACATGTGGTACCCGTCCTCGGGCGAGCGTGGCGGCTCGACGACGGTGAAATCGCGGTACAGCACCGGCGAGAACTGGTCGGATTCGGCGCCGAGGAATCCGTAGAAGCGGTCGAAACCCTCCCGTGTGGGCCACCTGTCGAACGGGCCCGCCTCGCTGATCTCCCAGGTCGGCGTCTGGTGCATCTTGCCGAACGCGCCGGTGGCATATCCGTTGCCCTGCAGGATCCGCGCGACCGTCGCCGCGGAATCGGGGCGGGTCCCGTTGTAACCGGGTGCCGCCGTGGCCTGTTCGGCGATGACACCGAAGCCGACGCTGTGGTGGTTACGCCCGGTCAGCGTGGCCGCCCGGGTGGGCGAGCACAGGGCGGTGGTGTGGAATCTGTTGTATCGCACACCGTCTGCGGCCAGCCGATCGGCTGTGGGGGTATTGCACGGACCGCCGAACGCCGACGCGGCGCCGAATCCGACGTCGTCGAGCATGACGAGCAGGACGTTGGGAGCCCCCGCGGGCGGGCGCACCGGCTCGGGCCGGGTGAACGGCTGCGACTGGTCACGGTAGTCGACGGCCGCCGGAGGCTGTGGTTGCGAGCGGATGATCGGAATCGAATGACGGTTCATGACTGGCTCTTTCAGGTCGCAGGGCTGGCGGTGGGGTCGGCGGATCGCATGGGCGCGGGCGCCTCGTCCAAGCCGCCGGTGGCCGGGCTACGCCCGTGCCGCATCAGCGCGGCGATCACGACCCCGGCGAGGCCGACGACCCCGGCCACCAGGAACCCCTGGGTCAGTGCGGAATCCGCGTAGAGCACCGCGTGGGTCCTCGGATTCACCGCGGTCACATGGTGTGACATCACCACCCCGGTGCACGTCACCGCGACAGCCGAGACGAGCTGCATACTCACTCCGGCGATCGATGTGCCCACCCCGCTGTCGGCGGCGGGCAGGGCGTCCTGTACCAGATTCGCATTGGACGAATGCAGGAAACCGACCGCGAATCCCGCGATGGCACTCAGGATTCCGATCTGCCATCGCACCGTCAACAATTGCGCGCCGAGCACCATCACGCCGACGAACAGGATGCCCGCCGCCAGCAGGACGTGCCGGGCGCCGAACCGTCTCGCGAGCCAGCCACCGGCGGGGCCCGCGACCATCGCGACGATTCCCAGCGGGCAGGTCCACACCGCGTATTCGGTGGCGGTCAATCCCGCACCGTAGGAGAGGCCGGGCAGGCCGGTCGGAGTCTGCAGCAGGGTCGGCATGAGCAGCGACTGCGCGTTCATCATGTACGACACGCACGCCACCGCGAGGATCGTCGGGCCGAAGCGCCGCCCGAACAGAATCCCGAGGTCGATCAGCGGATGCGGCGCGACCCGCTGCCATGCCACGAAACCCGCGAGCATCAGCGCACCGACGATGAACAGAGTGAGGGTGCGCGCCGAATCCCAGCCCCACGCAGCACCTTTCGTCACCGCCAGCAGCAGGACGGCGATGCCCGGGCCGAGCAGCGCGGTCCCCAGATAGTCCACCGGCCGGTCGGACCGAGCGGGACTCTCGGGGATCACCAGCCAGTACACCGGCAGCAACACAGCGATATAGATCGCCATGAACCAGAAGATCCCCGCGAATCCGAAACCGTCGATGAGCCATCCCGCGACGAACGGCCCCGCGACCGCGGACATGCCGATCCCGGTCGCGACCATGCCGAGCGCGATCGGCACGAACTCGCGGGGCATGATTTCGCGCACCAGACTGTAGGACAGGGCGACGATCCCGACGAGCACGCCCTGCATCGCACGCCCGGCCAGGAGCACGGCGAACGAGGTGGACAGCGCGCAGGTCACGCTGCCGAGGACGAACACGACGCCCAGGATCAGGATGATCCGCTTCTTACCCCAGCGATCGGCGGCCTTGCCGATCAGCGGAATCAGCGTCGCACCGGTCAGGGTCACGATGGATACCGCCCAGGCGATGTTCAGCGTCCGGTAGGCCGGCGCCATATGTGGCATGGCCGGGTAGATCATCAGAATCTCGAAGGTGGCGATTTCCGAGAACAGGATGATAACCGCGAGTACGGCGAATATTCGGCGCCTCGGCACCGGGCCGTGGTCTGGATTCAAATTGAGCGCCATCGTGGTCCTTTGTTCGAAGGATTCGGCGGTGATGACCGGAGCGACAGGCGAATCCGCGAGTGCGGCTCGAGAAGTGGTTCAGGAGTTCCCGAGCGGCGCGAGGGAATTTCGAACCTCGGACCCGAGACGATAGTCACATCTGCCGCCGCCGCAACGCCACTCCCGCTCAGTGGAACACGTGACACCGGGAGCCATTCGCAGCGAATTATGAAGGCCGAGAACAACATCGGAAAGTTTAAGTCAGTGTCTTGACGATTAAGTCAATGACTTATACCGTCGATGGCATGGCTGATGTCAACGGGGCACGGGCCGCGATGATCGAAGTGGCGGAGCGGATGTTCGCCGAGCGCGGCATCGACGGAGTATCGATGCGCGATGTCGCCGCCGCTGCCGGGCAACGCAACAATTCCGCGGTTCAATACCACTTCAACGGGCGCGACGGCCTCATCCGCGAAGTGTTCCGCTATCGAATGAGCGATATCAATCAGGCTCGCCACCGCTATCTCGCGGAGATCGACCGGGACGGGCGCGGCGAGGATGTCCGGGCGCTCGTCGAAGCTGGAATCCTACCGCTCACAAGGTTTCTCGGTTCGACACCGGAGGGGAGCCACTACGCCCGGTTCATCGCCCGGGTGTCCCCCTCGGTGGATTTCTTCGGCGGGGAGTTCGACGAGGTCAGCGACGCCAACGGCGAGGTGGTCGCGCGCCTGATCCGCGCGCTGGCACACCTGTCGCCGCGCACCGCACACGAGCGCGTGGACCTGATGTTCAACATGGCCGTCTCCGCGCTCGCGGTCTACGAACAGCGACGAGCCGAGGGACTCCCGGTCGTGAAGGCGACCTTCGACGAGACCGTCGACCATCTGATCGACATGGCCGTGGGCTCACTCGTGGCCGGCCAATCCGAGCGTCCACGACGCCGGCGGCGAACCACGGCCACCACACGATGACCACCTGCGCGAAGGGCTGCCCATGAGCACGACAACCTCATCCCGAACCGTCGAAATCGGCGACCACACCATCGAATTCGGCCCGCGCGGAATGCGCCGCAACCCGGAGTCCTTCGTCCCCGCGCCGTATCGCGCGATCGACCTGCACCCGGTCACTCCGTTCATCGGGGCCGAAGTGCGGGGCGTCGATCTGCGGGATCCGGGCGACGACGTCATCGCGGAACTGAAGACCGCCCTGCTGGAATGGAAGGTGCTGTTCTTCCGGGATCAGGACATCACCGGGACACAGCACCGCGATTTCGCTCAGCACTGGGGCGAACTCGAGGTGCACCCACTGCTGCCGCAGGGCGAGGTGCCATCGGTGGTCCGATTCGAACGCGGTGAGGACAGCCCGGGAACCGAGAACATCTGGCATGTCGATGTGACCTGGCAGCAGCGTCCCCCGCTCGGGTCGGTACTGCGAGCGATCGACGTGCCGCCCGCCGGCGGCGATACCCTGTGGGCCGATATGGGCAATGCGTACGACTGCCTGTCCGACGAGGTCAAGTCCCGGATCGACGGCCTCGACGCGGTGCACGACTTCATGCCCTCCTTCGGCCGCTCGATGCCGCCGGAACAACAGGCGCGGATGCGGGAGCAATACCCGCCGGTCCGGCACCCGATCGTGCGCGTCCACCCCGAGACCGGACGCCGGACGCTGTTCGTGAACAGCCTGTTCACCACCCACATCCCCGACCTCGACCCCGAGGACGGCAACCGGCTGCTGCAGCACCTGTTCGACCAGGCCAAGGTGCCCGATTTCCAGTGCCGCCTGCGATGGCAGCCGAATTCGATTGCGTTCTGGGACAATCGGGCCACTCAGCACTACGCCGCCAGTGACTACTTCCCGCATCGTCGCGTGATGGAGCGAGTGGCCATACTCGGCGATGTCCCCCGCTGATCTGCCGAGCTCCGCCGCGAAGGAGCGTTGGCGGCCCCGCGCATTGCGCGACGGCGACGATCCGGACCCCCGATTCACCCTCGCGAACGAACGCACCTACCTCGCCTGGATACGGACGGCGATGGGGTTGACCGCCGGCGCCGTGGGACTCGAGGCGCTGGGCACCGAAATACTCTGTCCGACAATGCAACTCGTGCTGATACCGGGCATGTTCGCGGGTGCGGCCCTGACGGCCGGGTTCGCGTTCGCCCGGTGGCTCGGTATCGAACGGGCGATGCGAACCGGGCGCAGCCTGCCGGTGCCCACCCTCGGTCTGCTGATGGCCGTGCTCGTGGGCGGGGTGGCAGTCACGATGCTCGTCGCCGTGGCGATCCGATGATCGACGCTCGCCTCGACCGAGGCCTGCAACCGGAGCGCACGACATTGTCCCGGGTGCGCACCGCCGCCGCCCTCGCGGTGCTCGGCGGGCTGTTCATTCGATACGGTCCGATCGAGGTGGGGATCATGCTGGCGGTCTGCGCGGGGGCGATGCTCGCCGCTGCGCCCCACCGTCACCGGCGACTGCGCGAGCAGTTCGAGCGAGGGCGGTTGCGAGCAGACTGGTGGTGGAATGTCTTTCTGCTGGCGGCGGTACTGGTCGCGGCCGGGGCGATGCCGGTGCTGTCCGGAGCACGATGAGACGCACCTGCGGTGATACAGGGTACGGATCAATCACCGCACCGGTGTCGGTCCGGACACGCCCGCATCGGCGGCTCGGCGATACCACGCTTCGGCCTCCCCCGCCTGCCCTGCCTCACTCAGTGTGATCGCCAAGTTGTACATCGCCTTGGGATGACCGGCAGCGGCGGCCTTACGCCACCAGTCTTCGGCCTCTCCCGTCCGGCCCGATCTGCCCGCGAGCACTCCCAGGTTGTGCATCGAGTTGAGATGGCCCCTGTCGGCGGCTCGGCGGAACCACAGCTCAGCAGGCTCGACCCGGCCGGCATCTTGGAGCAGCAGACCCAGATTGAACATCGCCCCGGCGTTACCGGAATCAGCTGCCTTGCGGTACCACCCTTCGGCAGATTCCAGCTTTTCGGCTGTCTCGAGAAGTACGGCGAGATTGTTCATCGCGGCGGTGTCCCCCAGCGCGGAGGCCCTGCGATACCAGCTCTCGGCATCAGTCAGGCGATCCGAATTCTGCAACCACACACCCAGGTTCGACATCGCTGTGATGTCGCCGAGATCGGCGGCCAGGCGGTACCACTCCTCGGCATCCGCTGTCCGGCCCGTTTCTTCCAGAAGCAGTCCCAGGTTGTTCATCGCCACCGGGTGCCCCGCGCCGGCGGCGCTGCGGTACAGGGCTTCGGCCTCCTGGCCCCGGCCCGCGTCCTCGGCGTCGACCGCGAGAGCGAACGCTGCTGCTGCGTCGTCGTAGCGCGTCGGCGACGCCGGCGTCACGACGACCGCTGTGCCCGGAAGACCTCGCGGGGCCCGCTCCGCGCCATCCATCGCGTGCAGAACACGCAGGGCCGCCGCCTTCAGCTCGCGGTCGCCCGCGGCACCGGCATCTTCGAGATCCTCGGCCAGCGACGCCTTCTTGGCATCTGAACTCGGTCTCCGTTCGAGCCCGGAAACATCCACGTGCCGGTACCTCCCTGCGATCAGCCCTTTCAGCTGCTCACAGGCATCCGTAACCGGTTTTGCCACAACCTCTTTCACCCCCTTCGACGCTATCGCCGAGACCACGAGCGCAACCACGGAGTCCATATCGATTCCTCCCGCCTCACCCTGGAATCAGTATCGTCGAACCCACCGACAAGACCGCGCGGGCAGAGCGTCGACGCACCTCCTGGAGGTGAGGACCCGGCACACAGTGAAGACGAGCTCACCTGGACCGTTCTCGCCGATCCACAAGTGCGTCCTACGCCGAGAACGTTCGAGCTCGCTCCGGCGCGACAGCCAGCGAGCCGGCCAGTCAATAGCTGCCCGGCCGCCGCCGGCCACCCTGCCTGGTAGAACTGACTTCGACCGTCGTCAGTTCTGCTCCGCAGAGTGACGCCCAGCAGAGAGGCCGATCCATGGACCGCAGCTCATTCCAGAAGTTGTTCGACTTGAGCGGCCGCACCGCGATCGTCACCGGCGGCACCCGGGGTATCGGCCTCGCACTGGCCGAGGGTTTCGCCTGCGCCGGAGCGAATGTCGTTGTGGCCAGCCGGAAGCCGGAGGCGTGTGAGAAGGCCGCCCGGCGGTTGCGGGAGCTGGGAGCCGAGGCCATCGGGGTACCGACGCATCTGGGTGAGATCGAGGGATTGCGGGCGCTGGTCGCGACGACGGCAGAGACCTTCGGCGGGGTCGACATCGTGGTCAACAACGCGGCCAATGCACTGGCTCAGCCGTTGGAGAGTATGCAGAAGGCGGCGATCGACAAGTCGTTCGCGGTCAACGTGCAGGGGCCGTTGTTCCTGGTCCAGGCGGCGTTGCCGTATCTGCGGCGCAGTGAGCACGCCGCGGTGCTGAACTTCGGGTCGATCGGGGCGTTCGGGTTCTCCGGCGGACTGTCGATGTATTCGGCGGGTAAGGCGGCGTTGTTGTCGTTCACCCGGTCCATGGCGGCCGAATTCGCCGCCGACGGGATCCGGGTCAATGCCATCGCTCCCGGGGCGGTGGATACCGATATGGTGCGCAACAATCCGCAGGAAGTCGTGGACGCGATGGCGGGTGCGCCGTTGCTGCGGCGGCTCGGCGAGCCGGACGAGCTGGTCGGGCCCGCGCTGATGTTGTGTTCGGATGCCGGCAGTTTCGTCACCGGGCAGACCTTCCTCATCGACGGCGGTACCGTTCCGCACTGACCTCACCGCGACAGTTCGGGCGGTCGGGTTCGGGTCGAGATCGCCGAGCGCTTCCACGCGGCATCGTCTTCGCCGCAACCGTTTCCGTGAAGGAGTCCTCCATGTCCGCTCTGTCCGTCGACTACCGGGCCTCGGGTGTCGTGGTGCTGACCATCGACCGGCCGCACCGGCGCAATGCGCTCGACAATCAGACCGTCGCCGAGTTGCATCGGGTGCTCGACGAGGTCAACGGCAAGCCCGAGGTCCGGGCAGTGGTGATCACGGGGGCCGGTGCGGGGTTCTCCTCCGGTGCCGATCTGAAGGCGAAGCCGGAGGATTTCACCGCCACCGATGCGACGCCGACCGCCGCGCTGCTCGATGCGGCGCAATCGCCGATCGCGCAGATCTATGCCGGCCAGGAATTGATGGCCTCGGCGTTCGAGAAGATCCACCGGCTACGGCAGCCGGTGATCGCCGCGGTGAACGGCGCGGCCGTCGGTGGCGGGTTCGCGCTGGCACTGGCCTGCGATATCCGGTACGCGAGCCGCAGTGCCCGGTTCGGCGCGGTGTTCATCCGGCACGGCATCTCGGCGTGCGACATGGGCACCAGTTACCACCTGCCGCGGCTGGTGGGCGCGTCTCGTTCGGCCGAACTACTGCTCACCGGGCGGATCTTCGATGCCGTCGAGGCCGAGCGGATGGGACTGGTGCTCGAGGTCGTCGACGAGAGCGAACTGCTGGACCGGGCCATCGCGAAGGCGGAGGAGATCGCCGCGAATTCGCCACTGGCGGTGTGGATGACGAAGGAAACCATGTGGCAGACGGTGGACGCACCGAGCCTGCGTCACGCCCTCGACATCGAGAACCGGACACAGGTGATGTGCAGTGCCACCGGGGAACTCGCGGAATCGTTCGGGGCCTTCCGCGATGGCGAGAACTTCAGCTGGGGTCCGCTGTGAACATCTGAGATCTGCTGGTTCACAGCAGGACCCGCCCTCGGCTACCGCGCGGGATCAGCCGCCCGAACCGGTCGGCATCGGCGCCGGGTTGTCGACCAGTGCCGCCTTGTAATACGCGTCGACCACGCTGCCCTCCACGAGGTCGTCGCCATCCCGACGCGGGTGATGGTGACGGCCACCCGGACCATCCAGCAGCCGTTCGAACGGACACCCGGCATCCATGAAGACGCGGCTGTGCGGGCGGACCCATTTACGGGAGGGAACAACTGTCCGGGGCTCATCGGTCCCGGGCGCGAAACATATTGCGTCCCATTCGATTCGATAGGTGTCATCGGTGTTGTTGGTACAGGTGAACCCCTCGCAGTCGACACCCGGTGCGAGGCCCGGAGCGGACTGGGCGACCGCCTGGGGAACGAACATTCCGGTGGCCCCGATGCTGAGCGCGGCAACAACCAGGCCCCGACCCCATCGCTGATTCATTGTCGGTCAACTCCCATTCGAAGAAACGATACGACGCCCCCGTCGCGTGAAACGCCGCCGATACTAGTGCCCGGCAGTTCTGCGGCGGGCCGACACGTACCCCCCTTGCTGGGGAGACACCCTCCGCGACAGCCCGGCCAGGACCACACCGACGATCGTCCCGACCGCCATCCGGCCAGAACGTCCGTCGGCGGCGATGACCGACTTCAGCTCGGGTTCGCCGCGAGCGCTCGGTTCGCCGCGATCCGGAAGAGGTTCGGCCCCGCATCCTCCGGCACCGCACTGGCCGGCGTGAAATCCTCCACCACGGAACGCAATTCGATCAGATGACGGGCGTGGGCGTCCAGTTCGACGTCTTCCGCCGACACCGGAACCCACTGCCGGATGGACCGGGCCTTGGCCTCCAGATCGAGCGCCACGACCACGGCCAGCCCGTGCGCCGCCAGCTCGGGTTCACCCGAGTGCGCGTCCATCGCGGTGACGTGCACGCTGATGTGCATACTGCGCGGACCGGTATGGATGAGCCGTGCGGTGACCTCCACCGCGTGGCCGATGACGATCGGGCGGTAGAAGCGGATACCGCCGAAATACGAGGTGAGCACATGCTGCCCGGCCCAATTCGCACCGCAGACGTAGGCGGCCTCGTCGATCCACTGCATGGTCCGGCCGCCGTGGACCTTTCCGCCCCAATTGATGTCGGAGGGTGCGGCGAGGAAACGCAGGGTGGCGCTGGGGCCGGTGCCGTCGGCGGTGTAGCGCTGGGCGGCCATCGCGGCCTCGATCTCCTTGCGGACCGCCACCCGTGCCCGCGCCTGGCGGTGACGCTGTAGTTCCAGAATGCTCGTCGGATTCCATTGCGGCACTTCGACGGTGCGGCGGTCGTCGTCGACGGCGACGAAGATGGTCAGGCACTGCGCGCTCTGCACGGGCTTCGCCCGGGTCGGGTCGGTGGAGTAGACGGTCACCAGGATGTGCATGCTGGTGCGGCCGGTGTGCACCAGATTGGCATGCAGTTCGACCAGTTCACCGACCTCGATGGGCCGGTCGAGGTGGATGTTGCCGACGTAGGCCGTGACGCAGTAGTGGCCGCTCCACTGCGCGGCGCCGGCGTAGGCGACCTTGTCGATCCATTCGAGGAGTTTGCCGCCGTCGACGGCACCGACGATTCCGGCGTCGGCCGGTTTGACCAGGAAGCGATGGGTCACCTCCGACCGGGGTCCCGCGGCGACGGGGGCGGGCAGATCCATGGTCGATACATTCGGCACAGCGAAGGTCCTTTTCCGAGAGGTTGTCGAATCGCCGACACCGTTGTCCCGAGCACCCTAGGCCGCCCCGGCCGTTACGAGCGAGTAGGCATTACCCGTGGTGGCAGGCGTATGGCGGCCCCATCCAGGACTCGCCGCCACCGCGTGGCCGAGGTTCAGTACGCCGATGCGGCGGCCGCCACGCGTCCGGAGTCGATGGCGCGCAACAACTCTCGATGGTCGGCGACGGTCTGGTCGGCATAGGTGAGAGCGAACTGTGCCATCGCCTTGTCGAATGCCTCTCCCCCACCGAGATAGTCGGCGATCGCGATGCGGTCACCGGAGCGGGCGTGCGCCCGGGCGAGGGTGTGACCACAGATCCTGGCGTAATCGCGCAGGGCGGACTTGGTCAGCACGCTGATATCGGCACCGCCCTTCATATCGCGCAACTGCCGGAAGTAGTAGTGCCGATCGTTGGGGCCCGAGACCCAGCCCAGGAAGATGTCGCTCGACGTCTGCAGCAGACGCTGCCCGTGGACCACCCGATGGCCCTGATGCCGGAACCGGGTCGCGGCGAGATGCGGTTCCAGCACCGACTTCTCGGCCTCCTTCATCTGCAGGAACAGTGGGCCGCCGGTGTCGCGGTCGACGGTCAGCACCACGTAGCAGCGGGTACCCACACTGCCCACGCCGACCACCTTGTGCGCGTAGTCCACGATCCGATACCGATCCACCAGCACCCGCCGCTCCTCGGGCAGCGAGCTCCGATACGCGACGAAGACCTGCTCGACGGTCTGCGCGTCGACGTAGTCGACCGGCGTCAGCAGCGGGGGCCGATGCCGGATCCGGGTGACACCGTCGGCATCGGTACAGGCGAGTTTGCGCAGTGCGCCCAGGCTGGTGCGTTTGCGGGCGGCCTCGAACGTCTTGTCCACACCCTCACGAAACTTGGGGCGGCTCACCATGTTCGCGACGGTGTCCTCGTCCATCTGCTCGTACCAGATGGTGAGCGAGTCGAGCCCGGCCAGCCGGCGCATGCATTCGCGATAGGACGTGGCGGCGGCGCGGGCGGCATCGACGGCCTCCGCATCGGTCAGCCCGCGCTCACGCGCGGCCACCACCACGCTGGCGACCAGTCGTTTCACATCCCATTCGAACGGGCCACGCAGCGTCTCGTCGAAATCGTTGAGGTCGAACACCAGCGATCGTTCCGGTGAGGCGAAGATGCCGAAGTTCGACAGGTGCGCGTCGCCGCACAGCTGGACCGTGAGCCCGGTGTGCGGTGTGGTGGCGAGGTCGGCGGCCATGATCGCGGGCGCGCCACGCAGGAACGGGAACTGCCCGGCCGCCATCCGCGCGTATCGGATCGGGACGAGCTCGGGAAGCCGGGTCCGCGCCTGCCGCTGCAGAATCGCGATCGGATCGCAGTCGGGCGCACGATGGAACTCACCCAGCGACGAGCGGGGAACAGCTGCTCGCGCCGAACGTCCCGCGGACATGGTCGCACCGGCAACGGGGTCGGCAACCGTCTTCGTCATGCACCAAGTTTTGCCCCCGAACGCGCCGACAGCAACCATTTGGCGAATTGACCGCCGCTCGGCGTTTCCTGACGTCGGGCGCACGATGGCGGCGGCGCCGAACCCGGGCGCTGACGGCCCGGACGGCGAATACAGCGAGGGCCCGCACGCCACAGCGCGCGGGCCCTCGAAAGTGTCGAAACCTCAGGCGGTCTCGGTGATCGGCCGGTCGACCCAGCTCATCAGGTCGCGCAGCTTCTTGCCGGTGACCTCGATCGGGTGCTCGGCGTTGGCCTTGCGCAGGCCCTCGAGCTCCTTGTTGCCGCCCTCGACGTTGGCGACCAGGCGCTTGACGAAGGTGCCGTCCTGGATGTCCTTCAGGATGGCCTTCATCCGCTCCTTGGTGTCGGCGTCGATGACCCGCGGGCCCGACAGGTAACCACCGAACTCGGCGGTGTCGGAGACCGAGTAGTTCATCCGCGCGATGCCACCCTCGTACATGAGGTCGACGATCAGCTTCAGCTCGTGCAGCACCTCGAAGTAGGCCATCTCCGGCGCGTAACCGGCCTCGACC
The DNA here is from genome assembly GCF_040679495.1 of Nocardia sp. NPDC052254. NCBI lineage: Bacteria > Bacillati > Actinomycetota > Actinomycetes > Mycobacteriales > Nocardiaceae > Nocardia > Nocardia sp. NPDC052254. The sequence goes on along the minus strand of NZ_JBFAUW010000003.1, from coordinate 443,867 downwards.
ATGACCTCGAAACCGGTCTTGACCAGCTCTTCGGTACCACCACAGAGGACGGCCTGCTCACCGAACAGGTCGGTCTCGGTCTCTTCCTTGAAGGTGGTCTTGATGACGCCGGCGCGGGTGCCGCCGATGCCCTTGGCGTAGGAGAGCGCCAGGGCCTGTCCCTCACCCTTCGGGTCCTGATCGACGGCGATCAGAGCCGGAACGCCCTTGCCGTCGACGAACTGACGGCGCACCAGGTGGCCGGGGCCCTTGGGGGCGACCATGCCGACGGTGACGTTGGCCGGAGCCTTGATCAGGTCGAAGTGGATGTTGAGGCCGTGGCCGAAGAACAGCGCGTCGCCGTCCTTCAGGTTCGGCTCGATGTCATTGGTGAAGATCGACGCCTGCGCGGTGTCGGGGGCGAGCAGCATGATGACGTCCGCCCACTCCGAAACCTCGGCGGGGGTACCGACGGTCAGGCCGGCCTCCTCGGCCTTCGCCCGCGACTTGGAGCCTTCCTTGAGGCCGATGCGCACCTCGACGCCGGAGTCACGCAGGCTCAGCGAGTGCGCGTGGCCCTGGGAGCCGTAGCCGATCACGGCGACCTTGCGGCCCTGGATGATCGACAGATCGGCGTCGTCGTCGTAGAACATCTCGACTGCCACTGTGATTGTGTCCCTTCGTTGATTCTTCTGAATAAGTGTTAACGGGTCGCGGTGATGGATTTCGGTCCACGCCCCACGGCCACCACGCCGGACTGCACGATCTCACGGATTCCGTACGGTTCCAGCATCCGCAGCAGCGCCTCGAGCTTGGACCGGGTACCGGTCGCCTCGACGGTCAGCGCGTCCGGCGACACGTCGATGACCTTAGCCCGGAACAGGTTGGCCGCCTCGATCACCTGGGTGCGCACACTGGCATCGGCGCGCACCTTCACCAGGATCAATTCGCGGGCCACCGAGGCATCGGCGTCCTGCTCCACGATCTTGATGACGTTCACCAGTTTGTTGAGCTGCTTGGTGACCTGTTCCAGCGGCAGATCCTCCACGGTGACCACGATGGTCATGCGCGAGATCTCGGGAACCTCGGTGCCGCCCACGGCCAGGGATTCGATATTGAATCCACGCCGGGAGAACAGGCTCGCCACCCGGGCCAGCACACCGGGTTTGTCCTCCACCAGCACGCTGAGGGTATGGGTCGTGCTCACAGGTTGGTCCCCTTCTGCGAAGCCCGTTCGTGCGCCGACACGCTCGCCTGGTCATGTGACATGGCCTCGTGGATGACGGCGGGCTCGGAGGCCTGCTCGTCGTCGTCGAACAGCGGGCGGATGCCGCGCGCGGCCATGATCTCGTCATTGGAGGTGCCGGCGGCGACCATCGGCCACACCTGCGCGTCCTTGCCGACGATGAAGTCGATCACCACGGGGCGGTCGTTGATGGACTGGGCCTCGCGGATCGCGGCCTCCACCTCCTCTTCCTTCTCCACGCGAATTCCGTGGCAGCCCAGCGCTTCCGCGAGCTTGACGAAATCGGGGATGCGCAGGGTGTGGGTGCCCAGGTCGGTGTTGGAGTACCGCTTCTCGTAGAACAGCGTCTGCCACTGCCGGACCATGCCCAGGTTGCCGTTGTTGATCAGCGCGACCTTGATCGGCACGCCCTCCACGGCACAGGTGGCCAGTTCCTGGTTGGTCATCTGGAAGCAGCCGTCACCGTCGACCGCCCACACCTCTTTGTCCGGCGCGCCCATCTTGGCGCCCATGGCGGCGGGCACGGCGTAGCCCATGGTGCCCAGACCACCGGAGTTCAGCCAGGTGCGCGGCTTCTCGTACTTGACGAACTGCGCGGCCCACATCTGGTGCTGACCGACGCCGGCGACATAGACGGCCTCGGGTCCGGCCAGGCGGCCCAGGGTCTCGATGACGAACTCCGGCGACAGCGAACCGTCGGAGGTCGGGCCGTAGCCCAGCGGGTACTGCTCGCGGATCCCGCCGAGGTAGGTCCACCAGGATTCCAGGTTCAGCATCGGAGCGGAGCCTGCGGAGCGACCAGAAGACTCGGTCGCCTTTTCCGCAGCCAAGACCGGATCGGCCTTGAGGGTCTCGATCAGCTCGGTGATGACCTCGCGGCAGTCACCCACGATCGGCACGTCCGCGTGGCGGTTCTTGCCGATCTCGGCCGGGTCGATATCGGCGTGGATCACCTTGGCGTGCGGTGCGAAGGAATCCAGCTGCCCGGTGACGCGGTCGTCGAAACGAGCGCCCAGGGTGATCAGCAGATCCGACTTCTGCAGCGCCGCAACCGCTCCCACGGTGCCGTGCATACCCGGCATACCCATGTTCAGGGTGTGGCTGTCGGGGAACGCGCCCCGCGCCATCAGCGTGGTGACCACCGGGATGCCGGTGAGCTCGGCCAGCTCCAGCAGCTCCGACGAGGCATCGGCCTTGATCACACCGCCGCCGACGTAGAGCACCGGCGCCTTGGCCTCGGCGATGAGCCGGGCCGCCTCGCGCACCTGCTTGCCGTGCGGCTTGGTGACCGGGCGATAGCCGGGCAGCCGCATCTCCGGCGGCCAGCTGAAGGTGGTCTGCGCCTGCAGCACATCCTTCGGGATGTCGACCAGCACGGCGCCGGGCCGGCCGGAAGAAGCCAGGTGGAATGCCTCGGCGATGAGACGCGGGATGTCGATCGCGTCGTTGACCAGGAAGTTGTGCTTGGTGCACGCCATGGTGATGCCGGAGATGTCGGCTTCCTGGAAGGCGTCGGTCCCGATCAGACTGCGGCCGACCTGTCCGGTGATCGCCACCAGCGGCACCGAATCCATCTGCGCGTCCGCGATCGGGGTGACCAGGTTGGTCGCACCGGGACCGGAGGTGGCCATGCACACACCGACCTTGCCGGTGGCCTGGGCATAGCCGGTCGCCGCGTGACCGGCGCCCTGCTCGTGCCGGACCAGGACGTGACGCACCCGGGTGGAATCGAAGAGCGGGTCGTAGACGGGAAGGATCGCACCGCCGGGAATACCGAATACCGTGTCGACGCCGAGCTCCTCGAGGGAGCGGACGACGGACTGGGCCCCGGTCACCTTCTCGGGCGGGACCTGGCGGCGGTTTCCGGTCGCGGCGGCAGCCGCGGGAGTCGGCGAAGAGGCCGAAGGCGCGGGCCTGCGGGCCGAGGGCCCGGGCCGGGCTGTTGGTGCGCTCACCGTCTTTTCCTTACTGCTTGTCGTTCACGGTTTCGGTCTTCTCACGGCGCCTGCGGGGCGTTCGCGAGCATCGAAGCCCTGAACACAACTTGTCCGAACACAAAAAAGCCCCCGTCAGCCGGTGGCTGAGCGAGGGTGGCGCGTCGCAGTTGCGAGCTGACGTATTCGACCTCAGTCGTCAGGCTCAGCGCTGGACGCGCCGGCCGATTACGAGAAGCTCGTTTCGATTCACGCGCTCGACGGTAGGCGCGCGCAAGTCGATGAGTCAAATTCCTTGACGTACGGTGTCTCATTATGTGAGACGGGGCGGTTCGAGTGTCGCTTCACCATGATGCGAGGATGTGGGTGTGTCATCGCCGCAGCAGTCCGTGCCACCAGCTCAATCGTCCCACACCGCCGAGGGCGGAACCGATACGGGGCGTGTGATCCGTATCCCTCGGCTCGGCCATCTCGCGGTGTTCATCCTGCTGATCTGTGCGGCGTTCCCCTTCTTCGGCTGGCCCGCGGTGCTGTGGATCCTGTTCCTGATCCCGATCGCGGCGGCCTGGTGGGTCGAGCGCACGCAGACCACGGTATCGGCGGCGGGCCTCGATACGCGCACGGTCTTCGGATCGGGGCATATCGACTGGGCACAGATCAAGGGCCTGCGAATTCCCAAGCGCGGCTTCGTGCGGGTGCATCTGACCGACGACTCCGAGAAGGCCCTGCCCGCGGTGAGTTACGACCGGTTGAAGGACCTGATCGCGGCATCGGGTGGGCGGATTCCGGATCCGTTCGCACAACCGGCTGCGAGTGCCACGGCGCCCGCCCGGGCGGACGAGGCGACCTCCGACAGCGCTGCTCCCGGCGACGCCACCGCCGGTGACACGACTTCGGACGACACGGCCGCCACCGACCCGGCTCCCGGCGGCGTGACCTCCGATGACGCGGCACCCGACGACACCACCCCCGGTAACACCGCTCGCGACTGAGCCGGGTCCCGGACCCGGCGCACCCACTCTCGGCCGTTTCGGCGACACCTGGGATCCGCACTCGATCACTCGGCCCGGACGTGGGATCTTTCACACTCCACAGGCCCGGCTGTGGGGAACAAATCGGGCAGCAGGAGGCGCTGCCCACAAGGTGCGCCCGATCATCGGGCGCACGATCGCCGTGACGAACCGGTCGCGGCGAGGTCCGTGGCCGAAGCCCACCGGTACCGGCCGTTCGGACCGCTCGACGACGTCGCGCGCCGCACAACCCCGCGGCGCTCGGCTCCCCCGCCTCCGGTGAGGACAATCCGGTGACGGGAGTAACGTGACGATGCCGAACAGACACTCTGCTCCTGGCGACCAGACCACTCTGCCGACGACACCTCGCCGACGAGACGCTCAGCGCGCAGGCCGATCAGCCCTCGGCCGCGCGACCGGAGACCAGCCGGACGAGTACGGCCGCGACGCGCAGAGGCGCTGCGACAAGTAGAGCCGCTCCGGCCACCGTGCCGCCCGGCGGCGACGTCAGTTGCCGTCCAGAGCCGACCATCGAGGACCGAATACATGCCACCGCTTCGCTCACGAACCACCACCGCCGGACGCAATGCCGCAGGCGCACGCGCACTCTGGCGGGCCACCGGCCTCACCGATTCCGACTTCGGTAAGCCGATCGTCGCGATCGCGAACTCCTACACCCAGTTCGTGCCCGGCCATGTGCATCTCAAGGATGTCGGCGAGATCGTCGCCGACGCGGTCCGCGCCGCGGGCGGTGTCCCGCGCGAATTCCACACCATCGCCGTGGACGACGGCATCGCCATGGGCCACGGCGGCATGCTCTACTCGCTGCCCAGCCGCGAGATCATCGCCGACTCGGTGGAATACATGGCCAACGCGCACACCGCCGACGCGCTGGTGTGCATCTCCAACTGCGACAAGATCACCCCCGGCATGCTCAATGCCGCCATGCGCCTGAACATTCCGGCGGTGTTCGTCTCCGGCGGTCCGATGGAGGCCGGTAAGGCAGTGGTCGTCGACGGTGTCGCGCAGGCGCCCACCGATCTGATCACCGCCATCTCCGCCAGCGCCTCCAGTGCGGTCAGCGACGACGGCCTCAGCGAGGTCGAGCGCAGCGCCTGCCCCACCTGCGGTTCCTGTTCGGGCATGTTCACCGCCAACTCGATGAACTGCCTCACCGAGGCGCTGGGCCTGGCACTGCCGGGCAACGGCTCCACCCTGGCCACCCACGCCGCGCGCCGCGCCCTGTTCGAGCGGGCCGGATCGGCGATCGTCGACATCGCCACCCGCTGGTACCGCGACGACGACGAGTCGGTGCTGCCGCGAAACGTGGCCAACGCCAAGGCCTTCCGCAACGCGATGGCGCTCGACGTCGCCATGGGCGGCTCCACCAACACCGTGCTGCACACCCTGGCCGCCGCGCAGGAGGGTGAGATCGACTTCGATCTGGGCACCATCGACGAGATCAGCCGTCGCGTGCCGTGCCTGTCGAAGGTCTCGCCCAACTCCGATTACCACATGGAGGACGTGCACCGCGCCGGCGGCATCCCCGCCATCCTGGGCGAACTGCGGCGCGCGGGCCTGCTGGAGACCGACGTCTCCACCGTGCACACCCGCAGCTTCGACGAATGGCTCGACAACTGGGACATCCGTTCGGGCAAGGCCTCCGACGAGGCGCTCGAGTTGTTCCACGCCGCACCCGGCGGGGTCCGGACCACCGTGCCGTTCTCCACCGAGAACCGCTGGTCGTCACTGGATACGGATGCCGTAGGCGGCTGCATCCGCGATATCGAACACGCTTACACCGTCGAGGGCGGCCTGTGCGTGCTGCGGGGCAACATCGCCCTCGACGGCGCGATCCTCAAGACCGCCGGTATCGACGAGGACCTGTTCACCTTCGAGGGCCCGGCCGTGGTGCTGGAGTCCCAGGAGGACGCGGTCTCGGCCATCCTCGGCAAGAAGATCCAGCCCGGCGATGTGGTCGTGATCCGCTACGAGGGCCCCTCCGGTGGTCCCGGTATGCAGGAGATGCTGCACCCCACCTCGTTCCTCAAGGGCCTCGGCCTGGGCAAGGTGTGCGCGCTGATCACCGACGGCCGCTTCTCCGGCGGCACCTCGGGCCTGTCGATCGGCCACATCTCCCCCGAGGCGGCCAGCGGCGGCGCCATCGGCCTCATCGAGGACGGCGACCGCATCCGGGTCGACGTGCACACCCGCGCACTGGAACTGCTGGTCGACGACGAGGTGCTGGCCGAGCGCCGCGCGAAAATGGAAGCGCGGGAACGCCCGTGGCAGCCGGTGAATCGCGAGCGGCCGGTCACCACCGCGCTGCGCGCGTACGCCGCGCTGGCGACGTCGGCCGACAAGGGAGCCGTCCGCCGCGTGCCGTAGCCGGCTGTAGCCGCCTCCCCGGGTTTTCAGCGTGTCGTTGGGCACGGGGCCACTCCGGGTCGCCGGTCTTACGTCAGGTGGTTGTTGCGATCTGGCCTTGCCCGGTGAGTTACCCATGTGCGTCCGAGATCAGTTGTTGCGCTGGGTGAAGAGACCAGTCGATCCCGGACGACCGGGATCGACGATGTGACAGCTGGAAAGGCCGCTCCCGTTGTGGGGGCGGCCTTTCGTTTCGTTGCGGGACGTGGACAGCCGTTCAGTGCGCGAAACGCCCGCTCTCTCGAAGGGAGCGGGCGTTTTCCTCGGGTCACTCGGGAGCAGCCAGCTCTGCGGCGCAGAGTGCTGTGCCTACCGGCGCAGGTGGCGGCTGAGGTCGCCGATCAGATCCATCGTCACCGCGCGTTCCGCGAACGCCCACTGCTCTCCGGCGCGGTGGAAGCGGTCGTCGTAGCGGCCGCTGACGATGGGTTGCAGCGGCAGATCGGTCGTGGCTTGCAGGACCGTGAAATACGATCGGCCCGTTGCGGTTCCCCGGTCCTCGTCGACCTCGATCACCAGGTTGGTGACCAGGTGCTTGGTGCGGGGCGTGCCGTCGTCGTAGCGGATCACGGTGCCGGTCAGCAGCTGCTCCACGGCGGCACTGCCCTCGATCCGCGCACCGCTGCCGCCGAATGTCGCGGTGGCGAACAATTCGCCGACAGCGCTGAAATCGCCTCGGTCGACGAACAGCGCGTAGTCGGCGATCAGGCGTTCGATCGCGCGATGACTGGATGATTCGGCGGCATGCGACATGCGGGCGACTCCTGGAACCGGTGGCGAGCGGGTGTCAGAAGATGCCGACGAACGGGTTGCCGCCGTGCAGGACGAACCACCCGCCGGCCGCCGCCGCGAGACCGAGGATCAGGCAGACGAACGAACCCCAGGACGGGCGGACGGCCCAGCCACGGTTGCGGTCGAAGGACAGGCGACCGGGCCCGGTGAGGATGAGGGTGGCCGCCAGAGCGGCGAGGATCGACTCCAACTCGACTGTCTTGTACTGGAAATCGGGAGCCATCCCCTGCTTCCACAGCCACGCGGTCGAGATGGAGGCGAGGACCGCACCGGCTGCCAGCGGTGTGGCCAGGCCGAGCACGATCAATGCGCCACCGCCGACCTCGGAGACGGTGAGCATCGCCGTGGACAACTCGATGTGCTTCCAGCCGCCCTGTTCGAGCATGTGCCGGGTGCCGTCCAGGCCGGGGCCGTGGAACCAGCCCGCCAGCTTCTGCATCCCGTGGTAGAGGAAGGTGAGGCCGAGGGTCAGGCGCAGCACGAGCAGGCCCAGATCCAGGGTGCCGCGCCGGTATTCGCGTGGGCGACGGAGACGTTCGGTATCGCCGTTGGTCCGCGCCGGTGGGATGCTCGCGAACGCATAGGTGGGCGCCTCGGCGCCCGGTTCGGCCCCTGCCGCAGCGCCCGGTTCGGCGGCCGCCGCAGCGCCCGGTTCGGCGCCCGCCGGCTTCGCCGCGCCCGAGGACGGAACCTCCGGGTCCAGGCCCAGATCGTCCTCGGTGCGTGGAACGTCCTTGCCCGCGGCCGGTTTCACCGAGGGGAATTCACCGGTCGGATTGTCGTAGGGGCTGCGCGCCAACGGTCCGGTCGCCGGCGGCTGCGGCTGGTTGGATTCCGGTGGTTGTTTCGGCTTGTCCGTCACGGGCACAGAGTATGACGGGAAACGCGCGGGTGCGTAGTCCGTTCTCGGCGTGTCCGACGACGGCGGGCGGGATGACCAGTGCCTTGGCCAGGGTGCGCCACCCCCTGCGAGCGCGCGCCGCCGTATTTCCGTAACGTTTGGGCAATGAGTGTGGTTGTCGTCGGCCGTGTCGCGTCGATCCTCGCCGTCACCGCCGGCCTGGTGGCGGGCTGTGCTCAATTCGACGATTCCGCGTCCGGCCCGTTCTCGCCCGCACCGACCATCCAGCCCGAGGGACAGGGCCCGAGCAGCGAACCGAAGGCACCACCCACCGGACAGCGTCCGGCCGGGCCGTGTATCGACCCCGATCCGTCGGTCGTGGTGTCGTGCCTGGACACCACGGGTGGGTTGACGGTGCTGCCGGACGGGCAGCAGGCACTGGTCACCGAGCGCGTCACGGGACGCATTCTGAAGGTCACCGCCGTCGGGCCGAGCGATACGCCACCGCCGCCGCTGGAGGTCACCCGCGTCGATGTCGACGCCGCCGGCGACGGCGGGCTCGGCGATGTCGCGCTCTCGCCGAGTTATGGCGAGGACGGATTGATCTACGCCTACATCACCACCGCCTCGGACAATCGCGTGGTGCGGATCGGCGCGGGCGGTGAGCCGAAACCCATCCTCACCGGAATCCCCAAGGGCGCCGACGGAAATCACGGTTCACTGGCCTTCGTCAGCCCCACCAAACTGGCGGTGCTGACCGGCGACGCGGGCGATCCGGGGTCGGCGAACGATCCGGGATCACTCGCCGGGAAACTGCTCGAAATCGACGATCCGGCCCCGGGCAACGCGAATCCGAAGGTGCTGGCGTCCGGAATCGGCTCCGCCGGCGGAGTGTGCCCCGATCACAAGGACAGCGTCTGGTTCACCGACCGCACCGCCACCCAGGACCGCCTGCAGCGACTGGCCGAGGACGGCACCGTCTCGACCGCGTGGACCTGGCCCGACAAACCGGGAGCGGGCGGCTGTGCCGCCGCCGTGGACGGTGTGGCGGTCGCCATGTCGGGGCTGAAGGCACTGGCCTTCGCCGACGCCGACCCCAAGACGCACGCGGTGACCACGGCACCGACGATGGTCGCGCAGAACAAGTACGGCTCGCTGGGCGGCGCGGCACTCGGCGGGGACGGCAATGTGTGGGTGGGCACGATCAACAAGTCCGGCAACCCCGGACCACTGGACGACCGCATCGTCCGCATCCCGCCGCCGCAGGGTGGCGGCGGTGGCGGACCGGACTGACGGTGACGACGAAGGCCCGGTCCGGGCGGACCGGGCCTTTCCCGTTTCGGTGTGGCGGTGCGCTCAGGCGGCGCCGCAGGCCGCGAGGACCAGCTCGCGCACGCGGGCGGCATCGGCCTGGCCGCGGGTGGCCTTCATGACATCGCCGACGATCTTGCCGGCGGCCTGGACCTTGCCGGAGCGGATCTTGTCGGCGATATCCGGGTTCGCCGCCAGCGCCTTGTCGACCTCGGCCTGCAGCGCGGAATCGTCGGACACCATGCCCAGGCCCTTGGCCTCGACGATCTGTCCCGGATCGCCCTCACCGGCCAGCACGAAATCGACGACCTGGCGCGCGACCTTGGAGTTGATGGTCTTGGCGTCGACCAGTGCGACGACCTCGGCGACCTGCTTCGGCGTGATGGCCAGATCCTCGAGGGTGACCTCACGCTCCTTGGCCTGTTCGGTGAGGTAGTTGACCCACCAGGCGCGGGCCGCGTCCACCGTGGTGCCGGCGTCGACCGTGGCGATGATCAGGTCCAGTGCGTCGGCGTTGACCAGATCGCGGAACACCTCATCGGACAGACCCCATTCGGCCTGGATACGTGCCCGGCGCAGCCATGGGTACTCGGGGATGGTGCCGCGCAGTTCCTCGACCCAGCCGGCGTCCGGGGCGATCGGCTCCAGATCCGGTTCCGGGAAGTAGCGGTAGTCCTCCGCGGACTCCTTGGGGCGGCCGGGCGAGGTGGTGCCGTCGGTCTCGTGGAAGTGCCGGGTCTCCATGAGGATGGTGCCGCCGTCGGCGAGCACCGCGGCCTGGCGACGCATCTCGAACCGCACCGCGACCTCCACACTGCGCAGTGAGTTGACGTTCTTGGTCTCGGTGCGAGTGCCGAATTCCTTGGCGCCCTTGGGCATCAGCGAGACGTTGGCGTCACACCGCAGCGAACCCTGCTCCATCTTCACATCGGAGACGTCGAGCGACTTGAGCACCTCACGCAGCGCGGTGACGTAGGCGCGGGCCACCTCGGGAGCACGCTCACCGGCGCCGGTGACGGGCTTGGTGACGATCTCGATCAACGGCACGCCCGCGCGGTTGTAGTCCAGTAGCGAGTGGCTGGCACCGTGGATCCGGCCGGTGGCGCCGCCCACGTGCAGCGACTTACCGGTGTCCTCCTCCATGTGGGCGCGTTCGATGTCGACGCGGAAGACGGAGCCGTCGTCGAGCACCACATCGAGGTAGCCGTCGGTGGCGATCGGCTCGTCGTACTGGCTGATCTGATAGTTCTTCGGCTGGTCGGGGTAGAAGTAGTTCTTGCGCGCGAACCGGCCCCACGGAGTGATCGAGCAGTTCAGCGCGAGACCGATGCGGATCGCCGATTCGACGGCCTGCTGGTTGACCACCGGCAGCGCGCCCGGCAGGCCGAGGCAGACCGGGCACACCTGGGTGTTGGGCTCGGCACCGAACACGGTGGGGCATCCGCAGAACATCTTCGTCGCGGTGCCCAGTTCGACGTGCACCTCCATGCCCAGCACCGGCTCGTACCGGTCGATGACGTCGGCATAGTCCATCAAGTCCACCGTGGGTGCAGTCATGTCGACCAGTTTAGGGAGCAGCCCCACACGCCCGGCCGTGTGGGGCTTCCCCTCCTGCCCGGATCAGTCGACGGCGATGGCCTCGACGATCGGCATCCGCGCCGCGCGCAGCGACGGCGGAATCGAGCCCAGCAGCGCCAATATCAGCGCGGCGAGCGCGTAGATCGGCAACATGGGACTGGGCCGGTAGACGACGTCGATGGTCATCGCCTGGCCCATCGCCATCGTCGCCAGGTATTGCACCGCCGCACCGACCAGCAGGCCGAGGATCGCACCGGTCGATCCGATCCCGGCCGCCTCGGTGAGCACCGTGCGCAACAGGAATGTGCGGCTGGTACCCATCGCGCGGAGTACGCCCAGCTCACGTCTGCGCTCCAGGACCGACAGCATCAGTGTGTTCAACAGTGCCGCGGTCGACACCAGCACCACGATCCACAGAATCGAACCCGACAGCGACGTGCCCTGTTGCACGCCGCGAGCGACCGCCGCGAGTGCCTCCGGGCCGGTGTCGACGTGCATACCCGGCGCGACCGCCCGGATCGCCTCGATCACCTTCGCCTTGTCGACACCGGGGTCCATCCCCACGCCGAGAACGGTCTCACCGGGCCGCTCGTACCACTGGCGCAGGACGTCCAGATCCATCAGGACGATGCCCGACAGCGCCGAGAAGTACGGGACCACCTTCAGCACCTCGACCGAATGGATCCCGCTCGTCGTCGGCAGTTGGATGCGCGCGCCCTGCCCGACACCCAGCGAACGCGCCACATCACGTGACAGCACCACGCCCTCACCGGTCGACATCCGGTGCAGGACATCGGCTCCCAGACCGTCGAGGATCGAGGACCGGATATTCGACTCGTAGGCCTGCAGCATCACCCGGTCACCGCCGACGGTCGCGAAGGCCATCTGTCCCGAGCCCACCCGGGCCACGCCCGGCACCCGCTGCACCTTCTCCTTCAGATCCGCGGGAAGGAGCGGGCCGGTGGGGAATTGAGCGAGCGAGGTCGGGCTGACGTAGGCATCGCGTTCTCCCAGATCGGAGAACGAATCGGTCGCCGAATCGACGAGATTGGCCGAGGCGCCGCCCATTCCGACCACCGCGGTGACACCGATCATCACTGTCATCGAGGTGGCCCACACCCGCCGCGGCGCCCGTTCGACGGTGGTGGCGCCCAGAGCTCCCGGCGCACCGAAGATCCGGGCGATCGCGGCCGCCATCGCGACCATCGGGCCCATCGCCGCGAAGCACACACCGACCGCGCCCGTGATGGACAGCGAGATCGCGACCAGCGAGACCCGGCCGAGATCCGCACGGGCGATGAAGATCGCCGCGACGATCAGCGCCGCACCGCCGATGAACGAGGCCACCTTCAACCACGGCCCGATCGCGTCGGCCTTGCCCACGCCTACCGGCGCCAGTGCCTCGATCGGCTGCACCTTGTAGACCTGCCGGGCGGCGATGGCCGAGGCGGCGACACTGGCCACCACACAGGCCGCGATCGCGGCCGGAATCGCGTACCACGGCACGATGTATTCGGTGCGGGTCTCGATGGCGGCCATCATGGCCGAAGGGATCTGGTTGATCGCGGTGCGTCCGGCGAAGATGCCGATCACCGAGCCGATCGCCCCGCCGAGCAGGCCGACGACCGCGGCCTCGGCGATCAGGTCGCGCACCATGGGCCCCCGTCTGCCGCCGATCGCGCGCAGCAGTGACAGCGTCGGACGCCGTTGTGCCACCGCCATACTCATCGCGTTGTAGATCAGGAACGCCGAGACGATCAGGGCGGCGGCCGATGCCATCGTGGTGGAGAAGCGCACCAGTTGGATGGCGCCACCGGCCTGAGCGGCGCGCAGACTCGGATCGGCCACCACCGCCCGGCCGTCGACCGCGGCGGTGAGTGCCGAACGCAGCTGTCCCAGATCGGCTCCCGGCTCGGGGACGATCTGGACGGAATCGAGCATGCCTGGGCGGCCGGCGATTTCCTGAGCGATCGGCAGCGTGGCGACCACGAGATGACCACTGTTGATCTTGTGGGCGGTGCCGTCGTCGATCACCCCGGCGACGGTCACCTCGGTCGAACCGAGGGTGAACTTCTCCCCCTCGTGATGCCCCAGCGCGGCGCCGACCAGCACACCGTCCGGCACCGACAGCAGTTTCGCGGCCTGATCGCGCATGGCGCCGTCGACATCGCTGCCGAGGGCCGAGACGGAGGCATCCGCGCCGATCAGCAGGGTGTGCTCCGCCCGGTCGCCGACGCCGGTGCGGATCATCGGCACCGCGGCCTGCACACCGGGCACCTGGCGCACCTTCGGCAGCATGTCCTGGGTGAATCCGCTCTCGGTGATCCCGGAGATCTCGAGCTGGGCCTTACCACCCAGGGCCGCCGTGAGCCGGTCCACCGAACCGGTGACCGAACCGGAGATGCTCAGCACCGCCACCAGCAGACCCGCCGAGACCCCCATGACCGCCATGGACATCGCGGTGCGGCCCTTGTGGGTGAACAGTTCACCGATATTGAACAGCCGCAGCCGATCCCAGCCGGCCGTGATCACGCGCGCACCACCTCGTCGCCGTCACGGACCTCGTCGTCACCCGCCGTGGCGCGCCGGCCGCCGACCGGCTCGTTGGAACCGATGCGTCCGTCGCGCAGTGTGATCACCCGATCGCAGTACTCGACCGCGACCATGTCGTGGGTGACCATCACCACCGAATTTCCGGCACCGGAGATGTCGCCGAGCAACTCCAGAATGGCCGCGCCCGTTCTGGAATCGAGATTGCCCGTGGGCTCGTCGGCCAGGATCAGCGGCGGATCCATGATCAGCGCCCGCGCCACCGCGACGCGCTGCATCTGCCCGCCCGACATCTCGGCGGGACGATGGTCGGCGCGATCGGCGAGGCCGACTCGATCGAGCAGTTCCAGCGCTCGCGGTTTGGCCTTGCGTAATCCGGTGCCGTCCAGCAGTTTCGGGACCGCCACATTCTCCCAGGCCGACAGCGTCGGAAGCAGGTTGAAGAACTGGAAGACGAAACCCACACGGTGGCGGCGGAATTCGGATTGGCGGTCGTCGTCGAGTGCGCCGATCTCCTCACCCCGGAATCGGATCGAACCCGAATCCGGTGAGTCCAGCGCGCCGAGCAGATGCAGCAGCGTGCTCTTGCCCGAACCCGACGGGCCGATGATCGAGGTGAACTCCCCCGCCTCGATCCGCAGGCTGATGCCGTCGAGAGCACGAACCCGCTGGTCGCCCACTCGGTATTCCCTCACGATGTCGGTCAATTCCAACATGGTGGCGGTCCCACCCCTCTTTCTTTCTCCTGTCGGTCCGGTGACGACGCGACTGCATCACATCGCGACCGGTCGGATTGTCGCTCAGCGTGCCAAGGCGGGCTCGCGCCGCCACTGCCGGATCTCGTGCGCATCGAGTACTGCGCGCAGAACCGGCTGTTCAGCAGATAGTTCGGCATACGCCTCGGCCGGCGACTGCCCGTCGGTCAGCGCCTGATCGAGTTTGGCGTTCAGATGGTTGTCCCACCGATACCGCAGTGCGTCGAGCAGTCCGGCGGGGCCGCCGAACAAGCGATCACATTCGGGCAGATCGTGGAACAGGCCGGGAGCGGCTGGATCCGCCGCGGCGCGGGTGAGTACCTCGTGCAGGATTTCGGTCCGAGCGTGCTGGTCTTGCCAAGTCATCGAACTCGTCCCCTCGAGTCGGGCATCCGGACCTCACATCCGGACGCTGTGCGATTCACGCTACGGACGCGACCCTGCCGATTCGTCGTGCCGCGGACGAGACTCGAGGTCCTACCACGGTAGGAGCGTGGGCCCTTTCCGGGAATGATGCGACGGCGCCACGACGGCGACTAGCCTTGGACCATGGACCTGACCAGCGCCCACGGTCGCCGGGGCGGGCCTGCCCGGGCCGGGTCGGCCACTCCGGCGGCGTCGGATGCCCCGGCACAGCCGGAGGCGGACGGTCCGGGGACATCGCAGCCTCCGGCCGAACCACCCGGCGCATTGCCCTTGGCCCTGAGCCGGTTCGGGCGCCGGATCGTCGATCTGATCCACGATCCCGCCGGCACCATGCGCAGGCGCGTCGAGGAGATGTCCTACGGCTACCCGATGTCGGTGGTAGTGACCGCCGACATCGCGGTCATGATCGCGGCGATCGCGGCCGCCGCACTGCGCACCCACTACTTCGCCACCGGGGTGCCCTTCCTGGCGGTGGTGCTGCTGTTCGCCTGCTATCCGGTGATGTTCTTCTTCGATCTACCGCCGAAGCCGGTGGTGTTCGGCCTGTCCGCGCTCACGGCGCAGGCACTGTTCTTGCTGCAGCCGGTCTCGCCCGACTGCTCGTCGCTGGTGCTGACGGTGATGGTGGGCATGATCGCGGCCATCGCCCCGAAGCGGGTCAGCGCGTTCTGGCTGGCGGCCGCGATCGCGGAGATGCTGCTGTTCTACGCCCTCGGCTACGGCGATCGCCAGGTACAGATATACGTGGTCGGGATCGTCCTGGGCTGGATGGTCGGGCTGATGCTGCAGTTCCAGCGGCAGTCGCTCGATCAGGAACGGGAGAACCAGGAGATCCGCGCGGTGCAGGCCGCCGACGACGAGCGCCGCCGCATCGCGCGCGAGGTGCACGATGTGATCGCCCACTCGCTCAGCGTCACGCTGCTGCATCTCACCGCGGCCCGGCACTCACTGGAAACGGACCGCGATGTCGACGAGGCCATCGACGCACTCGGTGACGCGGAACGACTCGGCCGCCAGGCGATGGCCGACATTCGTCACACGGTGGGACTGCTGGATCAGCGCCCGTCCGCGACGACGCCGGAACCGGGACTCGACGATGTCGCCGATCTGGTCGCCGATTTCGTGGGTGCGGGCCTGCCGGTGAACTACACCCTCGCCGGCGACGCCGGATCGGTGTCCGCCTCGACCGGGCTGGCGTTGTATCGGATCAGCCAGGAATCACTGTCCAACATCGCCAAGCACGCGCCCGGCGCCGACGCCACGCTCGAGATCACCGTCACCCATGCCGAGGTGTCGGTGCGGGTACGCAACACCCTGCCCGCCGGACCCGCGCCGCGCACCGGCCGCGGGATGGGAATCAACGGGATGCGCCAGCGCACCACCGCGCTGGGCGGCAGTCTGACGGCCGGGCGGGCCGGTGCGGACTGGCAGGTCAGCGCGCGCATCCCGGTCGAGCGCCCGGACGCGTGCCGGGTCACCGGACTCGAGGATCCGCTGGCGCTGGTGCAGGAGGCGATCACGGCGCTCACTCGTAAGCGACAGGAGGGCATGTGAGCGACACTCGCGCAGCGGCTCATTTGCCCGACCGGGCGCGGGTGTCCCGCAGAACACAGGAGGGCATGTGAGCGACACTCGCGCAGCGGCTCACCTGCCCGACCGGGTGCGGGTGTCCCGCAACATACAGGAGGGCATGTGAGCGACGATCCCGCAGCGGCTCACCTGGACACAGGAGGGCATGTGAATTCGGGCCAGGTGCCGATCACCGAGACCGCGACCACGTCCGTGCTCGTCGTCGACGATCAGGAACTCGTACGCGGTGGTCTGCGCCGCATCCTGCGCCGCCGCGACGGCTTCGTGGTCACCGAGTGCGGTGACGGCGACGAGGTACCGGCCGCGCTGGCCGACCATCGGCCGGATGTGGTGCTGATGGATCTGCGGATGAAGCGGGTCGGCGGTATCGACGCCACCCGCCGGCTGCGCGACCGCGAGGATCCGCCGCCGGTGCTGGTACTCACCACCTTCGACGACGACAACCTGCTCTCCGGGGCACTGCGGGCGGGTGCCGCCGGATTCATTCTCAAGGACTCCCCCGCCGAGGATCTGATCCGTGCGGTGCGCACCGTGGCCGAGGGCGGGTCGTGGCTGGATCCCTCGGTCACCGGCCGGGTCCTGTCGGCCTATCGCACCGCGCGCCCGGTTCCGGCCGAAGGGCACTCCCGGATGCGAGAGCTCACCGCGCGCGAACTCGAGGTGCTCACATTGATCGGCCGCGGCCGGGTCAATTCCGAGATCGCCGGCGAGCTCGGCATCTCGGAAGTGACGGTAAAGAGCCACGTAGGACATATTTTCGGCAAGCTCGGGTTACGGGATCGGGCGGCCGCGATCGTCTTCGCGTTTGACCACGGCGTGGTCGCACCCGGAGAATCGGCGTTCTGAGGGGCAGGCAACCCGGTTCGGCGCCGGGCAGGTTGGCCACCTTGCCCAGGAGTTGGAGGTTCACCGGTGGAAGTGCCGAGATCCCTGGCCGGTACCAGGTTCGGCCCGTACGAGGTGCGTTCGCTGCTCGGTCGCGGCGGTATGGGTGAGGTGTACGAGGCGTTCGACACCGGCCGGGATCGCGTCGTCGCGCTGAAGGTGCTGCCCGAACAACTCGCGATGGACCCCGCCTACTCGGAGCGTTTCCACCGGGAAACCCAAGCGGTGGCCGGGCTGGCCGAACCGCATATCGTTCCGGTCCACGATTCCGGTGAGATCCGTGGCGTCCTGTTCGTCGACATGCGGTTGGTGCGCGGGGAGAATCTGCGCACGCTGTTGCGGCGTCAGGGCCCGCTGGCACCGGACCGCGCGGTCGCGATCGTCGAACAGCTGGCCGCCGCGCTGGACGCGGCCCATGCCGCCGGTCTGACGCATCGCGATGTGAAACCCGCCAATGTCCTGGTGACGCCCTCGGATTTCGCGTATCTCGCCGATTTCGGTATCGCCCGCAGCGATGGCGAATCCGCGGTCACCACCGCCGGCCACGCCGCCGGCACCTACACCTACATGGCGCCGGAGCGGTTCGATTCCGGCTCGATCACCGCGCGCGCCGACATCTATTCGCTGGCCTGTGTGCTCTACGAATGCCTCACCGGCGCGACGCCGTTCTCGGCGCAGAGCGTCAGCGTGCTGATCCGCTCCCACCTGTCCGAACCGCCACCACGTCCCAGCGCCGAACGGTCCGATGTCCCGGCGGCGTTCGACGCGGTGATCACGCGCGCGATGGCGAAGGCACCGGCCGATCGGTACCAGACCGCGAGGCAGTTCGCCGGGGCGGCACGGGCGGCGCTGGCCGCGGGCACGCGAACCACCGCCCCGGACTCCGTCATCGATCCACCCACGACGATTTTCGGCGCGGAACTGCTCGCGGACCCGCCGCCCGCCGCGGAAACCCCACCGGCCGAGACCTCGTCCTCGTCCTCCGGACCGACCGCGGCCGAGGTCGCGGCCGCGGGTGCGAACGACTATCGCCGCGCACCGGAACCGACGACGTTCCAGCCGTTCGGCCCGGAGGGGCCGACCATCGCCGCGCGGTTCCAGCCGCGCGGCGGCGACGCCGGGGACACTCCCGCCGCGGCACCGTCTTCCACTCCCGCGTCGACAGAGGCGAATTCTGCTGCCGCGCAACCAATTCCGGAAGCCTCGGCGACGTCCAGGAGCGACAGCGCCGGTGCTCCCCCGGCGACCTCTCCCGCTTACGAGACCACCGGAACGCTGCGCATCATCGCGCCGGCGAGCACGGACGAGCAGGACACCACCGGCGATCTGCCGGTGATCCAGCCGTCCGGCGCCAGCTCGGTGCGGCCGGGTGAATTCCACTTCGACCAGCTACGCGAAGACGCACCACCGGCTCCCGCCACCGGTCGGCGGTCATCGGTGCCCGTGCGCCCGGCCGAGCCGGCCCGCGTGCACGGCGCCGGCGGCGGCCATGACGAACCGCACGAGGCCGGCGTTCAGGATTCCGGCGGCGATCCCCGGACCCAGCTGCTGGATCCCGCACAGTTGCGCAGCACGCCCCGGACCGACCCGTACTCCGGCTACGGCGCCCGGACGCCGGCTGCCGAGACCGGAGCACCGGGCGGCGACACCCAATTCCTGGACGTGTCGCAGCTCGGCGCGGGAACCGGTAAGGACGGCGACACCCAGTTCCTCGATATCGCCGGGTTGACCGGGGAGCGATCCTTCGACGACGGCGGCTACGACGAGGCCCGCGCCGACGACTCGCAGTACGACGATGCCGAGTACGACCGCGACTACGACGATGCCGGCTACCGCGACTACGACTACGCGGATTCGCGCGACGGCACCGACGACCGCGGCACCGGCTACCGCGATGACGACTACGACGACTCCGACGAAGGTGTCATCCGGCGCTACGAGGACGATCTGCGCTACGCCGAACCCGCGGCGCGCACGGACGATGACGACGACGAGTTCGCCTTCGCCGCAGCCGATTACGACGACGACGCGGCCACCACGCGATCCCGTTCGGTCCGGGTCCCGGTGGTCCTGGGCGTCTTGGGTGCGGCCGTGGTCGTCGGTATCGGCGTGGTCTGCTGGCAGGTGTTCGGGTCTTCGCCGAGCACCGATCGACCGGATGCGGCGGCCGCCCCGGTCACCGCGGCCCAGCGCTCGGGCGCGCCCATCGCGCAGCCCACCACGAAGGCCTCGCCCACCACCACGACCGGCGGCGCCGCGGCCCTGCCGGTGGGCGCCAGCCCGTGCTCGCAGACGACTGCCTCGGCGGACAGCTCGTTCGGCAAGACCGCCACCGGCTCCTCGGTCACCTCCTGCGGATTCGCCGAAGCGGTGCGCCAGGCGTATGCCGAGACCGCCGAATCCCACGGCGCGACCAGTGCGGCGAGCGCCGATGCCAGCACCTCGATCATCGCGGTGAGCCCGGTGACCGGCCGGTCCTATCCGATGACCTGCACCAGTTCCGGAAAGGTCGTCACCTGCACCGGTGGCGACAATGCGGTGGTCTATGTCTATTGACCCGACGCCCTTCGGGCGCCCGGGTTTGCGGCGGTTGTTCACGGCAGGTTTGGCACTTCTCGTTTCGGCATGTTCGGCACACAGCGTGGCGGTCGGCACCGACCCGATCGCCTCTGGACCGGTCACGGAAATGGTTCGCCCGGCACCGGTTCCCGACAAGGCGCTCACACTCCCCGGCGGTCTCGTCGCGGATTTCGCGAAACTACAGAGCGAACTCCCCGGGCACATGGGCCTGGCGGTGACGGCCGTCGGCAGCGACCGGGTCCTGACCGTCGGCGACTGGAGTACCGGAATCGCCTGGTCGACGATCAAGGTGCCGCTGGCGCTGGCCGCCCTGCGCCGCGATCCGATCGGCCTGGCCGATACCGCACGCGCGGCGATCACCGAATCCGACAACGATGCGGCGCAAGCACTCTGGATCGCGCTGGGCGGTGGTGAGCCCGCCGCGGAGGCGGTGGAGGCGGTGCTGCGCGAGGCCGGTGACACCACCACCGATGTCGCCGATCGGCACGATCCGGATGCCGCCCAGGCCATCGACGACCCGATGGTTTTCGGCGCCACCCCGTGGAGCCTGGTCGAGCAGTCGCGCTTCGCGGCCCACCTGCCGTGCCTGCGCAACGCGTCCCGGGTGATCGATCTGATGCAGCAGATCACCGAGAGTCAGAGCTGGGGCCTCGGCTCGTTCGTGGGCGCCGAATTCAAGGGCGGCTGGGGCCCCGACGACGAGACCGGGGCGTATCTGGTCCGCCAGTTCGGCCTGATCCCGACCTGGTCCGGGCAGGTCGCAGTAGCCATTGCCGCCCAACCGGACTCGGGCAGCTATGACGACGCGATCACGATGATGGACCGGATGTCGGCGGTGGTGGCCAAACATGTCCACGAACTGCGCGGCGGTGAGTGCACGGCGTGAACGGACCGGCGTCGCATATGCGCCGGTGGCGGGCGATCCATTTGACCAGCGCCCCGCGACCGCACAGAATTCCACGTCTGACGGGTGGTGTCGTTACGGGCCATCCGGAGATGTGGAGGTGAACGGGTGCACGCATCACACCGGCGGCAGCACCGGCCCAATTCGCCGAGAATGAAGCGGGCCAAGGGTTTTCGTTGTACGGCGGCCGTGGCCGGGCTGATGGTGCTACTCGGTTCGGCGGCGTGTTCCACCACCGCCGACACCACGGAGACGACCACGAGCTCGGCGGCCGCCTCCGTCGCGGCCGCACCGGCCACGATGTTCGCGCTACCGGGATCACTCGCCGCCGATTTCACCGATTTGCGGCCGAGCCTGAACGGCCGGGCCGGAATGGCCATCATGGCGGTGGGCGGGCAGCGCATCGCCCAGATGGGCGACTGGAACTCCGGCCCGGCCTGGTCGACGATGAAAGTCCCGCTGACCCTTGCGGTTCTGCACACCAACGGCAATACCGGCACTTATCAGATGTCGGCCGCCATCACCGAATCCGACAACTCCGCCGCCGACGCCCTGTGGCAGTCGCTGGGCACACCCGATGTGGCGTCCCAGGCGGTCCAGGCGATACTGCGCGAAGGCGGCGACAGCAAGACCACCGTGCCACCGAGCCGATCCCGCGCCGAGTACTCGGCCTTCGGGCAGGCCGACTGGGCACTGGGCGACCAGGTGCGCTTCGCCGCTCAGCTGCCCTGCCTGCGCGACGCCGACACGGTCACCTCACTGATGGGCAAGGTGGTCTGGGGGCAGCAATGGGGCCTCGGGCATCTCGAGAACACCCGGTTCAAGGGCGGCTGGGGTCCCGACGGCAGCGGCAGCTACCTCGTCCGGCAGTTCGGCCTGGTCACCACGCCGAACGGGGATGTCGCGGTCGCCCTTGCCGCACAGGCGAATTCGGGCACCTTCGATGATGGCACCCAGATTCTCAACCAGATGTCCGGCCTGCTGACCAAACATCTCGGCGATCTCCCCGCCGGCCGCTGCGCGCCCGCGCGCTGATCACCCACCTGCGGTAGCAGGTTGCTGTAACCCATGGTTAACGGGGGCGGGGCTGCGGTGCGCGGCTGGACGCGGCAAGATAGCGGCATGCGCATCGGAGTCTTGACCGGAGGCGGGGACTGCCCAGGCTTGAACGCGGTCATCCGAGCTGTCGTCCGCACCGCGAACGGCCGCTACGGGGACGCGATTGTCGGTTTCCAGGACGGTTGGCGCGGCTTACTGGAGGATCGCAAGATCCAGATCCAGAACGACGACCGCACCGACCGCATCCTCACCAAGGGCGGCACCATCCTCGGCACCGCACGGACCAACCCCGAGGTACTGCGCGAGGGCCTGGGACGGGTCAAACGCACCCTCGACGACAACGGCATCGACGCCCTGGTGCCGATCGGCGGCGAAGGCACCCTCACCGCCGCGCACTGGCTGTCCGAAGAAGGGGTGCCGGTGGTCGGTGTCCCGAAGACCATCGACAACGACATCGATTGCACCGATACGACTTTCGGCCACGACACCGCGGTCACCATCGCCACCGACGCCATCGACCGGCTGCACACCACCGCCGAATCGCATCAGCGCGTCATGCTGGTGGAGGTGATGGGCCGGCACGCGGGGTGGATCGCGATGAACTCCGGAATCGCCTCCGGTGCGCACCTGACCCTGGTCCCCGAGGTGCCCTTCGACGTCGACGAGGTGTGCACCATGATCAAGCGCCGGTTCCAGCGCGGCGACTCACATTTCATCTGCGTGGTGGCCGAGGGCGCGAAACCGGCGGAGGGCGCGTTCCACCTGCGTGAGGGCGGGGTCGACGAATACGGTCACGAGCGGTTCACCGGGGTCGCGCATCAACTCGGTGTGGAGATCGAACGCCGGATCGGCAAGGAGGTCCGCACCACCGTGCTGGGCCATGTGCAGCGCGGCGGTTCACCCACCCCCTACGACCGGGTGCTGGCGACCCGGTTCGGCCTGCACGCCGCCGAAGCCGTCCATCACGGGCACTTCGGTCAGATGGTCGCCCTGCACGGCACCGAGATCAGCCTGGTACCACTCGCCGAGGCCACCAAACAGCTCAAGCTGGTGCCCGGGGACCGGCACGCGGAGGCCGCCGCCTTCTTCGGGTGAACCGGGGTCAGCCGACCGCCGATTCCGGGACCCGTGCCGATTCCGGCACCGGCACGGTATCGGCGAGGGCGGCCGGTTCGCGGGGCTCGTCGGCACCCGACCGGCTGCTGCGATCGCGGTAGCGCAGCAGCGCCCACAGCAGCACCGCCTCGGCGATCGCGGTGAACACGGTCAGGAACTGACTGAAGTAACTGGCGAAGACGTTCACCACGGTGAGCGATACGACGCTGGTCCAGATCCCCAGGCGCACACCGCGATCCTCGTTCCCGCGCAGCCACGCGACCGCCCCCGCGACACAGCCGATACCGACCACGGCCTCGGCGATGGCCGCGATTCCCAACCCCGACAACGCTTTCCAGCCGTGCCCGTCGGTGACATCGAGCATGTGGTCGAGTTCCGACCAGGGTGAGGACCAGCCGGAGATGACGACCACGGCCAGCACCAGCCGTAGCAGCGTCCACAGTCCGTGGCCCAGCAGTACCGTGATGAGCAGCACCCGTACCAGCGGCAACGGCAGCAGCCGCCGCTCGGCGCCGCGGGCGATGCCCAGGGCGCGAGCGGTCAGCGGTGGCTCGGTATCGCACGGCACCGCCCGCAGGTAGGCGCGCAGGGCCGCCGCCAGCTCGCGGCGCGGTTCGTCGAGCCGGTCCACCCGCACCAGATCCAGTTCCGCGAGCAGGGTTTCGCGCCTGCGGCGGGTCATCCGGGCCGACACCATATCGCCGACCTCCTCGGTCAGCGCGCCGAGCATCAGGTCCGCCGATCGCAGCCGCCGGCTCGCCGCGTAGCGCGCGGCGGCGACGATGATCAGGAAGGCCAGGTAGATGATCGGTGCCGCCAGTGGAAAGAAGTAGTCGTTGTCGGCGGTGATGAACTTCCCGACCTCGTCGATGAACAGGCCCAGCCCCACACCGGCCAGGATCGCCGCCCACACGATGGCCGTGCGCCCGGACGACATCAGTTGCAGCACACAGGAAATCACCAGCAGCAGACCGCCGAACAGGGCGTGCGCGATGTGATAGGTGCTACCACCGATCTTGGGATATCCCGAGGCCATCAGATAGAGCCGGGTGATCACGACCGTCATCCCGAATCCGATGGCCATCAACGTGACCAGGCGCCCCGCATCGGGCCGCCACTGCATCCTCATCCGCGTACCGGGCACGGGATTCACCTTTTTCCCACTAGGACATCGGCAACTTGTTGCACCAGGTATCGAATTCCTGGTACGTCTTCCCCTTCTGCAATACCGTCCAGTACTGCTCGTGCGCGATGATCAGGAACCGTGACCGGGTGTCGTCCCGGAAGGCGATGACCTTCCAGAATTCATTGGGGACAGCCGAATCCGAGGTCCGCCACATATAACTGTTGTAGCCGACGCCGTCGTCGCTCACGCCGAAACCCTTGGTGTTGTCCGGAAGCCCGGAGATCACGGTCTGCACATCGGACCGGGAATCGTAGCCCAGCACAGCGTAAGCGGGTGTGCCGGAGTTCCCCCAGCAGTCATAGGCCAGTTTCCAGGAGCCGAGGCGCAGATCGGTGGCAGCGGTACCCGGCGTGCGCAGGTCCTTCCCGTCGTGTTCGGTGTAGCAGACCTGATCGTCGTATCCGTTGCCGCCGAAGGAGCTTGCCTTCTGCACCAATTGCGGGAACGCCGACTGCATCGCATCGGCATCGCCCTTCGAGCTCTTGTGGGTCACCACGACCACGACCGTGACGACGATCGCCACCGCCACCATCGCCGCGACGATGGCCGCCGCGATCAGGCCACCCGACCGTTTCCGTTGTGGCGGTGGATAACCGGGCGCGGGACCGTATCCCACGGGCGGTCCGGGCGGTCCCGGATAGTGTGGCGGCGCGGCCATCGGCCCCCGCATCGGTTCCCGTGGCGCGTTCGCGGCGCCGACATGCGGCAACCCCGATACCGGCGGAGTCGCCAGCACCGCGGCCGGGGCACCCGGCAGCTGCGCACCCGTCGTCCCGGCGGCACCGCCCCGGCCGCCGGTCGAGAAGTGCTGCTGTCCGCCGCCCGCCCCCGTGGGCATCACGCCGGCCGGTCCCATCGGATGCGAGCCCGCCCCGGAGATGACCGTCGGCGCCGCGCCCGGCACCGATGCGGGCGCCATCGGAGCGGTCAACGCCGTGCGGGCCGCGGCCGCGAATTCCCTGCAGTTGCCGAACCTTTCGGCGGGGCGCTTGGCCATGGCCCGCGAGAGCACCGCGTCCATCGCCGGGGACAGCCCGGCGCGGCGCGCGCTCGCCGGCGGGACCGGCAGTTGCAGATGTCCGCGGATCACCTCGGTGGGATGTTCGGAGTCGAAGGGTCCGATGCCGGTGAGCAGCCAGTACAGCGCGCAGGCCAGCGAGTACTGGTCGGAGCGGTGGTCGAGTTCGGCGCCGGTCATCTGTTCGGGTGAGGCATAGGCGAGGGTCGCGGTGAACATCCCGGCCTGGGTGAGGTGCGTGGAATCCTCACGCAGCCTGGCGATTCCGAAGTCGGTCAGGAACACCCGCTCGCCCTTACCGCCGACCGCCCGGGCCAGCAGGATGTTCGCGGGCTTCACATCGCGATGCATCACACCGTTGTCGTGCGCGTAATCCAGTGCGGACGCGACACCCTCGATGATCTGCACGGCCCGCTCGAGCGGCAGCGACCGCGGATTCACCCCCGCGGCGTCGATGCCGTCCACATACTGCATGCAGATCCACAGCTGATCGTCTTCCACCCCACGGTCGTAGACGGCGACGATGCCGGGATGATCGAGCTGCGCGCACAGATCGGCCTCCCGCTCGAATCTGGCCCGGATCTCGGCATCGGTGTAGAGCTCGCGATTGAGCAGTTTCAGAGCGGTCAACCGGGGCAGCCGGGGATGCCGTGCCAGATAGACCGACCCCATCCCACCCTGACCGAGCATTCGCTCCACGGTGAACCCGGCAAATACGTCACCGTTGTTCAGCACCTACGTTCCCCCTTCAGGCAACCACCAGGTCGCGATCCTACCCGGGGTGCTCAGCCTGGTGTGACCAGACCGGATTCGTAGGCGATCA
Organism: Nocardia sp. NPDC052254; assembly: GCF_040679495.1. Classification (NCBI taxonomy): domain Bacteria; kingdom Bacillati; phylum Actinomycetota; class Actinomycetes; order Mycobacteriales; family Nocardiaceae; genus Nocardia; species Nocardia sp. NPDC052254. Next base: position 417,857 of record NZ_JBFAUW010000003.1, on the reverse strand, counting down.
CCACGGCCTGTGCGCGGTCGCGAAGATCCAGCTTGGAAAACACCTTGGAGACATGGGTTTTCACCGTTTGCTCGGCGACGAACAACGCCTGCGCGATCTCGGTGTTGGACATACCCTTGGCGATCAGTTCCAGCACCTCCCGCTCCCGGGGAGTCAGCGAGTTCAGCGCCGGAGCGGGCCGGGGACGGGCGCGGCGCCGGGTCACATCGGCGATCAGGCGTCGCGTCACCGTCGGCGCCAGCAGCGCCTGCCCCTCGGCGACCACCCGCACCGCACGCACCAACTCGTCGGCGGGTGCGTCCTTGAGCAGGAATCCGCTGGCCCCCAATCCCAGCGCCTCGTAGACGTAGTCGTCGATGTCGAAGGTGGTGAGCATGAGCACCCGCACGGGCGGTTCGAATCCGGCGTCCAGGATGGCGCGCGCGGCATCGAGACCGTTCATCTCGGGCATGCGCACATCCATCAGCACCACATCGGGGCGCAGTCGCTTGGCCTCGGTCACCGCGACCACACCGTTGGGTGCGTCGCCGATGACACTGATATCCGGCTGGGCGGCCAGCAGCGCCCCGAATCCCTGCCGGACCATCGCCTGGTCGTCGGCAATCAGAACGGTGATCGACATCCGGGCCTCAGATGAATCTGACGATCGACAGCAACCCCGCGACGAGGCAGTAGATCGCGAACGGCAGCAATGTACGGGTCTTGAAGAACCGCTCCAGGAAACGCACCGCCAGCCAGGCCGCCACACCCGCGACGATCGCTCCGACCAGTGCCTGGCCGTGGATACCCGCGGCCTGCGGACCGGCCAGCTCCGGCAGTTTCAGCACACCCGCGGCCAGAATCACCGGGGTGGCGAGCAGGAAGGCGAATTTCGCGGTGTCCTCGTGATCGAGACCGCGCAGCAGACCGCCGACCATCGTCAGCCCGGACCGGCTGAAGCCGGCCAGCAACGCACCCGACTGGGCCAGACCGATGCCCAGGGCGTCCTTCACCGACAGTGCCGCGAGCCGTTGGCTGGACTCCACCTCGACCTCGTCCTGGGTGGTGACACCGTGGGCCCGCGCCTCTTGCCTGGCCTCGTCCGCGGCGAAGCGCCGGCCGTATTCGGCGAGGCTGGGGGCGTTGCGCCGACGCAGGCCCTCACCGACGATCAGCACCACGCCGTTGAGGGTGAGGAAGATACTCGCGTAGATCGGTGTCGCGAACATGGTGCGCAGCGGATGCTCGAGCAGGAGGCCGAGAATGCCCACCGGAATGGTCGCCAGCACGATCAGCCAGGCCAGTCGCTGGGACGAGGTCTCGACGCGCCGGGTGCGCAGCGTCGTGACGAAGCCGATGATGATGTCGCGCCAGTCCCGCCAGTAATAGCCCAGCAGCGCGATCGCCGTGGCGACGTGCAGGGCCACCACGAAGGCCAGATACGGCGTTCCGTTCTCGGAGTCACCGTCGGTGACCAGCTTTTCCCAGCTCCCGCCCAGCCAGGCCGGAATCAGCACGGAATGGCCGAGGCTCGAGATGGGGAACAATTCGGTGACGCCCTGCAGCGCGCCGATGACGATGGCTTGGAAATAGGTGAGCATCGCCGCTAAGTGTTACACGAGCGCGGCCGCCACCCCATGCGTGCACCATGTCGCACACCTGCGAATCTCTTCGCGCTGACGCCAGATTCGGACATACGACGCAAGACCGGTGCGCTCATCCGGACAAGCCCGGCAGCGCGGTGGCCGGGACCGCGATCGCGGCGCCGATCGGCAGTCGGGCATACACCTGGAATCCACCCTCGGACCGAGGGCCGGCCACGAGCATGCCGCCGATCGATTCGGCACGCGCGCGCATCCCCGCGATTCCGCTACCACCGGATGCCGAGTCCGATTCCGGAGTTCCGGACCCGGCCTCGTTACCGACGAGCAGTTCGACCGATTCCGCGCTCACGGTGATCGTCACCGTGACCGGAGCGCCGGACGCGTGCCGCGAAACGTTCGACAGCGATTCCTGCACGATCCGATACAGCGCCAGCCCGGCGGTGTCCGGGATCCCCGACAGCGGGCCCTCGATCGTCCACTCGATCGGCACACCCGCGCGACGCACGCCGTCGAGCATCGCCACCACATCGGCCGCCACGGGCTGCGGTGCGTGTTCGGGCAGCTGCCCGTCGCTGCGTAGCACGCCGAGCATGCTGCGAACCTCGTTGAGCGCCTCGCGCGCGGAGGCGCCGATGGCCTCGAACTCCGCCTGTGCCGCGGGCGAGACCTCCGCGACCCGGTAGGGCGCGGTCTGGGCCTGCACCACCACCATCGACATGTGGTGGGCGACCACATCGTGCAGGTCACGGGCGATGCGGGCCTTCTCCTCGAGGATCGCCCGCCGGGCCCGCTCCAGCTCGTTCTGTTCCTCCTGCCGGACCAGAGCCTGGCGTGACAGCACCAGCCAGCGCACCAGCAGACCGAATCCGACCAGGCCGGTCATCGCCAGCGGCCAGCCGAAACCGGCCTCGGCGAAGGAGTCCCCGCTGCCCGCCATGGTGGTGGCGAACAGCAGCGAGGACGAGACCCACGCGATCAGGACGACCTGGATCGGGGCGCGCACCGCCACCGCGAACAGCAGGACGAACAGCACCAGGATGTGGACCACCTGGAAGGGCAGGTCGTTACCCGGCTGGTGCGGTATCGCCAGCGTGATCAGCAGGGCGGCGCCCGCGGAGATCGCCCACCCGAGGGCCGGATTGACACGGACCAGGGCCAGGGGGAACACCGCCAGCGCGGCGATGAACGGCTGTGCCGCCGCCGGGACCTGGTGGGTGATGTGCAGGGTCGGCCAGCCCACCGAGAACAGCGTCACGAGGGCGACGAACGTCACGATGTCGATCCACAGCCGCGCCCGGGCGGGGGTACGCGCGGTCGTGCCGATGCGCCGCGCCGTTCGTGTCACCCATGTCATGGTGACGAGCCTAGAAAGCTCGCGGCGATTCGTCCTCACCCCGAAGTCCGACATCACACCCCCTACCGGGGTATGACCCGCGCCGCGCCGCGCACCCCGGTAGCGGTGGCGAAATCGATCCGCGGCGGGAGGTGCCGCCCGGCTCCGGATTCCTACCTTCGACCACCATGAGCGATGCAGTGGCAGTGGATGCGGCCGGAATCCGGACCCGCCGTCCGCGCACACCGGGGCCGACGCCGCGATCCCGATGTGCCGAAACAGACCGTGACACAAAGTATTTGCGGACGCAGCCGCGGATCGGGCATCGCGGGCGGCGGCGGATCGCCGGTGTCGTCGCCGCCGTTCTGGCGCTGGGCTGTGTGGCGATGACGCTGTCGCCCACGGCCGGCGCGGCCGATATTGCCCCCGCCGCCGAGAATCCCGGCGCGCGCGGCGCGGTGCTGGCCTTGACCGGCCCGCACCCCGAGCGCGCGGTGATCCCGGCGGATTTCGGTGCGGCACAGGGGTATCTGCCGGTCGAGGTGGACGGTGTGCCGGTGGATCCGGGCGGCCAGTGCTCCTCGCCCATCCCGCTGCCCGCCGAATTCGATACCGCCTGCAAGGCTCACGACCTGGGCTACGACCTGCTGCGCTATGCCGAACTGCACGGCCACCCCCTGGGCCCGTGGGCTCGCCGCGCCGTCGACGCCACCCTCGAACAGCACATGTACGACGCCTGTGCCACCCGCGACGGCACCCTGGCCCGCCTGCACTGCGACACCATGGCGGCCATCGCGACCGGCGCGGTGGACCTGAACTCACGGCGGCAGAACTACGCCGCGCCGATGCCCGAATATCTGTTCGGCGCACAGCTTTCCGGTAGTGAACTCGGACCCCAACTGGTGCGCGTACTGGCGTCGGTCGCCATGGTGCTGCTGCTCGTCGCCGCCTTGTTCGCGGTGGTGCGACGACTGATCCGCCCGGCCCGCAATCGCCCCGGCACCACATCCTCGCCAGCCCGCACGGCACCCGCCGATGGACCGGCGGCGTCCGGGCACCCGGCCACACCGGTGAAACCCGCGATGGCACCGTCGCCCCTGCCGCACGGCGACGCCCCGGTGAGCGGCGGCACCGGAGTTCGATGGCGGCACCACCGGCCGGGCCGCCTCATCGACCGCGCGGTGCTCCGGCGCGATCATCGCGCCGATGACTCCACCGTCGTGGAACGAGCGATCGCCGGCCTCCGGCGCGCGTTCGCGACACCCGTGCCGGTCGTCGCCATAGCCGCCGCGGGCGGACTCACCGCGGTACCGCGGCCGGGCTGGGGACTCCGGACGGCGGCACTGCGCACCTCGCAGCCGAACCGTCGCGCGGGAGTGGCCGGCCCCGACACCTCCGTCGATCCGGCCCGGCGGTTCCGTGACGCGATCACACCGCCGGTGCGCGCCATCGCCGATCGGGCCCGCGTGATCGGCCGACGGGCCCGCGTGATCGGTCACCCGCGGATCGGAACTCTCGTGGCGAGCGCGGCCGGAATCATCACCTCACTGTGGCCCGGGTTGTTGCCGCGGACCTCGATCGCACAGGCCTTGCTCACCGCCGTTCTGATACTCGTCCCACTCGCGGTGGCGGGACTGGGCCGGAAGATACTGGGGCGCTTCGGAATCGATGTGGATCGCCGGCTCGCACGGCATCGGGTTCCGATCGCCGTGGCCTGCGCGATCGGTAGCGGTGGCGCACTCGGCTACGCGTGGTACTGGCAGAACCGGCTGCGCGCGGCCATGGATTTTCCCGCCACCGGCCCCGCGTACTGGCTGCACTGGGCGCTCGGAGTCATCGCGGTCGTCATCCCGATTCTGCTGGTGCTGCGCGGATTGCGCCGGGCCGCGCGATATGTGGGGCGACTGCGGGCGGCGGCACTGATCACGGCCACGGTGCTCGCCTGCCAGTTCGCACTGCTGCCGGCGGCGGTGAACTGGCAGCGCTCGGCCTTCGCAACCGCGGATACCGCCCTGGATCCCGATGTGGTGCAGCCGGTGTCGTTCACCCGCTCGGGCAGTCCGGAGTCCGCCGTGAGCTGGTCCTCGCTCGGTGCCGAGGGCCGCAAGTTCGTCTCCGAACGCGGCCTGTCCGCGCGGGTCTACATCGGCCTGCGCTCGGCACCGGATCTGGATTCCCGTGTCGCCCTGGCCATTCGGGAACTCGAACGGTCGGGCGGATTCGAGCGCGGCAATCTCGTGATGATGGTGCCCACCGGATCGGGCTGGCTCGACGCCAACGCGGCGCACGGACTCGACCAGCGCTTCGGCGGGGACGCCACGCTGATCGGCATGCAGTATTCGCAGGCGCCGAGCTGGGCGACCTTCCTGTTCGCCCGGGCCGACGCCGAACGGTCCGCACGCGCGCTGTTCACCGGCATCGAACGACATCTGGCCGGGATGGCACAACCGCCGAAACTCTACGTCTACGGTCAGAGCCTGGGGGCCACCGCGGGCAGCGCGATCTTCGCCGACGACCGCGACGGGACCCAACGGGTGTGCGCCGCGCTGTGGGCCGGTCCGCCCGCCGCGGCCGTCCATCGCGGCGGTGCGGCCGTACTGGCGAACTCCTCCGACCCCGTGGTGCAGTGGTCACCCCGATTGCTCTGGCACGCACCGGATCTCGGCGGAACCCGCCGCGACGCACCACATCCGCCGTGGCTGCCGGTCCTCGGCTGGTTGCAGACCACCGCGGATATGCTCTCGGCCCTCGCACCGGGCCCCGGTCACGGACACCGCTACGGCACCGATCAGGGCACCGCGCTCGGTTCCTGCTGATCAGTACACCCCGCCCAGCGGTCCGAGGCCATGTGCTATACCGGTTCTCGCAGGTCAGAACTGGAAAATCGGCGGAAGGACGGCATGGACAAGCCCACGGATCTGGTGGAATTCGAGACCATGCTGCTCGGCCGTTACACCATTCACCCGCGCTACCGTCGCGATGGCACCCGGCTCGATCGCAGTGCGTATCTGGTGCTGAGCCGGCTCTCGATCGAGGGGCCCATGTCGATCGGTCAGCTGAGCGAGGCGTTCGGGCTCGATGCCTCCACCCTCAATCGCCAGACCGCCGCACTGCTGCGGTCCGGTCAGGTGGAGCGGATACCGGATCCCGAGGGCGGGATGGCCCGGAAATTCCGCATCACCCCGGCCGGCGAGGCCGATCTGGACACCGAACGCAATGCCAACGTCGAGGGCCTCGGCCGGGTGCTGGAGGACTGGTCACCCGAGGACGTCGCTCGATTCGCCGATTTCCTGCAGCGGTTCAACACCGATATCGAACGTCTCGACGGCCGCCCCTGGCCGCGCCCCTGACACCGCGGGCCGGCGGAGCACATCGGCTCCACCGGCCCGTTCGGACGGTGTGATGATCAGGCGATCGGACCGCGCGCGGCCTCGTAGGCGGCGCCCACCCGGTAGAGCCGATCGTCGGCCAGCGCGGGTGCCATGATCTGCAGCCCCACCGGCAGCCCGTCGTCGGCGGACAGCCCCGAGGGCACCGACATGGCGCAGTGGCCGGCCAGGTTGGTCGGGAGTGTGCACAGGTCCGACAGGTACATCGCCAGCGGATCGTCCACCTTCTCCCCCAGCTTCCACGGCGTGAACGGGCTGGTCGGCGAGACCAGCACATCGACGCTCTCATAGGCCTTGTCGAAGTCCCGCGCGATCAGGGTCCGGATCTGGAGCGCCTTACCGTAATAGGCGTCGTAGTAACCGGCCGACAGCGCGTAGGTGCCGATCATGATGCGGCGCTTGACCTCCGGGCCGAACCCGGCGTCGCGGGTCAGCGACATGACCTGCTCGGCGGAGTGGTTGCCGTCGTCACCGACGCGCAGCCCGTAGCGCATGGCGTCGAACCGGGCCAGGTTGGAGGAGACCTCGCTGGGCAGGATCAAGTAGTAGGAAGCCAGCGCGTACTCGAAGTTCGGGCACGACACCTCCACCACCTCGGCGCCCAGATCCTTCAGCTGGGCGACCGCCGCGTCGAAGGAGGCGAGCACACCGGGCTGATAGCTGTCGGAGTGCAGTTCCTTCACCACACCGACCTTCAACCCGGCCAGATCACCGCGCGCACCCTCGCGAGCGGCGGCGACCAGGTCCGGCACCGCGGCCTTGCGCGAGGTCGAGTCCCTCGGGTCGTGCCCGGCGATCACCTCGTGCAGCAGCGCGGTGTCGAGCACCGTGCGACCGCACGGACCGCCCTGGTCCAGCGAGGACGCGCAGGCCACCAGGCCGTAGCGGGAGACGGTGCCGTAGGTGGGTTTGGTGCCGACGGTCGCGGTGACCGCGGCGGGCTGCCGGATCGAACCACCGGTGTCGGTGCCGATCGCCAGCGGTGCCTGATACGAGGCCAGCGCCGCCGCCGAACCGCCGCCGGATCCACCGGGGATGCGGGTGGTGTCCCACGGGTTGCGGGTCGGGCCGTAGGCGGAGTTCTCGGTCGAGGACCCCATGGCGAACTCGTCCATGTTGGTCTTGCCGAGAATCGGGATGCCGGCGGCCCGCAGTTTCGAGGTCACGGTCGCGTCGTAGGGCGAGACCCAGCCCTCGAGGATCTTCGAACCGCAGGTGGTCGGCATGTCCGTGGTGGTGAAAACGTCCTTGAGCGCCAACGGAACTCCCGCCAGCGGCGAGGCCACGGTTCCGGCGGCGATGGCCGCGTCCACCTCGGCGGCGGTGAGCAGTGCCTGCTCCCCGGCCACATGCAGGAAGGCGTTCAGCTCACCGTCGACCTCTGCGATGCGCTGCAGATGCGCCTCGGTGACCTGTACCGAGGACACCTCACGGGCGTGGATCTTGTCCGCCAGCTCGGCTGCGGACAGTTGGGTCACGTCGGTCATGCCGCACCTCCTCGCGAACGACCGGGAGCCCGCGTGGTCACGCTCGGCTGTCGCATTCGGCCCTGATCGATCATTCGCCCTCTCCCAGGATCTGCGGCACCATGAAGCGCTGCTCGTCGACGGCGGGCGCACCGGACAGCGCCTCGTCCGGGGTGAGGCACTCGGCCGGCTCGTCGGGCCGGGTGACGTTCACGGTCGGATTCGGCGAGGCCGTGGCGGGTACGTCGGCGGCCACCTCGGTGATGACCCGCACGTGACTGAGGATCGAATCCAGCTGACCGGCATACACATCGAGCTCGTCTTCGGTGAGGGCGAGCCGGGAGAGCCGGGCGAGGTGTGCGACCTCGTCGCGGGAGATGGCGGGCACCGCGAAACCCCTTTCGGCAGGTTGGTGCGTATCGGTGGCGCAGGGTGTTGCGCACCGGACAGCCTAGTAGGTTGGTAGGAGGGGCCGCGCACAGGAGCCGGTCACAACCCCGATCGGTGACCGTCGGGCATACCGCACGTCGTAGTCGGCGCGGTATCCGCCGGACACAAGGTTGACACCACAACGTCATCTGTGCGGCACTGGCACGCCACCTGCTGTTCGGCCGACAATAGGTGGTGTGGCACAACTCACTGCGTCCGCTTCGAGTGGTTCACGGAAAGCAGTGGGTGTAAGTATTGCGAGACTCGGGTATCCGTCCGAAAGTCTCGGTCGCACAGGAAAGGAAGGCAAGCACGTGTCATTTCTGCTTCGCGTGCAACTTCCGGATCGCCCAGGAAGTCTCGGTTCACTCGCAGTCGCACTGGGCTCCGTCGGCGCCGACATCCTCTCGCTGGATGTCGTCGAACGCGGAGCCGGTTACGCGATCGATGACCTGGTGGTGGAGGTCGGGTCGGGCGCTTTGCCCGATACCCTGATCACCGCCGCCGAATCCCTCACCGATGTGCGGGTGGACTCTTTACGGCCATATTCCGGGATTCTCGATACCCACCGGGAGCTGGAACTGATCGATCAGGTCGCCACGGCGCGTGACGATCGGTTGCAGGTCCTGGTGGACGGCGTCCCGCGAGTGCTGCAGGTGGGCTGGAGCACGGTGATGGAGATGGGTCCACACGGTGGTCAGCGCCTGGTCGGCAGCGCCAGCGCGCCGGAGACCCAGGCCGGTTCGGTGCCGTGGATGCCGCTCGAGAAGCCGGTCAACCTCGACCCGGAGGCCGACTGGGTGCCGCAGATCTGGCGAGATATGGACACCAAACTCGCCGCTGCGCCGCTCGGTGACACCGGTAAGGCGATACTCCTCGGCCGTCCCGGTGGACCGGATTTCCGGCCCTCCGAAATCGCTCGCCTGGGCTATCTGGCCGGAATCGTCGCCACCGTCCTGACCTGAATCCGGGTGCCGCCCAGTACATCCGGGCGCACCCGTGATCGTCCGCATCGCACCATGGGTACGGGCCGTTCGGCGCAGGGTGCCACCGCCGAACGCGCACCGTCTCCCGCGCCGACCGATTCAGTCGGTGCGCCGCAGGACGGTCAGTGGTATGCCACCTGGGGTGGACCAGTCCCGTTCCGGCACGTGCCGGAACCCCAGTCGCTCGTAGATGCGGCGGGCGGCGGCCATCCCGGGCATGGTTGTCAGCACCACGGCCGCGAAACCCTCGTTGCGCGCGACATCGATGACGGTGCGCACCAGGGCCGTGCCGACACCGGCACCCCGGGCCTGCCCGGCGACCGCCAGCATGCGGAACTCGAGCTCATCCACCCGGGCGACCTCGGCGTAGGGCGTACCCGGCCGGGCGATGGTGAGCGAACCCAGCAGCTGTGAATCCCGCACCGCTACAAGCACTTCGGCGACTCGGGCGCGCGATTCGGTGTCGGCGAGTTCGGCGACATACGAGCTCTCGGGATGGACGTGCCCCTCGCCGACATAGGTCTCGACGGTCAATTCCGCGATCGCCGCGAAATCATCGCCCACGGCGGGACGGATGTGCACCCGGGTATCGGACTGTGTCATATCAGGCACTCACTCCTCGGACTCGCCGGCCGGCTCCGCCTCGGGCCGCACCGCGTCGGGGCCTTCGGCCAGCAGTAGGCGGAAGGCGTCCTCATCGAGGATCTGCACACCCAGTTCCTCGGCCTTGGCGGCCTTGGATCCGGGCGCCTCACCGATCACCACGAACGCCGTCTTCTTCGACACCGAACCGGCGGCCTTGCCGCCCCGCACCAGAATGGCCTCCTTGGCCTCGTCCCGGGAAAACCCTTGCAGCGAACCGGTTACGACGATCGACAGGCCCACGAGATTGCGATCGATGGATTCGTCGCGCTCGTCCTGCATGCGTACCCCGGCCGCACGCCACTTCGCCACGATGGTGCGATGCCAGTCGACGGTGAACCATTCCCGCACGGCCGCGGCGATGGTCGGGCCGACACCGTCGGTGGCCGTGAGCTCCGCCACCGTGGCCGACTCGATCGCCGCGAGACTGCCCAGCTCCCCGGCGAGCGCCCGGGCGACCGGTGGCCCGACGTGGCGGATGGACAAGGCGACCAGCACCCGCCACAGCGGTTGGTCCTTCGCGGCGGCCAGATTCTGCAGCAACCGGTTGCCGTTGGCCGACAGGGTGCCGTCCTTGTTGACGAAAAGCGTTGTGCCGAGCAATTTCTCCTCGGTCAGATCGAACAGGTCGCCCTCGTCGGTGATGGCACCGGACTTCAGCAGATCCGCCGCCGCCTCGTAGCCGAGCGCCTCGATGTCGAAGGCGCCGCGCCCGGCCATGTGGAAGACCCGCTCGCGCAACTGCGCCGGGCAGTGCTGCTGGTTCGGGCAGCGGATATCGGCGTCGCCCTCCTTCTCCGGAGCGAGTTCGGTTCCGCATTCGGGACAGTGCGTGGGCATGACGAATGCCCGCTCGGAACCGTCGCGCACGTCGACCACCGGCCCGAGCACCTCGGGGATGACGTCACCGGCTTTGCGAATGGTGACCGTATCGCCGATCAATACACCCTTGCGCTGCACCTCGGAGGCATTGTGCAGGGTGGCCATCGCGACCGTAGACCCGGCGACGGTGACCGGCTCCATCACCGCGTACGGCGTCACCCGGCCGGTGCGGCCGACATTGACCTGGATGTCGAGCAGCCGAGTCGTGGCCTCTTCCGGCGGATATTTGTAGGCGATGGCCCAGCGCGGGGCCCGCGAGGTGGCGCCGAGCCGGCGCTGCAGCGAGAATTCGTCGACCTTGACCACCTGGCCGTCGATCTCGTGCTCGATATCGTGACGGTGCTCGCCCCAGTATCGGACGCGCTCCACGACCGCATCGGCCCCCTGCACCCGCACGGTGTGCGCCGAGACCGGCAGTCCCCAGGCCGCCAGCGCCTGGTACGCCTCATACTGCGAGGACGGACTGAAGCCGACCATCCGGCCGAAACCGTGGCAGATCATCCGCAACCGGCGACGCGCGGTGACCGACGGATCCTTCTGGCGCAACGAACCCGCCGCGGTATTGCGCGGATTCGCGTAGGGCGGTTTGCCCTCCGCCACGATGGCGGCATTGAGACTCTCGAAATCCTCCAGCCGGAAATACACCTCACCACGTATCTCGAGCAGTTCCGGAATCGGGAATTCGGCTGTGGCGCCGAGCTCTTCGGGGATGTCTTCGATGGTGCGGGCGTTGAGTGTCACATCCTCACCGGTGCGGCCGTCACCACGGGTGGCGCCGCGGACCAGATGCCCGTTCTCGTAGACCAGATTCAGCGCGACCCCGTCGATCTTCACCTCGCAGACGAAGTGCGTGGCCGGACCGGTCTCCGCCTCGACCCGGGCGACCCAGGCGCGCATCTCCTCCTCGTCGAACACATTGTCCAGCGAGAGCATGCGCTCGAGATGGTCGACCGCGGTGAAATCGGTGGCGAAACCACCACCGACCAGCTGCGTCGGCGAATCGGGCGCGCGCAGATCCGGATGCGCCTCCTCCAGCGCGAGCAGGCGCTGGAACAACGTGTCGAACTCGCCGTCGGAGATGATCGGCGCATCGCGCACGTAGTACCGGAACTGGTGCTCGCGGACCTGTTCGGCCAGCTGCTGCCATTCGGTGCGCTGCTCGGCGGTGGCCGCATCCGCGGCATCGCGCGCTTCCGCGGCGCGGGCGCTGTCGATTCCGGTTTCGCTCACAGGTGGCACAGTAGCCGAGCCCGCCGACATCACCGCGGCACATCCGGGCACGTCGCGCCCGGTCGAGCGGTGCCCCGCGGGAAATCCGCTGTGCCCGAGACAAATAACGAGGACGGGGCCGCAGCTAACCTTCCGCAGCTGACCCCGTCCTCGTATGCGGACGTGTTTTCAGAACACCGGTATCAAATCCAGAGTGGATCGCCGTATACGACTCCGACATCGTCGAGGCTGTCCGTGTGCAATTGCATCAGCGCGTATTGACGCACCACCGCCGGGCCGATGCAGCCGTTGACCACCAGATGGATGTCACGCATGTTGATGCGGGCCGGAACGCCGGAGACGGCGTCCTTCTTCAGCAGCGGCACATCGCTCACACTGCCCGGCGCGACATTGACCGACACCGTCGGGCCGAGATCCTCCTGCGAGAGCATTCCAGGGTTCAGGTACGCGGTAGGCCCCAGGCCCGCACCGCCTCCCTGCAGCTCAACGGCACAGCCGACGTGATAGCCGACCATGAGGGTGCCGCCACTGGGAGCATCGGACCGGGTGTAGGCACTGCCCGAGACGAAGACTTCACGGACGCCGCCCGAAGCGTTCAGGGGCGGAACCTTGTTGATCAGCTCGTCTTGACTGCCGACCACGAAGGTGGGACCGCCCGGAGAGGTGAAGGTCTTTTCGTGCGGAGCCATGGGAACGACCTCGGCGACCGACGGTTGCGCGGAAATCACCGGTATCGCAAGGGCCGCCGCCGACAACGCGCACGACAGAACAGATCTGGCGAGGCTGAATGACATGAGGGGATCGTAGCCCGATTTTCTCGGGTTTCAGCAATTTCGAAGCTATCGGAGAGGCGGGGTCGAATCCACGAAGTCACCGGATGCGTCGCGCCAATCGTCGGGCGCGGCCCCGAAGGCGTTGCCCGCGTTGGCGAGCACGGCCCGGCCGAGGGCGAAATTGCCGGTGCCGCCGATGATCGCGCCGATTCCGGCGGGTAGCGCCCGGCCGAACAACAGCGCACCACGTTTGGCGATGAATCCGACGACGAAGCGCCGTGCCATCGGATTGTCGATCGAGCGGACCACCGGCAGTTTGTCCGCCACCGCCGAGGCCCAGTCCCTGGCCGATTGGCCCGCACCCTTGCCCAGCAGTTGCGCTCCGCCCTCGCCGAGCACCACCGCGACCACGAGCGCCCGCCGCTGCTGTGACGACATCTCGGACATACCGTGCAGTTCGCCGACCGACACCGCGTACAGCGCCGAGGCCTCCATGAAGAACACCGATTCCACACCGCTGGCGGCCAATCCGACGACCGTGCCGACACCGGGCACCGCGGCCGACAGGCCCGCGAGTGTCCCACTGGTGGTCACCGCGGCCAGATAACGCCATTGCAGTCCACGTTCGATGTCGCCGGGTGTGCGTTCGGGGTGGCGGCGACGCAACCGGGCCACGTACTTCGCGGCCAGCGGCGCCTGCACACCCGTTCCGGCCCGCACCATCGTCTCCACCGACTTCTGCACTACCCGCTCGAACATGACGACCGGCCCCTTTCGGCGATATCGGCGGACACCGGCGACCCTACGGAGGTTGTACCGACCCGCGCCACATCGACACGAGCCGATGCGCCGGAGACGGGTCAGCCGGCGGCGGACTCGGGAAGTGTCTCCCCCGTTTCGAGCAGGGTCTTCAGATTCGACAGGATGCTCGGCCAGCCCTGGCTGATACCGGCGCGCACGCCACTGCCCTCCGGGAACCCGTCGTGTACGACGGTCAGTTTCACGACCTCGCCCATGGGCTCGAGCTCGAAGGTCACCGTCGACCGCGGTTCGGCGGCCCACGCCGCGACCTGATCGGCGGGCATGTCCATGGCCTCGGCGAAGGATGGGCCGAAGGTGTGCCAGGTGTAGGACAGCCGCCGGTAGGGATCGGCCGTCAGCACCATCTGCGCCGGATCCTTGCTCGTCCAATCGCCCTGGTGCCACACCATTTCCGAACCGGCCCGCCAGTCGGTATCGAAACTCGCACCCCAGTACCGGCCGGTGAAGGCCGGTTCGGTGAGGGCCTGCCACAGTTTTTCCGGCGTGGTCCGGATCAGGGTCGTGTAGACGAATTCCTCGCTCATGGTCGCGCTCTCCAATGCGGTTTTGAGATCGGCGAGTGCGTGCACCCGCGCGCGGTCGTATCGGTTGATCCAGCGATCGGCGATGGCGTTGATGGGTTCGGCGTTCAGGTAGTGCCGCTTCTCCCGCCCGTGCCGGCGGGCGACGACCAGATTCGCCTGCTCGAGTACGGCGAGATGTTTACTCACCGCCTGCCGCGACATCTCCAGCCCACCGCACAGCTGCCGCAGCGTCTGCCCGTTCTCGGAGTTCAGGCTGTCCAGCAGCGACCGCCGACTCGGATCGGCCAGCGCCTTGAACACCTCGTCCACCCATCACCTCCGAACGCAACCTTGTGGTTGCCTGAAGCAGGGTAGGCAACCTTTTGGTTGCATGTCAAGCCCTGGTGTCGCGGCCCGCCGCCGCGGACGGCAGGATGACTCGGGTGCTGCGTAGTTTTCAGGTGACCAATCACCGTTCCCTCGCCGAACCGCAGGAGCTCCGTCTGGTCGGGAGCCGCGCCGGTGCCCTGCCCGCACCGGTGACCGCCGTGCACGGCGCCGCCGCCAGCGGTAAGTCCGGCCTGATCGACGCGCTGGCCCAGATGCGCGAGGCCGTGCTGCATTCGGTCACCGGCTGGGATCCCTATGCCGGTCCCGTGCGCACACCGCATCTCGGATTCGCGGATCGTCCTTCGGAATTCGCCGCCACCTTCGTCGCCGAGGGCATGCCGTACAGCTACGGTTTCCGGATCGACAACGCCGATGTCACCGCCGAGTGGTTGCACACCCATCCGCACAACCGCAAACGCATCGTCTTCGAACGCGAAGGCGAGCAGATCCGGATCGGGCCGATGTTCGAGCCGGTGCGCTACGGCATCGGCGCGCTGATTCCTCTCGTACGCCCGAATGCGTTGCTGCTCAGCCTGTCCGGGCAGATCTACGCCGAAGCACTGGTGCCGGCCTACCGCTGGTTCTCCGCCGCGCTGGATGTGCAGCACGGTCCCGCGGACACGCACGCCGTCGCCGAACGCCTGGGCGGTCACATCTCCCGATCCACCCACAACGCCGCCCGGCTGCTGATGTTGCTGCGCTCGGCGGAACTGGGTATCGAGGATGTCCTGCTCGCCGAGAACGATCCCGCCTACGCCGACTACCTGCGCGACCTGGACGGTGAAATCGCGGGCCTGGCAAAGGAACTCGACATGTGCACGCACTCCCCCGCACATGCCCTGCAGCTGCGCGAGACCCACGGCCTGGAGCCGACCGAGCTCGAACGTGAACTGAGTAATCTGCGCGCTGCCCGCGACACCCTCTACACCCGGATGGTCGCGCGGCGTGGCGTCGGGCTCGGGCTGGTCCACGCGGGCATCGACGCCGCCTTCGACATCGCCGACGAGTCCACCGCCACCCTGGCGTTGTTGCGCCTGCTGCCGACCGTGCTCGACGCACTCGACACCGGCCGGGTCCTGGCGGTCGACGATATCGACACCCACCTCACCGGCGATACCGCCGACCGGCTGATCCAGCTGTTCCAGAATCCGGAGACCAACTCCCGGGGCGCCCAGCTGATCTTCACGACGCGCAACCGCACTCTCGTCGATCGGGGCAACGGCCGATCCCAGTCCCGCCGCACCCGGGTCTGGCAGCTGCGCCGCACCTCGACCGGGACCAGCGAACTCACCACGGGTTGAGTACGCGGCGGCCCGCACCGCCACCCGTGTGCGCGAGGAGCGCCACGCGGCACGAGCACCCTTCCGGTCCGCAGCGTCCGTCGCGCGAGTAGCACGACCGGCCGTGCGGGCCGAGCGATTCGACTCCCGCGCCGCTCACCGCGGCATCTCCGGGCTGTCCAGTTTGTCCGCCTAGCATGGAGGCATGCTGCTGCAGATCGTGTTCATCGTGTTGATCGCCGGCGCCCTGGTGGCGCTGCTGATGAACTTCCGCCGCGGCCGTGGCCGGCCCGGCGGATTCCAGCGCGCACCGCAGGAGGCCGGAACGCTCCGGATCACCGGTGTGAGCCCGCGCCCGGCCGGTCAGGGCGAGCAGTTCGTGACGATCACCGGCACGATCTCCGGCCCGAGCGTGCCTGCCGAAACGGTCTACGGACGCTTCGCCTGGGACGTCAACCAGTGGCCCTTTCCCGGCGAGGACCTCCCCGTGCGATACCCGCCCGGAAAACCCGAGCGCTGGGAGATCGGCCATCCGGACCCGCCGCAGGGATTCTGACCCGTAGACGCGCGGTCGCGGCTCACCAACGGTGTCGAGAGGCCGGAGCCGCGGCGCCGGGACCACCGTCGCGGTGAGCTTCGAGCGGCCCCGGAGCGGTTGGTGTCGCGGGCTCAGTCGAAGGTGAGCGATTCCGGATCGTCGGCGTAGGCGCGGGCGATATCGGCGCTGAGATCCAGCGCACGCCGGGCCCACGCGAGCGGGGCGGCGGCGAGGCCGCAGGCCGGGGTGACCAGGACACGATCGGTGAGGGTGCGGCGGCCGAAGCCGAGGCGATCGATCAGCCGCACGCCGGGCTCGGCGAGTTGACGCCAGGTCGGCGGCGTCGCCGGAGCAGCGGTGGGAACCAGGCCCAGCGCGAGGAGTTTTCCGGAATCCAGCAGCTCGCCGACGGCGTCGAGATCGCCGGTGGCGATCGTCGACAGATCGAAACCGATTGCGGCGGCGGCACTTCCCCGCAGGAAGTCCAGCGGCGGCGAGGTGGCACAACTGTGGATCAGGACCGGGCCGGACTGAGCGGCGACGACCGTGTCCAGGATGTACAGAGCCTCGGGTGCGGGCAGGGCACGCACCGTGTTCAGGACGCTCGCGCCGCGCAGACTGCCCTCGAGTACGGCCGGTGCGGACGGCTCGTCCAATTGCACGACGATATCGGCGCCCAGGCGCTTGCCCACCTCGGCCGCATGTGATGCCAGCCCCTCGGCCAGCGATTCGGAAAGATCGCGTACCGCACCGGAATCGGTGAGCACACGATGGCCGTTGGCCAGTTCGAGCTGCGCCGCGAGGGTCAGCGGACCGACCGCCTGAACCTTCACCACCCGGCCGGTTCCGGCGTAACCCGCCGTCTCCCACGCCTCTTCGAGTGCGTCGAGGTCGGTGCGCAGCAGGTCGTGGGCACGGCGCGCCGTCGCGCCCGGGCGGGCGCCGAGCCGGTATCCGCGAGTGGTGGTGTCGAATTGCATATCGACCAGCAGCGCCGACGCGCGCCCGACCATATCGGAACCCGCACCGCGACCTGGCAATTCGGGCAGATGGGTGAGCTCGGGCAGCTCGCCGACGATCGTCGTGGCGGCCTCCCGGGGATCGGCGCCCGGCCACGAACCGACGCCGGTCGCGATACCGCCGTGCAGGCACGACTTCCCGTCGGAGTTCTTCTCGCTCACTGTGTCACCCATTTCGATGGTTACGCCGGTCAGGAGGAATCGGCCGCCGGGCCACCGCATCCTCCCAGACCGGCAGGCCGCCCGCCGTCGCAGGCCGGTGGGCGCATCGGCACCGAGCGCCCCGATGGGACTCAGCGGTCGCGATGCGACAGGACCCCGGCCGGGACCGTTGCGCCACCCGGCGCCCCATCGGTGGCCGCCCCGATCGCTGTCACCGGGCGGATTCGGCGACCGGCTCCGCCGCACGCTCGCGATCGGTGGCGCCGATGGTTGCGCTGCCGACCACCCTGTCTCCCGCCGCGTCCGGGACGTAGGCGACGACGGCCTGGCCACGGGCCACACCGGTGAGCGGTTCACGCAGATGCGCGAGGAGGCCACCGTCCGCGGTCGCCGCGACCGTCGCGGGCGCCATCCCGCCGTGCGCACGCACCTGGACGACGCAGTCGAAGGGCGCCTCGGGCACCGCACCGGAGGTCCACACCGCCCGGTCGGCCCGCACCGTCCACACATCCAGATCCTCGGCGGGGCCCACGTGCACGGTCCCGGAATCGGGATCGATTCCGGTGACGTAGCGAGGACGACCGTCGGCCGCGGGTCCGGGCAGGCCCAGTCCCTTGCGCTGACCGATCGTGAAGCCGTGCACGCCCTCGTGCTCGGCCAGCTTGTGCCCGTCGCTGTCGACGATCGCGCCGGGCCGCACACCGATCGAGGCACCGAGGAAGGCACGCGTGTCACCGGAGGGGATGAAGCAGATGTCGTGTGAGTCCGGCTTGTTCGCCACCGCCAGCCCGCGCTCGGCCGCCTCCTCGCGAATGCGCGGCTTGGGGGTGTCACCGACCGGGAACATCGCCCGCGACAGCTGATCGGCGGTGAGGACGGCCAGCACGTAGGACTGATCCTTGTCGGCATCGACCGCACGCCGCAGCACGCCGTCGGACAACTGCGCGTAGTGGCCGGTGACCACGGCGTCGAACCCCAGGGCGATCGCACGATCGGCCAGGGCCGAGAACTTGATCTTCTCGTTGCAGCGCAGGCACGGATTGGGCGTCTCACCCGCGGCGTAGGCGGCGACGAAGTCGTCGATCACGTCTTCTTTGAACCGATCGGCGAAATCCCAGACGTAGAAGGGAATCCCGAGCACATCGGCGGCCCGGCGCGCATCGCCGGCGTCTTCCTTGGAACAACACCCGCGCGACCCCGTGCGCAGGGTGCCCGGTGTGGCCGACAGCGCCAGGTGCACCCCGACCACCTCGTGGCCGGCGTCGACCGCACGCGCGGCGGCCACGGCGGAATCGACACCACCGCTCATCGCAGCCAGCACTCTCATCGTGTACCTCCCTTCGCACCGGCCAGTCCGGCCGCTTCGGCTCGCTCCACCACCGGCGGCAGAACGTCGAGCAATCTGTCGATATCGGCGCGCGTCGAGGTGTGCCCCAGGGAGAACCGCAGCGATCCGCGCGCCCGCCTCGGTTCGACACCCATCGCGAGCAGCACATGGCTCGGCGCCGCGACGCCGGCATTGCAGGCCGATCCGGTCGAACATTCGATACCGGCCGCGTCGAGCAGCATCAGCAGGGAGTCACCCTCGCAACCGGGAAAGGTGAAATGCGCGTTGCCCGGCATTCGCCGTTCCCCCGGCGCGCCGTTGAGAATCGCATCGGGCACCGCGGCCCGGACCCCCGCGATCAGCCGGTCCCGCAAGCCGGTCAATTCCACAGCGCGCACGGGCATTTCCCGCACGGTGGTACGCAGCGCCGCCGCGAGGCCGACCGCGGCCGGCACATCGGAGGTGCCCGACCGCAGGTCCCGTTCGTGGCCGCCGCCGTGCATCAGCGGGACGCATCCCACCTGCCGGCCGAGCAGCAGTACCCCGCAGCCGTGCGGGCCGCCCACCTTGTGCGCGGCGAAGCCGGCGGCGAACAGACCGCTCGCGGCGAAGTCGATGGGCAGCTGAGCCGCCGCCTGCACCGCATCGCTGAACATGGGGATGCCGAATTCCTGTGCGACGGAAGTCAATTCGACAATCGGCTGGACGGTTCCGACCTCGTTGTTGGCCCACATCACGGTGACCAGCGCGGTGTCGTCGGCGTAGGCGGTCAGCGCCTCCCGCAGCACCGCGGGCGATACCGTGCCCTCGTCGTCCACATCGAGCAGCGTGACCTGCGCGCCCTCGTGCTGCTGCAGCCATTCCACCGCGTCCAGGACGGCATGGTGCTCGACCGCGCTCACCAGAATGCGGGTTCGGCGCGGGTCCGCGTCGCGGCGGGCCCAGTACATCCCCTTGACGGCCAGATTGTCGCTCTCGGTGCCGCCGGAGGTGAAGATCACCTCCGAGGGGCGCGCCCCCAGATCGGCGGCGATGGACTCGCGCGACTCCTCCAGCATCCGCCGCGCGGCGCGGCCGGAACCGTGCAGCGAGGAGGCGTTACCGACGGTGCCGAGCGCAGCCGCCATCGCCTCGACGGCGGCCGGGAACATAGGTGTCGTGGCCGCGTGATCGAGGTAGACCGTCTTGGGCGCCGCTGCGACCGGACCCGGGAAAGCCGACATCATGACCGAATAAGCCTATCCGATCGTTGACCTGCGCATCCTTGGGGTATCCCGAGCCGGCGACGGTACTCCACAAATCCGCACACCACTGACACAACCGGCCGCCCGCGTTCCGGTATTCCCGCGCCGCCGCATTTGCTCCCACGGCACCGAGTGGGCCGTCCGCTCGCCACGCCATTCGTGACACATCCGCAACCACATCGTTGTGCCACTCATTTGCTGTAACACCGAGCATGGCGGCGACGATCATCCCACCATCCGCCCAACCATCGATTCCGTTCGAAATCTATTGAAATTCACCCTCTTTCGCCGTATTCGGCGCGAACAAAGAGGTTTGCAGTCACCGGCGGAGCTGACTAACATAGTTGCTGAGCGATTACCACGGCGTTATTCGTATTCGTTCAGGCGGGCGCGATCGCGTATTTTTCCCGTCTTGTCGTGGGTGGTGCTCGGGGGTTGTTCGCACGGATATGACGGTTGAGCGCGTGGTGCGGCAGGTCGTACCCGCGCCGTGAGGGTGAGGAGAACGGTGAGCGGCGAACTGATCACGGCAACTCCGGCGGCCGACGTGCTGGTGGAGGAGATCATCGATCGTTACGGGTCGATCGCGCAGTTCTGCGATGTCCTGCGCCGAGATCTGGACGATCCGACCGTCGAACTGCCGTGCATCCCCGTCGTTTCCCGCCCCGGACAGATGCGCACCGCACCGCCACCGCCGAACCGAACCGCGGGCACTGCGGTACCACCACCGGCGCGCACCGCGCCGGCGCCTCCCGACTTCCCGGTGCCCCCCACCGTGGCGCCACCTCCCGCCGCCGCGGCCGTACCCGAGGCCGAGGCCGAGGCGCACCGGCGGCGGGGATTCTGGCGCCGGTTCCTCGACCGCTGGCGCTCCTGACCGGCACCGTCGCATCGCTTCCGGCAGGATCGATGCGGTGAACCCGCAATTCGCCATCGGTACCGGGTACGCGGCGTATCGGGGTCCGGTGTCCGACAGTGGAATCCACCGGCACGCCGCATTCCAGATCGCCATGGCCGCGGACGGGGTCGAGATGATGGACGCGGCCGGAACCCGGCACCGATCGACGGTGCTGCTGGTTCCGCCCGCGCACCACCACCGCATCCGCGCCACCACCTGGCTCGCGATCTACTTCGTCGAACCGCAGTGCGTCTTCGCCGATCGGCTGCGGGCCCGATGCGGTGCCGGCATCACCGTGGCGCCCGAATTACGGGACGTGGACGAGGACGAGATCCGGGCCGGGACGACTCCGTCCAGCGAGCTCGACCCCCGGCTGCAGCTCGCGATGGATCTGATGCGGGACAACGGGTTTCCGATGCCGGAGCTGGCGGCGGCGGTCGGGTTGTCCCCGCAGCGGCTGCGCGCGCTGGCCCGGGCCCAGGCCGGTATGCCATTGACGCGATGGCGGGTGTGGGCCCGATTGCGCCGGGCGGCGCGCGCACTGCGATCGGGCAGTTCGGTGGCCGATGCCGCCATCGTGGCCGGCTTCGCCGATCAGGCCCATTTCACCCGGCAACTGCGCGAGATGATGGGGATGACGCCGACGCAGATTCTGCCGATCCTGTGCCCTCAGTCCCGCCGCGCGACATAGATCGAGACGGACCCGGTGATCGTGGACACCACCTCGGCCTCGCGTACGTCACGAAATCCGCCGGCGCACATCAACTCCGCGACGATGCCGTCGGCATTCGGCTGGGTGTCGGCCTTACCATCGGCGAACTGCACGATCCGGAACGCCGAACGCATCGCCGGCGTCCGCTGCGCCCCGTAGTCGGCGATCACCAGCCGGCCACCGGGACGCAACACCTCGTGCATCGAGGCGAGTATCGCCCGCTTCACCTCGAGCGGGCACTGATGCAGCACCAGGCTCGACAAGACGGTATCGACCGTTCCCGGACCGGACACCTCCGTCAGCCGGGTTCCCATCCCCTCGCACCATCGCACCGCCGCACCCGCGGCATCGCCCTTGCGGCGGGCCACGGCCAGCACGGCCGGGTCCGGGTCCACGCCGATGATGTCCGCCGCCGGCTGCACCCGGGCCACCAGCAGGGCCGACGAGCCGGTACCGCACCCCACATCGAGGATCACCTCACCGGGCCGCGGCGCCACGTACATCACCGCCAGCGCCCGCCACAGGCGCTCCCGGGTCAGCGCGACCACGGAATCGTAGAAGCGAACGGGTGCGAATCGTCCCAGAGCGGGAGTGAAGGTGTGGTCGGTCATCTCGTCAGTCTCGACCGCCGCCGGTGCGCGGTCTTGAACGAATCGCTCGCCCCGACGACCACGGCGGCGGATGCCCGGCGGACCCCGGAGATGACCACGAATCCGCCGCGGTCGATGATCATCGGAGATGTCCGGCGCACCGGCGGGCCGGACGAGGAAGGAGTCCCGCACCCATGAGCAGTGCGTTCTTCCGCGTGAAGCACGGGGATACCGAGGAACTGCATCCCGAATCCCGCGCGGGCAGCGGCTGGGGTGCCGATCAGATGCGCGGTCCCGCGGTGAGCGCGGCCCTGGCACGCGAGGCCGAGCGGACCCTGGCGATGCTGGGCCGATCGGATCTGCAGCCGGTGCGATGGACATTGGACCTGTTCCGCGCGGTGCGGATGCGCCCCTCGGTCACCTCGGCGACGGTGGTGCGATCCGGGCCACGGCTGTGTCTCATCGACGCGGTCCTGAGCCAGGACGGCGAGCCGCGCGCCCGCGCGACCGTGCTGTTCCTGCGCCCGAGTGAGGCGGCGCCCGGCCACGTCTGGTCCGGTGGTACCAGCCCGGCGGCACCGCCGGAAGGTCTGGTGCCGGTCGGGGACCCGGAACGGCTGTACTTCACCGAAGCCGACGGCTGGGGCGAGTGGAGCGACGCCTTCCGCGACAGTGCGCGAAAACGTATCTGGCACCTTCCGGTTCCCGCCGTGGACGGCGAGGATCCGACCCCGTTCCAGGTGGCGGCGTCGGTGGCCGATGTGACGAATATGGTGTCGAATCTCGGCAGTGCGGGACTGGAGTACATCAACGCCGATGTGACGATGGCCCTCTCGCGGCCGCCGGAGGCACTCGAGGTCGGGCTCGCACTGACCGAGCGCACCGAGCACGCGGGCATCTCGGTCGGCACCGCGGTGCTGTTCGACCGGCAGGGCGCGCTCGGCACGGCCACCGTCTCCGCGCTCGCCAATGCGCAGCGCGCGGTGCGGATCGCACGTGGAGCGGAGTAGCTGACCGCCTCACGCCCCGGCCACCCCCTGCGCGTCGGCTCGCCCAGCTGTGGACACCGGCTCGCTCTCGCCCCGTGAGTTCGCGGTGCGGCAGGCGATCAGCGCCGCGACCAGGGCCAGCGCACCGGCCACGAACAACGCGATGCGGAAGCCGGAGGTCATCGCCGCCACCGGATCGTCGCCCTGTGTCAGCCGGGAGTTCGTGTGTGAGGTCGCGACCGCGGTGAGCACGGCCAGGCCGATGGCGCCGCCGAGTTGCTGAGCGGTGTTGAGCAGCGCGGCGGCCAGCCCCGCCTGCGCACTCGGCACTCCGGCGTTGGCGGCAGTCGTGTTGGCGACGAACACCGCACCCATCCCGACAGACATGATCAGCAGACCGGGCAGCAGGTCGTGCAGATAACTGCCGTGCACGGGCAGCCGGGACAGCAGTATGACGCCGAGACCGCCGACCGCCGCGCCGCCGACGATCACCGGGCGAGTTCCGATGCGGGGGAAGACCTTGGCGAACAGGCCCGCCGCGGCGCCGATGGCCAGACTGACCGGCAGCGAGGCCGCTCCCGCCCCGAATTCGCTGTAGCCGAGGACATTCTGCATGTACAGCGTGACGAAGAAGAACATCGCGATCATGCCCGCGGCCACGGTCATCTGGGTGAGATCGGCGGCGGCCAGACCACGGATCCGGAAGATGGACAGGGGCATCAGCGGATTCGCGGTGAGCCGCTCGTTGAGAACGAACCCGATCAGCAACAGGGCCGCCAGCGTCAGCTCCACGATCGTGCCCGCACTCGACCAGCCGTGTGCGGGCGCCCGAACCAGCCCGTACACCAGCAACATCAGCCCGCCGGTGGCCGACGCGGTGCCGAGCAGGTCGAATCCGCCGCGCACCTCGTTGCGCCGATCATCGGGCAGCAGTGCGGGAATCGCGACCAGCGCCAGCAGACACACCGGCGTGTTGACGTAGAACACCCAGCGCCATCCCGGCCCCTGCGTCAGTACGCCCCCGAGGAAGACCCCCGCGGCCGAGGCCAATCCGGCCGCACCACCCCACGCGCTCATGGCGGTATTGCGCTCGGGCCCCTCCCGGAAACTCGTGGTGAGCGTGGACAGCGCGGCCGGCAGCATCAGCGCGGCCCCGACGCCCTGCGCCACCCGCGCGCCGATGAGCAACCCGGCGGTATCGGCGAGTCCCCCCACCGCCGAGGCGATCCCGACGATCGCGGTGCCGGTCAGCAGGACACGCCGCCGCCCCAGCAGATCGGCCAGCCTGCCGCCGAGCAGCATCAGCCCGCCGTAGGTCACCAGATAGCCGCTGGTGATCCACTGCAGCGTCGACATCGGCACATCGAGTTCGCGCTGGATCGTCGCCAGGGCGATATTCACGATCGAGCCGTCGGCGAAGTCGAGAAACGCGACCGTGCACAACAGCGCGAGTACGAGCTTGCCTCGGCGCGTGCCGAGAAACGACGGCGTCCCCGCCACCACGGATGTATCCACCGAACCGCCCTCTCCGGGATGGACGCCGGATGCGCCCGCTCCCCTCCAGAGGCCGCTCGCCCGGAGAACGTGACAGCGTGAGATATGGATCACAGCTCTCGGTCGCGTCGACCGGCCGACGCACGACTCCCGGAGGTATGTTCGCCGCATGCGCCTGAGCACCAGGAATCAACTCGACGGAACCGTCGTCTCGGTGACCCGCGGCGAGGCCATGGCCGTGGTCCGGGTCCGGTTGACCGGTGGGGACGAGATCACGTCGTCGATCACCCGGGATGCGGTGGAGGACCTTGCGCTGGCCGAGGGGTCGGTGGTCAAGGTGCTGATCAAATCGACCGAGGTCACGCTCGGCATCGAAGAGGACCGAGCGCCCCGCACGCGAAGGGCGAGTGATCGCGCGCAGTAGCGTGGTCGGTGTCCGCCGAGGCGCGGGCCGGGATCGGTGGTGGCGCCTCTTCGCCGATGGAGGGTGTGCCGTGACGACGCTGCGACCGGATGCGCGCCTGCGGCTGTCCCACGACGGCCGTGTGCTCATCGGTGGTTCGCCGATGCGGATGCTGCGCCTGTCCCCCGCCGGAGCGCGCAAGGTACGGGCCTGGCTGGCCGGTGAACCGGTCGGCGCGGAACCGTCGGCGCGGGCGCTGGCCCAGCGGATACTCGCCGCCGGAATCGCCCATCCGGTGACCGTGGCCGGTCACTTCACCAGCGGCGATGTCACCGTGGTCGTGCCGGTGAAGGACAACCCGGCCGGACTCGCGCGGCTACTCGCGGCGATCGGCGAGGTGAGGGCCCGGATCGTGGTGGACGACGGATCGGCCCGACCAGTGCCGAGCGCGCTGCGGCACGAGAACGCGCGCGGTCCGGCGGCCGCACGCAACACCGGTTCACGCGTGGTCGAAACGGAGCTCATCGCCTTCCTGGACTCCGATGTCATTCCCGATCCCGGCTGGCTCGACACCGTACTTCCGTTGTTCGAGGACCCCGCGATCGCCGCCGTCGCACCCCGGGTACGGACGCTGGCGCGCGGACCGCTCGGGCGATACGAGACCCACCGGTCGAGTCTGGACATGGGCCCCGATCCGGCGGTGGTGCGGCCGGGTGGGCGGATCTCCTACGTTCCCACCGCGGCACTGGTGATCCGGCGGCAGGTGCTGACCGAGTTGGGCGGATTCGACGAAACTCTGCGCTACGGCGAGGACGTCGATCTGATCTGGCGGCTGGTCGCGGCCGGTCACCTGGTGCGCTACCAACCCGAATCGGTGGTCCGGCACGAACCGCGAGCGACCGTGCGGGACTGGCTTTCTCAGCGCTACGCCTACGGCTGCTCGGCGGCGGAACTGGCACGCCGGCATCCCGGGCAGTTGTACTGCGCGCGCCTGCCCTGGCCGAGCGCGCTCCGCTGGCTGGCACTGGCCGTGGGCCGTCCACTTGCCGCACTGCCGACGCTCGTCGAGCCGTTCCGGCGAGCGCGCGAACTGCGCGCACACGGCCTGCCACTGTCCACCGCGGCCGCGGTGATCGGCGATCGCGAGGTGTCGACGGCGCGGCAGCTGGGCGATGCGCTACGCCGGATCTGGTGGCCCGCGGCGCTTCTCACCCGGCGCGGGCGGCGGATACTGGTCGCGGCCTACCTGCTCGTCGCGGTCGACGCGGCCGTACGTGGGCGCGATCCGCGGGCCGCACCGCTGCGGATCGCCGACGATCTGGCCTACGGTTGCGGGGTGTGGTCGGCGAGTCTGCGATCACGGCGAGCAGAACCTCTGCTACCACAACTGATCTGGAACAGCGGGAAATCCGATGCGCCTGGCTGACCTGACCGCCGCCGACCTCGACACCGCACCACTGCTGGCGATCCCGCTGGGCGCGACCGAACAACACGGCCCGCATCTACCACTGGGCACCGACACCACCGTGGCGGTGGAACTGTGCCGCCGCCTGGCCGCCGAACGACCCGATATCGTTGTGGCCCCGGCCATCCCGTACGGATCCAGCGGCGAACACGCGGGATTCTCCGGGACCCTGTCCATCGGCCGCGCGGCACTGGAACTCGTCATCCTCGAATTGGTCCGGTCCGCGGACGAATTCGCCGGAGTCGTGCTGGTCAACGGACACGGCGGCAACCTCGAGCCGCTACGGGCCGCGCGGCAGCGCCTGGCCACCGAGGGCCGCGACCCACTGCTGTGGTCGCCGACCGGCCCCGCCGACGACACGCACGCCGGGCACGGCGAGACCTCGGTCATGCTGGAACTGCACCCCGACCGGGTCGCGATGGACCGCGCCGAACCGGGCAACATCCGGCCCCTGCGAGAACTGATGCCGCAGTTGCGAACCGGCGGCGTGCGAGCCGTGAGCCGCAATGGCGTCCTGGGCGACCCGAGCGCCGCCTCGGCATCCGACGGAGCCCGGATACTCGACCGATGGGCCACCGCGTTGATTGCCGCCGTCGGGGAGAGGTTCCCCGAAAAGCGCTGAGCGGCAGTCGATCGCCCCAGGTCATGGTCGGCGGATGGGCGTAAAATCTCGCGTCGTGGGTCGATTCGGGAGGGGGCCGATCTCGTGACACGGGTGTTCATCAGTCACTCCGGCCGAGACAATGCGTGGGCCGTCGCGGTGAAGCAGTGGCTCGTCGAGCAACAACCGGACCTGGCTCAGGAGATCTTCCTGGATATCGATCCTCGGACCGGCATCCACTCCGGGCAACGCTGGAAGGATGCCCTGCGCGCGGCCAAAGAACGCTGCGAAGCGGTGGTCTGCCTGGTATCGCGGAACTGGCTGGGCTCGAAGGAGTGCGAGGCCGAGTACCGTGCTGCGGAGTACTTCGGCAAGCGCATCTACTGTGCCCGGATCGAACCGTTGGACGGCCTGACCGACATCACCCGTGAGTGGCAACGCTGCGATCTGTACGGCAACGGCCCGTATACCGAGGTCCGCATCGACGCCCGGCCCGAGCCGATCGCACTACGGACCGCTGGGCTACAGCAGCTGCTGACCGGATTGCGTTCCGCGGGCATCGGCACCGATCACTTCCCGTGGCCCCCGCCCGATGATCCCGATCGGGCGCCCTATCGCGGCTGGGAACCGTTCGAACCTGTTGATGCGGCAGTCTTTTTCGGGCGTGACGGGCAGGTCCTGCGAGCCATGGACACGCTGCGAGCGATGCGTACCGACGGCACGCGGCCGCTGTTCGTCGTAGTGGGCGCTTCGGGCACCGGCAAGTCGTCATTTCTGCGAGCCGGGCTGATTCCGCGACTGACACGCGATGACCGGCATTTCGCGGTCCTGGACATTCTGCGACCGGAACGACACGCTCTGACCGGCGTCCACGGCCTGGCGGCGGTGGTCTACGCGACTCGTCGGCGGGTGGGTCTCCCGGCTCCGGATCTCGGTGACGTCAAAACAGCACTTACCGAACAGGACACCGCCGCGCTGCGGCAATGGCTGATCGAAATCCAGCAGGCCGCACGGCATCGTCTCGGCGATCCGAGTATCGAGGCCCCTACGCTGGTCCTCCCGATCGATCAGGCCGAGGAGTTGCTGTCCACCGACGCCGGCACCGAGGGGACGTGGATGCTGGACCTCCTGGCGGGTCTGCTGACCGCGCCGGTCGGTGAGCGACCATCACTGATCGTCGCGGCGACCATCCGCACCGACCGCTACGAACGCCTGCAATCGACCCAGCAGCTGGCCGATGTCGCGACGGTGGTGTTCGACGATCTCAAACCGATGCCACGCAACCGGTTCCGTGACATCATCACCGGTCCGGCGGGCCGCAGTCTCCGGCACCTCGAGGTCGAGCCCGACCTGGTCGACCAGCTACTGGCCGATTGCGGCGACGGTGCAGACGCCTTGCCGCTGCTGTCGCTGACACTCGCCACACTCCATCGCGATTACGGTGCGAGTGGCACACTCACCCGGGCCCAGTACACCAAGCGCCGCGGAATCGGCACGGTTGTGGCGACCGAGATGGACGCCGTGCTGTCCCACGATCCGAGGGTTCGCGAACACGAACTCGCGCTGTTGCGGTCAGCGTTCATCCCCTTGCTGGCCACAGTCGCATCCGACAATGATCAGCCGCTGCGCCGTATCGCCCGATGGCGGGATCTGCCCGCCGGGGCCCGCCCGTTGATCGACCGGTTCGTCGACCGCCGCTTGCTGGTCAAGGACCACCGATCCACCGGCGACGACAGCGGCGAGACCGTTGTCGAGGTCGCGCTGGAAAGCTTACTGCGGCAATGGGATGACCTCGCCGGGTGGCTACGCGAGGAAGCCGAGGATCTGCGCACCGCCGATAACCTCGAACGTTCCGCCGATGACTGGCACCGCAACGATCGGAGCGCCGCCTGGCTGCTGAACGGTGCACGGCTCATCGCCGCCGAAAACCTTGCCGACCGCCCCGGCTATCGCGAACGTCTCGCCACCACTCGGAATTACCTGGCCGCGTCTCGGGAAGGCGAAGACGCGCGTCACGCGGACGAGTTGCGCCGAGCCCGAGCGCACGCCGACTCGCTGCGCCGACGGGCCCGAATCCTCGTCGCACTCGCCACCGTTGCGATCCTCGTGGCGATCACCGCGGGCGTCTACTATTTGCGCGCCGACACCGCCGAACACCGCGCCAGCGACCTCGCCGATGCGAGCATCGCCGCTCGCCTGGCTCGAGATGCCCAGCAGCGACTTTCCAGTGGCCGCGACCAGCGCCGCAGTATTCTGGAAATACTTGCCGCACATGCACTTTCATCAGATAACACCGCCACCGCCCTGCTCGCCGCGCAACTTCGGACACAGAACATCACCAAGATCCTCAATGTCCGCTCGACGAATTTCGCGGGAGACGCGGTCAGTCCGGACGGACGCTGGATCGTCACATGCGACGGCGCGAAGGCGGTGTGGGTGTGGGATACGACCTCCGACACCGGACCGAAGATCCTGCCCGACACCGGTTCCGCGTCGGTCGACGCGGTGGCGGTCAGTCCGGACGGACGCTGGGTTGCCACCGGCGACGACACCGGCGCGATACGAATATGGGACACGACCACCGACAACGGACCGAAACTACTGCCCAACACCGGTTCCGGGCCGATAAATGTGCTGGCGATCCGGCAGGACGGACGCCGGATCGCCACCGGTGGCATTGCGGGCGCGGTCGAGATGCGTGATACGACCTCCGACACCGGACCGAAGATCCAGCCCGACACGGGTTACCGAAGAATTTCGGCCATGGCGGTCAGTCCGGACGGACGCTGGACGGTCACCGGCGACGACACCGGCGCGATACGAGTATGGGATACGACCTCCGACGCCGGGCCGAAACCACTGCCCGGCACCGGTTCGACGCCGGTCAACGTGGTGGCGATCAGTCCGGACGGACGCCGGATCGTCATCGGTGAACGTCCGGGCACGGTGCGGGTGTGGGACACGGTCTCCGGTGGTGGACCACGGACTCTGCCCGAGACAGATCACCGGAGGATTGGGGCACTGGCAGTCAGTCCGGACGCGCGCTGGCTGGCCACCGGCGACGACACCGGCGCGGTACAGATTTGGGACATGGCCTCCGATGCCGGACCGAAACCACTGCCCGGCACCGGTTCCGCCTCGGCCGACGCGGTGGCGGTCGGTCCCGACGGACGCTGGGTCGCCGCCGGCGACGAGACAGGCGCGATACGACTGTGGGACACGACCTCCGACACCGGACCGAAACTCCTGCCCGATATGGGTTCCCAGTCGGTGGGCCTGGTGGCCGTCCGTGCGGACGGGCGCCGGGTCGTCACCCGTGACACCGCCGGTGTGGAACGGGTGTGGGATTCGACCGCGACCGTCACCGAACAGAACCGATTTCCGAGCTTTCGGGACAATCGACTCGCAACGGCGGTCACTCCGGACGGACGCTGGACAGTCACCGGCGACGGCGCGGGCACGGTAGAGATCTGGGATACGGCCTCCGGTGCCGGACCGCGGAGTCTGCCCGCTCCGGGTGACAAGGACATTGTGACTGTGGCAGTCACTCCGGACGGGCGCTGGGTCGCCGCCGGCGACCTCTCGGGCGGCGTACGGGTCTGGGACACGACCTCCGACACCGGACCGAAACTCCTGCTCGACACCAGTTCCGGGCCGGTCGCCCTGCTGGCGATCAGCCTGGACGGACGCCGGGTCGTCGCCGACGACACGGCCGCGATGCGCGTGTGGGACACCACCTCCGACACCGGACCGAAGCTTCTGTCCGACAGCGGTTCCGAGTTGAACAACGCCGTGGCGGTCAGCCCCGACGGCCGCTGGATAGCCACCGGCGACCTCGCGGGCGCCGTCCGGGTCTGGGACACGACCTCCGACACCGGACCGCGAGCTCTACCCGACAGCGGTTCCGAAATGATCAACGCGGTGGCGCTCAGCCCCGACGGCCGCTGGATAGCCACCGGCAATCTCACAGGTGCGGTGAGGGTCTGGAGCACCGGCGCGAACCAGAGCGGGGTCGCTCTGTACGAGCAGACCGTGAACGGCCTCCGTGACATGGCGTTCGATCCCGGAATGAGGTCGATCGATGTCCTCACCAAAGATGGCGGGTTCGCCGCTCTTCCTTTTCCTGTCCTCGACCCGAAGCAGTTGTGTTCCAAGCTGACAACGACGATGAGCAAAGCCGAATGGGACGAATGGGTGACACCGAGCCGGTCTCCCGCCCAGCTGTGCGACGGCCTGAATCCGCCTCCGAGTAGGTAGGATCACACCGAAATATGGCCCTCGGTACAAGAATTCGCGATGCTCTCGCTCCCAGCAGAGCCGCGGCCACGCACGCTGCGGCACCCACGATCCACACCGGGGTGTAGGAGCCGTCGAGGTCGCGGATCAGGCCGCCGATCAGTCCCATCACCCCGGGTCGAGTACTCGCTCACGCCCACCGGCGCCGCACTGCGGGATTTCGTCGCCGAGTTGGACCGCTGGGGCGATGCCTACATCCGCGGCATCGAGAGCCGAGCCGTCGGCGCGACGGCGATCGACCACTGACGGCACTCCCGCCGATCAGGGCGGGAACCCGCTGACGCGCGACCACGCGATGACGATCACGACCTCTCTTCGAGACCGCGTCCACCTCCGAGCCGGATGACATGGTGTGGCGGCACGCGTAGAGTCCGGGCTCGCTGTCCGAAGACATGGGAGGGGCTGGCAATGGTTCGATCGGGACTGATGCGCACCGTGGGAAACATCGCCGTGAGTGTGGCCGGGATCCTGGCGATGGTGGGTGCCACCACCGGATGCGGATCGGCGGATCCGGCGCCCGCACAGCCGCCACAACTCAACGCCCACTGCGACGACCATGGTGCCACCGCGCGAGTGTCCGGCGGCCGCACCGTGTATTGCGCCCAGGTGCAGGGCACCGGCACCTATGTCTGGGCCTACACCCGCGGTCCGCTCGCGCACGACCCCAATGCCCGCAAATACACCTGCGACGACAAGGGGTGCACCAATCCCGACGGCAGCACCGTTCCGGACTATCAGCGCTGCGGACTTCTGTGCGGTGAACCGCCGACCAGCGGAGACGTCCAGAGCGGATTCGCGGACTGCTTCACTGCGGGCACACCGTTCGAGGAGTGCGAGCGCCGGCTGCAGACCGGTCGCTGAGATCGGCCGTCGCCGGATCGAACGCCTCGGCTCGTCCGCGGCGGGCCATCAGGACGAATTCGCCTGGCGGCGTTCGATTTCCGCGATGCTCCAGGCACCGATCATCCGGGCCGTCATATCGATGGCCTCCCGTCGTTGCTCGGGCTCCACCTCCAGGGCGGAGGCGCGCAGGACGGCGGAAAAGCCGGTGTTCACCAGCACGAAGGCCATGATGTCGAGTTCGTGGTCGTCGGCGGGACCGAGAATCTGAATCAGCAGGACCTTCACCAGCAGTCGCAGCCGCGGTTCGAATTCGGGAATTCCGCTGTTGTAGAACTGCACCCCGGCGGCCAGCGCGCGAACCAGTTTCGCATTGGCGACGAGTTCGTCGGTGATGGTGGCGAGGATATCGGCGGTGAGCTCCTCGACCGTCTTCTCCGACAGATTCAGGCGCTCGGTGAAGCGCCGCTCGATACTCTCCAGCAGCTGTTCGAGCAGTTCCTCGACCATGACCGTGCGGTCGGAGAAGTAGCGGTAGACGGTGCCGATACTCGTGCCCGCCTCGGCCGCGATCCGGTTGGTGGAGGTGTTCTCGATCCCCCGCTCGCCGAACAGTCGGGCCGCGGTGTCGAGGATGTGCTGGCGAGTCTCCTTGGCACGCTCCTGCATCGGGCGTCGACGCTGACCGACCGCCTTGGACGGCATCGTCCACTCCTGCCTGTTGCCATTGCTGTCACCCACCACCACCCGCCGGCGGTACGCGGATCGGTTGACCATCCTAGAACTCCGGACGCGCGGCCATCGACCGTTCGGCGTCGCATGGGCACGAATTGGCCGAGTCCACAACGCGACGTCACGCACGCTATTACCGTCGCGCACGCTGTCACCTCCGCGTCACCGCCCGCCGTACCTTGTGTCCGGTACCACGGTTAACATCCATCCGTGGCGAAACTGAAGGTCTCGGTCGACGTTCCGGCCGCCCCCGACCAGGCGTGGTCGCATGCGTCGAATCTGCGCGAGCTGGACCGGTGGCTGATCATGCACGAGGCCTGGCGCGGCCGGGTGCCCGACGATCTGACCCCCGGCACCGAACTGGTCGGCGTCGCCACGGTGAAGGGGTTTCGCAACCGGGTGCGCTGGACGGTCCGGACCGCGGAACCCCCACGTCGGCTGGTGCTGAGCGGCGCCGGAATCGGCGGGACCAAGCTGGGTCTGGAAATGCTGGTCACACCGAAAGGTTCGGGTTCGGCGGTCACCGTCGACATCGATCTCGGCGGGCGGCCACTGTTCGGGCCCATCGGATCGGTGGTGGCGCGAGCGCTGAAGGGCGATATCGAACGCTCCCTCGACAAGTTCGTCGAACTGTACTGCTGACGGCCGGTCCGGTCAGCGACTCCCGAGTACGACAACGGGTATACGCCGGGCCCCGGCGTTCTCGGACCGCGAAACGTTCACCGAACCGCCGCTGATTCCGCACCTGACCCGGTTGCGGACCGCACACACGGCAATATGCTTCCCATTGTGACGAATCTGCGGATCAGTGAGGCGGCGGCGCTGCTGGGCGTCAGCGACGACACCGTGCGGCGCTGGATCGACCAGGGCCGACTGCCGGAGGTCCGGCTGGACAACGGCCGCAAGGGGGTGCGCGGGGAGGACCTCGCCCAGATGCTGCGAGAGCAGTACACCGTGGCGGCCGAACCGGGTGCCACGGTCGCCGCGTCGGCCCGCAACCGGTTACGCGGCATCGTGACCCGCGTCGTCAAGGACACGGTGATGGCGCAGGTCGAGATGCAGGCCGGGCCGTTCCGGCTGGTGTCGCTGATCAGCCGGGAGTCGGTGGACGAACTCGGTCTCGAGGTCGGCAGTGTCGCCGTCGCCTCGGTCAAGTCGACCCATGTCGTGGTCGAAATACCAGAAAGTTGACGAGAATGCAGATCTTGCGAGCACTCGGTGTCGCGGCGGCCGTCCTGGCCGTCACCGCGGCAGCGGCCGGATGCGGCTCCGACGATTCGAAGGCCACCTCGGGAACGGGCGAGCTCTCCGGCACCGTCACGGTTTTCGCGGCGGCCTCGCTGACCGAGACCTTCACGAAACTGGGCCACGACTTCGAGGCAGCTCATCCCGGAACCAAGGTGGTCTACAGCTTCGGCGGCAGTTCGGCACTGGCACAACAGATTCAGCAGGGGGCGCCCGCCGATGTCTTCGCCTCCGCCGCACCGTCGAACATGCAGCAGGTCGTCGACACCGGTGATGTCACCGCCCACCCCGAGACGTTCGTGAGCAATCGCCTGGAAATCGCTGTGCCCAAGGGCAATCCGGGCAAGATCGCCGGGCTGGCCGATTTCGGGAAGCCCGAGCCGCGGATCGCGCTGTGTGCCGTGCAGGTGCCGTGTGGGGCGGCCGCCGAGCAGGTGTTCAAGATATCGGGCATCACACCGCAGCCGGATACTCGTGAGCAGGATGTCAAGGCCGCCCTCACCAAGGTGACCCTCGACGAGGTCGACGCGGCACTGGTGTATCGCACCGATGTGCAGGCGGCGGGCGACAAGGTGGAAGGTATCGATTTCCCGGAATCGGGGAAAGTGATCAACACCTATCCGATCGCGCCACTGGCAAAGGCTCCCAATGCCGCCGCGGCCGCCGCCTTCGTCGAGTACATCCACTCCGACCAGGCGAAGAAGGTCTTCGCCGACGCGGGATTCGACACGCCATGAGCCCGTGCGGCGAGGCGACGTGGTGAGAGGCGCGGCGGCGCGGCGGCGGGCGGCGACCGGGCGGCGACCGGTCGTGCTGGTGCTGCCCGCCGTCTGCGCGCTCGCCTTCCTGACGGTTCCGCTGATCGGCCTGCTGGTGCGCGCACCGTGGGCCACGCTGACCGATCGGCTGTTCAGTGCCGAAGTCGGCGTGGCACTGCGCCTCTCACTGGTCTGCGCCACCTGCGCGACGGTGATCTGCCTGCTGCTGGGCATTCCGCTGGCCTGGTTGCTGGCCCGCGCCAGGGTTCCGGGGCAGGCATTGATCCGGGCCCTGGTGACGGTGCCGCTGGTGCTACCACCGGTCGTGGGCGGGGTGGCGTTGCTACTGGTGTTCGGGCGGCGCGGGCTGCTCGGGCGCCACCTCTACGAATGGTTCGGTGTCTCATTGCCGTTCACCACCGCCGGTGTGGTGGTGGCCGAGGCGTTCGTGGCGATGCCCTTCCTGGTCATCTCGGTCGAGGGTGCGCTGCGCGGCGCCGACACCCGATACGAGGAGGCCGCGGCCACCCTCGGCGCCGGCGACTGGTACATCTTCCGCCGGGTCACGCTGCCCGCGATCGCCCCCGGGGTGATCGCGGGCAGCGTGCTGTGCTGGGCGCGCGCCCTCGGCGAGTTCGGCGCGACCATCACCTTCGCCGGTAATTTCCCGGGACGCACCACCACCATGCCGCTGGCGGTCTATCTGGCGCTGGAACAGGATCCGGACGCCGCGATCGTGCTGAGCCTGGTGCTGCTGGTGGTCTCGGTCGCGGTGCTGGTGTCGT
Source organism: Nocardia sp. NPDC052254 (assembly GCF_040679495.1). Lineage (NCBI taxonomy): Bacteria > Bacillati > Actinomycetota > Actinomycetes > Mycobacteriales > Nocardiaceae > Nocardia > Nocardia sp. NPDC052254. The sequence continues at coordinate 382,051 of NZ_JBFAUW010000003.1, read as the reverse complement.
TGCGGGAACGCTGGATTCGAGGTGCGGTATGACACTGCGCGCCGCCCTGCAGGTTCGGCGGACGCGATTCCGGCTCGACATCGAGCTCACCGCCGAGCCCGGTGAGGTCGTGGCGCTGCTCGGGCCGAACGGTGCGGGCAAGACCACGGCACTGCGCGCCCTGGCCGGGCTGGTGCCGCTCACCGGCGGGCGGCTCACCGTCGGCGGTGACATCTGGGACGAACCACCGGCGATCTTCGTACCGGCGCAGCGGCGCCGAGTCGGCGTCGTCTTCCAGGATTACCTGCTGTTCCAGCATCTTTCGGCGATGGAGAACATCGCCTTCGGTCTGCGAGCGCGCGGAACGGGCCGCGGTGAGGCCCGCGCCCGGGCCACCGCCTGGCTCGAACGGGTCGGTCTCGGCGAGCACGCCCGCGCCACGCCGCGCGCCCTGTCCGGCGGGCAGGCGCAGCGGGTGGCCCTGGCCCGCGCCCTCGTCACCGAGCCCCAGCTGTTGCTGCTCGACGAACCGCTCGCCGCACTCGATGCCGGCACCCGGCTGCAGGTACGGGCCGACCTCGCCCGGCACCTGCGCGATTACGGCGGCCACACCGTCGTGGTCACCCACGATCCACTCGATGCCATGGTGCTCGCGGACCGGCTGGTCATTCTCGAGAACGGCGAGATCGTCCAGCAGGGCGCACCCACCGAGATCGCCCGCCGGCCGCGCTCGGACTTCGTCGCGGACCTGGTGGGACTCAATCTGTTCCGTGGCAGCGCCGACACCACCGCCGTCGCTCTCGACAGCGGCGGCCGGCTGACCGTCACCGAACCGGGCACCGGCCGGGTCTTCCTCGCCTTTCCGCCGACCGCGGTGAGCCTGTATCGCGATCAACCCACGGGAAGTCCCCGCAACACCTGGCCGGTGACCGTCGCCGGGCTCGAACAGCACGCCAACCTGACCCGCGTCCGGCTCGACGGCACCCCGCCGGTCCTCGCCGACATCACCTCGGCCGCGGTCGCCGAACTCCGGATCGAACCCGGTATGCGCCTGTGGGCCGCGGTCAAGGCCGCCGAGATCCACGTCTATCCGGCGTGAGCGGGCAACCGCGTGACTAGCGCCGCACCGGGTTCAACGGCGGCGCCGGGTGGAAGGCCACCGGAAGGGCGACCAGCGATCGATGGAAAGCGCCCGGCCGCCAATGCAATTCACTCGCGCGCACCTGTAGCTCCGCATCCGGGACGGCGTCGAGCAGCTGATCGACGGCGTCCTGCGCGATCCGATAGGCCGCGGACTGCGCCGGGCACCGATGCCGCCCGGCACCGAAGGCCAGATGTGAGCGATTCCCGCTGCGATCGCCACCGCGCACCTTGGGATCGTCGTTGCACGCGGCCATACTCACCAGCACCGGTTCGTCGGCCGGCAGCCACACCCCTTCCATCAGCATCGGCTGCCGGGGATAACGCGCGCACGCATTGGCCAGCGGCGGATCGTTGAACAGCACCCAGTCCAGCGCATCGCGGGTGGACAGGCTGCCGTCGCGCAGTCCGCCCGAGAACGGTTCGTCGGTCACCAGCAGCAACAGCGCGTTGGCGATCAGATGCACCTGCGGCTCCACCGCGGCCGTGTAGAGCGTGGCGATCTGCTCGATCAGTTCCTCATCGCTGAGCTCCGCGGGATGTCCGATCAGCCGCGAGGTGACGTCGTCACCCGGATCGGCGCGTTTGCGGCGCACATGGTCCTGCAGTGCCGCGACCATCGTCTCGGTCGCGGCCTCCGGGTCCACGGTGTTGTCGAAGCTCTGGGTCGTACCGGCCGCCAGGTGTTCACCGATATCGGGTTCGATACCGAGCATGGTGTCGATCGCGGTGCAGACCAGCGGATAGACGTACTGCCCGATCAGTTCGGCCTCACCGACCGCGCAGAACTCGTTGACCAGCGTTATCGCGATCTCCTCGACCAATGCGTGCATGGCGTGCAGATCGACCCCGCCGAGAGCGTCGGTGCCGGCGGAACGGAAGCGTCGATGGTCGGCGCCCTCGTTGCGCAACGCATTCGGCCGCCAGCCCAGGGTGGACAGGATCGGGCTGTCCCCGGGCACGGTGTCCTGCCAGCGCCGCGGATCGGCGGGAAAATGATCGGCGTCATTGAGAATCTGCACCGCCGTCTCGTAGCCGATCACCAACGTGGCCGGTACATCCGGAGCCAGCTCCACATTCGCGAAGGACGGGTGTCGCCGCCGCATCTCCCGGTAGGTGCTCTGCGAATCGGCCGCGAAGCCCTCGGTGTAGATCGCGGTCCGTTGTCCACCCGATATCGGTTGCAGCGCATGCGGCGTCGTCACAGCGAGAACTCCATAGGTCGAGGTACGTGAAACACACAGCGACATCTCACGACCGGGACTGTCCGGCACCTGTGCCACCCCGCCGACATGTGGAGAACCCGCAAAAGGGCGTCCGGCGCGGGACCGCGGCGGCGCGGCGGAACAAGAACTCCGGCCGACCGTGCAGGCTCACGATGAGGTCGAAAAGGCGAGTACGGTGACTCGCGCTCCCCCCTTGTCGTATGCCAAAACTCTCGTGCAGAAGCTGATTCGGCTCCGATGCCCGATAATAGCGGAGCCGCCCACGACCGCGCAGGAGGACGATCGAAGTACGCACCGTCAGCGACCACTTTCAGGTGCCACTTGTTTGCAGTTCGCCCGTCCGGCGCTTGATGGCGGCCATCGGGCCGCCATCCTGTGAGGCGAAGTCGATCGCTCGCCGTGCGTTCTTCTCGATGGACACGATGGTGTGGCGGACGTACACCGGATCAGTTGCGCGGCAGGCCGATTCTCATCGCCGAGATCCACCGCACCATCGTCTCCTCTCGTATTGCTCCCCCGCGGTCAGCCGTTGACGATCGTCGTGCAGGCGAAGGTGATGGCGAACCTGGCTGTGGCGGGCCCGGCCATCGGGTTCGACATGTCGGGGGCGGAGACACCCTCGCCGGTGATCTTGTAGGTGTTGCCGTCCGCGACCACCGCAGCCGAGCCACCGGGCTGACCGTTGCCGTACCCCACCGCGTACGGCATACCCGACGAGCCGCCCCTGCTGCCCCCGATGGCGACGGCCTGCACGGTCTTGTCGCCGGTCACCGTGGCACTGACGCTCAACTGCCCGTAGGCCGGGTTGTCGGAGTCGATCATCGCCAGCGCGAGGGTGTCGCCCTGCTTCGCACAGGTGGTCTCGAACTTACCGGCCAGGTCCTTCCCGTCCACCGACGCCGCCGACGTACCGGAACCGGCCGGGCTCGCCGGCGCCGCCGAGGTCTGCGCGGTCGCGGAGGTCCCCGCCGCGGGCGTCGTGGTGGTGCCGGAGTCGTCCCCGCAGGCGGCGACCGACAGGACGAGCCCCACGGCGGCGAGCGTGGCGGCGGCTGTGCGAATCTGTTCGACGTTCACGATGTTCATTCCTTCGCTCCGGTGTGCACCGGCCCCGTGATCGGGCCGTCGAGGAGAATGGTGGCCGCCGCGCGGCGCCTACCGATCCCAGGTTTGCGGTGCGGACGCGAATCGGACAGTGGGCTAGCCTGGCCGAATGCGACGACCGCGCGCCATGGTGCTCGACGAGGTGTGGCGCGATATCGAGGGCGTCGAAGCGCTCAGCGGCGCCCACGGCGGGCCGCTGCGCCGCACCGTCAAACTCGTGCTCGATCCGCTGGTGCTCCGCCCGGTGCAATACCCGGCGTGCGCCGGGCCGATGGTCACCGCCGAGGGCGCCGCACTGCTCGCGACGCGTCTGCGCGCCGCGGCCGAGGTCCTGCGTGCCACGGCCGCCTGGTTCACCCTCCTCAAACAGGTCCGCCGCACGTTGCGGATCACCGAGGGACACCCGCAGGACCTGTACTTCCAGCGATGTTTCGAGCTGGCGACCGCATCGGGCCGGCCGGATCCCGGACACGATCGCGCCACCGCGGAATCGGTGCTGCACGAGATCCATGACGTCGCCGCCGGCCGCACCACACGAGCGCTGCGGGACCACCTCACCGACCCAGCGACCACCGCCCGGCTCGGCACCCTGATCGATTCCCGCTGGCGACACCGGCCGTCGCACCCCGGCGGCGCCGACACCGCCGCGCTCACCGCCCTGCTCGAGTCGTGCGCGGCGCTGCGATCGAGCGGACGCGTCACCGACGGACGGATCCACGATCTGGTCGCCGCACATACCGGAACTCGCTCGGGAATCGATTTGTGGCACAACCACTCCGGTAGCTCGGCGCAGGAACTCGGCCTCACCGCACATCCCCTTCCGGCCGCACCCGCACTCGGTGCGGCGGCCTCGACGGCGACGCTGGCACTGCCCTTCGATCGCACCGTCTACGAGCGGGTGTTCACGGTGCTCCAGGCATCCACCGAGCGATCGGACCTACCCACGATCGAGCAGCTCGTGACCACCGAAGTCGACCGCAGTTGCGCACCGTGGGCACTGCTGGACGAGTCGCTGCGGGTGGCCGCGGCCGCCGGGATGCAACTGGCACTCGGACTCTCGCCGATCACCACCGCGATCCCGATCGACGCGGCCGGCGACCCGAATCGAGACACCACCGCCGCGCACCGCGTGGTCAACGGGCGCTGGCGGCGAGAGGCCTATGTCCTGCAGGCTCGCCGCCTGGTCGTGCACGACACCGGAGCCCAGACCGGTCCGCTGACCACGATCGCGGCGGAACTACACCGTCCGTGGCGCCCGTACGCTCGCCGACTGTGGGTGCGCCTGCACGGGCGCGACGTCCGCGACGCGCCGATTCTCGACCCCGCCGAGCTGTGGGATCTGCTCGACGGCGTGGCCCGCTCGGTCATCCTCGATCACCGGAGCCGGGTCAAGAAGGCTCTGAGCACGAATACCGTTGCTGCGGCATCGGATACGACGGAATCGAAGGCCAGCTGATGCCCGAGCCCGTGCACGTCCGCCACGACTCCACAGGGGTGATCGTCACCCCCGCCGGAGCCCCGAACGTCCTGGAATCCGCTGCCGGTCTCGATACGCTCGTCCTCGAGACCGCGGGCGGTCATCTGTCCTGGAGTCTGCTTGCCGGACAGTGGGTTCCGGCCGCCGCACTGCACGATCCGGTGGTGGCGCAGGATTGGCTGTGGGCCGTCTACGGCGAGCCGGTGGCGCTGGCGGTCGCCGAGCGGACGTCCGGGAATCTTCCCGCCGAACCGGTCCTGCCCGATCTCGTGGACAGTGCTCGCCGGCTCGCCTACGCGCACTGGGCGACCCGCTGGTGGCCGACCTCCTCGGTGGACGGTATCGCCGCACTCGACCGGCGCCTGCTCGATGCGGAGATCGCGGAGCTGACCGAGGCATGTGATCCGATCGTCGACGGCCCCGACGCCCAACCACCCGCGGTGCGCACACCGTTCACCGAGGTCACGGGACAGCGGCAGGACTACGCCCTCGCGGCCGGAGCAACCGCGTCCACCGGGTTGATCCTCGCGGCCGGAACCACCGGATGGGATTGGCGGCGTTGCCCGCCCGGCATTCTGGACGCCTCCGAGCACGCGGTGTCCTGGCGGCTCACCCACGATTCCGGGTCCAGGACCGTCCGAGTGGAGGCGGTCTGCGCCCCGGACCTCACCCCCGGGCTGCCCGCACACCTGTGGCCCCACGCGCACGTCACCGCCGCGTCGGCGACCACCGATCTGGCCCTGACCCGCACCGGCGACACCTGGTCCGGCACGGCGGGTATCGACGCGGACGACATCGCCCGCGTCGACGTCCATGTCCCGGGCGTGGGACCGTCCGATTCCGGCACGACGGACGCGGAACACGGCCCGCGGGGCCGGCAGCTGATCAGAGATTTCGCGGCGCACCGGTTGCGGGCCGCCCCGGCCACCCTGCCCATCGCAGTGCTGCGGGCCGAGATCGCCGCTGCCGCCTCGGATTCGGACTTCTGATGGCCGACTCACCCCCACCGGGTCTCGAGCTGCTCCACGAGGGCGCCGCGGCACACGGCCGCGGCGAGATCACCGAGGCACTGCGGATCTTCGAACATGCCGTCCGCACCACCGCGGGCGGAGTGCGGGTGAGCGCCATGATCAACGCGGCGAGTATGCGCGACGAGCTCGGTGACCATTCCGGCGCGATCGACGGCTTCCGGGCCGCTCTCGCCGAAATCCCGGACGACGCGATCGAGAAACTCGCCTCGACCCTGATCAACTATTCCCAGGCACTTCAGCACATCGGCGAGCTCGATGACGCCCAGCACGCGCTGGAACGGGCCCGCGACCTGCTCACCGGGCACGAGGAGTTCGCGACACTGCGGGTGTCGTGCCTGGTCTCGCTCACCGCGGTCGCCACGCACCGCAGCCAGTGGGTGCGGGCGATCGAGCTGGCCACCGAATCCTTGGACGCCGCACAGTATTTCGCACCGCGGCTGCGCGGTCACCCGCTCGGGAACCTCGCGGTGGCGCATTTCGAGTCCGGACGCGCCGAGCTCGGGCTCGACTTCGCGCGGCAGGCACTGGTGGCGTTCGAGGCGGCGGGCGATGTGAACGCGGCGGCCGAGTCGCGACAGAATCTCGCGCAGATGTATGCCCGGCTGGGCCGCGACGACGAGGCCGAAGCCCACGCTCGCGACAGTCAGCGCTATTTCGAGCGCGCCGGTCTCGGCTACCGCGCCGGCGTCGGTCTCGCACTGCTGGGCCTGCTCGCCGAACGCGACGGTGACCTCGAGCGGGTCGAGGAGCTGTATCGGCGCGCGCTCGACCATTTCGAGACCTCGGGCGCGGTGCTGGACGCCGCGGGCGTCCGGATCCGGCTGGCGACAACGGCTTTCGCGCACGGCCGCGCCGGCGACGGTGAGCGACTGCTCGCCGCCGCCTATCACACCTACGCCGAGCGCGGACTCGGGCTGCACTGCGCGCGGGTCGACTTCTGGCATGCGTCACTGTGGGATGCGCTGATCGACGACATGGTCGATCCGCCTCCTCCGGAGGTGCTCGCGCAGGCCCGCGATCTGGCCGTCACCGCCGCGATCGCCATCGACGCGGTGCGCTACGGCTTCGCCAACGGCGCCCAGCGCGCACAGTGGAACCGCGAGATGGCCGCGCCCGCCCTACGGCTGGCCTTTCGCTTCGCCCATCGCTGCGGCGACGGCCGGTTGATCGCCGACCTGATCGAAACACAGTGCGCGGGTACGACTCTGGATCGCACACCGGCCGGGCCCGCGGCGCCCCCGCAGTTGCCGTTCGAGGCGATGCGCCCACCGGCCGATCCCGATTCGCCGTCGGCGGGCACCCTGCGCCTGGGGGCCGCGCTGGCACAGGTCGCGGCGGCCGCCGGGCTTCCGGTGTCCCCGCCACCGCGTCTCACGGTCCCGCCGGACGGGCGCATCGCGCTGGATGCCTACATCACGGCCGCCGAGCAGCGCTACGGTCGGCCGGTACGCGAGGAGCGGGTACTGCCGACATGAGCGAGAGTTCCGTCCCCGGGCAGCCGACGGTGATCGTGCGCATGGCCGACGCCGGCGAGCTGTACATGTCCTGGTACTGGACCGACGGCAGCGCGGAGCAGGGAGCGAGCATGCTGCCCGGAGCCGATGTGGACGCCGTGGTGCGGCGCCTCGCGGCAGCACTGCCCGACCTCACCGACCCCGGTGGCCTCGAACGTGCGCTCACCATCGGGGCGTTCGCCGATCGGACCTCGGAATACGAACTGGCACAGGCGCTCAGCCGCGCACTGCTGCCGCAGGGACTGGCGGTGCAGTTGCACGCCCTGATGATGAGCGGAGTTCGCCCGCACATCCGGCTGCAACCCTCGCCGCGCGTGGCCCAGGTGCCGTGGGAGATCATCGCGCCCGACCCCTCGTTACGGCTCATCGACATCGCCGATGTGAGCCTGCTCGCGCCCGCGGGTATCGTGCACGCGCCCGGCCGGGTGGCGCGCTCCTGGGCAACCGATCGCGATCTGCCGGTGGTGGCCGTCCTCGATCCCCGGGTGCCCGGTTTCCGGGCCGACTCGGAACTCGGTTCGGTACTCGGGCGGATGTCGGACACCGCACCGCTGACCGAACGGATCGCCGGTCACCTTGCGCGACAACGTCTTCGCCCGCGGGTTTCCGAGCCCGGTGCGGCGTTCCGGCGCACCGATCTGGACCGCGAGCGGCTGGCCGCCCTGCTCCGGGACGGTGCGAGCCGTCTGATCTATGTCGGTCACGTCACGGCCGCGGTGCCGGAATCGGGCCAGAGCGAGAACGCCGAACTCCACCTGTGCTGCACCGCCGACACCATCGGCTTCGCCCGCCCCCTGCGCACCCACCGGCCGCTGTCGGCCAAGGATCTCCTGCTCGGCACCCACACCCTGGACGCGGAACCCGTTGCCGGACCGCAACTCTGGCCGATTCCGAGCCGGGTGGCGCTGATCGCCTGCGAGAGCGGCGGCGATCTGCGCTTCACCGAGGCCCTGGGCTTGGTGGCCGCGATGATCAACGGCGGCGCCGAACTCGTCACCGCCACCCGCTGGCCACTACCCACCGATCTGGCCTTCCAGCGCCTCGCGGGCGCCACCGATGCCACCCCGCTGCAGCACGTCGTCTGCGCGGTCGACGCGGCGCACGAACAGCCCGACCCGGTCGGCGTCCTGGCGGACTGGCAGCGCGAACGCCTCACCACCTGGCGCGAGACCGGCGCCATCGAGAACTCACCACTGCTGTGGGCGGCATTCGCGACCGTCCGCACCTGATCTCCGCCGAGGGCCCCGCTATTGACAAAGGATGATGCCGGGCCAATTGTTCGGCGCGCACCCCCATGACGAACTCGCCCCTGACCCGGAGGAAATCAAATCCTCGCCGGTCAGGGGCGGGACTGCTGCACGATCGGGTGACAGCGGTCAGGCAGCTCGAAGAGCTGGTGTGGTCATGATGGCCTCGTATTCGACCGGGGGCAATTTGCCGAGTCTGGCCTGGCGCCGACGTCGATGGTAGGTCCGCTCGATCCAGGTGACGATCGCGATCCGCAGCTCATCACGAGTCGCCCAGGACGCCGGTCGAGGACGTTGCGCTGCAGTAACGGTGATCGGGTCGACGAGCCACCGGTAGTACGGTTGGCGCACGATTTCGAGGACCCTGCACGTCACCGCGACAGGGATCCCGTCGGCGGCCAGCTCAGTGCGGCAGTCCCCCTACCGCGTAAGCCCACCCGGCGCGTCCGGAACTTTCCGAACAGACAAGACCAAACCTCGGCGGGACGCCTCGCGAAGTCCTGGTGGCGCCCATCGGATGCGTGCCCGGGGCGACTTCGGTTGCCCCGTAGTTCGGACGCCGTCGGCCGAGATCCACATCTGTACCAGTCCTCGGCCGGCGGCGATCGTTGCCCGCTTCGATTCGGCCGTGAAATCCAGTGCGGCACAGGACCAAACCGCTCATCCGAGCGGATCGAACTCGGAGTTGTCCTCTTTTGCCAGCGGCCGTCGGGCCACCTCTCACGAAGGAACGAATGATGAATCTTGTGCAGCGTTCGATGGCGTCGGTGATCGCGCTGGCCGCGGTGACCGCGGGTTTGACGGCGTGCTCGAATGACGATTCCGGCGGTTCGAGCACGTCCGTGCCGGCCTCATCGATGTCGAGCACCCCGAACGTGTCCGCCGCCGCGGATCTCGTCGGTCCCGGCTGCAAGCAGTACGCGCAACAGGTGCCCACCGGTGCCGGGTCGGTCGAGGGAATGGCACAGGATCCCGTCGCCGTCGCGGCGTCGCACAATCCGATGCTCACCACTTTGACGGCGGCAGTATCCGGGCAGGTGAACCCTCAGGTCAATCTTGTCGACACCTTGAATGGCGGACAGTTCACGGTGTTCGCGCCCGTGGACTCGGCCTTCGCGAAAATACCCGCGGCCACGATGGATTCGCTGAAGACGGATTCCGCGGCGCTCAGCAAGATACTCACGTATCACGTGGTGGCGGGCCGGATCTCCCCCGATCAGATCGCCGGCACACACAAGACCGTCGAGGGTGCCGAGGTGACCGTGGCCCGCAACGGTGACGCCATCAAGGTCGGCGACGCCTCGGTGATCTGTGGTGGCGTGCAGACCGCCAACGCGACGGTCTACATGATCGACACCGTGCTGATGCCGCCCGCCTGATCCCGCTGCGCGTTCGCGACTCGCCGCCGATCCGAATGCGCGACGAAACGAAACCCGCAAGCGCCGAAGTCCACGGACCAGTAAACCACCGGAGCTCACGGACCCCGTTGTGTCCGAATCGGTTCCACGAATGACGGCAGGTGCGAGCACGATGAACGAACTTCTCGATGGGCAGCAGTCGGTTCCGGGCATATCGCCCGCCAGAGACCCGCGGGACAATGGGGTTCAATCCCGGCTCGCCGAGTTGCTCGTCGCGGTGAGCAACGGTGACCGGGACGCGTTCACCGCGTTCTACCGGATGACCGATCAGCGGGTCTTCGGACTCGCATTGTGGATGACGCGTAATGCGGCCATGGCTGAGGAGGTCTCTCAAGAGGTCTACATCCAGGTGTGGTCTCTCGCCGGTCGCTACGACCGGGGCATGTCGACTCCCATGGGCTGGGTGCTGATGCTGACACACCGTCGTGTTGTCGACCGTATTCGTTCCGAACAGGCGGCTTCCGGTCGCGAATCGGTGTATGGCGGCCTGCACAGCGGTCGTGACCACGATGTGGTGTTCGAAACGGTCGAGCAGCGACACGACGAGCGGGCGGTCCAGCGCTGCCTGGAACTGTTGACCCCGCTGCAACGCGAGTGCATCGTGCTCGCCTATTACGGCGGACTCACCTATCCACAGGTAGCGGAACGGTTGGGAACCCCGGTGTCGACCGTGAAATCACGCGTTCGAGAAGGGTTCAAGCGCATGACCGGAGCTCTGAACGGGAGCGTCTGCCCATGAGTGGTTCGGAGTTGCCGGAGCTGGATCTACTCGGACTCGCCGAGGAGTACGCGCTGGATGCTCTGACAAAGGTGCAGCGCGGCATGGTCGAGGAACGACGCGAGCGATCGGACCGGTTCACCGCGGCCGAGTTCGATGCGGCGGTCGCGGCGGCCCACGAAGTTCTCGCTCAGCTGGGTGCCGTGACCGCCTGCTCGCCGCCACGCGGTATGGAGAATCGGATTCTGCGCGCGTTGGACAACAACACGCGCATCGATCGCCGCCTCACAGGGGACCGTCGGGCATGGTGGCCACCGCCGCGACGAGATCTGCTACTGGTAGTCGCGACGGCGGCACTGGCGCTGGGCGGGGTCGTGGCGGTGACCACACAGCCGTTCGCCGGCCGCGATCGGCCGCCGGAGATCACGGCCGAGGCAATCGATGCCCAGCCCGATCTGCTCGTCCGGACGGTGTCGGCCGCGGACGGCGGCCGACTGGAGGTCCACAGCTCGGCCGGCCTGTCCGAGCTCGCGGTGTCGATCGCCGGACTACTCCCGCCGGGGCTGCACCGGTCGTATCAGGTCTGGCTGAGTTCAGCGGACGGAACCACCGATTCACTGGCCGTTTTCGACGCACCGCCGACATCGGCGGTGGTGGCCGGATTTCGCTCCGCGGACACGATCGCCGTGACCGTGGAACCGGCTGGTGGCTCGTCACGACCGACGACAAAACCGATCGCGAGCATCGACCTGAGCTGATCCGACAGCTCGTTCATCTGATACGGAAGTACTCACCATGACCGCGTCACACGGCACATCAGCTGTGCCGGAGGGGAATACACGACGACCGATCCGCGCGATACCAGCTGTCGTCGCGGGCATACTCGCCGCCGCGACGGTCCTCGGGGTCGGGCACGCGATCGCCGTATTCGTCGACCCGGCCTCGTCACCGTTCTTCGTACTCGGCGCCACGATGGTGGACCACACACCACACGAATTGAAAGACGCCGCCATCCGCCGGTTCGGCGACCACGACAAGGATGCGTTGTTCGCGTCGATGGCAGTGGTGATGATCGTCGGCGCGGCCTGTGCCGGCCTGATGGAGCGCCGTCGCCCCCTGGGCAGCATTCTACTGCTGGGCCTCGGTGGTCTCACCGTATGGGCTGCGCTGACCCGCCCATCGGCCACACCGGCGTTCGCGATCCCCACGATTGCCGGAATCGTGTCGGGTGTCCTCGCCCTGCGACTGTTGACCACCGCGGTTCCCACGTCGCGTTCGTCGACCGGTAATGCCATGTCGCGCAGGCGATTCCTCGGCACGGCCGCCGCTGTCGCGGCATTGGCCGCCGGTAGCGCCGCCGCGGGTCGCTTGCTCGCACAAAAGTTACGGGATGTGGCAGCCGACCGGGCCAGATTTCCGCTGCCCAGGCCACAGCACCCTGCGCCACCGGTGCCCGCGCAGCCGCGAGCCCCCGGTCTCAGCGCATTCGTCACCCCCAACGACACCTTCTACCGTGTCGACACCGCCTTGCAGCCGCCGGCTCTCACTCGCGCCGACTGGAGGTTACGGATTCACGGAATGGTTCGCCGCACAGTCGAATTCGACTTCGATCGACTGGCCGGGCACACGGCGATCGAACGAATCATGACATTGACCTGCGTATCCAACGAAGTCGGCGGGCAACTCGCGGGTACCGCGCGCTGGCTCGGATATCCGCTGTCGGAGTTGCTCGCCGAGGCCTACGCCGATCCCGGCGCGGATATGGTGTTGTCCCGCAGCATCGATGGGTTCACGGCGGGAACGCCGCTGTCGGCGATTCTGGACGGCCGTGACGCTCTGCTCGCGGTCGGCATGAACGGTGAGCCACTGCCCATCGAACACGGCTACCCCGCGCGGCTGATCGTTCCCGGGCTCTACGGTTATGTGTCGGCGACCAAATGGGTCGTCGACCTGGAAGTCACCCGCTTCGATCGGGCAAAGGCCTACTGGACCGATCGCGACTGGTCCGATCGGGCGCCGATCAAGACCGCCGCGCGCATCGATGTGCCGGCCGCATTCGCCTCGGTGCCCGCGGGACGGGTGACGGTGGCCGGTGTGGCGTGGGCGCAGCGCCGTGGTATCGCGACGGTCGAGGTTCAGGTCGACGATCAGCCGTGGCGACTCGCCGAGACCGCCCCGCAGTACTCGCTGGACACCTGGCGGCAGTGGACCTGGTCCTGGGATGCGACACCTGGAACACACACGCTCCGCGTGCGGGCGACCGACGGCGAGGGACAGCAGCAGACCGAGCGGCGTGCAGCTCCCTTTCCGAACGGCGCCACCGGTTGGCACAGTCGCGTGATCACGGTTTCCTGACCAAACCGCGGTGAACCCCACATCGAAGCACAGGTATGCATCCAACCCACCCTCCGTCGCCGCACCGGGCACATCCCTGCGGATCGCGATCCACACGGCGGGCCGACCGCGGCGTGCGCTGTCCGGTGCGCAGTGAGGTCACGGTGATCGATACAGGAGACCGCAGTGCACCGCCTCGTCCGTTTCGAGCCCACCGCCCTCGTCCGCGAACCGAGGCCACCCGTGCGACCACATCCCCGCAACGCTGCGGATACGGTTCACCGAGAACCACCATCGCTGCGGGTAGTGTCCGAACGCGTAGCAGATCGTCGCACCGGTAATCGGCTGTGGTCGGCATCCGAATTGCCATCGGGATACGCCCACACAGGAAGACAAAGCGCTATGGCGGATGAACGCCCCGAGTCGCCCGGGGCGACCGATCACATCGACGTGCGTATCGACGAGCCCGACGCCTGTCCAGCGCATCGGGCGCAGCCGGACCCGGAAGCGGCACGACGGCTCGCCGAGCAGCTGCGGGGAATCGCGGACGGCGATCGGCATGCCTTCACCCAGTTCTATCGATCCACCAACCATCGCGTCTACGGTTTGGCATTGCGCATTCTGCGACGACCGGCCGCCGCGGAGGAGATCGCGCAGGACATCTATCTCTACGTGTGGAATGAGGCGGCACGCTACGACTCTCGCCTCGCCAGTCCGATCGGATGGCTCATGATGCTCACCCATCGGCGCGCCGTCGACCGCGTTCGCGTCGAATCCACTTCCACCACACGCGATCTCGCGTTCGGCCACCGAAATCTGGGCCGTGATCACGATATCGTCGCCGAGACGGTGACCCAGCGCTCGGAGGAACGCGCGGTCGTCGAGTGCCTCGCGACGCTCACCGAGACGCAACGCGAGACCGTGGCGCTGGCCTACTACGGCGGACGAACCTATTCCGAAGTTGCCGAACACCTCGACATCCCGCTCAACACTGTGAAGACCCGAATTCGTGACGGTTTCAAACGGCTGCGCAATTGCCTGACGGGATCGGTGAGCGATGCCTGACATCGATCCGAACAGCGAACTGCTCGAGCTCGCACACCCCTACGCGCTCGATGCCCTGTCCGAGCACGACCGGGCCAGCGTCGAGCGCCTGCTCGACACCACCACCCCTGATCTCGCGGCGGCATTTCGCTCCGAGGTGTACCGACTGCACGAGACGTTGGCACTCATGACCGTGGTCGACACCGTGCCCGCGCCGGCGACCCTCGAAGCGACTCTGCGACGCGCACTCGACGCGCGTGGCGCGAAGCCGGTCGAGGAAGGCCTGTCGCCGGATCGGGAGATGGCATCCGTTCGCAGCATCCGGTCCCGACGGCTGCGCGATCCGCGATGGCTGGCCGCCGCGGCGGCGGCCGTGATCGTCGTCGCGGGAGCCGCGGCGGGAGTCGCCGGATACAGCACTCGATCCCACGACACCGGCGGCGTTACCGCACAACAGGTCATCGACCACTCGGACGCCCGCGAACAGACGGTTCCCGTCGAAGGCGGCGGCACGATCACCGTCAACGCATCACGTGAACTCGACGCGGCCGTCGTGTCGTTCGCCACCGTCGCGGCCCCGCCGACCGGCCGCACCTACCAGCTGTGGCTGATTTCGGGTGCGGGCCAAGTCCGTTCGGCCGGCATCCTGGACGCGCTACCGACCGCACAGGCGCCGAAACTCGTGCGGTACGGGGACGCTGGCACGCTGGCGATGTCCATCGAACCGGAGGGCGGTTCACCCCAGCCGACCACCCAGCCGATCGTCGGCGTACCGCTCACCTGAGTTCGCACACCTCCATGCGCCTGCCAAACCATGCGGCGGGGCAGGCCGAAATCCCTTCGAAGTCAACGAAGGGACGGCCACCATGGCACGGACGCACGGCACGGTGAAGTGGTTCGACGAGAAGGTGGACTTCGGGTTCATCGCTCCCGACGACGGGGGTCCCGACCTCCTGGTCGAAACAGCGGACATGCTCACAGAGCCGCCTGACCGGCACCTGCGGGAAGGCCAACAGGTCGATTTCGACATCACGATCGGATCGAAGGGACCCCAGGCTCGGAATGTGTGCTGCCGCTGAGCCCGAGTCGAACCCCCGGAAATGTGCCGCTCCGGCTCAAGACCGAACCGGAGCCAGGCACAGCGCGAAACATTTGTGTGCCATCGGACAGTGACCGACAGCTGACGAGCGAAAGAGGTCCAACAGTGCGAGTATCACGAACGGCGGTGACCACGCGGCTTCTTGCCGGCGTGCTGGCCGCTACCGGTCTGGTCGCCACAGCCGGCGCGGCCACCGCCGCTCCCGAGACGGCCAGCGTCGTCTCCGTGGAGCAGGTCAGCGCCAGACAGCAGAAAGTCATGGTGTTCTCGCCGAGTATGCACCGGGCGATCCCAATCCAGGTCGTCCGCGCGGCGGACACCAGCACACCACGCCCCACCCTGTATCTGCTCAACGGATCCCAAGGTGGACCCAACGAGAGTGGATGGGATGCCGAGACCGACGCGCTGAACTTCCTGCGCGGCAAGGATGTCAACGTCGTCAACCCCGTGGACGGCGCCAGCTCCTATTACACCGATTGGATCCACGACGATCCGGTCCTGGGCAACAACAAATGGCAGACATTCCTCAACGACGAGCTGCCACCGGTCATCGAGGGGTATCTCGATGCCGACGGACATCGCGCACTGGCGGGTGTGTCCATGAGCGGCACATCGGTTCTGAACCTGGCCATCGCCAAGCCCGGCTTCTGGAACAGCGTGGCCTCCTACAGCGGCTGCGCACAGACATCGGATCCGATCGGGCACGAGTTCGTCCGGCTCACAGTCGAGAACTGGGGCGGTGCGCGCAGCGTCGCGAACATGTGGGGCCCCGCCGACGACCCCCGCTGGCGCGCCAACGATCCACTCGTCAACGCCGACAAATTGCGGGGTACCGCGATCTATTTGAGTTCGGGCAGCGGTGTTCCGGCCGCGCCCCACGACACCCCAACCGATCGACGGGTCGAGGAGGGCCGCATCCCGCTGCCAGCGCAGATCGCACTCGGCGGACCGATCGAGGCGGCGATCCACTTCTGTACCGTGAACCTGACGAACCGACTACACGAACTGAATATCCCCGTGACAGTCGATGATCGGCCGGTTGGCACCCATTCATGGGGCTATTGGGAGGACGATCTGCATGTTTCGTGGCCCTTCCTGGCCCAGTCGATCGGCAGCCGAACCGGCTGAGGTGGTCCGATCATCAACCGCACCCCCGAAGTTCGCAGATCGTCCCGTTCCCATATTCGACGTGCTCGGCCCAGAACACATACAAAATGGTGCGTGCCCCGCCGAAGATGCGAGTCGTCGGCCGTCGAGGTAGCGGGCGTCATCACGGTCTTGTGGGAGACCGGTGGGGCGCAGGTGGCACGGTACCTACCGTGGCACAGCTGAGAACCATTCCAGGGTAAGGTAAGTCACTTGATACCGCATCGGATTTCCTCAGCGCCCGGGGAGAGAAGTCCGAACCGAACCTGAAGGTCCAGTGGGATCCACGCGCACATCCAGCGCGCCCGTTTCAACTGCCACATGGGTCAGGTAAATCTGCCGCATCGAGGGAATCGAGTCCCCCGCTCGCACAATGCCTTCGGTCATGTGGGAACATCAGGGGCCCGGTGTGGGAGACGGGAAATGCGACCGATGGGGCCATGCCTCAGGCGATCGCAGTCTCACAAGTCCCACCAGGTTTCATTGAAACCGCTGGTTATCAGCCGTTTTGCCGTTTATCGCCCAGCGGTCGGCTCGTGCCGAGTCAACGCGCTTTCCCGTGATGCCGAATCCGATGCCGAGAACCTCGACAAGAGTTGAAGATGACCTGAAAACTGTTGACCAGGGCTACCTTTCATGGCAACAGGGACGGGATTTGAACCTGCGACCTCCGGGTTATGAGCCAACGGGAGGCAGTCCGGGGCGTGGCACCGCGCACCGCTGCGCCCTGTCCATACAGGTCAACGGGAGGACAATCGTCCACGCCGTCCGCCCTGATACCACTCTGACCGATAATTCCCACCAGCGGGCGATCAGGGCGGCCATAACCTCCGCCCGCGCACCCGACAAAACCGGAACGAACGCGCCACTGCCCGGAACCACCGGCGTGACGCCGTTGGACAACTCGGTCAAACATCGACAGGACCGGTCGACGAAACGGTCGGCGGCAATTTTTGGGGTTTTCTTGGCGAAGGGTCCGATCAGCGGACCGAACGAATATGGCCCCTGACCCATATTCCCTGGTCAGGGGCCATATTCCTGCTCCCCCATCTGGACTCGAACCAGAAACCTGCCGATTAACAGTCGGCTGCTCTGCCAATTGAGCTATAGGGGATTGTTTCGAGCCTGCCCTTCCGGGCTGGCCGAGGACAAACTTTATCCTATGTCCCGTCCAGGACCCAAATCGGCCCTTGACCTGGACGATGTCGGTATCCGGGCACACATGGCCGGTGCCGCGGACGCGGTGCGCGCCGTCGTGCCGCGCCGGTTGTGTGCGGCGAACCGAAACGGATGTGCGGCCGGGGAATTCGGATCGCTGCGAGGCCTCCGGCGCGAAGGGGCGCAATGTGTCGGTGCGGTCTGGCAAGGTGGTGCCGGATCGACAGCTCGACCCGGCGTCGGGCAGGATGTACGGCGCGGACAGCTACTGGGAGGAGCCCGAAAGAATGCTGCGGTTGATCATCGGCGTCGCAGCCGGTTATGTGCTGGGGGCAAAGGCGGGGCGGGTTCGTTACGAGCAGATCAGCAAGACCACCCGCGCTGTTGCCGCCAGCCCCGTCACCCGCAAGCTGGTGCAGGTCAGCAGGCAGAAGTTGTCGGACCGGCTCAATACCCAGCCGAAGCTCGAGCCCATGCGACCGCTCGACGAGCGCACCACCGTGCTGGTGCCGCACGATCAACTCCGTCGCTGAACGCCGAACGGCAGCGCTCCCCCGCGCCGAAACCTCATTCGGCGGCACCCGCCCGGTCACCCGGCGTATTCGCTCAGCGGGCGGCCGCTGCCGCGATGCGATCGGCCAGCAGTTCCGGTGCTTCGGCGTGGGCGAGGTGGCCTTGACCGGGCAGCAGTTCCACGCGCGCCTGGGGTAGTGCCGCCGCGATGCGATCGAACGCCGCTCCGTACGGTTCGCCACCTGGGTTGAGTTCACCGAGTAACAAGGTCACCGGCGACGCCGGCGTGCGATACCGATCCCAGCTCGGGATGTGAGCGTCGATCGCGGCCAATTCGTCGGCCAGGGGCGCCGTCAGCGGTCGCAGTACCTCCCAGACCGGCGATTGCCGCAGCGCCTCAACATATTCCGCCGAGAACCCGGACACATCGGTATTCACCAGCCGCACCGCACCGTCCGGGTCGCCCCGCTCGATCGCGGCCCGCACCGCCGGAATCGCGGCGGGTGCGAACGGGGCGCAGACCGGCTCGTAGGCCGTCAGGGAACGCAGCTCCGGCCGGTCGACGGCGACCTCGAGCGCGATCAGGCCACCGTAGCTCCAGCCGAACAGGTCGGCCGGGGTGCCGAGCGAGTCGAGCACATGATGCAGATCCTCGATCTCGGTGCGCAGCGAGTAGTCGTCGCCGAGCGGCCCGCTGGGGGTGCGGCCGCGCCGGTTGATGGTCACCACCGGATTCGGCAGTGCGATCGCGTCGGCCACGGGCCGCCAGGTGGCGGCATCCGACATCACGCCGGGAGGCTCACCAGCGGTGGCCCGTCACCGTCACGGATGTCGGCGGTCAGATGGGTTCCGGCTCGTTCGAAACATGTCGATCTCATACCGGGTGGAACTACCGGACGGGCGTGAAATCATCCGAGTTGCCCATGGCCTGGGTGAGCAGGCTCTTGCGGTATTGCTCGAGGGCGACCAGATCGCCGAACAGCGCCATGTAGTCGTCGGGTTGCTCGGTGGACGACACCCGCTGCAATTTCGACTTCAAGGCCGCGACCTGCCGTCCGACCCAGGCCTCCTGGACCCGGGCCAGCACACCGGCGATGAATCGCGGAATTCCGTCCATGGATTTCACCGGCAGCGATTCGGCGGCCAGTTCCGAGACCAGCGCGCGCAACACCAGGTCATCGGTGTGGTCGGCAACCAGGGAAACCCACTCGGCTCCCCCGAGTCCCGCCGCGGTACCACCGGCGGCGACGATGGCGGCGTGCACGGCCGTATAGGCCGGATGTGTGAAGGCCTCCGGCTCCAGGCTGTCGAACAGCGGTCCCGCGGTCGCCGGATACTGCAGCGCAGCGGCCAGCACCTGACGTTGCGGCAGCAGTACCGGATCACCGGGATGCGGGCGGGCGGCCGCCGCGGCATTACCGTCGGAACCCGCCTGCCCCTCCGAACTCTTTGCCTCGGCGGCTGTTTCGCGCCCGGTGACGGCCTTGCCGGCCCGGGCGCGGCGGGCCTGGTCTCCGACCCGGCGCACCACCAGCTGGATATCGTCCCAGCCGACCCAGCCCGCCAGCTTGATCGCGTAACCCTTGCGCAGCGCGTTGTCCTTGATCTGCGCCACCACCGGAACGGCGCGGCGCAGCGCCTCCACTTGCCCTTCGGGTGTGTCCAGGTCGTGCTCGGTGAGCAAGCCGCGAATGACGAACTCGTACAACGGCTGACGACGGGCCACCAGATCACGCAATGCGCCGTCACCGGACCGCTGACGCAGCTCGCACGGATCCTGGCCGTCGTCGGCGACCGCGATGAAGCTCTGCATGGCGAGCTTCTGATCCCCCGAGAACGCCTTCAGCGCGGCGGCCTGACCGGCGGCATCACCGTCGAAGGTGTAGATGATCTCGCCGCGCATCCAGGTGTCGTCCATCAGCAACCGGCGCAACATCGACAGGTGTTCGTCGCCGAAGGCGGTGCCACAGGAGGCCACCGCGGTGGTGACACCGGCCAGATGCATCGCCATCACATCGGTGTAGCCCTCCACGACCACCGCCTGATGACTCTTGGCGATCTCACGCTTGGCGAGGTCGAGCCCGAACAGCACCTGGGACTTCTTGTACAGCAGCGTTTCCGGCGTGTTGATGTACTTGGCCGTCATCTGATCGTCGTCGAACAACCGGCGCGCACCGAAGCCGATGACATCACCGCTCAGATTCCGGATCGGCCACAGCAGCCGCCGGTGGAAACGGTCGATCGGACCGCGCCGGCCGGGTTTGGACAGCCCCGCCGCCTCCAGTTCCTTGATATCGAAACCCTTGCGCAGCAGGTGTTTCGTCAACATGTCCCAGCCGGCCGGGGCATATCCGCAGCCGAACTGCTGGGCGGCACCCGCGTCGAAATTGCGATCGGTGAGGTACTTGCGCGCGGCCTCGGCGGCCGGATCGCGCAACTGCGCCTGATAGAACTCGTGCGCGGCGGCATTGGCGGCCACCAGCCGGGCGCGGGTGCCGCGATCGCGCTGCACCGAGGTGCCGCCACCCTCGTAATTGATCTTGTAGCCGATCTGGTCGGCGAGCTGCTCGACCGCCTCGACGAATCCGACGTGCTCCATCTTCTGCAGGAAGGCGAACACATCGCCGCTCTCACCGCAGCCGAAGCAGTGGAAGTGGCTGTGATTGGGCCGCACATGGAACGACGGCGACTTCTCGTCGTGGAACGGGCACAGTCCCTTCAGCGAATCGGCCCCGGCCCGCTTGAGCGAGACGTATTCGCCGACGACATCCTCGATGCGTACGCGTTCACGTATTGCCGCGATATCGCGATCCGGAAGTCGACCTGGCACGACAGCGAGTCTAGCCCCGTACCGTCACGCCCACGCCGACGACCGTCTCACCCGGCCGCGATGCGCTCGAGCCGGCTCTCGGTACAGGAGGCGATCTGATCCACGATCACCCGGACCCGGTCGGCGTCGTCGACGGCCGCGTCCCACCACGGCAGCAGAATCGGATCCAGGCCGTGCGGGGCGCCTGCCAGCAGGTGCTCGCACACCCGGCGGATACGTTCGCGCTGTTCGGCCTGGCGCCGATGATGTTCGGGGTCGGACATCACATAGCGCAACGCCACGGTCTTCAGCAGTGCCACCTCGGCGGCGACCACGGCCGGAACCTCCAGATCGGCGGCGTAGCGGCACAGTGACCGCCCGGGCCACGCGTCCCGGGTGGCCTCCACCGCGGCGGTGGCGAACCGGCCGACCAGATCACTGGTGAGCCGCTTGAGCGCGACCGAGGCGCGCAGGGTGCCGTCGTAGACCGCGGCATCGGCGATCACCCGCAGCTGTGACAGGCGTTCACCGGCCGCGATCAGATCGTCGGCGGTCAGATCGAGGTGCTGACGCTGGCCCAGTTCGGCCAGGGCCGCCTGTTCGGCCGGATCGGCGAGGGCCCGCAGGTCGATGCGCCCGGCGATCACCCCGTCCTCCACATCGTGCACGGAGTAGGCCACGTCGTCGGCCCAGTCCATGACCTGTGATTCCAGACTCTGCCGGCGTTCGGGGGCACCCTTGCGGACCCAGTTCAGCCTGTCCATGTCCGCCGCGTACGCGCCGAACTTGGTACCCGAACCCGTTCTGCCCCAAGGATATTTGACGGTGGCATCGAGGGCCGCGCGCGTCAGGTTGAGACCGAAACTCTCCCCCGGCTCGTCGAGCACCTTGGGTTCCAGCCGGGTCAGGATGCGCAGGTTCTGGGCGTTGCCCTCGAATCCGCCGTGGGCATCGGCGAATTCGTCGAGGGCGCGTTCACCGTTGTGCCCGTAGGGCGGATGACCGATGTCGTGGGCCAGTCCGGCCAGATCGACCAGATCCGGGTCACAGCCCAGCCCCTCGGCGATACTGCGCCCGATCTGAGCGACCTCGAGCGAGTGGGTGAGCCGGGTGCGCGGGGTGTCCCCTTCGCGGGGTCCCATGACCTGGGTCTTGTCGGCCAGGCGCCGCAGCGCCGCCGAGTGCAGCACCCGGGCCCGGTCCCGGGCGAAATCGCTGCGCCGCGCCGGGCTGGGTGACCAGCGCAGCCCCGCGGTCGACGCGGTCTCGGGCACCATGCGCTCGTGGTCGGGTTCGAGATACGGACAGTCGGGCACGCGATATCCTTCTCACTGTTCCGCGGTGTATTTGAAATCGGCGGAGAAATGGGTGATCTGGTACCACAGCAGCGCGCCGGTCTCCCGGGCGATGCCGTGGAACTGGGACTCCCTGGTGTAGACCGCCGGGCCCGTCCGGGTCGGCGCCGTCCACGCGTCCAGTCCCTCGTCCCGGGCCATCGTCCGGATCCGCAGCGAATGCCACGGGTCGCTCACCAGTACCGCCGAACCGATATCCCGGCCGCGCATCGCGGCCGTCACCGCCTCGATGCTCTGCAGGGTGTCCGATCCGGTCTCCACCGCGACCACATGGTCGGCCGGAACACCGCGCTCCTCGAGATAGTTCTTCCCGGCGGCGGCCTCGGTGTAGTTGTCGCCGACCTGTTTGCCGCCGACCGTGATGACCAGCGGCGCAACACCTTTGCTGTACAGGTGGAAGGCCTGCCCGAGCCGCGCCTCGAAGACCGAAGACGGGGTGCCGTTGTACTGGGCGGCGCCCAGCACCACGATGGCGTCGGCGTGCGAGTAGTCGTCGATCCGCGCCACCTGCCACACCCGGAACGCCGTCCCCGCGACGAGGACCACGCCGATGAGGATGATCCCGGCGATCGTGCGCAGCACCCAGCGTGCCAGCGCCGACCCGCGCGAGCGGCGGGGGGCCACGGGCGTGCGGGTAGGGGCTGGGTGGGTGAGGGCCGACGGCATGACCCGAGTGTGCCAGCGCTCGGTCACGTCTTTGTCACCGCCGCGGCCGCCGCGGCTCGGGGCCGGATAGGGGCGTCACCAACCCCGCTGCCGCCAGTGCGCCAGTTGCGGCCGCTCGGCTCCCAGCGTGGTGTCGTCACCGTGGCCCGGGTACACCGCGGTCCCGTCGTCGAATCGGTCGAACAGTTTGGTGGTCACGTCCCGGTAGAGCGAGTCGAACTCCTCCGGGCCGGCGGTTTTGCCGACACCACCCGGGAACAGGCAGTCACCGGTGAACACATGGGTACGACCGGCGCCGTCGGTCAGAACCAGTGCCACCGAGCCGGGCGTATGCCCGCTCAGATGGACGACCTCGAAGGTCAGCTCACCGATCGACACGGTGTCCCCCTCGGCGAGCAGGCGGTCCGGGCGCACCGGCAGCGGCTCGGCATCGAGGGCGTGCGCGGCGGTCGGCACACCGGTGTCGGCAGCCACGGCACTCAGCGCCTGCCAGTGGTCGAAATGCTGGTGCGTGGTGACGAGCAGGCGCAACCGGCCCGGGACCTCCTGGTCCAGCAGGGCCAGGATGCGCTCGGACTCGTTGGCGGCGTCGATCAGGACGGCATCACCGGTTGCGGTGTCCTGCACCAGATAGACGTTGTTGTCCATGGGGCCGACCGACATCTTGACGATCCGGGCGCCCGGCACGTCCCGCTGCTGCGGATTGCTGCCCGGTGCGACATGACCCGTATAGGGGATATCCAGCGTGATCACGCTGACGATGGTAGTCACCCGCTCCGACACGAGTAGACCCGAACAGCGCCGATTCCGAGGTGACGGCGGATACATTCGAACCATGCGACCGCTCCCGCATCCACGCCGACCTCAGCCGCCGGCGGTCCTCGCGGTGCTGCTGTCGGTCGTGTTCGGGTTCGTCCTGGGCTGCTGCGGCTCGGCCGTGGCCGATCAGCCGGTGCGGCTCGACACCTCCATCACCGATTCCGCGCAGGCGCTCGGCACAGCGCAGCGCGATTCGGTACAGACCTCCGTCGATGCGCTCTACACCGCGCATCGGGAACGGCTGTGGGTGGTCTACGTCCGCGATTTCGGCGGCCTGGATCCGCAGAGCTGGGGTGAGCGCACCGCGCAGGCTTCCGGATTCGGCGACCGCGATGTCCTGCTGTCGATCGCGACCAGCGACCGGTCCTACGCGTTCACCGGGGCACTACCGCAGTCGGTCACCGAGTCGGAACTGAACTCGCTGCTCACCGACGAGGTGGAGCCGCGCCTGCGCAGCGGGCAGTGGGCCGAGGCCGCGATCGCCACCGCGGACGGATTGTCCACGGCCATGGGCGATTCCGGTGGCGTGGGAATCTGGCCGCTGATCGTGATCACACTGATCGTGCTGGGTGTGATCGGCCTGGTGCTCGGTTATTCGCAGCTGCGGCGCCGGGCCCGCGGCCACGCGGAATCGGAGGCGGCGCGCGCGGTCGACCCCACCGACACCGCCGCCCTGAACCGGATGCGACCGGATCTGCTCGATGCCCGGTCCGCACAGGTGCTGGTCGACACCGACAACGCGATCCGCGACAGCGCCGAGGAACTCCAACTGGCCACCGACGAATTCGGCGCCACCGCGGCCGCCCCGTTCGCCGCCGCGCTGGAATCCGCGAAACAGGCATTGGCACATGCTTTTTCGATCCGGCAACGGCTCGATGACGACATTCCGGAGACACCGGACGAACGCCGTGATCTGCTGGTCGAACTGATCTCCACCTGTGGGCGCGCCGATGCCGAACTCGACGCGAAGGTGAGCGAATTCGACACCATGCGCAATCTGCTCATCGACGCGCCGCAGCGCCTGGACACCCTCACCCGCGATGTCGTCGATCTGACCGTGCGGGTGCCCGGATCGGAGGAGACGCTGCGGCGACTGCTGGGCGCGCAGCCGGAGTCGGTCACCGCCGCGGTGCGCGACAACGTGACCATGGCGCGCGAACGCATCGGGTTCGCGGAGCAGACCATCGAACAGGGCCGGCAGGCCGCCGCGCAGCCGGTCGGGCGCCAGGGACCGGTGGTGGCGGCGATCCGGGGCGCCGAGGCCGCCGTCACCGCCGCGCGCGCCCTGCTCGATGCCGTCGACACCGCCGAAACCGATATCGCCCAGGCCCGTACGGGATTACCGGCGGCCGTCGCCGAACTGGACCGCGATCTCGCGTCCGCGACGGAGCTCACCGAACACGGTGGCGCCGAACTGGCCGCAGCGATCGCCGAGGCCCGTGCCGCACTGGCCCGAGCCCGGACCGGCGGCGAGTCCGATCCCCTCGGCACCTTCCGGCGCGCGGTGGCCGCCGACACGGCGCTCGATCGGGCCGTCGCGGCGGCCGGTGAACGCAAACTCGCCGCCGACCAACTGCGCCGCCGCCTCGATCAGGCGATGACCGCGGCCGGAACCCAGGTCCGGGCCGCGAGTGATTTCATCGGCACCCGCCGCGGCGGCATCGACGCCACTCCGCGCACCCGGCTCGCCGAGGCCCAGCGCAATCTCGATCGGGCGCAGCAGCTTTCCGATACCGATCCGCAGAGCGCGCTCACCGCGGCACAGCAGGCCGCCGACCTGGCCACCCGGGCGTTGTCCGCCGCCCAGGCCGATGTGCGCGATTGGCAATCGCGGCAACCGGTTTCGGGGACGTCCCAGGCGGGCGCGGTACTCGGCGGAATCCTCATCGACAGTCTGCTGCGCGGCGCGGGCGGCGGCTATCGCGGCAGGTCGATGGGAGGCTCGATGAGCGGATCGAGCTGGGGCCCTGCCTCTTTCGGCGGTTCGTCCGGTTCTCGCCGGATCAGCCGCGGCGGTCGCTTCTGAGCCTCGGGTTCGGATGGCGCTCAGGAGGCCGGTGGCACGGATGCACCGGAGCGGGTGGCCAGCCACTGCTGGATCTCGATCAGATTGCCCTGCGGGTCCCGCAGATACGCGCAACGGATCCGGCCGTCGTATTCGATCGGCTCGCCGAGGATGCTCGCGCCACGCCGACGCAGCTCGACGAGAAAGCTCGCCAGATCGTCGACCCGCAACGACACCATCGCCGCATCGCCGCCGCGTTCACCGGGCGGGCGCAGCACGGTGCCCAGCGCCGCGGCCAGATCCGCACGATCGTGCAGTGCCAGTGCACTACCCAGTTCGGGCTTGAAGGCGACATAGGGCGGGCGCGGCTCGCCGACCTGCGGCGTGAGACCGATGACATCGCGGTAGAAGCTCACACATCCGTCGAAATCGGAGACGAGCAGGCGGATCTGGGTCAGGTGCACGCCGGCAAATCTACGCCGCGTGCGAGCGGGGAGGCGCGCTCACAACCAGCCGAGACGTTCGGCGGCGCGGACCGCCTCGGCGCGCGTGCGGGTACCGGTCTTGCCGATGGCGGCCGAGAGGTGGTTGCGCACCGTCCCATCCGACAGGTGCAGCCGCCGCGCGATCACCGACGCCGTGGACCCGTCGGCCGCGGCGGCCAGGACCTCCCGTTCGCGGGCGGTCAGCGGTGACGTTCCGGCGGTGAGGGTTTCGGTGGCCAGCGCCGGATCGACCACCCGCAGCCCCATGTGCACCCGGCGCACGGCATCGGCCAGCTCGCGCGCGGGAGTGTCCTTCACGACGAATCCGTCGGCGCCGGCATCGATGGCGCGGCGCAGATAACCGGGCCGGCCGAAGGTGGTGACCATCAGAATGCGCAGGGCCGGGAACTCCGCGCGAACCTGCGCCGCCACCGAAATACCATCCATTCCGGGCATTTCGACATCGAGCAACGCCACATCCGGGGTGCTGCGCCGCACCGCGTCGACCACCTCGTCACCGCGCCCGACCTCGGCCACCACCTCCAGATCGGGTTCCAGGCCGAGCAGCGCCGCCAGTGCGCCCCGGACCAGGGCCTGATCGTCGGCGAGCAACAGCCGGATCACCGCGCACTCCCCCACGCCGCCGATCCGATGACGCTCGTCGCTTCTTCCACATCCGAGACGATAACCGCCGTACCCGAACTCCGGCCGCCGCGGGCCGGGGAGCCACCGGTCGGCGGCCTCGGCAGCGCCGCCGGCGATCGTCATCCCGCCCTCGCCGGGAACGATGATGTGCGGGTGCCGGCTTCGGCTCGGACCGGCTCGGACCGGCAGGTCAGTCCGCGGCCGCGCGCGGTGCCGGGTCCTGAAATTCGGCGGTGACGGTCGATCCACCGTCCTCGGATGGCGTGGTGCTCAGAGTGCCGCCGTCGGCACGCACCCGCTCACGCAGACCGGTCAGGCCCGACCCCATGGGCTTACCCCGCATACCTGTTCCGTCGTCACGTATTTCGATGCGCGTCTCGTCGACGCGCACTCGGCAGTGCCGGGCGCCGCTGTGCCGGACGATATTGGTGACCGCCTCCCGCAGCACCCAGGCGAAGGTCTCGGCATGCCGGGTGCTCACCGCCGCGGCATCGGGCAGGTCGGCCTCGATACCCGCGGCGTGCAGGGCCGTGCGGGCGTTGACGAGTTCCCCGGCCAGCGTGACCTCGCGCAGGCCACCGACGGTATCGCGCACCCCGGCAAGTGCTTCCCGCGCGAGCCGCTCCACATCTGCCATCTCCTGGCCGGCCCGCGCTGGATCGGTGGCCAGCAGCCGTTGCGCCAGTTCGGTTTTCACGGTGATGACGGTCAGCGAATGGCCCAGGATGTCGTGCACGTCGCGAGCGACCCGGTTGCGTTCCTCGACGATGGCGAGTTCACCCTGCTGGCGTCGGGTGAGCTCGCGCAACTGACCGCGCCGCGCGCCGACCTCGCGGCCGACCCACATCAGCACCGGGACGAAGGCGAAATACAGGGGTGCGGTGCCGAAATGGAAGGCGGGCACCAACGAGGAACCGATCAGCACGATCGCGACCCCTGCCACCACAATCCCGGATGTCGCGGTGGGGAAGATGAACACCGACGCGGCGGCGACATAGATCAGGGTCGGCAGTGCGGTGACGCCGAGCAGTGCGGTCATCGCGAAGGACAGCGCCACCGACAGCCCGATCGCGGCCCAGCGCATCAGGTCTCGTCGCGCGTCGGCCGGTTCTCGCGCCTCGTCCCAGTCCGGCTGCCGCAACGGTCCCATGCAGGAGGCGACGAGGCTCCAGAAGATCGCCAGACAGATTCCGGCGGCCATCGCCTGCCAGTGTCTGCCCTCGTGCCAGCGATCGGTGATGCCCGTCACGAGATACAGCAACCAGACGAACGACAGCAGCGCCCCGAAGAACAGCCGCCGGCGATCGACCGCACGCCGGTCCCGATCCTGATCCCCCATCGTCCGCCCCGCGACCCGGTCCAGCGCCTTCGCGATCGGACCGCTCTCCCCGGGTTCGCGCACCTGCACCCTCGGCCTCCCGCCCTGGTCACCGCCACCGCGCTCCGACGCTACCGCACCGTCCGCCGGAGCAGACGGTGCGGAGACCCGGTCAGCGTGCGGTGTCACGACGGAACATCACCGCGGCCCCCAGACCGAACAGCGCGGTCCAGGCCACCACATTCAGCACACCCACGGCGGCCGAGGCAGCGCCGACCTCACCCAGCGGCAGCCGGGCCAGTGTCGCGACACCGTTGGTCGGCAGGATCCGCGAGGCCGTGTCGAGCCAGCCGTGCAGCGGGAAGAACAGCCCACCGGCGAACGACAGCAGCGCGAGCACCGAGCTGAGAATCTGCATGACGTTCTCCGACGGCAGCAGATAGCCCATGAACAGGCCGAAGGCGGCGAACACCACCGAGGTCAGCCAGGCCAGCAGGAAACAGGACACCCACGCGGCCGCGCCCATCGACGTGCCGATCACCGCGCCCGCGATGAAAACGACGGTGACCGAACCGAATCCGAGCACCATGGCGCAGGCCAGCTTGGTGAGGACGTAGGCGGCCGGACTCAACGGTGTCAGCCGCAGCTGGCGTGCCCAGCCCGCGGCACGTTCCACCGCCACTGCCGCACCGCCGGTGGTGGTGGCCAGCATCGCGCCGTAGACCGCGATCGACACCATGACGAAGGCCGTCACGGTGGTCGATCCGTAGTCCGTGGTGCGGGCGGAGGATTGGGCACCGAAGATGACGAAGAACACCACCGGCATCACCAGCGCGAAGACCACGGTGCGCCGATTGCGCACCATGCGGCGCAGTTCGATGAGCAGGAAGGCCCGGCTGAAACCCCCGAGCGCGGGACGTGCGGCGGGCGGGGCTGTCACAGTGGTCATCGGTCGTCTCCGGTCAGTGCGAGGAAGGCTTCTTCGAGGTTGTGGCCGGTGACCTCCAGGTCGACCGCCGGCGTCGCGGTGAGCAGATAGCGGGCCACGGCGTCGGAATCCTTGCCGTGCACCAGCACTCGGTCCCCGCGCTGCTCGACCCGGTCGACACCGGCGATCCCCTGCAACTGCGCCCGGTCGGCGCCCGGCAGGGTGGCCGAGACCGTGCGCCCCGAGGCCAGGTTCTTCACCGCCGCGGCACTGCCGTCGGCGACGACTTTCCCGTTGCGCACCAGCACGATTCGATCGGCGTAGGCGTCGGCCTCGTCGAGGTAGTGGGTGGCGAACACGACGGTGCGGCCCCGACGGGCATCGGCCCGGATGGCATTCCAGAAGTCCCGGCGGCCCTCCACATCCATACCGGTGGTCGGCTCGTCGAGCATCAGCAGTTCGGGATCGGGCAACAGGGCGAGCGCGAAGCGCAGGCGTTGCTGTTGGCCGCCGGAGCATTTGCCGACCTGCCGATCGGCGATCCCGTCGATCCCGGCCCGCATCAGCACCTCGGTGACCGGGCGTGGCCGGTGGTGCAGCGCCGCCACGGCACGCACGGTGTCCGCGACGCTCAGATCCGGCAGCAGGCCGCCGGACTGCAGCACCGCGGAGATACGCCCCGCGGCAATCGCGTCCGACGGCGAACCGCCGAGAACTCGCACACTTCCGGAATCCGGGCGTTGCAGGCCCAGCATCATGTCGATGCTCGTGGATTTCCCGGCACCATTGGGGCCCAGGAAGGCCACCACCTCACCGACGGTGACGGTCAGGTCCAGACCGGCGACCGCGTGGACGGGTCCGGCCGCGCCGCGGAAGGACTTGGACAGTCCGCGGAGCTCGATCACCGGTGCGGCGGCGACCCGTTCCGCCGCACCTGATGTCATTGCTGATGTCATGGTTCCACTGTCGCGCCGGAAGGGCCCCGGTACCTGGCCCGAGCGTCACGACTCTGCGATGACAGATGTCATGGGTGATCGGCCCGCTCAGGGCAGCAGGACGATCTTGCCGCGGGTGTGGCCACGCTCGAGTTCGGCGAAGGCGTCACGGACCGCGGTCAGCGGATAGGTGGCGGCGATCGGAATCCGCAGGGTGCCGGCCGCGGCCAGATCCGCCAGCTCGGCCAGCACATCGATGGTGTCGGCGGCGGCACTGCCCTCGCCCTTGACCCCGTACTTCTCCACCGCCGCGAAATCGATGATGGTGTCGATGCGATCGGATTTCACCCCGAGTTCCACGGCCAGGTCCACATAGCCGCTGCCGAAGGTGTCGACGAACGCGTCGATGCCGTCGGGCGCCAGGGCGCGCAGCCGGTCGGCCAGACCGTCGCCGTATACGACCGGTACCGCGCCGAGCTCGCGCAGATACTCCTGATTGTCCGGCCCGGCGATCCCGATCACCGTGACCTCCCGCGCCCGGAGCAGTTGCACCACAACGTTTCCCACCCCACCCGCCGCACCGGACACCGCGATCGTGTCACCCGGCTCGGGACTCACGGCACGCACGGCCGCGAAGGCGGTGCTGCCCGCCACATGCAGCGAACCCGCGACCTCCCAGGACAGCGCGGCCGGTTTGGGCGTCACCTGATCGGCCGGCACCACCACCCTGCTGGCGTGGCTGGAGCGCTGATCACTGAACCCGAGCACCTCGTCCCCCACCGCGATACCGCTGACCCCCTCGCCCAGGGCGGCGATCCGGCCGGCGAAATCCGTCCCCTCGCCCGAGGGGAAGGACGCCGGCCAGCGCTTGTGCAGTACCCCGGTGCGGATCTTGGTCTCCCCCGGATTGATCCCGGCGGCGACCACATCGACGGCGACCTGTCCCGGACCGGGCTCCGGATCCGGCACCTCCCGCACCTCGAGGACATCGAGATCACCGTATCGATCGAATTCGACAGCCTGGGCCATGACAGCACCTTTCATCGGAAATCACGGGCCGAGACGGCGCCGTGCGAGCGGACTCGCCTCGGGGGGTGTCAGTGGCGGCAACGGATCCGCCGCCCGCGATATTTCCGATGTCCGGACATTCGGGAATGCCCGTTTCCGTCCGGCCGGTCACCGCCCCGGAGTGAACAGCTCCAGATGCCCCAACTGCACGAATTCGGATTTCGGACTCGCGGCGGCGACCGCCTTGCGCAACGGTTCGAGTCCACCGGCATCGCGGGCGGGCTCCGCGAGCGGGTAGTCGAAATCGTCCCAGTGCGTGGGCAGCACGTAGCGGGGATTTCCCACCGTGCTCAGCATCCGCCCGACATAGTCACGCACCTTGGCACCACCGGTGGGCAGCAACACCATATCCGGACGCAGGCCCGCCAATTCGCTTTCCACATAGTTGGATCCGCCGAAATCGAGCACGCTGAATCCGCCGCCGCTGATCTGATACGCGAGTGTGCCGCCCTCCACCAGATCGCTGATCACCTGGGGTGGCGGCAGTTTCGCCGCGCCGTAACCGGGACGTGTTCCGGGATAGGGGATCTGCGCGCGCGGACCCAGCGCGGAGTGCAGCGACCGCAGCACCCGCACGTCGTAGCCGTCGAACCGGAAATCCTCGCCGCCGGTCACCAGCGACAGCTGGTCCTCCGGCGCTCCGAGCGCGGCCATCAGATTCAGATGGGTCTCGGTGCCGAACACGGTGGCGCCGGTCCGGCGGGCCAGATACGGGACGTCGGTGAGATGGTCGTAGTGGCCGTGGGTCACCAGGATCAGATCCGCGCGCAACTGCCCGGAATCCACATACGAGTCGATCAGCCCGGTGTCGACCGAGATCGGTGTCCGCGGATCGGCTCCCGCCGGGGAGTAGGTCCCGGTCTTGAACCGGGTGAGCCAGGGGTCGATCAGGATCGTCTTGTCGCCGACCCTGATCTCCCAGCCGTTGTTACCCCACCACCGCAGCGTCATTCCCGCGCCCGGCGCGGGTGCGGTCGCGGTCGTCGATGCCGCGGGCTGCGCGGTGTCCGAGTTCGAACATGCCGCCATCAACACCGCCGCGGCCGCCGTACCACCGGCGCCCAGCAACCCTCGTCTGCTCACACTCACCGGAGCACGACAGCACAGTCCGCGCGGTACTGTCCACCGGCGACTGCCCAGCGGTGAACCAGACGGCCGACCGAATCCGGACCGCTGCCTCAGGCACCCAGCAGGCGCTGCGCCAGATATCCCTCGACCTGGTCGAGCGCGATGCGCTCCTGTCCCATCGAATCCCGTTCGCGCACGGTGACGGCCTGATCCTCGAGCGTGTCGAAGTCCACAGTGATGCAGAACGGGGTACCGATCTCGTCCTGGCGGCGGTAGCGGCGGCCGATCGCGCCGGCATCGTCGAAGTCGACGTTCCAGTTCCGGCGCAGTTGCGCGGCAAGGTCTTTCGCCTTCGGCGACAGATCGGCGTTGCGCGACAACGGAAGTACCGCGGCCTTCACCGGCGCGAGGCGGCGATCCAGCCGCAGCACGGTGCGCTTCTCCATGACGCCCTTGGCGTTCGGCGCCTCGTCCTCGGTGTAGGCGTCGACGAGGAACGCCATCAGCGAACGGGTCAGACCGGCCGCGGGCTCGATCACGTACGGCGTGTAGCGCTCGCCCGAGTTCTGATCGAAGAAGCTCAGGTCGGTGCCGGAATGCTCCGAATGGGTCTTCAGATCGAAGTCGGTGCGGTTGGCGAGGCCCTCGAGCTCACCCCATTCGCTGCCCTGGAAGTGGAAGCGGTACTCGATGTCGACCGTGCGGGTCGAATAGTGCGAGAGCTTCTCCTTCGGATGCTCGAACAGGCGCAGGTTCTCCGGGTCGATGCCCAGATCCGTGTACCAGGCCAGACGCGTATCGATCCAGTACTGGTGCCACTGCTCGTCCTCACCCGGCTTGACGAAGAACTCCATCTCCATCTGCTCGAACTCGCGGGTGCGGAAGATGAAGTTGCCCGGGGTGATCTCGTTGCGGAAGCTCTTGCCGATCTGCGCGATACCGAACGGCGGCTTGCGGCGGGCAGTCGTCATCACATTCGCGAAGTTCACGAAGATGCCCTGCGCGGTCTCGGGGCGCAGGTAGTGCAGGCCTTCCTCGGATTCGATCGGGCCGAGGTAGGTCTTGAGCATCATGTTGAAATCGCGCGGCTCGGTCCACTGTCCGACGGTGCCGCAATCGGGGCAGCCGATCAGCTCCATCGACACCGTGTCCGGATCGTCGATCTTGTGCTTGTCGGCGTAGGCCTCCTGCAGGTGGTCCTGCCGATGCCGCTTGTGGCAGTTCAGGCATTCCACCAGCGGGTCGTTGAACACATTGACATGCCCCGAGGCCACCCACACCGGCCGCGGCAGGATGATCGAGGAGTCCAGGCCGACCACATCGTCGCGGCTGGTGACCATGGCCCGCCACCACTGCTTCTTGATGTTCTCCTTGAGCTCCACGCCCAGCGGACCGTAATCCCACGCCGACCGGGTCCCTCCGTAGATCTCGCCGCTGGGGTAAACCAGACCCCGGCGCTTGGCGAGATTCGCGACGGTGTCGATCTTCGACTTGGGTGCCACGGCGGAAGCTCTCCCTCTGGATGGCGGTTCGACGATTCGACCCAGCCTAGCGACACGATGAGCGACGACGCGAAGCAGTATCTGGGCGACCCGCCCACACCTTCCTTGACATGCGCACGTTTGCATACCAATAATGGCATCGGTTTCCAATAAGGAGTTGGTTCGATGACCGCCGACAGCGGTGTTCCCGCACGCCGAAGCCGCGTCGCCGTCGAGGCGCCCACCCCGATCCCGCACGACCCGTACCCCTATCGCGCCCCGACCGCACCGGCGGTTCCGGGCCGCACCACCCTCGACAACGCCGGCGAGCTGTTGCGCGCGCTCGCCGCGCCGGTGCGCATCGCCATCGTGCTCCAATTACGGGAATCGCCGCGCTGCGTCCACGAGCTGGTCGATACGCTCGGGGTGACGCAGCCGTTGGTGAGCCAGCATCTGCGTATCTTGAAGTCCGCGGGGGTGGTGCGCGGCGAGCGTACCGGTCGCGAGGTCATCTACGAATTGGTCGACGATCATCTGGCACGCATCGTCGTCGACGCCGTCGCACACGCCGAGGAAGGATGATCGTGCCGGAGAATACGGGCACAGCCGAGAAGACGGTCGGAATCCGCAGCACCCGCCAGCGCACCGCGATCACCGCGCTGCTGGGCGACATCGAGGAATTCCGGTCGGCACAGGAACTGCACGACGAATTGCGCCGCCGCGGTGAGGGCATCGGGCTCACCACCGTGTACCGCACGCTGCAGTCACTCGCCGACGCCGGCAAGGTCGACGTATTACGTACCGACACCGGCGAATCCGTGTACCGGCAGTGCTCCAAGGGCCATCACCACCACCTCGTGTGCCGCCAGTGCGGGCGCACGGTGGAGGTGGAGGGTCCGACGGTGGAGGCCTGGGCCGAGACGATCGCCGGCGAACACGGCTTCACCGATATCAGCCACACCATGGAGGTGTTCGGCACCTGCCGAGAGTGCGCCTGCCGCACCCGCTGACTATCGGTCCGGCGCCGAGTCTCCGATCCGCCCCGCGAGCGCGATCAAGCCCTCGGCGATGTCGTGCGCGGTCGGCGCGTTGTCCGGGTCGAGGGTCCACTGCATCAGCACGCCCGACATCAGGGCCAGTTGCAGTGAGCCGATCGTGCGCACATCCCGGTCGCCGACCGCGTCCTCCGGCACGCCCAGCAGTCCGGCGGTGAGTCCGCTGCGCCCTTCCCGCAGGGCGTGCGCCATGAGTTCGCGGACCCGCGGTGCGCGTTCGGCCTGCACACTCGCCTCGATCGAGGCGAGCCACAGTTGTTTCGCGTCGATGTACGAGGCGATCGTCTGTTCCCAGAAGGCTTCGTAGCGACCCCGCGGATCGGCGTCGGAGGTCAGGCTCGCGAGCGTGGCGGCCTGAATTCGCTGCCCCCATTCCTCCATGGCCTGCGTGAACGCCTCGATCAGCAGCGCGTCCCGGGAACCGAAGTGGTAACCGATGGCGGCATGGTTCACCCCGGCCGCGGCGGCGATGTCGCGCACCGTGGTGGCCGCCCAGCCCTTCTCCTTCAGACAGGTCAACGCACCGGCCAGCAGATCCTCGCGGTTTCCCATGCCCCCGATGCTATCCCGGCCTGATCCATTCGGTTTATCCAAACGGATTGACCAAATGGATAAGACGTTTGTATGGTCATGGGGTCACGTCTTCACACGACCTCTTGGAGCGACCATGACGATGTCCATCCTGATTTCCGGAGCCGGGATCGGCGGCCCCTCGCTGGCGTATTGGCTGGGCCGTCTCGGCCATCGGGTCACCGTCGTGGAGCAGTCGGCCGTCCTGCGCGCCGGCGGCGGCGCGGCGGTCGATTTCCGCGGTGACCAGATGGCATTGCTGCGGCGCATGGGTGTGCTCGACGACATCCGGGCGCACCGCACCGGCATGGGCGATCAGCGGGTGGTCGACACCACCGGCCGCCGGTTGACGACCTTCCCGTCCGTTCTTTTCAGCGGCGAGGTCGAGATCGATCGCGGCGATCTGGCGCGAATCCTGTACGAGCACAGCCGAAACGAGGCCGAGTACATCTTCGGCGATCGCATCACCGGCATCACCGAGCGGCCCGGCGGGGTCGAGGTGAGCTTCGCGAACGGCACGGACGCCACCTACGACCTGGTCATCGGCGCGGATGGCCTGCATTCCGCCGTGCGCGCTCTGGTGTTCGGTGCCGAGGACCGGTTCCGCAGCGACCTCGGCTACTACGTCGCATCGTTCGCGGTACCCAATACCTTCGGCCTCGACCACACCGGGCTGATCTACAACGAGCCGGGCCGCTATGTCTCGCTCTGCAGTGGCCGCGATCCTGAGCACGCGATGGCCGGATTCATCTTCGCCGCCGAACCACAGGAATACGACCGGCGCGACATCGCCGCACAGAAGAGCATCGTGGCCCGGCACTTCGCCGGTTCCGGGTGGAGGACCACGGAGTTGCTCGCCGCACTACAGGATGCGCCGGACCTCTATTTCGATTCGCTCAGCCAGATCCGGCTCGATCGGTGGTCGACCGGCCGGGTCGGGCTGCTCGGTGACGCGGCCTGGTGTGCGGGTCCGGGCGGCAACGGCACCGGGCACGCCATGCTCGGCGCCTACACCCTGGCGGGCGAACTCGCGGTCGCCGACGGCGATTATCGGCTCGCCTTCACCCGTTACGAACAGGCCATGCGGCCCGCGATCGAGAAATCGCAGAAGTTCGCCGCCGGTGCGGGCCGCTTTCTGGCTCCCGCGACCACCGGGCAGCTCCGCCGGCGAAATTTCACCTACCGCATCCTGTCCTCGGCCGTCCTGTCCGGCCTGTTCACGCGGCTGAGCAGCAAAAACGCCAATACCGGCGAGCCGGCGCCGTATCCGCTGCCGGCACCGGCGACCGCATGAGCGACATTGCGATCAGGGAACGAGACCCTGGCGGGCGCGACCGGCACCGGACAGTGCCAGCAGCAGCATGGTCGTCAGCGCCTCGTCCTCCAGGCCCGCCGCGGGGAAGGTGTAGCGCAGCAGGACATCGGCGAGCTTCTCGTGGGCGATGATCGTCAACGAGCCGAACTGCAGATCGTTGTTGCGGTCGGCGACGCGCTTGTGCAGCTGCGGTTTGAGAGGGCGATCCCAGGCGAGTACGCAGGTCAGCGAGAGCACGTCCAGGCCGGGAGCCAGCGTCACCGCTCGCAGTGAGCACAGTGCGCCCTCGAATTCGAAGCCGAGTGCGTCGCCGTCCTCCACGCGTACCGCGATATCGCAGCCACGCAGGCAGTCGGCGGCCCGGGCCTGCAATTCCGCGGCGATGGTCAGATCGTGGCTCACTTGACACCACCGAACCGGCGATCGCGCTTGGCGTATTCCACGCAGGCCTCCCATAGGTCGCGACGGTCGAAATCGGGGAACAGGGTGTGCTGGTAGACGAACTCCGCGTAGGCCGACTGCCAGATCAGGAAGTTGGAGCTACGCAGTTCCCCGGAAGGGCGCAGGAACAGATCCACATCGGGCATATCGGGTTCGTCGAGATACTTCGCGAAGGTGGCCTCGGTGATCTTCTCCGGATCCAGTTCACCCGCGGCGGCCTTGCGAGCGATTTCCCTTGCCGCGTCGGCGATTTCGGCCCGGCCGCCGTAATTGACGCACATCGTCAGATTCATCACCGTGTTGTCCCTGGTGAGTTCCTCGGCGACCTCCAGCTCCTTGATCACGCTGCGCCACAACCGCGGTCGGCGACCGGCCCAGCGCACCCGCACACCCATCTCGTGCATCTCGTCGCGCCGGCGGCGGATCACGTCCCGGTTGAACCCCATGAGGAACCGCACCTCATCCGGGCTGCGCCGCCAGTTCTCGGTCGAAAAGGCATAGGCGGAAAGCCATTTCACGCCGATCTCGATGCAGCCCTCCACGGTGTCCATCAACACCGCCTCGCCCCGCTCGTGCCCGGCGGTGCGCGGCAGGCCCCGGTCCTGTGCCCAGCGGCCGTTGCCGTCCATCACCAGCGCGACATGTTTGGGTACGAACTCCGCCGGCAACGCGGGCGCGGTGGCGCCGGACGGGTGCGGTGACGGCGGGCGGATGGTGCGGGTGGTCTGAGAACGGTTACCGATCACGCCACCTATCCTGCATCACGCCGCCATCCGGCCGGGGCGGGGCCGCCGGATCCGCCGCGCGGGCCGAGCAGCGGGTCAACGCTTGATACCGACGCCGGCCCACACGCCGAAGGCTTTGTCCGCCCAGGCGAGGCGCTCTTCCGGGATGTAGAAATCGGGATTGGGCCGCCACCGGTGCAACGGAACGACGCCGGGGTCGACGAGTTCGAGGTCATCGAAGAAGCGGGTCACGGCGGCGTGGTCGCGCAGTGGCACGGTCATCCCGTTCTGGGCGTAGACCTGGGCGATCTTCGCGAAGGTTTCCGGGTTCAGATCGCTGGCGGCGTGGGTGATGCTCAGGTAGGAACCGGGCGCGAAGGCGTTCATATAGGCCCGAACGATGTCGTGGGCGCCCTCCTCATCGGTGATGAAATGCATGATCGCGGCGAGATTCAGCGCCACCGGTTCGGACAGATCGATGACCGCGGCGAACTTCTCCGATCCCAGAATGATGTCCGGATCACGCACATCCGCCGGGACGAATTCGGTCCGGCCCTGCTCGGATCCGATCATCAACGCGCGCGCATGCGCCAGCACCAGCGGATCGTGATCGACGTACACCACCCGGCAACGCGGATCCACCGCCTGGACCGCATTGTGCAGATTCGGCTCGGTCGGAATTCCGGTGCCGATATCCAGAAACTGCCGCACCCCGTCACGCGCCGCGAGACGCGCCGCCCGGTGGACGAACTCGCGGTTGGCCCGAGCGGCCTGCGCCGTCTCGGGAAATGCCTCCATCACCTCGGACGCGGCCTCGCGATCGGCCGGGTAGTTGTCCTTACCGCCGAGGTAGTAGTCGTACATCCGCGCGGAATGCGCCTTCTGCGTATCGAACTCGACCAACTCGTGCGACATCGAAAAGCCTTCTCCATGTGTTCGGATGCAACCCTCGACCGAAGGTACCCCGTCGTCGCCGCCCGTACGCCTCGACGGCGCGGCGGATCCGTGCCGGACGTGGGTCCCGCGGCGAACGAGCGTAATGGCATGGACCACAGGATTTCTCGTAGAGCGAACGCGGGCGGCAGTACCTTCCGAAAGGGTTGACCTGGAGCACACTCCAGGGGCTAGCGTACGAAACCGCAGATCAGGCATCGACAAGGAGAACTACCCATGGAACTCGGCATTCATGTCCCGATCTTCGACGTCGACGGGGGCACCACCGCGATCGCCGGGGAACTCGCCCGGCTCGGCCAGGCCGTGGAGGCGGCCGGTGTCTCGTGGCTGTCGTTCATGGACCACTACTTCCAGATCGAACCGACCGGGTTGCCGGCCGAGGCCAATATGCTCGAGGGCTACACCACCCTGGGCTACCTGGCCGCGAACACCAGCACGGTGGACCTCGGACTGCTGGTCACCGGTGTGACCTACCGGCATCCGGGCCTGCTCGCCAAGATCGTCACCACCGTCGACGTCCTGTCCGGCGGACGCGCCACCCTGGGCCTGGGCGCCGCCTGGTTCGAGCGCGAGCATCAGGGCCTGGGCGTGGACTTCCCGCCGATCTCGGAGCGGTTCGAACGGGTCGAGGAGACCCTGCGCATCTGCGCGCAGATGTGGGATCCGCAGAACAACGGGCCGTTCGAAGGCAAGTACTACCAGCTGGCCGAGACGCTGTGCTCCCCGCAGCCGATCAACCGGCCGAAGGTGCTGATCGGCGGTGGCGGCGAGAAGAAGACCCTGCGGCTGGTGGCGCAGTACGGCGACGCCTGCAACCTGTTCGGCACCTCCCCGGAGGAGGTGGCCCACAAGCTGGATGTGCTGCGCCGGCACTGCGACGACGCCGGCCGCGATTTCGACACCATCCGCACCACGATCATGGCCAGCAACCCCCGGCCGACACCGGATACCCGCGACGAGTTCGTCCGCGCCATGGCCGACTACGCGAAACTGGGCATCGACATGGCCATCGTCACCCCGACCACCGGCTCCCCGGCCGCCTGGGTCGATGACATCGCGCCGGCCGTGCGGCAGCTCGCCGAACTGGGCTGACCGCGCTCAGCCCACCCGGCTGTCGACCACGTCGTGCGGCCGGGTGCGTTCGATCAGCGGCAGCGTCCGCAGCTGCCGTTCCAGATGCCACTGCAGATGCGCGGCGGTCAGGCCGCTGGCCTGCCGCCGGATCGATTCGGCGACCACATCCAGCCCCGCCCAGTCACCACGATGGAGCGCACTCATCAGTTCCAGCACCCCGACCGACGGGGTGGCCGATCCGGGCGGGCGGCAGTGCACGCACACCGCTCCCCCGGCGGCCACGTGGAACGCGCGATGCGGGCCCGGGGTCGCGCAGCGCGCACATTCGTCCAGCGCCGGCGCCCAGCCCGCGAAACCCATGGCCCGCAACAGGAATGCGTCGAGAATCAGTTCGTGCGGCCGCTGTCCCGCGGCAATGGCGCGCAGCGCACCCGCGGTCAGGGTGTGCAGCCGCGGCGCGGGGGCCCGCTCCTCACCGGCGAGTCGTTCCGCGGTCTCCAGGACCGCACAGGCGGTGGTGTAGCGCCCGTAGTCGGCGACGATATCGGCGGCGAATGCCTCCACGGTATGGACCTGGGTGACGGTGTCGAGATTGCGCCCGGGATACAGCTGCACATCGATATAGGCGAACGGTTCCAGCCGCGCCCCGAATTTCGAGCGGGTCCGGCGCACCCCCTTGGCCACCGCCCGCACCAGCCCGTGCTGGCGAGTGAGCAGTGTGACGATGCGATCGGCCTCCCCCAGCTTGTGCTGGCGCAGCACAATCGCCTGGTCCCGATACAACAACACGCGAACAGTCTCCCACGCCCGACCGACCAGGATGTACGAACCACGCCCGGCCGTGCGCTCACACGCTGCGCGGCAGCCCCTCCCCGTACAACTGCGCGATACGGGGCGCGTGAATTGTGCGCAGCATCAATGTGGTCCAGCCCGTGCGAAGCGGATCGATCGCTCCCCGATCGGCTTCCACCAGCATGCGTTCCGGGCCCTGCAATTCCATCGTGACGGCCGGGTGCCCGAGCCACACATCGACGAGCGCCTCGCCATTACCCCAGATGACCAGGCGTTTTCTGCTCATGCCAATGGTTCCGCCCACGACATTCTCCCAACTGGAAGAACCGTAGTGCAGTGGCGTCCGATAGCTGCGTCTGGCCAGCGATCCACTCACCGGGCCGAATACGACGATCCCTTCCGATTCCAGATCCGAACGCACTTGCGGCGGCAGCTCTTTCGAGCCGAACGCCCGGGACATCCACTTCACTCCAGGATCGTAGGCCCCATACGCAATGTGCGTGCGCACACAGTCTGCACGCTCCTGCGGAAATACCGGATTCGCATATCACGATTCGACTACGACGCGTTTTAACACGCATTAACTGGACGATCGACCAGCTGCGCGATATGTTTTTCTTCATCGACCCCCGAGACGGAGATCACAGATGGCATCGGCGTCCACGCGACAAATGGGATTGAGCGAAACCGCGGCCGCGATCGTCGCCGGGACGACGACTTCGGTCGCCGCGACGAGCACCGCGCTGGACCGGATCGAGGCGAGCGGGTCCACTCTGAACGCTTTCCGTATCGTGCGGCGCGACCAGGCCCTCGCCGAGGCCGCCGAGGCGGACCGCCGGATCGCGGCCGGACAACGGCTGCCGCTGCTCGGTGTCCCGATCGCGATCAAGGACGACACCGACCTGGCCGGCACACCGACGGCCTTCGGCTGCAGTGGTACCTTCCCGCCGAAAACCGAAGACGCCGAATCCGTTCGGCGCCTGCGCGCGGCGGGCGCGATCATCGTCGGCAAGACCAATACCTGCGAGATCGGCCAGTGGCCGTTCACCGACGCGGCGGCCTTCGGATACACCCGCAATCCGTGGAATGCCGCGCACACACCGGGCGGCTCCTCCGGCGGTTCCGCCGCGGCGGTCGCGGCCGGAATGGTGCCGGCCGCACTGGGTTCCGATGGTGCGGGTTCGGTGCGCATTCCCTCGTCATGGACCAATCTGGTGGGCATCAAACCCCAGCGGGGCCGGATCTCCACCTGGCCGCTGGCCGAGTCGTTCGGCGGTCTGACGGTGAACGGCCCACTGGCCCGCACCGTCGCCGATGCCGCCCTGCTGCTGGATGTGGCCGCGGGCCCGCATCCCGGTGACCTGCACACACCAGCGCCGATCGCGGCACAGGAAGCGGTGGGGCACGATCCGGGAAAGCTGAAAATCGCCCTGTCGCTGCGTATTCCGTTCACCGCGACACCGACCCGGCTGGACCCGGAGGTCGCCGCCCGGGTGCACGGTGTCGCGGCCGCACTGCGCCGGCTCGGACACGAGGTCACCGTCGCCGACCTGCACTACGGTCTGCTCGTCGGAGCCAGCTTCCTGCCGCGATCGATGGTCGGAATCCGTCGGGAACTCGCGAAACGACCGGGTGCGCAGGTGGATTCGCGCACTCGCTTCAATGCCGGCGTGGGCCTGGCACTCACCGGGCCCGCCCTGTTCGCCGCGCGGGCGGTGGAACCGTTGCTGCACAAGCGCATCGGCCGCTTCTTCGACGACTACGACATCGTCCTCGCCCCGACGACGGCGACCCCGCCACCCCCGGTCGACGCCATGGACGGGCTGGGCGTCTCCGCCACCGACGCGCTGATCACCGGCGCCTGTCCTTACACCTGGCCGTGGAATGTGCTCGGCTGGCCCAGTGTGAACGTTCCGGCCGGCTTCACCGACGAGGGCCTTCCGGTCGGTGCCCAGCTGATGGGCCCCGCCGCGTCCGAGGAACTGCTGATCGCCGTCGCCGCCCAGCTGGAATCCGATCTGCGCTGGGACCGGCACCGGCCGCAGCCGTGGTGGGAGCGCTGAGAACTCAGAATCCCAGTTTGCCCAGCTGCTTGGGATCGCGCTGCCAGTCCTTGGCCACCTTCACATGCA
Organism: Nocardia sp. NPDC052254; assembly: GCF_040679495.1. Taxonomy (NCBI): domain Bacteria; kingdom Bacillati; phylum Actinomycetota; class Actinomycetes; order Mycobacteriales; family Nocardiaceae; genus Nocardia; species Nocardia sp. NPDC052254. The sequence continues at coordinate 339,263 of NZ_JBFAUW010000003.1, read as the reverse complement.
GGTGCAGGTAGATGCGCGTGCCGAGGATGTGCTCGATCTGCTTGCGCGCCGCCGTGCCGACCTCCTTGAGCCGCGCACCGCGCTTACCGATGATGATCGCCTTCTGACTGGGCCGCTCCACGTAGAGCAGCGCGTGCACATCGAGCATGCCCTCGTGCTCCTCGCGCGGCATGATCTCCTCGATCACCACCGCCAGCGAATGCGGCAGTTCGTCGCGCACCCCTTCCAGTGCGGCCTCGCGAATCAGCTCGGCCATCAGGGTTTCCTCGGGTTCGTCGGTCAGCTCCCCGTCGGGATAGAACGCCGGGCCCTCGGGCATCTTCGACGCGATCACGTCCACGAGCAGTTCGACCTGCTCCCCCTTGGCCGCCGATACCGGAACCACCTCGGCCTCGGGCCCGAGCAGCTGCGACACCGCGAGCAGCTGTTCGGCGATCTTCGGCTTGTCCACCTTGTCGATCTTGGTGACCACGCCGAGCAGCGTCGTCTTCGGCGCCATCTGCTTGATCTGCTGCACGATCCAGCGGTCACCGGGCCCGATCTTCTCGTCGGCCGGAATGCACAGCGCGATCACGTCGACCTCGGAGTAGGTGTCGCGCACCAGATCGTTGAGCCGCTGCCCCAGCAGGGTGCGAGGCCGATGCAGACCGGGGGTGTCGACGAGGATCAGCTGGGCGTGATCGCGATGCACGATGCCGCGGATGGTGTGCCGGGTGGTCTGCGGCCGCGAGGAGGTGATCGCGATCTTCTGCCCGACCATGGCGTTGGTCAGGGTCGACTTGCCGGTGTTGGGCCGGCCCACGAAACAGACGAAGCCGGAACGGAATTCGCCCGCACCGGGCTGCTCGACGCTCATCGCGCGGTCTCGGTGTGCGCATCCACGACCCGGTAGCGCGCGCCCTTGCGGTCGGTGACGATGATCGCCGCCGCGGCGCTCACCTCGTACACCGCGGCCACGCCCGGATCGGTGTCCTGGCCGCCGACGACGACCGCGGCCTCGAACCCTTCGGCGCCGCTGGAGATCGCGGCCGCCACCGCCGCCTGCAGGGCGGTCAGCGATAGCGCGGTCAATTCCACGGTGCCCGCCGCGTAGGTGCGGCCGTCGGTATCGCGGATCGCCGCGCCCGCCGCGCCGCCCGTGCGTCCCATCGCACCGCGCGCCAGCACCAGCAGTTTGTCGTCCTCGGCGCCCAGGTCCGCGGTATCACGATCGCTCATTGACGGCTCCATCCTCTTGTCCCGACATCTCGTCCTGCCCCTGTGGTGTCGTCACTGCCCCGGCATGATCCCCCTCGGGTTCCGCGCGGCGCGCCAGGACCGTATGCACCCGCACCCGGCCGCGGGCGTCGTCGCCGCCCTCACCGTGCAACATCAGTCCGTGCACGACCGCTTCCGATCCCGGCAGCGGCACCCGGCCGAGTGCGTGGCCGAGCATGCCGCCGACCGTGTCGACATCGTCTTCCTCGATCTCCAGGCCGAACAGCTCGCCCAGATCCTCCACCGGCAACCGGGCCGATACCCGGTACACCCCGTCGCCCAGATCCTCGACGGGAGCGATCTCGTCGGTGTCGTATTCGTCCGCGATCTCCCCGACGATCTCCTCGAGCACATCCTCGATGGTGACCAGGCCCGCGATCCCGCCGTACTCGTCGACCAGCAGCGCCATGTGGTTGCGGCGGCGCTGCATCTCGTCGAGCAGCGCGTCGAGTGGTTTGGAATCGGGGACGAACACCGCCGGGCGCATCACCGCCCGCACTCGTACCGCGCGCCCCCGATCCGCATACGGCACCAGGTCTTTCAGATACACCACGCCGAGAATGTCGTCGACGTTCTCGCCGATCACCGGGATGCGGGAGTGCCCGGAACGCACCGCCAGCGACATCGCCTGTGCCACCGTCTTGTCCGCTTCGATCCACACCATCTCGGTGCGTGGCACCATCACCGCGCGCGCGGCGGTGTCGCCGAGTTCGAACACCGACTGGATCATCCGGCGCTCCTCGGAGTCCACCACACCGCTCTGCTGCGCCATGTCGACGATCTCGCGCAGTTCGACCTCGGAGGCGAAGGGGCCGTTGCGAAAGCCGCGGCCGGGGGTGATGGCGTTACCGATCATGATCAGCAATCGGCTCACCGGGCCCAGCAGCGCACCGATCGCCTGTACCGGAAGCGCCGCCGCCAGCGCGATCGAATAGGCGTGCTGGCGGCCGAGCGTGCGTGGTCCGACACCGATGACGACGTAGTCCACCACCACCATCACCACGGCGGTCACCGCCAGCGCCCAGCCCCAGCTCAACACCTCGCTCAGCGCCGCCACCAGCAGAACGGTCGCGGCGATCTCACAGGTCAGTCGCAGCAGCACCATGAGATTCACATAGCGCGGCCGGTCGACGGTGAGCCGGGCCAGACGGCGGGCACCCGGCCGATCGGCGCGGACCAGATCCTCGACCCGGGCCGCGGACACGGTCATCAGGGCCGCGTCGATCGCCGCGAACACACCACCGACCGGCACCAGCAGGATCGCCAGCAACAGCGGGATCAGTGGAGTCACATGCGGCCCTTCACGACACGAGCGGAAGCGGCGGTCGTGATGCCGCGCTGCGCACCGCTCATTCCGGGCCCAGCGGGTCGCCCGGTGCGGTGAAGCCGGTCTTGCCCAGCAGCCGGCGGTCGCGCTCGGCGAGTTCGGCGCGGCGGGCGGCCTCGCGCAGGCTCTCGTACCATTCGGCGAGCAGGCGGTTCTGCAGGCCGAACATCACCTTCTCCTCCTCCGGCTCGGCATGGTCGTAGCCGAGCAGGTGCAGTACCCCGTGCACGGTCAGCAGCGCCAATTCCTGATCGAGGGAGTGACCGGCCTTATCGGCCTGCGCACCGGCGAATTCCGGGCACAGCACGATGTCGCCGAGCATCGACGGACCCGGTTCGGAGCCGTCGGGGCGGCCGCCGGGTTCCAGTTCGTCCATCGGGAACGACATCACATCGGTGGGACCGGGCAGGTCCATCCACCGCATGTGCAGATCGGCCATGGTGTCGAGATCGACCAGCACCATCGACAACTCGGCAGCGGGATGCACGTTCATCCGCTCGATGGCGAACCGCGCGACGCTGACCAGATCCGGCTCGGATACGTCGACACCCGACTCGTTGGCGATCTCGATACTCACGCAACCACCCTAATGGGGCGCGGCGCCGCCGACCGCAGCGGCTGCGGCGCCACGCCGCCGGTCAGCGGCGTGCGGCCCGGTCGGCGGCCCGCCGCTGCGCCCGGTTCCCGGGAAAGTGCGGTGCCACCTGCGGCCGCACATCGGATTCGTAGCGGTCGTAGGCGTCGACGATCTCGGAGACCAAGCGGTGGCGCACCACATCGCTGGAGGTGAGCTCGGCGAAGTGAATATCGTCGATATCGGTGAGGATGTCGCTGACCACCCGCAGCCCGGACTTGGTGCCGCCCGGCAGATCGACCTGGGTCACGTCACCGGTGACCACGATCTTGGAACCGAAGCCCAGCCGGGTCAGGAACATCTTCATCTGCTGCGGCGTGGTGTTCTGCGCCTCGTCCAGGATGATGAAGGAGTCGTTGAGGCTGCGGCCACGCATGTAGGCCAGCGGTGCGACCTCGATGACACCCGAGGCCATGAGCTTCGGGATCGCCTCCGGATCCATCATGTCGTGCAGGGCGTCGTAGAGCGGGCGCAGATATGGATCGATCTTCTCGTTGAGGGTGCCCGGCAGGAAGCCCAGCCGCTCGCCCGCCTCCACCGCCGGACGGGTGAGGATGATCCGGGTGACCTGTTTGGCCTGCAGTGCCTGCACCGCCTTGGCCACCGCCAGATAGGTCTTACCGGTACCCGCCGGGCCGATTCCGAACACGATGGTGTGCTCGTCGATCGCGTCGACATAGCGCTTCTGATTGAGCGTCTTGGGCCGGATGGTCTTACCGCGCCGGGCGATGATGTCCAGGCTCAGCACCTCGGCCGGGGACTCCGAGGACCCCTCGGTCAGCATCGACACCGTGTGCCGGACCGCTTCGGGGCCGACCACCCGATTGTGCGCGGTCAGCGCCACCAGCTGCTCGACCACGCGCTCGGCCAGCGCCACGTCCGCGGCCTTACCGGTGAGGGTGACCGAATTACCGCGCACATGGATGTCGGCCGCGAGCAGACCTTCGAGTTCACGCAGGTTCTGATCGGCGGAGCCGAGGAATCCGAAGACCGATTCCGGAGCGAGTTCGATACTTGAACGCACTGTCCGAGCCGCAGGACCCGAACCGTTGCCGTTGCCGCCGGCTGCGATGCCGGCCGAGGGGGTTGTCGGGTCGCCGATATCACCTGTTGTTCGCAAAAGGGTCTATGGCCTGCTTTCCGGTCTCGAACGATTGCTCTGTCGTGCTCAAAGTCTATCGCGCGGCACCGACACCGCCCAGTGATTAGATCTGCGCCCCGGCCAGGCCCGGAAAGCTCAGCGCCCCGCCTGACGAGCCCATTCCACCGCGAAGTCGCGGAAGGTGCGCACCGCGTCGCCGGGCACCACATCGGCCGACCAGATCAATCCCACCGCGCGCGACGCCCCGGGATCCGACAGCGGAACCAGCGCCGGCCCCGGCTGCGGCCCGCGCACCGCCGGTTCCTCCCATGGCAGCAACCCCACTCCGAGCCCCGCGGCGACCAGCCCGGAGACCGTCACCAGATCGGTGGATTCCAGCACGATGCGCGGGCGGAAATCGGCTGCGGCGCAGAGCTCGTCGAGGATGCGCCGCATACCGTAGCCCGACGGCATGGCGATGAATTCGGCGTCGGCCGCCTCCGCCAGCCGGATCTGCCGGCGACCCGCCAGACGATGGTCGACCGGGACTCCGAGAGCGAGGCGTTGCCGGAAGAGCATCCGCCAGCCCAGTCCGGGGACGGCGGGCCGGGGTGAGGTCAGCCCCAGATCCGCGGTCCCGTCGAGCACCCGGGTGGCCACCACTCCGGCGGCGCCCTGTTCGAGGCTGAAGGTGATCCGTCCCGATTGCCGCCGGAAACCCGCGATCAACTCCGGGACCACGCGACCACCGAACGAATGTACGAACGACAGCCGCACGACACCTCGCGCCGGATTCGCCAGGTCCGCCAGCGACCGGGCCGCGGCATCGAGTTCGGCCTGGGCGCGGCGGGCGTGCTCGTAGAAGATGCGACCGGAATCGTTGAGGGTCAGGCGCTTTCCGTGCCGGTCGAACAACTGGGTGCCGAGCCGGCGCTCGAGGCGGGCCAGCATGCGCGACAGGGTGGGCTGCGCCAGGCCGAGCCGATCGGCCGCCGCACCGACGCGCTCGAGTTCGGCGAGGGTGAGAAACCAGTGCAAATCGTCACTCCGCACAGCACACCTCCGCACGCTCAGCACATCTAATGCCGAAATGACATCGACTTACCGATCATTATGCATTTCCTTTCTTAGTGCATCGGAGTCACGGTGGACATCATGACCGCCACCGTGACCACCGCACCCGCCCGCTCGGCCGATACGGTGCGGCGCGAGCGGCGGATCACGCTGGCCCTGTTCGCGGCCGGGCTCACCACCTTCGGCTCGATGTACAGCGCACAGGCACTGCTGCCGAGCCTGTCCACGGCATTCGGCGCCTCCCCCGCCCGAGCAGCGCTCGCGGTGTCGCTGACGACCGGGCTGCTGGCTGTCGCGATCGTGCCGGTGAGTGTGCTTTCCGGCCGGTTCGGGCGAACCCGGGTGATGATCGTGTCCGCGGTGACGACGAGCGTTCTGGGCCTGCTGCTGCCGTTCAGTCCCAATCTGGACCTGCTGCTGGCCGGGCGAGCGCTCGAGGGGATCGCCGTGGCCGGTGTCCCCGCGGTGGCCATGGCGTACCTGGCCGAGGAGATCGGTTCGGCGGGACTGGGCGCGGCGATGGGTGTGTACGTGGCCGGCACCACCGTGGGCGGTCTCACCGGTCGGCTGATTCCGGCATTCGCCCTCGAGGTGGCCGATTGGCGTTGGGGCGCGGCGATATTCGCGGTCGCCGCGGCACTGTGCACGGTGTGGTTCGTCCGGCTGCTGCCCCCGTCGCGCCGGTTCGTCCCGCAACCGCTGGGCATCGGTGCCCTGGCCGGGGACCTGGCGCGACATCTGCGCGACCGCTCGCTGCTCCCGCTGTTCGGCCTGGCTTTCCTGCTGATGGGCGGATTCGTCTCGGTCTACAACTTCCTCGGCTACCGGCTCACCCAGTCACCGTTCGGATTGTCCGCCGCCACAGCGGGTTCGGTATTCCTGATGTACCTGTCGGGCACGGTGTCCTCGACCGCCGCCGGGCGGCTCGCCGACCGGCTCGGCCGCTTCCCGGTCGTGGCCCTGTCCATCCTGACCATGGGCGTCGGCCTGCTCCTGACCATCCCGGATCAGCTGGCGATCATGCTCCCCGGCCTGCTGTTGTTCACCGCGGGCTTCTTCGGCGCCCACGCCGTGGCCAGCGCATGGGTCGGCGCCGGCGCCACCGGCAACCGGGCCGCGGCTTCCTCGCTCTACCTGTTCGCCTACTACGTCGGCAGTTCGATCGTCGGCGCCCTGGCCGGGCTGGCCTACAGCTGGCACGGCTGGGCCGGATTGGCCCTCTACGTGGGTGTTCTCATCATCGTCGCGGCGGGATTGGTGCTGACTCTTCCTCGCACCTCGCTCCCGCCCGAGGCACAGCGGGTTCGGCTCGACCGGGCGGCTACCAGCGAGGCGTGAGCGCGCCCAGCGCGCCCAGCGCGACCGCAGCCGCCGTGGAGGTGCGCAACACCGTGGGTCCCAGCAGGGCGATCCGCGCTCCGGCCGCCTCGAGTGCCGCGAGTTCACCGTCGTCCAATCCGCCTTCGGGACCGACGATCAGCACGATCCGCGTGGCCTCGGCCACCGGTAGCTCCACGAATCGCGAGGCGCCCGATTCGTGCAGGGCGACCGCGATTCCGTTGTCCGCCACGGTGTCACGAATCAGATCCACCACATCGGCGGTGCGATACAGATCCGTCACCCGCGGAATATAGGGCCGCCGCGATTGGCGGGCCGCCGACCGGGCGGCCGCCCGCCACTTCTCGACGCCCTTGCGCGCCTTGGCTTCCCAGTTGGCCACACAGCGCGCGGCCTGCCAGGGCACGATCTCGTCGGCACCGGCCTCGGTGGCCAGTTCCACCGCGAGTTCGGAGCGATCCGATTTCGGCAGGGCCTGCACGATCGTCACCGCGGGGGCCGCCGGCGGCGCCACGATCCGATCGAGCACGCGCAGCTCCAGCCGATCCCGCTCGGCCACGACGACCTCGGAGGCGGCCATCAGCCCGTCGCCGTCGGACAGGGTGATCGGCTCACCCACCCGGATGCGGCGCACGGTCGCGGCGTGCCGGCCCTCGGGACCGTCGAGTACCGCGATCGCACCCGCGGGCGGTATCTCGTCGAGGTAGAAAACCGTTGCGGCCACGGTGTTTTCAGCGGCCGCTGAACGAGGCCCGCAACCGGGCGAACAACCCGCTGTTGTGTTCGGACTGCGCCGAGAGCACCTCGGTGTGCTCGCCGCCACGCATCGACTGATACTTGCGCAGCAGATCGGTCTGCTTGCTGTCCAGCTTCGACGGAACCACGATGTCCAGATGCGCCACCAGATCGCCGCGCGAACTGGACCGCAACTTCGGCATACCGTGCGCCCGCAGCACCGACACCTCACCCGGCTGGGTGCCCGCGGGAATGGTCAGCTCGGTCGGGCCGTCGAGAATGGTGTCGATGACCACCGTGGTGCCGAGCGCCGCGTCCACCATCGGAACCCGGATGGTGCAGTGCAGGTCGTCGCCGTCGCGCACGAAGGTGTCGTGCGGCTGCTCGACGATCTCGACGTACAGATCACCGGCCGGACCACCTCCGGGGCCGATCTCGCCTTGAGCGGCCAGTCGCACCCGCATGCCGTTGGCGACACCGGCGGGGATGGGCGCGGCGATCTCGCGGCGGGCGCGCACCCGGCCGTCACCACCGCACTTGCGGCAGGGATCGGGAATGGTCTCACCGGTGCCGCGGCAGGTCGGGCAGGGCCGCGAGGTCATCACCTGTCCGAGGAACGAACGCTGCACGGTCTGCACCTCACCGGCGCCACCACAGGTCTCACAGCGCACCGGCTTGGAGTTTCCGTTGGTCCCCGAGCCCTGGCACAGATCACAGAGCACGGCGGTGTCGACGGTCAGATGCTTGGTGACACCGACCGCGCATTCGGCCAGCGACAGCCGGGTCCGCAGCAGTGAATCGGCACCGGGCTGCACCCGCCCACGCGGCTTGCGCGTGCTGGTGGCGTTCATGCCGCCGAAGAACGCCTCGAAGACATCACCCAGACCACCGAAACCGGCGCCGGAGAACCCGCCGCCCGCACCGGCGGACTCCATGGGGTCACCGCCCATGTCGACGATGCGCCGCTTCTCCGAGTCGGTGAGCACCTCGTAGGCGGTGGACACCTCGCGGAACGCCTCCTGCGCCTCCGGGTCCGGGTTGACGTCTGGGTGCAGTTCCCGGGCCAGCTTGCGGTAGGCGCGTTTGATCTCCTGATCGGACGCGTTACGCCCGACGCCGAGGATTGCGTAGTAGTCCCGTGCCACTTGAGTCTCTAGTCCTGTTCCGAATGGTTTCGTTCAGCATCCCTGATCGCAGCCGATGCCGCCCTGTTCACTGTGGTCGATCGGCACCTCCCTGCCGATCGATGCGGATCCCCCGCGACGGGGGCAAGCTCATCGTTCCGCGAGCACCTCACCGATATACCGGGCCACCGCGGCGACCGAAGCGATCGTGCCGGGATAGTCCATCCGGGTCGGGCCGACCACTCCCATACCTCCCAGCACGGTACCCGGCATACCGTACCCGGTGGATACCACGGCGGTCCCGCGCATCTGCTCGACCATGGTCTCCTCGCCGATCTGCACGGTGACCGTGCCGGGATGCTGCGAGGCCGCGAGCAATTTCAGTACCACGACCTGCTCTTCGAGTGCCTCCAGCACGGCTCGCAGCGAGCCCGGGAAGCCGAAGTCGCCGACATTGCGGGTGAGGTTGGCCGTACCGCCGAGCACCAGCCGTTCCTCGGGATGTTCGACCAGCGTCTCCACCAGGACCGTCGACACCCGGACCAGTACGTCGCGCAGCCGCGCGGGAGCCTGTTCGGGCAGCTCGGCGACCGCACTGGACGCCGCGGACAGCCGTTTGCCGTCCATCGCCTTGCCGAGCATGCCGCGCAGGGCGGCCAGATCCTCGTCGTCGATCACGGCGCCCAGTTCGACCAGACGCTGATCGACACGTCCGGTGTCGGTGATCACCACCAGCAGCAGCCGGGCCGGGTTGAGTGCCACGACCTCCAGATGCCGAACGGTGGACGCCGAGACGGTCGGATACTGCACCATCGCGACCTGCCTGGTCAGCTGGGCCAGCAACCGCACCCCGCGCCGCAGCACATCGTCGAGATCCACCCCGCTTTCGAGGAATTCCATGATGGCGCGGCGCTCCGCGTTCGACAGCGGCTTCACCTCGGCGATGTTGTCCACGAACTGCCGATACCCCTTGTCGGTGGGGATCCGCCCGGAACTGGTGTGCGGCTGGGTGATGTAACCCTCGGCTTCGAGCACCGCCATATCGTTGCGCACGGTGGCACTGGAAACACCCAGATTGTGCTTGTCGACCAGTGTTTTCGACCCGATCGGCTCCTTGTTCGCGATGTAGTCCGCGACGATCGCGCGCAGGACATCCAGTCGCCGCCGCTCGGTACTCGACATCGGCCCCACCTCCTCGCTGGCCATCGGGTCCGCACGGCCGCATTCGGGCAGCATCGACCAAGCGGACACTGGTTGATCCGAACCCAGTTTAGTTCCTGTGTGCCCGAGTTCCCGCGTGTGAGGTCGCACAGTGGGCGAACGCCGACGCGAACTACCTGGTGACGCGGTTGTACAGCACCCGGCATCCACAGCCCGGTCGGTACGGTTCCGGCTTCCCGCGCACCAGGAACGGGATTGCCGTGTGTATCGCGGCGCCGCGCCCCGGTGACGAACGTCGCGCCGCGGCCAACCGACTACGCGAAGTCGAATTCGAGCAGGCAGCGTTGTTCGGTCGGATCGGTCACCGTCGTGAGCGAGAGACCGTGCGGCGCTGCGAGCGAACGGGATTCGTCGAGGCGACGTTCCGCGCGCGGATCGACAGCGAGCTCGGCCGCCGGGGCGGCCAACAGAACTCCCCGGCGGATGAGCAGATCCGGCAGCCCCAGCGTCACCGCCGTCCGCAGTGCCATCGGCGTGGCGAGCCCGGCCATGCGACGCAGCACATCCGCATCGTCGTTGTGTCCCATGACAATCCAGTGTGCCGCGCGCCGGGCCGCGGCCGCCGGCCGGTGTCAGAGGGGGTCGGCGGTCTTCCCGGTGGCGGCATCCAACCCCAGCATGGTCAGCAGGGCGATGCAGTCGGGGGCATCGATCGAATGACTGGCGACGGCCCTCGCGGCCAGCGCGTTGCGACGCTCGGTCTCCGCCTTCTCGGCAGCACGAGCTTCTGCGAACTCGCTCTGATCAGCGACGATGGGATGTGCCTGTGTCATGGTTCTCCTTGGGTCGCTTCGCACCCTACGCTGTGCGCCGCATCCTCGGCTCCTGATGACAATCTCCGATGTTCCCATCTCCGCCGACGACGGCACGTGGTCGGCGCCGATCGTCGCGGCGGGCTCAGGAGAGCAGTTCGCGGACCACGCCGTCGGCGAGCAGGCGCCCGCGATCGGTCAGCACCAGGCGATCGGCGCGCACCACGGCCAGACCATCGGTGATCACCCGTTCACAGGCGATGCGACCGTCGGCGTCGAGTTCCGCGACGGGCAGGCCGGAGCGCAATCGCACGCCGAGCATCACCCGCTCGGTGTAGCGCTCCGCATCGGTGAGCGTCTCCCATCCCGCCGCGGGCAGTCCGCCCTGGGCCACGCGTTCGGCATAGCGTCCGGGATGCTTCACATTCCACCACCGCACCCCGCCGACGTGGCTGTGCGCGCCCGGTCCCGCACCGAGCCAGTCACCACCGTCCCAGTAGCCGATATTGTGGCCGCATCGACCGGAATCCGTTGCGGCCCAGTTCGATACCTCGTACCAGTGCAGTCCGGCCGCGGTCAGCCGCGCGTCGATGCGCTCGTAGCGAGCGGCCAGCGTGTCCTCGTCCGGCGCGGGCAGTTCACCGCGCCGGACCTTGCGGGCCATGGCGGTGCCGTCCTCGACGATCAGTGAGTACGCGGAGACGTGGTCGACCCCGGCGGACAGAACGGCGTCGAGGCTGGCGTCCAGATCGGCATCGGATTCTCCGGGGGTGCCGTAGATCAGATCGAGATTGACGTGTTCGAAGCCGGCTTCGCGGGCCTCGCGTGCGGCGGCCACCGGACGCCCCGGAGTATGGGTGCGGTCGAGGATGCGCAGCACATGGGATGCGGCCGACTGCATTCCCAGGGAGATCCGGGTGTATCCGGCGGCCCGGATGCGCGCGAAGAATTCCGGAGAGGTGGATTCGGGATTCGATTCCGTGGTCACCTCGGCACCGGGGGCCAGGGTGAAGTTCGCGCGCAGGGCGTCGAGAACCTCGGCCAGGCCGTCACCGCCCAGCAGCGAGGGCGTGCCCCCGCCGACGAACACCGTCGACACCGGCGGCTGCGCACTCGGCAGATCGTCGAAAACCGCTGCCGCCGCGGCCAATTCGCCGCGCAATGCCTCGAGCCACGACTGCGGCGAGGCCGAGGTGCCCAGCTCCCCGGCGGTGTAGGTGTTGAAGTCGCAGTATCCGCACCGCGTCGCACAGAACGGGACGTGCACATAGATCCCGAACGGACCGCCGCCGAAATCACGCAGCGTCGGCGCGTCGGTGGCTTCGGGAGCGGGTGCGATCACCCCACCAGTGTGCCCGCCGCCCAACAGTGACGGCGGGCACACCACCCGTTCGGCGCACGATCACGCACCGACGACGCCGGTGTTCTGATTGGCGGCCAGCAACCACCGGCCGTCCTCCTTGGTCATCACATACATGGGCGCACCGGCCGTCGTCTCCACGCCCGACCGGTTCCGATACTGCTGACGCACCGTCACCGCCGCGACATCCGGCCGCAGGAACACCACCCGGTCGATCTCGTAGGTCGCGATCTCCGCCGCGGTCGCACCGGGGAGTACCCGGGCGGTGAACTCGGCGATGGCGTCGCGACCGTACAGCCGCTTGCCGTGCGCGGTGGTCCAGACCGCGTCGGGGCGGAACAGCGCGACGAACTCGTCGACCAGCTCGCCGTGTTGCGCGTGTTCGATCCGGGCCACCACATCGCGGATCTCTTGCAGATCGGAATCACTCATGACATCCACCCTGGTTCCTGAACCAAAGTTCAGGTCAAGGGCTCGCAGCGGAAAGAATCCGGTCGGTCTATGACGCATCTCACAAAACAGGTCGCCCGTCCAGGGAATTTCCCCCGATCCTGCGGGAAATATCACCCACCGGTCCGAAAGACCTGGCTGACATGGCACAATGAGTCGCATGACCGGACTTGGAGTACGACTCGTGGCGCGCCGCCATGTCGACTTCAAGCGTGTCTGCAGTGCCAGCTGTCTGCCGGACAGCCTCCGGTAGCTCGGCATTCCCCCTCCCGGTTCCAGGCGTCCGTCGTGATGCCCATCGGCCCGATTCGCTGAACACCGAAGGCGTGAGCCAGCCCCTCCCGCCTGCCGCAAGGCCTGATCCATCTTCTTCAGGAGCGACCCTATGACGTCGAGTACCGACGCCGGTCCCACCCCCGAGTCCGTTCGCGCCGATCGTGAACGCCTCGCTCGTGAGCGCCGCGCCCGTCCTCGCCCGGAGGCCGGAGCCCGGGAGCGCACCGGCAAGCCGGTGCGCCGTAAATCCGAGGGCCAGTGGGCGCTCGGCTACCGGGAGCCGTTGAACGCGAACGAGCAGAGCAAGAAGGACGACAATCCGCTCAACGTTCGCGCGCGCATCGAGAACATCTACGCCAAGGGCGGATTCGACTCGATCGACAAGAGCGATCTGCGCGGCCGCTTCCGCTGGTGGGGCCTCTACACCCAGCGCGAGCAGGGCTACGACGGCACCTGGACCGGTGACGAGAACATCGACCTGCTCGAGGCCAAGTACTTCATGATGCGCATCCGCTGCGACGGCGGCGCGTTGAACGTCGAGCAGGTGCGCACACTGGGACAGATCTCCACGGAGTTCGCGCGCGACACCGCCGACCTCTCGGACCGTGAGAACGTGCAGTACCACTGGATCGAGATCGAGAACGTCCCGGAGATCTGGCGGCGCATCGAGGCGGTCGGACTGCGGACCACCGAGGCGTGCGGCGACTGCCCGCGTGTGGTGCTCGGTTCCCCGCTGGCCGGGGAGTCACCGAACGAGATCATCGACGGCACCTGGGCCGTGGACGAGATCACCAGCCGGTATATCGGCAAGAAGGAATACTCGAACCTTCCCCGCAAGTTCAAGACCGCGATCTCCGGCCAGCAGGATGTGGTCCACGAGATCAACGACGTGGCCTTCATCGGTGTCGAGCATCCCGAGCACGGCCCCGGTTTCGACCTGTGGGTCGGTGGCGGACTGTCCACCAACCCGATGCTGGCCCAGCGGGTCGGCGCGTGGGTGCCGCTCGAGGAGGTGCCCGATGTCTGGGAGGCGGTCGTCTCGCTGTTCCGCGACTACGGCTACCGGCGGCTGCGCACCAAGGCTCGGCTGAAGTTCCTGATCAAGGACTGGGGAATCGAAAAGTTTCGAGAGGTTCTCGAAGAGAAGTACCTGCAGCGCAAGCTCATCGACGGCCCCGCCCCGGAGAAGCCCGCCCGGCCCATCGACCACATCGGTGTGCAGAAATTGCGCAACGGGCTCAACGCGGTCGGGTTCTCCCCCATCGCCGGCCGGGTCTCGGGCACGATTCTGACCAAGGTCGCCGACGCCGTGGAGCGCGTGGGCTCCGACCGGATCCGCTTCACTCCCTATCAGAAACTGATCGTGCTCGATGTCGCCGATGACAAGGTCGACGAGCTGATCGCCGAACTGGAACCGCTCGGCCTGCACGCCCGGCCATCGGTGTGGCGGCGAAATCTGCTGGCCTGCAGTGGTATCGAGTTCTGCAAGCTGTCGTTCGTGGAGACACGCAAACGATCGCAGGTATTGGCCCCGGAGCTCGATCAGCGGCTGGCCGATATCAATGCCCAGCTCGATGTGCCGGTCACGATCAACATCAACGGCTGCCCCAACTCCTGCGGTCGCTCGCAGATCGCCGATATCGGCTTCAAGGGCCAGCTGGTCGACGACGGCGACGGGAATCAGGTCGAGGGCTTCCAGGTTCATCTGGGTGGCACCCTCGGGCTCGACGCCGCCTTCGGTCGCAAACTGCGCCAGCACAAGGTCACCACCGACGAGCTCGGCGACTACATCGAGCGTGTCGTGCGCAATTTCGTGAAGAACCGCGACGGGGGCGAGCGGTTCGCGCAATGGGCTGTCCGCGCCGACGAGGCCGACCTTCGGTAACGGGAGATATCAGTTATGGCAACCACTTTGGACAAGCTGAGCGAGTCCGAGCTGCGCAAGATCGCCGAAGACGGTGCGGCGCAACTCGGTCCGGACGCCTCGGCGACCGACCTGCTGCAGTGGACCGAGGACACCTTCGGCACCAACTACATCGTCGCCTCGAACATGCAGGACGCGGTGCTGGTGCAGCTGGCCGCGCAGACCCGGCCGGGTGTCGACATTCTTTTCCTGGACACCGGTTATCACTTCGCCGAGACCATCGGCACCCGCGACGCGGTCGAGACCGTGTACGGCGTGAACATCGTCAACGTGCGGCCCGAACACTCTGTCGCCGAACAGGATCGGCTGCTCGGCAAGGATCTTTTCGCTCGCGACGCCGCGGAATGCTGCCGCCTGCGCAAAGTGGTGCCGCTGAAGAATTCGCTGGCCCCGTACAACGCCTGGGTGACCGGCATCCGGCGGGTGGAGGCCCCGACCCGGGCCAACGCCCCCCTGATCTCCTTCGACGAGGGCTTCGGCCTGGTGAAGATCAATCCGATCGCCGCCTGGTCCGATGACGAGATGGCCGCTTACATCGAGAAGCACGGCATTCTGGTCAACCCCCTGGTCGAGGAGGGTTATCCGTCCATCGGTTGCGCTCCGTGCACACGGAAGCCGGAACCGGGATCCGATCCGCGAAGCGGCCGCTGGGCCGGCCTCGCCAAGACCGAATGCGGGTTACACGCCTCATGACTTCAACGGTGACAGATACAGAGTCCGATGTTCTCGCTTCGCTCGAGGAATTCGATACCCTCGCCGCCCTCGAGAGCGAGGCCATTCACATCTTCCGTGAGGTGGCAGGCGAATTCGAGCGCCCGGTGATCCTGTTCTCCGGCGGTAAGGACTCCACGGTCCTGCTACACCTGGCCATCAAGGCCTTCTGGCCCGCGCCGCTGCCGTTCGCGCTGCTGCACGTGGACACCGGGCACAACCTGCCCGAGGTCCTCGCCTTCCGTGACAAGGTGGTCGAGAAGTACGGCCTGCGTCTGTATGTCGCCTCGGTGGAGGACTATCTCGCCGACGGCCGCCTGCAGGAGCGCTCGGACGGCATCCGCAATCCGCTGCAGACCGTGCCGCTGCTGGACGCCATCAACGAGAACCGCTTCGACGCGGTCTTCGGTGGCGGCCGTCGTGACGAGGAACGCTCTCGCGCCAAGGAGCGGATCTTCTCGCTGCGCGACGCGTTCGGGCGCTGGGATCCCAAGCGGCAACGACCCGAACTGTGGAACCTCTACAACGGCCGTCACGCTCCGGGCGAGCACGTGCGCGTCTTCCCCATCTCCAACTGGACCGAGCTCGACATCTGGCGCTACATCGCCCGCGAGAACGTCGAACTGGCCACCATCTACTACACCCACGAGCGCCCGGTCTACCAGCGTGACGGCATGTGGATGACGCCCGGTTCCTGGGGCGGCCCGCGAGACGACGAGGAACTCGTCGTCAAGTCGGTCCGCTACCGCACTGTCGGTGACGGATCCACCACCGGCGCAATTCTTTCCGACGCCGCGACCAACGAAGACATCCTGGCCGAGGTCGCCGCGTCGCGACTCACCGAACGTGGTGCGACCCGTGGTGACGACCGTGTCTCCGAGGCCGCCATGGAAGATCGCAAGCGAGAGGGTTATTTCTGATGGGCGAGTGGAGCTTGCGGAACGAGCAGACGAAACGGCCCGATCTCCTCCGTCTCGCCACCGCCGGCAGTGTCGACGACGGCAAGTCCACACTGGTCGGACGCCTGCTCTACGACACGAAATCGGTGCTGGCCGACCAGATCGACGCGGTCACCCGCGCCTCGGTCGACAAGGGACTGGCCACCCCGGATCTGTCGCTGCTGGTCGACGGTCTGCGCGCGGAGCGGGAACAGGGCATCACCATCGATGTCGCCTACCGCTACTTCGCCACCCCGCAACGGTCGTTCGTGCTCGCCGATACGCCGGGGCATGTGCAGTACACCCGCAACACCGTCTCCGGCGCCTCGACCGCGCAGCTGGTGATCCTGCTCGTCGACGCCCGCAAGGGTGTCATCGAGCAGACTCGCCGCCATGCCGCGGTGATGGCGCTGCTGGGGGTGCCGAAGCTGGTGCTCGCGGTGAACAAGATCGATCTGGTGGACGACGCGGAAGCCGTGTTCAACCGGATCGTCACCGAATTCAACGAGCTGACAACCAAACTCGGCTGGTCGGCCGAGGACATCGTGGAGATCCCGGTCTCGGCGCTACACGGCGACAATATCGCCTCGCGCTCGGCGGACACCCCGTACTACGACGGGCCCTCGCTGATCGAGCACCTCGAGTCGGTTCCGGTGGATGCCGACAGCACGGGCCGCCATCAGGTCGGGCTGCGCTTCCCGGTCCAGTATGTGATCCGTCCGCGCACCGCCGAGTACCCGGACTACCGCGGTTACGCGGGCCAGGTCGCGGCCGGTGTGGTCGCCAAGGGCGACGAGGTCGTGGTGCTGCCCTCGGGTATCCGCACCACGGTCGAGCGGATCGACACCGCCGACGGTGAGCTGCCGTCCGCGCAACCGGGCCGCAGTGTGACACTGCTACTCGCCGACGAGGTCGACATCTCGCGCGGCGACACCATCGTCGCGGCCGCCGACGCGCCCGAGCCGATCGATTCGTTCGACGCCACCGTGTGCTGGCTCGGCGACAAGCCGCTGCGGGCCGGTGCCCGCCTGCTACTCAAGCACGGCACCCGCACCACCCAGGCGATCGTGGGCACCCTGATCGAGCGGTTCGACGAGCAGAATCTGGCCGCCGATCCGAACCCGGAATCGCTGGCGCTCAACGATATCGGCCGCATCGCTGTGCGTGTCGCCGAGCCGATCGCGGCCGACGACTACCGGGTCAACCGCTACACCGGCAGCTTCCTGCTCATCGACCCCGCGGGCGGGAACACGCTGGCCGCCGGTCTGGTCGGTGACGTGCTGACCTCGGTCGAGGTCGGTAGCTGAAATGAGCTCCGGGGCTTTCACGCGTGGTGAGCGGACGTCGTTCACCACGCGTGTTCTGCCCGCCGGTGCGACGGCGCGGCTGCGCCGCATCGATGCCGTCCGGGACCCGCGGTCCCGCCCGCGGCCGGCGTTCATCGCGGTCGCGCACGGCAGTCGCGATCCGCGCTCGGCCGCGACCATGTCCGCGGTGGTCGCCGATATCGCGCGCCACCGGCCGGATCTCGATGTGCGCCTGGCCTTCCTGGATCTGAACACGCCGTCGGTGGATCATGTGATCGATGCCGTTGCCGCACAGGGACATACCGAGGCGATCGTGGTTCCGCTACTGCTGGGCAGCGCCTTTCACGCACGAGTGGATCTACCCGGCATCCTGGCCGCCGCGGGTTCGCGGCATCCGTTGCTGCGCATCACGCAGGCCGATGTGCTCGGCACCGAAGACCGGCTGGTGACGGCACTACGCGACCGCGTGTCGAGGGTGGGAGCCGATCCCGCCGACAGCGGGATGGGTATCGCGGTCGCCGCGGTCGGTTCGTCCTCGGCGGCTGCCAATCGGATCACCGGACAGGTCGCCGCCGCGCTGGCCGCGGGCACATCCTGGCAGACCACGATCTGCTTCGCGACGACGGAACCGGCACTGCCGCAAGCGGTGTCCGAACTTCGACGCCGGGGTGCGCGGCGGGTGATCGTGGCTCCGTGGTTCCTCGCCCCCGGCCTGTTGACCGACCGTCTCGCCGCGGCCGATCGCACGCTGCGGCATGCGGCCACCATCGGCTCGCACCCATTGCTCCGCGACGTCGCCCTCGATCGCTACGACACCGCCGATCGAGTCCATCTGGAACTGTCCGCCTAGCACGATCGGCAGTCGGCTCCCGGTACGTTCGCTTCCCGGTGCCGCGACCGCCTTCCCGCAGGACTAATTCCCGAACCAGCGCTCCAGGACCAGTGCGGCGCCGTCCTCGTCGATATCGGCGGTGGTCTCGTCGGCGACCGCCAGTGCCGCCGGCACCGCATTGCCCATGGCGACGGAATGTCCTGCCCAGCTGAGCATTTCGACATCGTTGTAGCCGTCACCGATGGCCAGGGTGGCCTCGGCGGGGATATCGAGTGCGAGCCGCAGCTGTTCCAGGGCCCAGCCCTTGGAAACCCCCTCCTTGGACGCGACCAGCCACGGTTCGTCCTCACCGTGCACCCAACCGGCGCCGGGCAGGTCCAGCTCACCCACGGTTTCGATCATCTCGGCCAGAGTGCCGCCCGGCCACCAGCCGTTGAGCCGGGTGGTCGGTTCGAGGCTCAACTCGGCATCGTCGACGAAACGGAATTCGCCGAGCCGGAAGCTGCCCGGGTAGTAGCCGGTGGCCCAGGTGCCCACCCCGACCTTCTCCACCGACAGCACCATATCGGGCAGGATCGATCGCAGCTGCACCACCGAGGGCTCCGGGTCGAAGGTATGCACCGCGAGTGGCTCCCAATTCGAAATATCCACGTGCACAGCACCGTTCGAGCACAGCGCCTGGCCTTCCTCCAGCCCCAGCTCCTCCATCACCAACCGAGTCGCCAGCAGGGTGCGGCCGGTGGTGATCACCACGTGGGCACCCGCGTCGACCGCGGCACGCACCGCGGCACGCACCCGGGGGCTCATCGGCGCACCTGCCTGCAGGATCGTCCCGTCAACATCGAGGGCAATCAGTCGCGGACTGTTCACCGAGACATTGTCGCCGATCATGCAGATGCGCTTACATCGCGATCGGCGTTACCGGACGGTACGCACCCCAGATACATGACATATCAATTAGACGGCCGGATTCCGCCAGCTCGGCGCGCTTCGGACGACTTGACTGACTGATGCGACGAGATCGCATGGCAGCCAACAGATATGGAGACAGCAATGGACAATCGATTCGAATCCAAGGTCGTTCTGATCACCGGCGCGACCAGCGGCGTGGGTGCCGCCGTCGCACGCCGGGTCGCGGCCGAGGGCGCCGCGGTGGTGCTGGGCGCACGAGGCAAGGAGGCGGGTGACCGGATCGTCGCCGAGATTCGCGCCGACGGCGGCCGCGCCGTCTTCGTCCCGACCGATGTCACGGTGGCCGAGGATGTGGCCCGCCTGACCCGGACCGCGGTCGACGAATTCGGCCGGCTCGACGCGGCGTTCAACAACGCCGGTGCGGTCGGCTCCGCGGGCCCCATCCAGGACATCGACGAGGCCGGGTGGCGGGCGGATCTGGAGCTGAACCTCACCGGGGTGTATTACGGTCTGCGATACCAGATTCCGGCGCTGATCGCTTCCGGCGGCGGTGCGGTGCTCAACAACGCGTCGAATCTCGGCGTGGTGGGCATGGCCTCGGTCGCACCGTATGTCGCCGCCAAACACGGCGTGATCGGATTGACCCGGGCGGTCGCCCTGGAGACCGCCGAGCAGGGGGTTCGGGTGAACGCCCTGGTCTCGGGCGCGGTGGACACTCCGGCCTTCCGATCCTCGATGGGCGCGACACCGGAGGGCGCGGCCGCGGTCGCCGCGCTGCACCCCCTGGGCCGGATCGCAGAGGCCGGCGAAATCGCCTCCCTGTGCGCTTACCTGCTGTCCCCCGAGGCGAGCTTCGTCACGGGCGCGGCCGTCGCCGTCGACGGCGGCTTCACCGCCCGGTAGACCGCCCGCCATCGAGGGCTGCGTGACCGCGTCGGTGGTCGATCCGTTCGGCAATGTCCGCGGAATCATGGCGAACCGGCACCATCTGGATGTGCTCGCCCACCGGACGGCGTAGCCGCCGGAACTCAGTGGTGGAAACCGCCGAATCCGCCGCCGTGGAATCCGCCCGGCATCGATCCCATACCGCCGCCGTGAAATCCACCGCCGGGCGCCACACCCGTGCCGAGTCCGCCGGGACGAGGGGGCGAGACAACTCCCGGACGCACCGGGGCGGGGGCCGCCGGGACCGCGGGGACGGCCGGCACGCTGCCGGTTCCACCCGGGCGGGTCCCGACACCGGCACCCGATCCCGGCGTCGAGTTCATACCCGCGCCGGGCGCGGCACCCGCACCGGCGTCGGAATCGGCTCCCGCCGATGGACCGGAAGGCGTTGTCCCCGTGTGTGAGTTCTCGCCACTCGAATGCGTCGCCCCGCTCGAATTCGCGCCACCACCGGAGTTCGCGGTGTCGGCGGCCGAGCCCGCGTCGTCCGGGGAACTCGCGGCGGGCCCGGAATGGGTACCGGAATCCTGACTCGCCGCATCCCCGGAATTCGTGGCACCGCCCGAACTGTCGGTGCCGGAATCATTCGTGTTCGAGGCGGAGGTCCCGGGAACCGGCGACGTCGCGGACGAATTCGCCGATACCGGTTGCGATTCCGATCCCGAACCGGCGCTGTCGGAGGCACCGGGGTGCACCGCCGAACCGCCGTTGTTGTCCTCGGAGGTTCCCGAGCCCGCGGTTCCGCTGTTGCCGGACGTCGAGTTCGCGCCCGGCGACGAGGCCTGCGGCGCGGACGAGGATTCGCCCGTTCCGCTGCCGGACGCGGGCCCGCTCGCCACCGGATCGCCGATCGGCGCGGGTGCCGGATCGGGTGCGGGCGGGGTATCGCCGCCGGGCGCCGGTGGTCCGTCCGGCGGCTTCGTCGAGCCCTGATCCCGTCCCGGTAACCACGTTCCGGGCAGTGTGCGGGCCGCGAGCGCGGCCGCCGCACCCGAGGATCCGAACGGCAGCGGATTGGTGAATCGGGCGGGATCGGCGTAGGTGCCGCCGCGGGGCGGTTCACACGGGGTCGCGGGGCCGAATACTCGCAGCGTATTCTCCGACTGTCCGGTCAACGCCTTCGAGAAGCCCTGCGCTGCACCGGAATAGGTGCGCAACGCGGGAACAGCGGATGCGATCAGGCCGTCGGCGCGATCCGCCAGCGTCGCGAATCCGGCGCCCAGGCCGGGCAGCCGCGGCCCGTCGATCTCCTCCCGCAGCGCCTGCGCGGGGCCGGCCAGCACCGGGCCGAATTCCATGATCGGGCCATCGGTTCCGACGGGGCCCCCACCGATCATGGTCGCCGCGGACATGGCCAGTGCCGACACCACCGCGGCCGACGACGCGACCGCCGCGACCCGGGTATATCGACCGGTATTGCCGGTGCCGCCCGCGAATCTGGCGGATGCGATCGCCGCGCCGGTCGCGACGGTGTGTGCCGGATCCGGCGCCACCACCACCGGCGGTCCGAGTTCGGCCAGTACCTCCGCCACCTCGGCCGGGCGGGCGGCGCCACCGACGAGCAGTACTCTGTCGATGTCCTCGATGCCGATCCGCGCGCCCCGCAGACATTCCCGCACCACCCGCAGCGAGGTGCGGACATGCCAGGCACGCAGGCGGCGAGTGTCCTCCGCCGGAACGACTTTCGACACCGGCACCGGCATGTCCGGCGCCAGTGCCCTGGCATAGCGCGCCAGCATCGAGCCCAGCGGCCGGCCACCGTAGGAGTCGGACCGGACGCCCGGCCCCACCGTGCCGCGCTGATCCCACTCGGACTCGGTGCGGACCACCGCCACGTCGACGGTGTTGGCGCCCAGATCGTAGACCAGGGTGGAACCCGTTGCGGAGACGCCGAATTCGGCGTCGAGCCATTCGGCCGCGGCCACCGGCTCGGGCATCAGGATCACATCGAACATCCCCGCCCGATGCAGCGCGAACTGCAGTGCCGCGACCTGCCGCGAGGTGTAGCAGGCCGGATGGGTGAGTACCGGACCGGATTCCGGATCGGTGGCGCCGACCAGGCAGCCGGCCACCGCGGCGACCAGGTCCGCCGCCGACCAGATCCGGCCGCCCAGCGACACCGGCTCTCGCACCTTGGTGAGATCGGCGAAATCCGTTACCACCGGAGCGAATCGGGGCGTTCCACCGACTCGAACCGCACCCGCTGGGTCGACGCTGACCGCCGTGCGGCGCACTCGGACCGCGGGTCGATCCCGATCACCGGCGGTGGCCGCCCACACGGAGTTCACCGAGCCGATGCTCATACCGAAACCAACCGTCATTGCCATCCCGTCAACGCACCGAGACCACGGCCCGAGGCGATTCCCGATGAACCACACACGCGGTCGCGGTCGTTTACCAAATAGCGCCAACAGGTTAGCTGGTTGATCTCGATTACGGAAACCGAATGGGCGGAAAAGGTTTCATACACACTGGTCAATCGAGCAAAAGACCTGATAGAGCGGCGTCTGATTCAAGATCAGCGGATCGGATTCACTTGCAGCAGGAAAGTAGCTGGTGAAACTGACTACTTCACAGTATTTCTCGTTGAAAACCGACCGTTGTTCTTTTCGATTGCACTGTCGCCATTCGTGTTACCGATTTACCGCGAGACATTCCGGATGGCTGGACCGTTGCCCGGTGGGGGCCGATCGACGTCACCCCCGGAAAACGTCGAACGCCCCCGATCCGGAGATCGGGGGCGTTCGAGACACTTCCAGGACGAATCCCGCCCTGTGCCGGGTGTCAGACTCGGGCGAGCTTGCGCTTCCACCATGACTGCGCGGCCGCGCCACCACGCACCGCATCGGGGCGGCGGCGCTGTACCAGTCGATCGAAATCGGCGGCGCCGTCCACGGGCCGCGGCAGTCGACCGGCATTGAAATCGTCGACCAATTGGCGGACCGTCTGCTGCGCACAGGACTTGTTCGTCCCGATGAATCCGGTGGGCCCGCGCTTGATCCAGCCGGTGACATAGGTTCCCGGCACCACGGACCCACCGGCCGCGTCCAGCACGCGCCCGTCCGCGTTCGGGATGACTCCGGCCGCCTCGTCGAACGGCACCCCGGGCACGGCCACCCCGCGATATCCGACCGACGCGAGAACCAGTGCGGTATCGAGGATTTCGGTGTCGTCGGTGGCCACCGCGCGCGCCACGCCGCTCTCGTCGGCCACCAGTTCGTTACGCACCAGCTCGATTCCGGTGACCGTGTCCGTGCCGGTCAGTGCGACCGGCGCGGACAGGTAGCGGAATACGATGCGCCGCCGCGAACCCACGGGGCGATCGGCGACGCCGCGCAGCAGCTTCAGCTTCTGCGCCACCTTCTGCGGCAGGTCCGGCGTCGGTTCCGGCACGTCACCCTCGACGACGATATCGATGTCGGAACCCAGCAGACCCACGAATTCCGGCACGGTGAAGGCGGATTCGGCCGGACCGCGGCGTGCCACGATCACCACTTCCTCGATCTTGCTGGTGCGCAACGCCGCCGATGCCGTCGGCGATATCTCGGTGGCATCGAGCAGCTCGGGATCCATGGTGAGGATGCGGGCCACGTCGAGGGCCACATTGCCGTTGCCGACGATCACCGCGCGCCGCCGCGACAGGTCGAACGTGTGCTGCGCGTAGTCGGGGTGGCCGTTGTACCAGGCGACGAATTCGGTCGCCGACAGGCTCCCGGGCAGTCCCTCACCGGGAATGCCGAGCTTGCGGTCGGACGAGGCGCCGACCGCGTAGATCACCGCGTGGAAGTGATCGAGCAGTTCCGCCTGCGAAATATCCTGGCCGACAGCCAGATTCAGATACGAACCGAACCCCGGCTGCGCGGAGATCACATCGAACAACCGGCTCACCTGCCGAGTCCGGGTGTGATCGGGCGCCACTCCGTGGCGGGCCAGGCCGTAGGGCACCGGCAGCCGGTCGAAGACCGTCACCCCCACCCCCGGCTGGGTGAGCAGCTCGTCGGCGGCGTACATCGCCGACGGACCCGAGCCCACGATCGCGACGCGCAACGGACCCCGATCGGTGTCGACCTCGGCGGCGGGAACCGGCTTGGCCAGCAGGTCCCGCGGCCGGGATTGCCGATAGAAATCGGCATTGATCTCGATGAACGGCTTCTGTTCGTCGGTGAGCTTCTTCGAGGAGGTGATGGCGTCCACCGGGCAGGCCGTGGCGCAGGCGCCACAGTCCACACAGGCGGCCGGGTCCACGTACAGCATCTCCGCCGTGCGGAAGTCCGGTTCGTCGGGCGTGGGATGGATGCAATTGACCGGGCACGCGTAGACGCAGGACGCGTCGCTGCAGCACGACTGGGTGACTACATACGGCACTGTATGGCTACCCTTCAGGCGGCTTTGGTCTTGGCGCGCTGCGGCTCCGAACGGTACCGGCTGGCCGGACCGTCGATCTTCAGCAGCTTCCAGACATTCTTCGAGATCGGATTGATCAGACCCAGTTCCTTGGCCAGCGCGCGCACGTCGATGAAGTAATCGGCGAAGGTCTGCCGGGCTTCCTTGGAGCCGTAGAACAGTTCCTTGCGGACGCTGTCCGGAATGTCGAACTCCTCGAAGAAGGACTTCGGCGGGGTCGCGATGGATCGGCCGAGGATCCACATCACGATCGGCATGGCCAGCGACAGTACGAACTTCGCGCCCGCATTCGACTCCGGCACATGCTTTTTCAGGAATTCGTGCGCGAAGGAGATGTGGCGCGCCTCCTCGGCGACGTGAATCGCCATCACGCCGCGCATGATCGGATGCACTTCCTCGCCGGAGCGCAGGATCTGCTTCTGGATGTGGTCGATCGGTTCCTCACCGGCGAGCACCGCCATGAAGAACAGATTGGGGAATCGGGCCGCGACCGGCGCGGCGAAGTACCGGAGCTTGCGCACCAGCGGTCCCATGCCCGGCACGTCGATGCCGATCCGGTTGACCATCTCCTGGAACATCAGGGTGTGGTTGTGCTCCTCGATCATCTCGTGGGAGCAGTACCGGAATTCGGGCGAGCCGTTGGGCAGGCTGAAGTTGTGCGTGGCCATACCGCTGATCAGGATCGACTCGAACTGCAAACCGACCTTGGCCACATTGGCCTGGCGGTACTTGCCGATGGCGATCTTGCGCTCCTCCGACAGCGCCTTGTACCAGGGGTGACGCCCCAGCGGATCGGCGGATTCCGGAAGGATCCACCGCTGCTCGCCGGCATCGGCGGCGAAGTCTGGATTGTCCCAGTCGATGTCGGTGAAGGGATCGAAGTGCTTGTTGACCGAGCCCTCGGACAGCAGAAGCAGCTTCTGGGCGTATTCCATGGCCTCGGCGACCACGGGGTCTACTTCGGGCGTCGCGGCAACGGACATCGTCGTCACAGCCTCTCCATCTCGTGGGTAACTGTTTCCCATAGTTACACCTAAAGGGACGGAGGTCAACACACTCGATCGGCAACCGGGGACACGATCGCGCAACCATCCCATTCGATCATGAAAACCCCAGCTCACCAGCGACAGAAAAGGCATTACCGGGCCGTACTGTGCCGGGCGTCACAGCGGCCGAATCGGTCCGGCAGGACGGCTTCGCGCGTGGTCCGGAGTGGCGGCACCCACATGGCAATTCATCCCATGTCCCGGCTAAGCTACAACTTGTGTCTAAGACGTACTCATCGGCTGAGCGTGCCTATCGGGAGATCAAGGAACGCATTCTCACCGGGTCGCTACCGGGCGGGGAGCTGATCAGCGAAGGCGAGATCGCGACCGATCTCGGCACCTCGCGAACCCCCGTCCGCGAGGCCTTCCTTCGTCTGGAGACCGAGGGCTGGATGCGGCTGTATCCCAAGCGGGGCGCGCTGGTGGTGCCCATTCCCTCGCACGAGGCCGAACACGTCGCGCACGCACGGTTCGTGGTGGAGGCCGCGGCGGTCCGCGCGCTCGCGAGCCGAGACCGTGCCGAACTGGCCGGCAACCTGCGCGATTCGCTCGCCCGCCAGCGCGATCTGCTGACCGAGCTCACCGGATCCGATCCGCAGGTCCTGGCCCGGTTCGCGACCGAGGACACCGATTTTCATCGCACCTATGTCGCCGCCGCCGACAATCCGCTACTCACCGGCTTCTACGATTCGCTGCGCGAGCGGCAGCGCCGGATGAACAGCGCCGCCCTGCATCGCGCGCCGATGAATGTGGACCGCATCGTCGAGGAGCACGCGCGGCTGGCGGATCTGATCGCCGCCGGGGACACCGCGGCATTCGACACCGCGCTCGTCGAACATCTGGCGGGCGTGCATCAGCTGGAACTGAAAGGACTCCGATGAGCGCGCCCACCGCCATCGCACACCGCCCGTCGCCAGCGCACAGCGGCGCCGATCCGCGGGTGTGGTGGGGAGTGGCCGCCGCCGTCTTCGCGATCGCCTGGGGCGGAAACGAATTCACGCCGCTGCTGGTGATGTACAAGAACGACGGGCTGCCGGTCACCACCGTCAATCTGCTGCTGTTCGACTACGTGCTGGGGATCGTTCCGGCGCTGCTCATCGGCGGCCCGCTGTCGGATCGGTACGGCCGACGCCGGCTCCTGCGGCCCGCACCGCTGATCACCGCCGCCGGCTCGATCCTGCTGGCCTTCGGCGACGGTGTGGTGCCGATGCTCTCGATCGGGCGGGTGCTGTGCGGTATCGGGCTGGGACTGGCCATGGCGGTGGGCAGCAGCTGGATCAAGGAATTGTCGCAACCGCCGTTCGGACCGCGGTCGGCGCTGGGCACCGGCGCTCGCCGCTCGGCGATGAGCCTGACCAGCGGCTTCGCCATCGGCGCCGGGGTGGCCGGAGTCCTGGCCCAGTGGGCCCCGTGGCCGTCGACCCTCGCTTATCTGATCAATGCCGCGCTCTGTCTGATCGCGGCGGTGTGGGTGCGGCGGGCACCGGAAACCGTGGCACCGCAACCGGTTCGGAAGCCCCTGCGCGAGGATCTGCGAATCCCGGCGGCCGGGCATCGGCGGTTCCTGAGGATCGCGCTGCCGCTGGCACTGTGGCTGTTCACCGCGGCCGCGACCGCCTACGCCATCCTGCCGACGCTGGCGGCCGATCGCATCGCCGGTACCCCGATCGCGTTCTCCGCCCTGATCACGGTGATCACCCTCGGCTGCGGATTCGCCATCCAGTCGGTGGCGCGCCGGATCGATCTGCCCGGTACCGCGCGGATCGCGGCACTGTCGCTGGTACTTACCACGATCGGGATGGCGATGTCGGTGTACGCGGCGGCCTCGCTGGCACTGTGGGCGGTCGCGATCACCGCGGCCGTGCTGGGATGCGGTTACGGCATCGGCCTGGTCGCCGGGCTGCAGGAGATCGAGCGGATCGCCCGGCCCGATGATCTGGCCGGATTGACCGCGGTGTTCTACTCGGTGAGCTATCTGGGATTCGGCACACCGGTCCTGCTGTCGCTACTGCACAACACCCTGCATCTGGGATATCCGCTGATGTTCGCCGGCGGGCTGGTGATCGCGGCGGGCTGTCTGGCGGTGGTGCTGGCCAACTATCGCGACGACACGATCGACGCCGCGACAGCGGCCGAGCACTCCCCCGCCTGAGGCGCTACACCGGTGGGAGATGGGCCACCTGGATCATCTCGTTGCCGCCTCGGGTCACCAGTGTGCCGCGGCCCGGGGGCAGCTTCGTCGACCGCAGATCGCCGATGATCTTGCCCTCGTCCTTGGGGGCGCTCATCATCAGTGCGTCGACCGACAGGTCCTTCATGCCGCCGAGCACCTTGTCGTAGAGGGCCCGCGAGGCGCCGCCGGAGCGCCGGGCCACGATCAGATGCATGCCGACATCGCGCGCCTGCGGCAGGAATTCCAGCAATGGTGCCAGCGGATTCTCCGCGATGGCCACCATGTCGTAGTCGTCGACGACGATGTAGATCTCCGGGCCGCTCCACCAGCTGCGCTCGCGTAGCTCCTTCGGAGTGATGTCCGAGCCGGGGATCCGCTTGGACAGATAGCGCGCGACCTCCTTGATCATGCCCACGGAGGTCTGTGACGAGGTCGAATACCCGGCCAGCTGCTCACCCTCGATCACCCCGAGCATGGTGCGGCGATAGTCGATCAGAATGACCCGCGCCTGCTCGGAATTCGAATTCTCGACCACTCCCATGACGATATTGCGCAACATCGTCGTCTTGCCGCACTCGACATCGGCGAACACCATGAGGTGCGGCGAAGCGCCGAAATCCAGTACCACCGGCTGCAATTCGGACTCGTCGACACCGACGACGACGCGGGTCGGCCCGAGTTCGATGCGCTGGGCGCGGGCGGTCGCCATCACCTGTTCGCGCGGAATCTCCAGCGGCAGCATGCGCACCTGCGGGGCCCGGCTGTCGCGGTGGAGCTCGCCGAGCTGCCGTTTGGCCTCGCTCACGCCCTCCGACAGTGTCCGGGGGTCGGAGACGGAATCCAGTCGCGGCAGCGCGATCAGCATGTGCAGACTGTCGGGGGTCAGACCGCGGCCCGGCCGCCCCATCGGGACGAGCACGGCCGTGCGGCGGTCCATTTCGGAATCGGTGGGATCACCGAGCCGAAGTTCGAGACGGGTGCCGATGAGATCCCGGACCACAGCGCGGATCTCGGCCCAGCGCCCGGCACCGAGCATGAGGTGAATGCCGTAGGACAGTCCGCGAGCGGCCAGTGTATTGAAAGCCGGCTCGAGAACATCGAATTCGTCCCGGATGGTGGCCCACCCGTCCACCACCAGGAACACATCGCCGAACAGATCCTCGGACAGAGGGTCGGCGGCGCGCTCGGCCTCCGGAAGCTGGGCGAGATATGCCTTGCGCTTGCGGAATTCGACCATCGAGTCGATACCCAGCTCGCGGAAACGTTGCTCGCGCTGGTGCAGCAACGTGTTCATCTCGGCGATGGTGCGCCGCACCCGGTCGACCTCCAACCGGCCGGCCACCGAACCCACATGGGGCACCTCGGCCAGACCGGACAACGTGCCGCCACCGAAGTCCAGGCAGTAGAACTGGACCTGTTCGGGGGTGTGGGTTGCCGCGGCGGCCATGATGACGGTGCGCAGCGCGGTGGATTTGCCCGACTGGGGACCACCGACCACGGCCAGATTTCCCTGTGCGCCGGACAGATCGATCATCAGAACGTCACGACGTTGTTCGTAGGGTTTGTCGATGACGCCGATCGGCATCCAGAGCTGACCGTGGCGGTTGACCGGCGAGCGCCAATCCGGATCGGGGAGCAACATGTCCACCGAAGGCGATTCGTCCAACGGCGGCAGCCACACCTCGTGCGCAGGGCGCCCGTGCCCGTTCAGGCGGGACACGACCACCTGGAGCAGAGTCGCGGGCACACCGCCCTCATCCACACCGGCGATCGACTCGGGTAGCTCCGCACCGACCGCCCCGGGCGGGGGCGGCAATGCCGGAAGTCCTTGCGGCCCGGTACTTGCCGCGACGGACGGCCGCTCGGGCGCCTCGACCTCCGAGGCCGTGAAGATCAAGGGCACCTGTCCCCCCAGCGGCTTGCCGTCGACCCGCTGGCTTCCCTGCGGCGAGATGTACTGTCCCGAGACGTAGGCCGCGTTGAAACGCAACGGATCGTCCGCATCGCTCTTCAGATAGCCCGAACCGGGCACGCTGGGCAGATGGTAGGCATCGGTGATACCGAGTACGGCCCGCGACTCGTTGGCCGAGAAGGTACGCAATCCGATGCGATAGGACAGATGACTGTCCAGCCCGCGCATCTTGTTCTCCTCGAGTCGCTGCGAGGCGAGCAGCAGATGCACCCGCAGGGAACGCCCGAGACGGCCGATCATCACGAACAGATCGGCGAAATCCGGCTTCTGCGAGAGCAATTCGGAGAACTCGTCGACCACGACGAACAGGGCCGGCAGCGGATCGAGCTGGGCGCCGGCCACACGCGCCCGCTCGTATTCGGTCACATTGGCGAAATTGCCCGCCGAACGCAGCAGTTCCTGACGACGGTTCATCTCACCCGACAGCGCGTCCTTCATGCGGTCGACCATCGAGAGTTCTTCCTCGAGGTTGGTGATGACCGCGGCGACATGCGGTAGCGAGTCCAAGCCGAGGAAGGTGGCGCCGCCCTTGAAGTCGACGAGAACCAGATTCAGCAGGTCCGGTGAATGTGAGGTCACCAGCGACAGCACCAGGGTGCGCAGGAACTCCGATTTACCGGAACCGGTGGCGCCGATGCACAATCCGTGCGGGCCCATGCCGTTCTCGGCGGACTCCTTGATGTCGAGTTCGACCGGAGTGCCGTCGGGGGTGACGCCGATCGGCACGCGCAGTCGCTCGCGGTCGCTGCGCGAACGCCACACCACCGCCGGATTGATCTGTCCCGCATCGGGAATCTTCAGCAGTGACATCAAGCCCGTCACCGCGCGGGTCTCGTCACCGAGGCTCACGATCTGCGCGGCGGTCGCGATGCGGTAGCGGGACAGATCTCTGGCCAGCGCCGCGGCCTCGGGCACCGTGACGGTGTCCGCGACGGCGAATTTCTCGGTGCCCGCCGCCGATTTGGCGGCCACCATTCCGTCACCGACGACCAGCTGCAGTCCCCGGCGCACGGCGAGCCCGGTCTGCGGCGCGGTGAGGTCGAGCACGGTGACCGAGTCCAGGCCCGAGTCGCTGACGATACGTTCACTGCCGCTGACGAATCCGTCGTCGATGATGACCAGCAGATGGACGCGCCCGGCCGTCGGCTGGGCATTGCGCATGAAGCGGCCGCGCTCGATCAACTCGGCGGACATGGCGGTTTCGAGTTCGGCCAGCGACTGGTACATCATGCGCCGGGAGCCGAGTCCGTCCCGATCGACCGGATGTTGCAGGTGCGGTAGCCATTTGGCCCAGGACCAGGCCGTACCGTCGGGGTCGGCGCAGATGATGGCCACCGCGGTGTGATCGGGTCCGTGCGAGGTGGCGAACTCCATCAGCATCGACCGGACCAGCATTCTGGCGGCGACGGCATCGCCTTCGATATTGATCGCGGGGAAGGCACGCAGGGAGATCGCGGTGGGCAGGTTGTGCACCACCGAGTGGGTGCGGACGAACCGGCGCAACGCCACGGTCGAGACCGGTTCCAGATCCTCGAGTGGGCCGGTCTCGGGGCGGGCGAGTTTGGTGGCGAGCCGGTGGCTACCGGAGCCGACACGCACATGCCCGAAGTCGGGATCGCTGGGCCGTCGTTCCCACATCCGCCGGGTGCCGGATATCGATTGCAGATCCGCGGGTTCCGGATGACTCCAGACCAACGCCGCCAGCTGGGATTTGCCGGTCTCCCGCACGTCCGTGCGGACCTGGGCGAGGTAGCGGAAGTAGTCCTTGCGTTCCTCGTTGAGTTCGGCGGCCTTCTTCGTACCGCCTCCGCCCCGGAAACCCGCGACCATGCCGACCATCGACATGAGCATCATCATCGGGAACATCATCATGAACGGATTGGCCAGCAGGTTCCGGCCCATCATGACCATCATCGCGATCATGCCGACCACCGCGACCACCATGACCACCGGCATGAGCTTCATCAGCAGCCCGGCCGGTACCGGACGTGGAATCTCCGGCGGCGGCGACAGTGCCACCTCACCACCCGGCGGCCGCGGCGGCGCGATCCGCGGGCGGCGCACAAATCCTTCGGTAACCATGTCCTACAGTCCTTCTCGGGTCTCGTCCGCCGGATCGGAACGGTTACGTCGGCCGCGGAACGGAATCGACAACGCGAAGCCGACCGCGAGCAGCGCCAGCAGGACCAGAGTCCCGATGATGGCGATCCGGCCGGGCGCCGGATCGACATATGCCGGCGGCGCCGGGGCCGGTAGTTGTCGCGCCACGTCGGCGCCGACGGCGATCGGCTGTGCGGGCAGCTGTGCGGTGAGCGCGGCGAGCGGATCGATCAGTCCGGCGCCCAGCCGATCGTCGCGGCCCGGACCGGGTTGCATTGCCGTGCGGGTGATCCGATCCATCACCTGCTGGGCCGACAACTCGGGAAATCTGGCCCGCACCAACGCCGCCAGCCCGGCGACATAGGCGCTGGAAAAGCTCGTCCCGTCGATGGATCCGGTGCCCTCGCTGGTCTGCACGGAGTCGACCACACCGGTGGCGCCCGGTGAGCTGTCGAGGGAGACGATGCCCCGGCCGGGTGCCGCGACGCCGACCCACGGACCGTGAATCGTGAAATCCGAGGGCTTCCCATCGGGGTCCACCGATGCCACCGGCAACACATAGGGGCTGAACCGAGCCGGGCTCACCACGGTCTTCACCGCGGCCCAGCCGGTGCCGTCGTTCTGCGCGGCACAGGCGCCGCCCTGGGCAATATTGCCCGCGGCGGTCACCACCACCACGTTGCGGTCGTAGGCATATTTCACCGCGGCGCCCAGGGCGGCATCGGCGGGGTCGGATCCGCCTGTGGCACAGGCGACTTCGGAGATGTTGAGCACGGTCGCACCCATGTCGACCGCGCGGACGACGGATGCGGCCAGGGTCATCACATTGCCGTATCCGGCCGAGGCGATCTTGCCCGGTTCGTCGCTGCGGCCGCGGTCCTTGGCTTCGAATGCCAGGCTCAACTGCCGAATGGCCAGAATCTCGGCATCCGGCGCCACTCCGGCGAATCCGTCCTCCGGGCTGGGCTGGGCGGCGATCAGGCCGGCCACCAGGGTGCCGTGGCCGTCGCAATCGTCGGTACCGTCCGAATTGGACACGAAATCCCCGCCGGGCTGCACCGCACGCAGGCGCGGATGGCTGCTCACCCCGGTATCGATCACCGCGACTTTCTGGCCGGCACCGCGGCTGAACTGCCAGGCGGCGGGCAGATCGAGCAACCGCTGCGACTGCGGCGGATCGCGCGGCGGATCGCCGGCGAGCTTGGGCTCGGCACAGACCGAGCGCTGTTCGGTGACATCGGGCGCCCCGCCCCCGCTGGCCGCGATCGCCGCGCCGAGCGCACCCGGGTCGATGCTGGGCGGTCCGGCGGCGAAGACCGGGCCGGGAAATCCGATTGTGGTGAGCGCGAGCACAAGCGTGGCTCCGGCCAGCCTCGACGCAGCGCTCATGGACGGGCCTCGGGTCACAGGTTCCGAGCGAGCGAGTAGATGTCCATGATCCACAACGCCAGCGGAATGATGGTGACGATCAGCAGATACTCGAGTATCTCGCCGGCCCGGCGGACCACCGGGGAGAACTCGGTGTGCGGTGCGATGACACCGAAGGCGATCATCGCCGCCGACACCGCCAGCACGATCGCTGCGACCGGCACCAGATGGGACGACTGTCCGAGACCGGCGGTGACCAGCGCCGCGAGCACGGTGACAGCGCCACCCACGATGAGTGTGCCGGCCTGGACCAGGTCCGCGAACGACCGCCCGCGCAGGCACAGGATCAGCCCGACGACCACCGCGAGCGCGACCCCCTGCCAGTGCCCGGACCCGAGCTGATCAGCGGCGAGGACCGCCGCGACGACGGCCGCCAGCGTACTCGCGAGCAGCTGACCGGATTGATAGTGGTTGGCGGCGTTGGCCCGCAGTTCGAGGCCCGCCGCCGACGGCAGCGCGGTCGCGCCGATGGCACCGATGTCGGCGATCGTCGGCCGCGGCTCATGATCGGCCGGGTCGATCGCGCCCCCGGCGGTCGGTACCGGCGGAACCGGCAGTCGCGCGGCCCCGACCGCGAGCCGCGGCGCCATGGTGATGACGATCAGCGCCGCCACGAGTACCCCGGCCGCGATCTTCGGTGTGCCCGCGTCCCACACCATGCGAACCAGGGCAGCGAATCCGCCGAACAGCACGAAGGTGATCACCGTGGCGCACAGCATGGCGCCCACGCCGGTGACGGTGTACGCGATCACCGCCACGAACAGTGCTGTGGCACAAGCCAACAGCAGATGCGGGCCGCCCATGTCACCCGGCACCAACAAGGCCGCGGCGGCGGCGCACAGCAACGTCGCGAACAGCGACAGCATCATCGCGGTCACCCGGGCCGCGTACTGGCGGACCGCGATCACCGCCGCGACGACGGCCGCGACGCCGATACCGAGCGGAAGAAGACCGAGAAAGCTGCTCGCGCCATCCTGTTTGGCGACCAGCAGCAGCCCGAGCGCCGCGGATATCCCGACGAGTGCGGTGAGCAGCCCGGTCCAGCGCGCCGAAACCGGTGACCACCCCCGGAACGACTCCGTGGTCAGGCGGGACACCGCGTCGATGACATCGTCGAACAGCGCCGGTGATTCCTTGGCCGTCACCGAACGCAAGACCAGTAGCTCACCATCGAAAACCTGTGCGTCGATCAAGGTTTGGTTCGGCGGGATCGGATCGTGCCCAACCCTGGCAAGAGTCCAGTGCTCGGTGCGCAGCGGACCGCCCTCGTCGTCCGCGGTGAGATCCGGGGTGCGAGATTCGATGAGGCCGACCACATCGGTGATGAACGCGGCGATCGGGACCGTTGCGGGTAATCCCATGTCCAGCTGGGTATTTCCGCCGATGATCGACACCCGGCACAGTTCCGGATCAGCGGCGCCCACGCTGACGGTCGAAGGCTCGCTCACGAGTTTGCAGACTCCTCATTCACGCTCTCGAGCTGGCTAAGGCCCCCAATCTATACCTGCGCCTGTCGTATGCTGGGCGAAAATTCGTCCGCATCGCACGCTTCGGGGGCTCTCCCACATGACTGACAATCGCCAAGCACAACGCGCATTCGACGCCGGTGTATTGTCGTTGGGCCTCGCCATAGACGGGCAGGAATCCGCTCGCGACCTGGAATATGCCCAGCTCGCGTTCACTCGGGCAACCGAATGGGACCCGGAGATGTGTGACGCCTGGCTGGGCCGCGCGGCGGCCGGTGAGGTCACGCGCGAGGTCGTTTTCAACCTCTATAAAACGAGTTCGACTTCCCTGTTCCGGGAACAACGCCGCCTCGGTCTTCGCCCCCGCGCGCTCGCGGGCCGGTTCGTGATCGGTCAGTACATCGACTATCCCCTCGCCAGTTTCGTCGAGATCGCGCTGGCTCAGGCCTCGACATTGATCACCGACGGCGATTACGACGAGGCCGAGCGCGTGCTCGACGAACTTGCCCGGCATCGCAAATCCCAGCTGTCACAGGAGGACCGCTCGGCCGATGACCGCATCTGCGCGTATGTCCGCGGTGCGCTGCATTATCAGACGCAACGCTGGTCGGATGTGATGACGGTGCTGGCCGGCTCCGCCGAGTGGGACGACGCCTATATGGCCGCGGCCGCACACGTGATGGTCGGCACCGCCTGCGCTCAGCTGGGACTGTTCGGTGAGGCGATCCGCAGGATGGAGCGGGCCGAGCAGGGCCCGATCCCGGCCGCCGCGGTCTCCGCCCGATTCTGCCGTGGCCTGTGCCTGCGTGAAACCGGCCACGAAAGCGAAGCACAGGCACTGTTCGAGAAGGTCTTCTCCGAAGCTCCGGATTTCGATGCCAACGCACAGGCCATGCGCGACCGCAGGTACCGCATCACGACCACGACCCAGGACCGGATCGATGCCCGCACCAACCGCTGGGATCCGGCCTCGGCACCGTCGGCCGAACAGATCGACCGCGAGGAGCGCGACGACAAGGCCAAGCTGATTCTCGACGCCGCCCGCACCGAACTCGACGAGCAGATCGGCTTGACGGCGGTCAAGACCCAGGTGGCCAAGCTGCAGGCCACCGCCCAGCTGGCGAAGATACGTGCCGGGAAGGGGATGGCCAGCGCGCCGCGCGGGCAACATCTGGCCTTCACCGGCCCGCCCGGAACCGGCAAGACGACCGTCGCCCGGGTGGTGGCGAAGATCTATTGCGGGCTCGGGCTTCTGAAGAGCGACTCGCTGGTGGAGGCCAAGCGCGCCGACTTCGTCGGCGAACATCTGGGCAGTACCGCGATCAAGACCTCCAAGCTGATCGACAGCGCGATGGACGGCGTGCTGTTCATCGACGAGGCCTACACCCTGGTGCAATCCGGTCTGCAGGGCGGTGATGCCTTCGGACGGGAGGCGATCGACACCCTGCTGGCCCGCATGGAGGACGATCGCGACCGCCTGGTGGTCATCATCGCCGGATACGACGGCGAGATCGACCGGCTGCTGGCTTCCAACGACGGGCTCGCTTCCCGGTTCGCCAAACGGGTGAAGTTCGATTCCTACACACCGGACGAACTGGGCGAGATCGGGCGATACATTGCGCGCAAACGAGATTCGGCGGTGACCGAGGACGCCCTGGCACTACTGATCGAGGCGTGCACCGAGCTCTACAACCACGAAAGCACCGACTCCAACGGTCAGCCGCGGCGCGGTATCGATCTGGCGGGCAACGGGCGCTTCATCCGCAACCTCATCGAATCGGCCGAGGAGGAGCGCGAGTTCCGGTTGGCCAACGACGAGAGTCTGGACCTGACCGACATCGACGAACAGATCCTGATGCGCATCGAGGCCGAGGACATGCGCAACGCGCTCACGAATATTCTTGGCTAGCAGGCCAATTCGCCTGCCTCAGAGGGTGTCGTGGCTCACCAGGGCCTGCTGGGGAGACAGGGTGGGCCCGGGTACCAGCTGCTCGACGATCGGCCAGGGAGCCGGCAACGGCTTGTCCGCCAAACCGAGGATCTTGGCCGTTTCGGCATCGGGGATACCGTAACGAACGCCGTTGTCGCCCACGTAGAACAGCGCGCCGCGCCGCTCGCTGTCGGAATCGATACCGGCCGCCTGGACGAACTCCCCGGTGCTCGGCGGGATGAAGGCGGCGTCGAGGCGGTCGCCGGTGCCGTCGGCCGAGGTGAGTTCGACCGGAGCCGACGACTTCGCCAGCGGCAGTTCGGACCCCGCGAGCACGGTCACGACCGCACCCTCCCCCGCGGCATTCGCCGACCAGGACACACATCCGACCGGCGCCTTCTCGGCGGAGACGAGGGCAGGTGTCTGTTTCGGGAAGTGGTCGACCGGGAGCACCGTGAGCAGCGGAACACCGACCAGCCGGTCCGGCGGCACGGTCGTGATCTCACTCATCCCTTGGGAATTCGCGTTGCGGATCATCTCGGCCGCGAATGGTGACACCCGCTGTACCCCGGTGGCGAGCACGACATACAGTTCGTCGGAATCGACCCCGCGCACCCGGATCACCCCACCGACCGGCACATCGGAAAGCCGCCCCGGACCGGGCTCACCGATGCGGTCGATCGGCGGCGGCGGAGTCAAGGCCGGAACCTGGACGGCGGCATTCAGCAGGGCGGCACTGATCGGCCTCGGGACAACCTTGCCCGCACCCAGCGCCCTGGCCACGATCGAATCCGTCAGGTCCACCTCGGCACGCTTACCGTCGAAGATCAGGAAGGTCTTGCCGTCCCGGACCGCCAGTAGCGCCTGTGCCGAATTCAGCGGGCGGGCAGCCGCTTCCGCGGAGGTGTCGAGGGCTCCGGCGATCACCGTCGAGGCCGCACCCGACACCCCGGTGGCGCTGCCCGCCGACGACAACGGGACGGTGTCGCACAACGTCCAGGTCGACCGGTTGCCCGCCGACGAGCCCGGCAGGGTGGCGGGGGCGCCGGGGATGCCGAGCAGGGGCCCGCGCGGCATGTTGCCGAGTTTGGATTCCTTCACCGACGTGGGCGTCTCGTTGCTCTGGGTGATCAATCGGGCCGAAGCCAGATTCAGCACCGGATGCAGGGTGTTGTCGACGACCGCGTACAGCGCGCCGCTGTCCTTGGCCATGACGATCTTCGCGTCCCCGACCGAACCCTGTGGACGCAGGAACGACAGGATCGCCGCGCCCGCGATGATCAGGATGCCGAACACCGCGCTGATGATCAGCGAGCGCGATTGCGATCGCATCGGGTCGTGCAGCATGCGCACGTCACGCCGCACCAGCGCGTGCTCGTAGCGGCGCAACAGGAACCGGTACCCGTTGACCTGGGCACGTGTAGTCAGCTGGGCCGGCACGATTCCTCCGAGACACGTGGTGAGCGAATGCGATGGGGCACATACGCCTCGAGCGACGAGAGGTATACCCACCTGAGGTGACCACAGTAGCGAAGGCAGCGACGTTCGGTCCATGATGAGCGGATGGCGACGACGACTGCCGGCCCCACGGCGCACCCGGCGGCCCCACCGCTGAGTTCACAGCAATTCTGGCTGTTCCGGCTGCTTCCACTGCATCTGGTGGTCCCCGTGCTGTTGATCGCGATCGCCGTGGGTTTTGCTGTAATCGCCTGTGGTGCACCGTGGTACGCGGGTGCCGGCAGCGGCGCGGCAGTGGCCCTGCTCGGGCTCGTGCGGTTCGGCGGCACCAGTGCGGCAGCGGCCCTCGGCGAGGCGATCGCTTTCCGATGGCATTCCCAGCAGCGGGGAGAAAAGGCCCTGCGCACACCCTTCGATGTGCCGGTGCCCGACAGCGGTAGTTACGGTATGCGCTGGGACGGGACCCGGTTGGTCACCATGCTGCGCATCGACGCACCGCCACAACATGTGACGCTGCTGAGTCCGAGCGGGCTGAACACCGGCGAGATGGTGCCGCTGCCCGACATCGCCTGCTGCCTCAGTCAATTCGATATCGACCTCGATTCGATCGACGTGATCACCACCGGTGCGCGCACCTCCGACGCCGGGCGGGTCGCACAGTTGTACGAGCAGATCCTCGGGCCATTGCCCGCGGTCGCACACCGGACCGCCTGGGTGGTGCTGCGGTTCGATCCGCTGGCCAATGCCCCGGCGATCGACCGTCGCGGCGGTGGCCCCGAAGGCACCCTGCGGTCGGCCATCGTCGCGACCCGGCGCGTGGCCAACCGCCTCGCCGCCCGCGATCTGACGGTATCGGTGCTGTCGGCCACCGAGATCACCGCCGCGGTGCACCAACTCACCCTCAATGCCGATCTCACCCGGCTCACCGAGACCTCGCACAGCGTCGAGCACGACGGAATCCATTCCGCCACATACCGGATGGCTCCCGAGGCTCTCGGGCCACGCGGGCTGGCCGAAGTGTGGGCGACACCGAGTCTGGCCACGACCGTCACCCTGCGGCTGCGCCGCGCGACCGGCGCACCGACCCACCGAACGGATCGCGGACCGGCCACCATCTCGGTATCGGCCACGGCGCGTTTCGACGCTCGTCATCGGCCGCCCAAGGTATCGAGTCCCGGGCTCGTCGCCCTGTCCGGCAAGCACCGGCGCGCGCTGCTGGATCGGTTGCCGATCGATGCACAGGGGCCCGCACTGACCATCGAGAGCTATTTGGGCACACCGGATTCGCTGGCCGATCTGTTCACTCCCATCACCGGGTGCGGGCAGATCGTCGGTGCCGACTTCTCCGGTCAGGGTGTGGCACTACCACTGGTCGGTCAGTACATCCGCCGGGTCGAGATCATCGGGTCGCTGCTCATCGCGAAGCAGGTGATCCTGCGCGCGATCGCGTTGGGCGAGACCGTCGTGGTGCACACCAGTCACCATGAGGCGTGGCGTGCGATGGTCGCGAGAGTCGATGTACCACAGGCACTCTCGCTGGCGGGCTGGTCGGCCAGTTCGCAGCAGGCGAGTTCGCATCGGTCGGCGACCGTGGTCGTCTACGACGGGATCGCGCCGACCACACATCATTCCGACGCGACCGTCATCGTGTTGCGTCCGCACCCGAGCCACGGAAGCGACACCTTCACGGCCGACATCACTTTGGTCGAAGATCCGCAGACGCCCAATCTCGTCACGGTGCACACAGCGACGAAGCAGACCTCGGTCCACATGGTCGCGACGCCGGCGGAGATGGAGTATCTCGATTCCGGAATGGTCATGGCGTACTGACCGCCCGGCGCAGCACACATTCCCGCGGCCCGAGCATGGGAACATGCTCGGGCCGTTCAGGAGTCGACGTGGTTACATTCCCCTGAAGCTGTCGTAGACCTTGAGATCGGCGTGCTGGGCATTGCCCAGCGCACGGTCACAGGCGTCACGCAGCGCCTCGAGCGTTTCAGCAGAATCCGAGAATTCCTGTTCCCAGCCCTTGTGCGCGGCACGGAAGCCTTCGGCGGACTCGTTGTCTTCCCACGCCGTGTTGATCAGCTTGCCCGCCGCGGCCTCGAGGTGCGAGATTTCGGTCCGCAGCGACTTGTAGTGGGCGTCCAGTTGTTCCATCAGAGGTATGAGGTACTTGGGATCGTAATTGATCATGTTCTGTCCTTTCGAAAACTGGAAACCGCAGCTCAGCGGCCGAGATTGGTGAACTCGTCAAGGTTGGCGGCGTCGACGTTCTCCTTCGTCTGGCCGCCCTCGAAGATCAGCGATGTCATCTGATCGAGCTTTCCGTTCAGACGAGTGCCCTCGTCCTGCCATGCCTCAGCAGCCTTGCCACATGCGGTACTGGCATCACCCTGCCAGCCGGGCTTGGCCTGCTGAATGGAGTGCTCGATACCGGCGATCGTCTTCTTGATCTGACCGACCGCTGTGGTGAAGTCGTTGACCACACCCGCGGTGGCGGCATCATCGTTGGTTACCTTGCTCATTTCCTGACCTCTCGTTGATTGTGTTGTTTCAGGTGGTGTTGCCGATACTTCGCACAGTCGGCCCTCGGCAGCGGGGAAGCTAGGGCATCCACCCTCCGCCGGGCAGGGAATCGATCAGCGCCGAAATCGCCTGCGCGATACGGTGATCGGATCCCGGCGTGAAGGTGGCCCAGACCCGGAGATCCTGCGCCGCTCCAGGACTGGCGACGATGCGGCCACGCGCGGTGTCGTATATCGCCACCGACCCGAGCGCCCGGGTCGTCACCGCGTCGGACGTGGCATGAGCGGTGATTTCGGCGTGCGCGAAACAGGTCGACATGGCCAACCCGAATTCGATCGCCTCGCGTTCCCCGACCACCCCCAGTGAGTACAGCGCCTGGGTGAAATCGGTCGAGGTCGTCGCACTGTCGAACAGCGTGCGCAGATCCTGGGCCAGTGCACTGAAATGGGCGATCGCCGCGGGCTCGCAGGCGCCGAGGGCGGCCACTATCGGACGGGCCAACGCGGTGCCGTCGCCGTCGGCCCAAGTGGTGCGGATGTCGATGTCACCGCCGGTGCGAATGGCCAGCGCATGCTCGAATCCACGGCGTACCAGACAGATTCGGATCGGGCCGGACTCGGTGTAGATACGCGCCACCAATTCGCGTTCCGGCTGAGCCAGGACGTGCAGCGCGGTCGCCAGGTCGGATTCGACCTCGTCGTATCCGTCGATCAGGCCGGCGCCGCGCAGATCCACGATCGCCTGCTGCTGCGCGGCGCGCCAGGCATCGGCCGAATCCTGCTGCGGCCCCACCGCCAGCACGGTCGGAAGAGTTTGCACACCGAGCAGGCCAGAGACGGCGAGCAGCCCGTCGTTGGTCAAGGTCGGCATATCGGCTTCCTCCGTCCGGTCGATGTCATGACTGCGCCCTGCCCGGGGCGGGCGCCGTCTGCTCGGCAACGCCACCGAGCACCGGCGGCGCGGCCTCGACACCGGCCTCGATGTGCAGGGCATCGCCGGGGCGCGGTGTGGCGGCGGCTCCGGCCCGAAGGCTTCGTTCCTCCTCGCCCATCCCGCTCATCCCCGCGGCGCCCGGGCTCATTCCACCGGGCACCATCCGGCCGGTGGCATCTTCCACGTGCATCGGAACCGGCTGTGCCGCAGTGGATTCCACGACCTCCACCGACTGGGCGACGGTCTGGGCCCGATAGGCGGTCTGGGCGAGCGGCATCGCAGGCAGCCCCGGGAGGGCGGGCATGAAGCCACCGCTGGGCATCGCGGGTGTTGCCGTGGTTTTCGTGGCAGCCGCATTCCGCTCGGTGTCCAGTGCCGCGCTCGTCGCGATCACCGGTGGATGCGCCTGCACCCAGGGTGTCGCCAGCGGCGCGGTGGCGGACTCGTAGCCCTGCATCACCCGGGCGGCATCGGCCTTCGCCAGATCCTGTTCGCCCTCGACCTGTGCCGCGGCGGCTACCAGCGGTGCGCCGAGCGCGGCGCCGGCGTGCTCGATGCTCTGTTTGGCCGCTTCCAGTGCCGCGATCTCGGCGACATGAGGCATCGCGAGCCTGGCCACCTCATAGGCGGCGGCCTGGCCCCCCGCGCTGGTGGCATTGCGGCCCGCGGACGCGGCCGCGTCGACGAGCCACTCCCGTAGTTTGCCGATCCGTTCGAGGACGAGATCGCTGCCGTCCGAACGCCACAACTCGCGCAGCTCCGCCACGATCTGGTCGTATTCGACGACCGCGGCACCGAAGCTCGCGGCCAGCTGGGTCCATGCCGTACCGGCCTCGGCCATCGGCGCCGCACCCCGGCCCGTGGTCAGATCGCGCGCCAGTTGCTCGGTGGGTCTGGCGGGCCAGACCACACCGGTGAATCCGATTACCGGTGGCTCGACCATCTTTGTCCCCGTTGCTATTTCACCGCCCGGAAGCCGGTCGCGTTGTCGTCGTCCATCCGATCCATCACATCGGTCTGGGAACGCAGCGTGGCGGCCAGCTTGCGGACCTCGTGGATGCCCGCCGTGGTGGCTTCGTCATAGGACGAGGCAACCGTGCGCAGCGACTGCGCGGCCCGGACCGACACCTC
Organism: Nocardia sp. NPDC052254; assembly: GCF_040679495.1. Classification (NCBI taxonomy): domain Bacteria; kingdom Bacillati; phylum Actinomycetota; class Actinomycetes; order Mycobacteriales; family Nocardiaceae; genus Nocardia; species Nocardia sp. NPDC052254. Next base: position 296,495 of record NZ_JBFAUW010000003.1, on the reverse strand, counting down.
GTCGGTCCCCGCCGGTTCGACGGCGAGCGCGGGTAGCCGCTGCCGCAGATCGGCCTCCAGTCGCGCCGCGAGCGCGTCCAGTGCCGTCGCGGACTTGCGGGCCTGCGTCGATTCGAATTCCATGATGTCTCCCGTCAGAGGGTGAGTGCCTTGTCCGGCGGATCGGAATCCATTGGCCCCGAGGCCTGTTCGGGCGCACCGACCACGGGCATCGATACGCCGTCGACGGGACCCACGACCTCGTCACCGTGCTGTCCGGTGACCAGCAGACCGCGCAGACCCTCGGTTGTCTGCTGCTCCTGCGCACGCGCACCCGCCGCATTCGCGGCGCCGCCCAGCGGCATGGCGCCCGGCGAAGTGCCGGCCGCACCGCGCAGCGACGAAGCCTGAACGGTCGAGGCCGACTCCGCGGCGGGCATACTCGCGCCCGCGGGGCCGAAGGATGTCGCGCCGCGCATTCCGGCCCACGGAGTCAACTGGCGCGCTTGGCTTCCCACGGCCGAACCACCCGCACCGATACCCGCCGCACCGCCGCCGAGCGCACCACCGGGGGTGCGCAACTCGGCCTCGTGGCGTGCGCGCAGGGCTTCGGCATCCTGCTCGACCGTCGCCTTCGCCGGATACAGCGCGGTCTGCGCCGCCTGCAGTGCCTGGCCCCCCGCGTTCGCCATCTGGGTCAGCGGCCCCACCAGTTGCATCATCTGCTGGACCGCCTGAGTCGGATCGACGTTCTTGGGCGCTCCGGTGACCGGGACCTTCTTTCCGGTCTTGGTCATGGCCGCACTGTGCACGGTGAGTTCGGCACGTGTCTTGGCGACGCAGGCGGTGGCCTGGGCGAGTGTGTCGGCCGTCAGCGCGACCACGAACGCCTGGCCCGGCGGGGTGGGAAGGAACGGGGTCGCCGCCACCAGCGAGGTCATGTATCTCGCGATGATCCCGGACATCACGGTGGCGCCCTGGAAGACACTGCCCGCCGCGGCGGTGACACCGACCGATGTCTCCGCACTCTGCTCGGAGACCGCCGCTCCGTCCGTGGCGGCCTGGCCCGCCTTCTCACCCGCCGAGGTGGCGCCCTGTCCTTGCCACAACATCTGCGCGATCTGCATGGCGGAGGTACCCAGTGAGACCGCCGTCTGCACAACCGACGACACCTGCGACAGCGCCTGCACCGGATCGATCGCGGGCGCCGCTGCCGGGTTCACCGTCGGCTCGTTCTGCCCGACGGTTCCCACGGCAGGGATGCGCCCGGTGCCGAACGTGCCCGCCAAGTCGGTGAGCGGTTTCGTCAGCACGGACAGGTCGAGGACGGGCAGTGGCGGAAACTCCGGCATCGGCGGCAGACCGGGGATCTGGGGCAGCGCCGGCAAGCCCATGTCCTTCAGCACATCGTTCACCGGCCGATCGACGGCCGACCCGATGGCACTGTGGCGCAGCAGCTCCACGACCGATCTATCGAGCGGCGCGTTCATATCGATCTGCTGATCTTCCCGAAATCCGAGGCCGAGGCGGCTTCGGTGCCGTCGTACAACGCGGCACTCTCGTATGCGCTGACTGCCGTCATCCCGTGCACATGCGCCAGTTCGGCCACCGAGGTCAGGTTGTTGGCCTGGGCAACGGCGAAGGTAGCCAGAAAATCCTGGCCGATCAGTCCGAAGACCGGGATCGCGGCAGCCATGGTGGCGACCTGACTCGTCGCGCCAGCGACAGCGACCTCGGTCGCCATCGAAGCCGAAGCGTCCCCATACCGGCGGATGGCATCGGACGTGACCACTACTTCATTCATCGCAAACCTTAGCTGCCGGAAGTTGATTGCGCCGCCCCCCTGAAGGTAGCGGATTGCCGCAGCCTGAACACGGCGGAAACTGCCCACCAATGGTGAGTCACCACTGGTCGGATCTCCGTTGCGCTACGGCCCCGTACCCCTTTCGATTCTCTCGGCCCCCATGGGCTGATCCACCGTCTCGCCGTTGAAGGCGGTCACCAGATCGGCACGCTCGGCGAAGGCCCGTTGCGCGGCACGGCTCGCGGTGTCGACCAGGATCCGCTCGAACTCGGCCGGCGAAAGTTTCGCTGTCCCCGAGGACAATTCCAGCTCCTGCAGCGCACCGTTGCCATCGACCACCGCGGTCACCACGCCATCGGGGGAGGTCTCCCGAACCCGGACAGCTTTCATCTCGTCCGCGAGGTCGCGCAGCCGATTCAGGCTGCGATGCGCCCGCGCCTCGATGTCGTCCATCGCGCTGCTCATACCGATCGCAGCCAGCTCTGCGGTTCGACCTCGTATTCCTCTTCTTCAACGAGTTCCTGGCGGGCAACATCTTCCGGCTTGGGCAGGCCGGTCAATGCAAGGACATCGCCGGTCAGCCCCGCCTGCCGCAGCTGCTCCCGGCGTGCCAGCCCGGCCCGATTCGCCGACTGTCGGCAGAGCCTGACTATCTCGGCCGCCAACTCCCCCGGTGGACGGCGTAACTCATCGCGCTCTACTTTGACACCGACCGGCAATCCCTGCTCGGTGGTCTCGACCGAGATCGAGCCACTCTTCGATGCGGCTGTCCACATAGCGCCCCTCATCAACTCGCGCCGACCCACGGGGACCGGCATGGCAGCGGTCGTGATGTCACCGATCACCGTTACACCCCACGGCAATTCGCCGCAGGAGCGTACGGCCACCGGACTGTCGCGCGCCAGTTCACGTGTTGCCACCGATGAGAAGGAGGTCCATCTTGTGCAGCACACGCGCGTGCCAGACTGGTCGAGATTGTCGGTGATAGTCAGGAGCGCGACCTATGGGTGACACCGGGGCCTTGCCACAGACGAGTGCACATACCGGGGGGCACCGATGATGGACGGCGGCGGTGAACCGACCAAGAATGTCGGCCCGGTCACAACTCCCGGCAAGAAGGACAAGGATCCCTGGAAAGACGTTGCCAAGAAGACGGCGGCGGGCCAGGTCCGGTTCGATCCCGCGGCCGCCCAGCTGGCAGCCCAGGAATGCGCCGACGCGATCGCCGGCATCCTCGCCGTCCAGAAGAAGATCCCCGACGCCAAACTCGAGAAGCAACTGAGCAATCTCACCTCCGGCGGTCTGCTCACGGACCAATTCAATCGCACGCTCCGAGGACTGGACGATGTGCTGGAGACCCACAAGAACGTGTTGAATGAAATGCTCAACACTTTCAAGGCCGCTGGCACCAAATACATCGACACCGACCTGGATTCCGCGAGCGGCTTCGATAAGAAGACCAAGGATCGCATGAAAGCCGATCTGTCTGCGATAAAGGCACCGACCAAGGCCGGAAAATTTCACCACAAGGCGCCGAAGGGCGGCAAAGAATCCAAGGATTCCGACACCGAATATCAGAGCGACGATGCCGAGATGACCACGGGGCTCGGTAGAAATCTGATCGATGACGCATTGACAGCGAAACAAAAAGATCTGGTCAGCGATATCAAACCGAGCGATCTGGTCAAGCCCGCAGCTCTGCCGAAAGGGATGGCAGACAGTCTGGGCCACAATCAATCACAGCCGGAGGCTTTGAAGCAGTGGCGACTGGAATTCGACTCCAGGCCCGACGGGGACAAGCACGCCAAGGGCGGAGACCCCAAGCCCGAGAACCCCGCCAGCCAGTTATGGCGTGACCTCTACGATCTCGGCCAGTCGACGAAAGATGCGATCACACCGGTGAGTGACGCCGCCAGAATGTGGAACTGGATGGCTCTCGAACTGGGCGACACCGTGGGAGCTCTCTCCAAGAAACTGACGAATATGCCCGAATCCTTGTGGAAAGGCGACGGCGCCGATTCGGCGATCGGCGCGGTCAAGAAATATCACAAGAAAGCCGACGGGCTGACCCAACGGATGAAAGCCGTCGGTTCCAACCTCAACTACACCTCCGATTGGCTGGCGGATACCCATAAAGGAATGCCAACCAGCAAGGAGCCGATGAAGCCGCTACAGCTGAGCCCTGGTGCCGACAGCGGCGAAATGCCCGGCGGCGGTGCTTCATACGATCAGGCATCATACAATTCCGTCGTCAAGGCCCAGAACGAACGAGCGCTCGCCATATATCGCCAGAACATGGAAAACAACTATGTTCAGGGCGTTCAGACATCGTCGATGTTCGTCCCGGCATTGGACGAACTGCCGACGACGGATACCAAGAAGCCCGGCGCCGGCGACAAGGGTGGCGGAGGCAAACAGTCGGACGGCCCCGGCACGACCCCGGGCGGAGCCACACCGGGTGTCGGTGCTGGTTCCGGCGTCGGTGCCGGTGCCGGCGTCGGTACCGGTGCCGGTGCCACCCCAACCAGCGGCTACACCCCGACGAGCATCTCCCCGACTCCCCAGAGTGTCGCCGACTCCTACGTCCCCTCGTCCGTGGGCGACTCGACCGACCCGTACACCCCCACCAAACCCGCCGCGGTGGATCCCACCGACGCGATTCAATCCGCCACCACCCCTTCGGGTTTGGACGGCCTGGGCCAGGCGGCCAACCTTGCGCAGCAGGGTATGGGAGGTGCCGAGAGCGCGATGCAGGCCGCGGCCCAGGCCGCGCAGAATGCCGCACAGCAAGCCGCCGGTGCCGGACTGAACGCCGCCAGGGCCAACATGCCCTCGGTGCCCGGCGGTCTGGGTGCGAGCAGTGGTGGCGGGGCCGGTGCCAGCAAGATCGGCGGCGGCGCGGGCCTCAGTAGTGGTGCGGCCGCCGCATTGCAGAAGGAAGCCGATGCGGCACGGCTGTTCCCGCGCGCGGGAACAGCCGGACCGGCCTCCTCGCTCGGCCGCCTGAGCGGGATGCCCGCCGCCGGTGTCACGCCCGGAGCCGGAACGCCGGGATCCCCGGGCGCCGCGGGCGGCCAAGGCCAGCAACAGGGCAAGGAACACAAGCGGCCCAAATACCTCGAATCCACCAAACATCTGGAAGAGGCACTGGGTGACGCACCGACCGTTGGCAAGGCCGTCGTGGAGAAATGACCCGGACCTGGAAATTCACCGACCTGGAATTCGTCGTCGCCTGGGAGAACGCGCAAGCCGATGTGCTGCCGGCACCGTTCATATTCACCAGCGACACGCCACTGTACGAGGACTTCCAGCGCGAAAAGCGGGAAGTCCGAGCACAACTGGGACCTCGGCTGGACGAGGTCGAGAACATACTGGATGTGGCCGCGCGGCCGGATATCCGGATCGAACTGCACGGCTGGGGCAGTGACTTCGACGATGCCGCCGGTCAGATCCGGCTACTCGCGGTGCGCCGCGAGGGCTACGGGTATCTGCTGAAGCAGCTTCCGGGCGAGACCGCCTGGCACAGCGGCGGTTACACCATCACCGAATGCGGTGCGCTGGAGCTGGCCGGCTTGCTCATCGCCGAACTGCCCGAAGCGGCCGCGGGCAAACTCTCCGATATCGTACTGGCCCAACGCAATCGGAATCCCGATCTGGACTACTCCTACGGTCAGTCACTGGTGACCGACACCTTCGACGACACCGTGGAACGGCGCGCCGACCAATTCTTCCGCGCCCCCGTCACCGGCGAGGGGATCATCGACATCGTCCAGGGGCTGTCCCGCTTCGGCCCCCGCGGCCTGGCGCAGAGCCGCCTGTGCTGGCGCGACCTCGCCGACGACGGCCGCTACGCGATCACCGACGGGCACCCGCAGATCGCGTTGGGAGCCGACAGCAAACGCCTTGTGACTCTCCTGAATTCCGGTATCGCGGAAGTGATCAAGGCCATCAAGGACGAGCGGCGCTAGACCGCCCGCGACTCGTCACCACTCAATGGCTCATGGGACGGTGACGCCCTTCCAGTGGATCCCCTCGAAGAACTTGGCCGCGTCCCACCCGTCCGGTAACGCGTCCGCGATCTCGGCCGGGGTCGGATAGCGTCCGTCCGGCGGGTACTCGAGCTCACCGAGCAACTGGCGCAGTCGCGTTCCGACCGCTGCGTGCGGGGTCACCGCGAGGTCCGCACGAATGCGCAGGCTCAGTGCCCGCATGCAGTCGGCCAGCTGAGCTGGATCTGCAGTGAGATCCCAGTCCAGACCCTCACGGATCGCGGCTCGAGCACCGCGCCGACCATGGACCTCCACGTAGATCCGCTCCACCCCTTCTCGGCGGAGGTAATCCCGAAACGCCGGAGTGACCGTGTCGCCGCAGCGGGTGTCCTTGTGCCACGGTTCTATCCAGAAGGTGTCGATTCGAGCCGTGCGTCGGCCGTTCTCGTCCCACTCGATGCTGAAGTCCGCGTCACCGACCTCGGCCGGGTTGTCCGGCCAGGTGGCGAATACACCGCGGAACCGCACTCCGGATGCGAATCCACGGGGAGCATTGCGCAAGAATTCGACTCGATTCAGGACGAGTCCGAAGTTGGGTCCGAACTGCAGCTGCATTCCCGAAAGCTCCTGGAGGAGCTCATCCTCTGGGACGTGTTTGTCCCTCAGAAGTTCCGAAATCGTCGGAACCGCGGACAGATCCGCCTGTACCGGCCGGCCGGTGTATCGGAACGGCCGGGGGGCGCCGTCGGTGTCGGGGGCGATGTCGAGCAGCGGCGGGCGGGGGTTGGCGGGGTTGGCCTCATGCAGCATGAGCTCGCGAACCGTCTTGTATTCCAGCGGTCTGGAGCCACGCGACGGCCACAGCTTGCGCGCCTCGGCATAGGCCCACAGCGTGCGGTAGTCGGAATAGAAGCGGTCGACCAGCACATCCCTCTGCCGGGGGTCGATGCGGATCTTCTGCACGAAGGTGTCGGCGTCGCTGTAGAGCGAGTCGAGGCAAGCGATCGCGCGCAGTCGGCGGAACTCGTCCACCCCCGCTGCACCGAATTCATCACTGATCTCCTGCTCGACCATCGCCGTCACCTCCTCGAGATCCGCAGGCGCCCAGGGTGTCCAGAAGATGGTCGTGAGGTCCCACAGGATGTGCCGGACGCCGGTGAGGTTCCAGTTGTCCAGTGCCACCGAGCCATCGGGCCGGACCCACAGATTGCGGAAGGTCGCGTTGCCGTGGCTGAGCCCAGCTGCCCAGGCGGTGTCACCCGGCACCCATATCTCGTTCGGCATCGGTAGCCGCAGAGCGTCCAGGAATCGAGCGCGCTTTTCGTACTTGATCCGCTGCATGCTCCGGTGCAGCTGTTCCCATTCGACGACGGTGCGCACCGCGAGGTCGGCGGGAAGCCGGACGGCCCGCAACAGCCGCAGCTGCTCCAACAGGCCACGGAGGGTATCCCGCCAGTCGGCGTCCCCGACCATCGGAATGCGCCCGCCCATTCCCATACCCCGGATCGAGCTGGAACCACGATGCGCGCCACCGGCACCCCATGCGGCAACTGTCTTCGGTACATCCACACCGACATCGCGAGCCAGGTCTTCCGCCCTGCTCTCGGGCAGGACGATGATGTGGAAGGCACGGTCGCCATCGCGGAGCTGAGGGTGGGTGGGGTTGGCTGCCAGGTCCTTATCGCCCGGCTCCGCCGCTATGTATCGCACCTTCCACATCATTCCGTCATGGTCGGTGACGCACCAGACATGTGTGTAATAGCCTCTGGCGTGTGGCGGCTCCATCGCGGTCGTGACCGCCAACTGGGCAACCTTCGCCGGACCGATGCCGCCGTCGCCGGTCGCCTCTGCGACATCGGAGAAGAATTCCTCGCCGGGCGGCCGACGTGTGGCCGTGCGATTTTCGATCGGAGTCGGCGGCACCGCGTGATCGGTGAGGTCCTTGTTCGCCCACCACCGCGCGGCGCGCAGAACACCTGCCCCCGTCCGGCGGATGAGCGCCTGCGGACTTTCGTCGAGTGGCCAGTCCTGCCACGATGTGTCGGCGGGTGCCTGCGACCGGTACGCCGCCTGGAGGGAGGCCATCGATTCGGTGAACGTGGCCGATCGTCCTTCCCGGCCGTCCCAGTCGAATCCGTTGTGCGCCGCCTGCATACTCTCGTCGCCGGAAACCTCGATCACCAGTGTGTCGGCGCCCAGCCGGCGAGCCAGGTCCTCGGCGACTCCGAGCAGATGCGGACCGCCGTACTCGCCGGCGAGCCGGTCGATGTCGGCACGGGACTCCAGGCGCGCAATCACCGTGCCGGCCCGGGCGGGTCGACCGTCCAGGTGCGGTTCGTGCCCGCTGTCGTCGCGGCGGAGTTCGAAAAGAACTGATACCTCACCGTATTCGCGAGACCCGTCCATCAGCACCGTGCGCATCCGGATGCGGCTCACGATATCTGTCTGCGCGCTGTCGGGCGCCTCGAACCGCGCGCCCACCGGCTCCAGTCTGGCAGGCCCACCGCTGGATCTCATGCCGGCCACGACATTCGCCAGGGCCGCATTCGCAGCGGTCTGCCCGGTACCGGTCAGCAACGGTTCACGTATCGACTGCTGTGGCAATTCGGCCGGCGTCGGCACCTGACCACCGGCCACCGGCTCGGTGGGCAGCTGCTGTTGATCGCGCCGGCGCACGATCCGCCGGGCCCACCGAGCAAGGTGAGCACGCACCTCCGCCAATTCCGGCCCGGTTCGGCCCGCCGCCTCGAATACGCGTCCGAGATTGCGGTGCAAGCCTTCCGCCGCATCATCGAGAACCCGCGAATCTCCGTCGAGGAATGCCGGATCGCGGGCAATGAGCAGCGGCAATCGGAAGCTGTCACCCGCGGCGGACTTCCATGCCTCGACTTTCAGATACTCGTCGAAGTCGTTGGCAGCCTGCTCGCCGTAATGCGCCAGCAACCGCGTCCGGCACCAGTGCTCCACATCAGCGCGGACAGTGGGTGTGGGCCACGGGTTGCGCATGGCGAACGCGACATAGTCCCATACCGGCGAACCCGGGTGGGCCAATTCCAGATCGAGCAGCGCGACCTGATCGCGGTCGTTCACCCGGAACATCATGTTGTTGAACGTCGGATCACCGTGCACGACACCGAGCTGCACATCGTCCGGTGCCGATGGCCGCACGGCGAAGATTTCGTGCAGGCCCGGCATACCGAGCTCGCCGTGGAGCCGGTCCTCCGAGTCGTACTCCAGTGGGATCCGCGCCACCTCACGTACCAGCCGCTGCTCCCATTCGACGCGGGTGAGCGGCAGGGCTTCATCGTGCTCGAGGCAATCCCATGCGTCCGAGTGCAGCGCATGAACCCGATCGAGTTCGGCGAACAGCGCCTCGGCCGTCGGCTGCCAATCCTCGCCCGGTACGGGATGAGAGCCGTCCAGGTACTCGTGGATCAGGAAACTCTGCGGATAGGCGGACCGGGCACCGATGTGGTGCAGCTTCGGCACCCGCACGCCTGCTCGCCGGAACAACTCCGCCGCCAGCGGTTCCCCGAAGACCAGGCCGATCCGCGGATCGAAATTGGGATTCGGTGTATCGGTCGGCACGCGGATGACCACCTTGCGCCCGTTCGGCATCTCGACGATCCAGACGCCGTGGTGGTTGCCGACGATACGGGCCCGGTAACGGACCAGCTCGGCGAACAATTCGATCTGTGGTTCCGTCAGCGCGGGGTCGTCGGTATCCGGCCATGCCGTTCGGGGCCTGCGGCGGACTCCCATCGCCGACGACGGCAGCGCGACACCGGACTGCGCGTCGTCGGCGTCCGCGGGTACACCGTCCAGCACACCCCACCATCGGCAGTCATCCGGCCAACCGTCCAGCGACCGACCGAAATAGTGGGCCATCTCGGCGAAGGTGGGCCGGGCCTCGACCGGTCGGTCGAATCGGTCCAACATCGGATCGACGACAGTACGGTGATCCAGTCTGTTGACCAATTGCGCAGTGCTGTCCCGCGACTCGGCCAGACGGTCCGGATCAGGATCCAGCCGAAGACCGTGGCGCGCCGCGACCCGGAAGCCGGTCCGGCCATGGATCGGCAGCACGATCCGTCCACCGGCGCCGACCGCACGACGCAGCCTCGGCACGAAGTCCGCTGTGAAGCCGCCATTCTGGAACAACTCCTGGATGACGAGATGGTCGAAGGTGACCGTTACGAGTCCATCCCCATCGTGATGGACATGCAAGCGCAGGTCGCCCGGTTCCTCGACATTCGATCCATCGACCCCGACGATCGTCGCCGATACGGTCAAGCAGCGGCTGCCCGCACGCTGGGCGTACCTCGCGGCGGTCGGCACGAGGGTGTATCCGCGCCGGCCGTACTCCTGATTCAGCAGGCCGGTCACCACGGCGAGCAACTCGCTGTCTCCCGGTAGGACGGCAGGGGGCAGCACCGACTCCGGGCTCACCTCGCCGGTCTGCGGGGAATCCGGTGTGCCGACAGGCTCATTCGGCAGTGACGGCTCTCCCCACTCCCGCCGCATCGTGTTCGCCGCTTCCAGCATCAGGCTGCGGACCAGGTGCGGCGGCTGCGCCTCCCAGCCAGGACGCAGACGGCACAACCTCCGATAGTCGGAATAGAACCGTCCCACCAGCACGTCGGTCTTGCTCGGATCTTTCGCGATCTGCCCGACGAAGTATCCGGAGTCGCCGAACAGCGAGTCCAGGGATGCCATCGTCAGGAGCCGATTCAGCTCGACCACGCCACGCTCTCCGAAGCGGGCGCGAACCTCATTTCTGATCTTGTCCTCGACCAGCTCGGCTCGGTCCTCCGGCCACGGCGTCCAGAGCATGGTCACGTAATCCCACAGCGGATGGGTGATGCACGCGTTGTCCCAGTCGAGCAATGTCACCGTGCCATCCTCGGCGACCCGAATGTTGTCGAATGTCATGTCGGCGTGGCTGAGGCTGGGTGGCCACTCGCCATCGTCGGTATCGGCAGACCATGCCTGGTGCGGTGCCAGCCGGAAGAGCGAGTCCAGCCAGTCGGCGCGTGCGCGGTAATTGCGGCGCTGGAAATCCAGGAACAGGTGGAACTGCTCGGTCACCGATCGCACTTTCAGCTTCTCGGGCAGCTCCACCTGCGACAGTCGGCGCTTCAGCTCGAACATCCTGTCCAGCACGGCTTCCCAATCCGAATCCGTCGGAGCGGGGGTTCGGCCGTCTATATACCGTTGCACCCGGTAGGGGCCCCACTCGTACAACTCCTTCGGATATCCGACCTCTACTTCTGTGGTGAGCCGCTCTACGTCGAACGAATCGGACGATAGTCGCCGGAACCAACGGTCGACTCCGTCTTCCCGGCGTGGATTGGTGGTCAGATCCTTGGCCACGACGGTCGAAGACTGCAGCCGGGTGATGATCACCTGATTGCCCTGCTCGTCTCGGTCGATCCACCCCCACTTGCTGTTGCCCCACCACCTGGGAACCCGTAGTGAGGTGCGAAGCACCAGTTTGGCAACGGATTCCGGGGCCAGGATGCCACTTCCCTGGGCCTCGATGTCGACCGGTAGCTTCGGCAGCGCGGGGGGCGGCTCGCTCAGTCCTACGCCCCGCCGCAGTTCGAAAGCACTCCACACGGCGCCCCCCCTATCGGCGGCGAAGGCAACCTCGATGGATCCCCACCACCGATCGGGAGCCTGGGGTCCGCGGGCGGCGACCTCATCGAGATCGACGCCGCAGTCGAGCAGCTCCTTCGGGGAAGGTAGGTCGCCCGTACGTACTCGGCGGATCAACTCCACAATGCCGTCGGATATCTGCGCATCACCCTCTTCGAGGGCGCGCAACGCGCCATCGACCGCCACCAGCAGATCGTCGATATCTTCCTCGTCCCAGTCGAATCCGGCCCTGGCCGCTCCCGGTCCATCGGTGACCTGCAGCCGGAGTCGGTCGATACCCGCGGTACGAGCGAAGTCGAGTGCCAGATGATCGATCGGCGTTCCACCGGCAGCATCACCGCAGGTTGCCGTGATGACGCCGGTGTCACTACATGTGAGAAAGATATCCACGTCGTCGTATTCGCGAGTGCCGTCCATGACGACGGCCTTGACGAACACCTGTCGGACAGCGCCGCCGCTCGAATGCTCGATGCGCGCCTGAACAGGCTCCAGGCGTGGCGGCCCGTCCCAGCACTGGTTGAACACCAAGGCGCGCTGCACGTCCTCGGCCGAGTCTCGGGTGCCGGAATGCCTGGACGTATCGAACAGTCGTCGCGCCCATCGAGGCCGGGCCGTCGACGTGTCGGCCGCGGCACGCTCCTCGGTGGCCGGTGCCGCGCTCGGGGATGCACCCGGTGTATACGAATCCAGTTCGCGCTGTGTCCATTGGTTCAGTAATGCGCGCACGTCCGGCATCTCTTCCAGACCGGGGTCGGAAGCGCGCAGGCCGCGAGCATATTCGACCGCGGCCCTGCGTACCCGGACGACGTTGCGTTCGAAGTCCGGCAGAGCTTCCTCGACGGTCAGGATGCCCGCCGCGATCTTTTTCGGCAGCCGATAGGCGTCGCCGATGATCGACTTCCACGCCTCCAGCAGCACGTACCGGTCGAAGTCGCGTGCCGCATCGGGTCCGTACCGCTCGGTCAGCATTTCCTTGACCCGGTGTTCGACCGCGGTGCGCTCGTCGTCGGTCCATTCGTTGCCGAGATAGTACCGAGCCCAATCCCAAGCGATCGGCGCGAATTGTGCGGATTTGGCGTCGGTGAATCCGATCCGGCCGTCCGTTCCGCGTCGCATCTTGCGGCGGATCGGGTTGCCGTGTGTGAAGCCCATCGGGCTTTCCGGTACGCCGGTCGGCAGCGGACTCCACGTGGTGAACAACGGCACCCCGCCGGTCAGCATTTCCATTCGATGGTCGATGTCGTTCTGGTGCAGTTCACGGACCCGGCGCTGCTGCGTGGTATCCCAGATCCGCTGCGTCAGAGCAGGATCGACGGGTGCCAGCGAGTGCAGCCGGTGCAGCTCCGGGGCGACATCTTCGGTCGTACGTCGCCATCCCTCGCGGGGCAGAACATTCTGCCCCGGAACGAATTCGTGAATCGTCACCCGGTTCGGGTATCCCTCGACTCGAGTCATCGACTCGGAGTCGTACAGCAACCGCGGCCCGTGCACCCCTGCCGCGTGAAACTGATTCGAGGCATCCGCTGCCGACACCGCCAGCGCGTCCAGCTCGAAACTGAGCTGCTCGGCGTCGGGAAGATAAGCCCGGACCGTTACCGCCGGTCCGGCCGGGCCGGCCCCTTCGGACAGCGGGAGATGCCAGACACCGTTCTGATTCTCATACTCGTCCGGTGCGTTGAGTTCCACATTGCCCATCACCCCGCGTACCTCGTCGTGCGTGAGACGTCGACCGATACGCGCGGTGGCGGGCTCGGCGGGCACCGCCCGGAGTCGTTCGCTCACCCACATCGATTCGTCGGCGACCGGTGTGAAACCGGCCCGCAGCAGCTGATCACGATCGTTGAGCACATGCTCCGCCGTACCGTCGGCAACCTTGATCCGCAGCACATCCGCGCCGGTGCCTCGGATGAAATGGCGCAACAAATCGATGAACGAGCCCCGTTCCGTGCCACTACGAGCGGCCAGGTATTGCGGGACGAAGTCCCCGGCCGGACCAGGATCGACACTGGCGGTGACATTCCCCGCCAGATCCAGATCGAAACGCATATCCACTTCGCCGAGCTCGACCGGGCCGATCATCACAACAGCACGGACGTGCAGACGTGTCACCACGCCGGGTTCGGCATCTTCGAACTCAGCGAACGCCATATGGAGACGATGCGGGCGGCGATCCATGGTGAGTTCGCTGTTCAAACTCCTCAGCTGCCACTGGCTCCAGGCCGGATCTCGCAGCACAGCACGAATGGGAATTCTGATACTGGGTGCCAGGGACTCGTCCAGCTCGCGCCTGACATCGAAATTGTTCGCGTCCGTCGGCCACCCCTGCGCGCGCAGCCGCGCGAGATCATCGAGCAGCCGCTGGAAGACCGGATCGATCATGACGTCGCCGTATCGCAGCAATTCGAGGATCGACTTGAACGCGAGCCGCCGATCGGTGGCGCGGACGGTGCCGTCGGCGACAACTCCTGGCAACTGGAACGCCTGCTCGAGGGCAGCGTGTCGCGCCTCCAAGTAGACGTGAGGACTGAACAGCTTCAATACGTCGGGGCCATACAGTCGCCTGATGCGCCGAACGCACCACTTGTGCACTTGTTCTCGCACTCCGGGGGGCCATGGATTGCGGACGACAAATGCGGCGTACACCCACTCCGGCGGACCGGATTCGACGAATTCCCAGTTCGACCCGGCCAGCTCACCATCCGGCGTCCGAATCAAGTTGGCCAGGGTCAATGCGGCGTGCAGGCGGATGGGCTCGGTGTTCTCGGCCGCCGTGGGGAATCGCCTATATCCGTACGCCAGCTCGTCGAGTCGCAGCAACTCGATCACCGGTCCGAGACTTGCGATTCGCACGTCGGCGAAGCGCCGCGCTCGGCGAAGATGTGTGTCCCACTCGGTGCGCGTCGTCGTCGAAAACGGTGGCGGCGGCGCATGATCCGGGACGAGCTCGGCGAACAACGCGTCGGCCTCGTCGGCGAGGAAGGTCCTGGTCTCCCGATCGACGAAGTCGGCCACTGTCAATGGCTGCCCGGCGATGTATTCCTGGACGAGGATATCGTCTCCCGCGTACAACGTTCGGGGCATTCGCGCGCCTCCCCGAACTGCGCCTCCCAGGGCATCGGTGCGGTCGTGGATCGCCCCGTCGGCGGTCACTCCCGGGACCACCTTCAGTGTGGCACTGACGATCCCGGGTACATCGAGGTCGGCGGTACCCAGGAATTTCCGGACGATGACCGGGGCGGTGTGCCCCGGTCGTGGATCGCCCATCAACCACACCCCGTGCGGACCGTCCCGGTAATCCGGCGCGCCATACGTGGTGAGGGCCACGGCCTGTTCGCGGGTGAGGGCAGGGCCGGTGGATGCGTCCGGAACCGACTGTCCGACCGCGAAGTTGTCGCGCGAGCCACGCAACCGGACCTCACCGTCGACAACGAGAACACCGTCATCGACCGGCGGAACACCGTCGGCAACAGGACGACCCCGCTGGTCCAGGAAAAGAGCGAGGACGCCATCGGCGGACTGGTCCTGCGGCCCAGCGAAATTCGGATCGAGATGGCTGACAAACTCCCCTCTGCCCGGATCCCGCAGCTCGAACCACACCCGGTCTCCGTCGACACGGCGAATCAACCACCTGGCATGGCCCAGATCCCCTCGCCGGCCGGACAGGGCCGGCTCGAATACCACCACCGCAATCCCGTCACCCCGCCCACTCGCATCCAGACCTCGCCCCCACGCGTCCAACCGAGCCACCGCATCGGCCAACCCCGCGACGTGCTGCGCCCGGCCATCCAGCGCATGCTCGACATCACTGACCAGCACCCCGTCCATACCGGCCCGGCCCAGCAGCCGAATATCCGTGCGACCGAACCATAGAGCCACATCTTCGACCACCTTCGGACCACACTGATAGCCCTCGAGACCATCGGTCGTCACATCGACCGGGGCCTCGTCCTTCGCGGGGGGCGCAGATTCGAGCGCCGAACGCACGGCCTCATCCATGTCTGCGGCATTCCGCGATGCCGGGTCCACACCGCTGGCGACAGCACCGATGCGGGCGGTGAATCCCGGTTCGGCTACCGACGACGGCGGCTCGAGGTCGCTCACGGGGGAATCCGGGGCATCGGTACCGAGACCGCGCTGCCCGGTTCCATCCTCGAGATCGACCAGACCCGACCAGTCGACTGTGCGCAACAGATCCTTCGCGGCGGCGAGTTTCTCCTTCGCTTCACCCACCTCGAGTCCCAGATCCATCTCCGCCACCTCCTTCGGAAGTTTCTGGAGATACACCTTTTCGACCAACTGCTTGGTGACATCGTTGTCCGGCAGACCGGCCAACGCCTCGTGAACCCTCGCCGCGAACGCCGGATCGATGCTCTGCAAGGTAGGTACAACAGCGTCGTCGCCGTGCTCCACGTTCGCATGAGGATCCGCCATGACCGCGGAAGTGTCGGCACCCAGCGAGTCGTTGGACAGCGAAGCGTCCCTTCCCTGGGCGATCGCCGTCAGCGCGAACGCCACCTGCGACGGTTTCAGTTTCAGCGCGCCGGCGATGTCATCGATCAATCGCGCCCGCTCCGCGGTTGTCATCCCCGTCTCTTCTCCAGGGGTGAACAGGTTCAGGATCTGGCGCCTGCCGAGCTCGGCGTACACGCGGACGACCATTCTCCGCGTCAGGGTGTCCAGATTCGGGAGCCTGGACTCGAAAAACACCTTCAACTTCGCAAACCTCAACGATTTCTGGACATGCGGGACGAACGGCATACCCGGAACGTGGGTAAGGATCGCGGCCCGAATTACCCCTGCGAATCGCTGGGTCAGGTCATCGGCAGATTCGAAGCGCTCGTTCCGTGCGGCGGAATACGCGGCGGAACGTGCGAGCGGCAGGTGTCTCACCCATATCCGGTTCAGTGGCACCGACTCCGGACGCTCACCCGGGAAGGTGAAGAGTAGCTCCCAGAAATCCTCCTCCCCCTCCTCGGGAGGCTCGGCACGCAAGTCATTCGGCCGATACTGCGGGGCGATGAACAGTTCGACAATCGAGCGAACATAGCCGTGTGGCAACTTCAGGACAAAACACATCCGCCGCAGGAAATCGATGTTCACGCGGACGTCGCCCTTCTCTGCGGCTGGTACCGTCCCGTTACGCCCCATGCGTTTGTCGAGCTCCATCTGGGACAAGCGGTAGGACAGCCGGATCGCCCGGACCAAGTCTCCCGGTGCCCACGATTCGGCGGTGGCGGTATCGAGGTCAGGGAGCGAGTCGGAGAGCAAGTCCACGAGCTCGGGAGCCCAGCGCAGGGCCACCGCCCGCATCACATCATCCGGAATATCCAGGGCCACACCGAACGCCCGCAAATACTCGACGGACACGTGCTCGTCATCCTCGTGATGCGCAACAGTGTCATCGGTCACACCAACCGCAGCGGCAACTTCTTGTCGTTCCAATCCGCGACCATCGCGGGCAGCTCTCAACCACGCGCCCAAAGATTTGCGGCGGAATCTGTCCGGGTCGAAGGAAAACTCTCGGAGGCGCTGCGCATACGCAGGAGCCAAGACCAGCACCGCCGAGTACACTTCTTTCGAAATTCCCAGCACCACACCAAGATTCCATAAATACTCGACGGAAACATTATCGTCATGCTCGCTGGCAGAGATAGTATTCTGAGCAACGCCAGTCAGATCAGCAATTTCTTTTTGGGTCAATTCTTCTTTATAGACACGAACACCTCTCAGCCACGCACCGAGTGATTTACGTCCGGACTCACCCGGATCATAAACAAACTCCAGCAGATGCTGCGCGAGGTCCGGCGCGAAATGACGCACTGCCGCGTACACCTCATCCGAAATACCCAACACCGCACCGAACTTCCGCAAATACTCGACAGACACATGGAGGTCACGCTCGTTGCTCGAGACAGTGTCCTCCGATACACCGATCCGTTCGGCAAGCTTCGCTTGAGTCATATCTTTGTACTCACGAACACCGCGCAGCCATACACCCAGCGAGTTACGCCGCGGTTTGTGCGGTTCAACGATCAACTCCCTGAGATGCTCCGCAACCTCGGAATCCCAGAACAACGCTGCCGCGTACACCTCATCCGAAATACCCAACGCAGCGCCGAACACCCACAAATATTCGGCAGACACGCGGGGGGCACGCTCATTGCTCGAGACAGTATCTCGCGATACACCGACCCGTTCGGCAAGCTCCGCTTGAGTCATATCTTTGCACTCACGAAGGCCGCGCAGCCACGCACCCAGCGAAGTACGTCCGGACTCACCCGGATCATAAACAAACTCCAGCAGATGCTGCGCGACGTCCGGCACGAAATGACGCACTGCCGCGTACACCTCAGCCGAAATACCCAACACCGCACCGAACTTCCGCAAATACTCGACAGATAGGTAAACGTCACGCTCGTTGTGCCTGACAGTTTCCTCGAGTACAGCCATCCGTTCCGCGAGCGCCGATTTGGACAATCCTGCGCACTCGCGGGCACCGCGCAGCCACGCACCCAGCGAAGTACGTCCGGACTCACCCGGATCATAAACAAACTCCAGCAGATGCTGCGCGACGTCCGGCACGAAATGACGCACTGCCGCGTACACCTCATCCGAAATACCCAACACCGCACCGAACTTCCGCAAATACTCGACAGACACATGGAGGTCACGCTCATTGCGCGAGACAGTTTCCGTGGATATATCCATCTTTTCGGCAAGCTTCGCTTGAGTCAATTCTTTGTAGTCCCGCACACCGCTCAACCACACACCCAGCGATACACTTCCAGATTTCTGCGGATCGTATACATAATCTTGAAAGTGCTGTGCGAGCTCAGGAGCCCACAACAGTACCGCCGCACGCACCTCGTTCGGAATCCTCAACACCGAACCGAACTTCCGTAAATACTCGACAGATAAATTAATGCCATGTTCGTGGCTAGAGACAGCGTAGAGAGATATTTCCATCCGCTCGGCAAGCTCCGTCTGAGTCAATCCTTCGCGGTTGCGAGCAGCGCTCAGCCACGCACCCAAAGACGCACATCCGGACTCACGCGGAGCAATAACAAACTTCAGATGCCGAGCATGCTCAGGCGCCCAAAACAGTGTCGCTGCATGCACCTCATCCACAATCCCCAACGCCTCACCGAACGCCCGCAAATACCCAACAGACACATACACGTCACGCTCATTGTTCGAGACGACGGCGGGAGATACACCCAGCAGCCCGGCAAGATCCGACTGGGTCAATCCATTGTCGATGCGGGCAGCACTCAACCACGCACCCAACGACACACACCCGGACTCACCCGGGGCATAGACAAAGCCGCCGAAATACCGCGCAAGCTCCGGCTTGAAATGCAGAACCGCCGCACGCACTTCAACCATTATCCCCAACGCCTCACCGAACGCCCGCAAATACCCAACAGACACGTAAGCGCCACGCTCATGGACCTTAACGGTGGAAAGAGATACACGCATCAGCTCGGCGAGATCCGATTGCCTCAATTCTTTATGGTCACGGACAGCGCTCAACCACGATTCCAAAGACGCACATCCGGACTCACGCGGAGCAATAACAAACTTCAGATGCCGAGCACGCTCAGGCGCCCAAAACAGTGTCGCTGCATGCACCTCATCCACAATCCCCAACGCCTCACCGAACGCCCGCAAATACCCAACAGACACATACACGTCACGCTCATTGTTCGAGACGACGGCGGGAGATACACCCAGCAGCCCGGCAAGATCCGACTGGGTCAATCCATTGTCGATGCGGGCAGCACTCAACCACGCACCCAACGACACACACCCGGACTCACCCGGGGCATAGACAAAGCCGCCGAAATACCGCGCAAGCTCCGGCTTGAAACGCAGAACCGCCGCACGCACTTCAACCATTATCCCCAACGCCTCACCGAACGCCCGCAAATACCCAACAGACACATACACGTCACGCTCATTGTTCGAAACGACGTCGGGAGATACACCCAGCAGCTCGGCAAGATCCGATTCGGTCAATCCGCTGTCGTCGCGGACAACACTCAACCACACACCCAACGACACACACCCGCACTCACCCGGGTCATGGACGAAATCCCGAAGATATCGAGCGCGATCAGGAACCCAAAACAACACCGCCGCATACACCTCATCCACAATCCCCAACGCCTCACCGAACGCCCGCAAATACTCAACAGACACGTAGACATCACGCTCGTGGCGTGCGACAGTTTCCGGAGATACACCCATCAACTCGGCAAGGCCCGATCGGGTCACTCCTCCTTTGCGGTTGCGAACAGATCCCAACCACGCACCCAACGACACACATCCGGACTCACGTGGAACATAGACAAACTCACGGAGATGCTGCGCGTGCTCGGGCGCCCAAAAGCGTACTGCCGCATACAACTCATCCGAAATCTCCAACACCTCACCGAACTTCCGCAAATACTCCGCAGACAGGCTCACGCCACGCTCGTGTTCCGAGACAGTGTGCAGAGATACATCAAGCTGTTCGGCAAGTTCAGCTTGATTCAATTCTTTGTCGTCCCGGACACCGCGCAGCCACTCACCCAGCGACGTACATCCGGACTCGCTCGGCTCATAGACAAACTCCTGAAAATGCTGCGCAAGTTCAGGGGCCCACAACAACACCGCCGCACGCACCTCATCCGAAACCCCCAACACCTCACCGAACTTCCGCAAATACTCCGCAGACAGGCTCACGCCACGCTCGTGTTCCGAGATAGTTTCCCGAGCTACACCCATCCGTTCGGCAAGCGCCCGCAGGGACAGTTTTTTGTCGTCCCGGACACCGCGCAGCCACTCACCCAGCGACGTACATCCGGACTCGCTCGGCTCATAGACAAACTCCTGAAAATGCTGCGCAAGTTCAGGAGCCCACAACAACACCGCCGCACGCACCTCATCCGAAACCCCCAACACCTCACCGAACTTCCGCAAATACTCCGCAGACAGGCTCACGCCACGCTCGTGACGTGAGACCGCTTTCGGAGATACTGTCATCCGTTTGGCAAGGCCCGGTTGAGTCAATCCTTCGCGGTTACGAACCGCACTCAACCACGCTTCCAACGATTTGGCTGCGCGAAAATCCGGGACAGGTCCTGCGGAGTCCATACCGACGGCGAAGTTGTCGTCGTCCCCACGCCACCGCACATCATCGTCCGAACCCAGGACACCATCAACGACCGGCGGCACACCATCGACGACCGGATAACCCTGGTTGTCCAGGAACAGCGCCAACGCAGCATCTGTCGGCAAGCCCTCCGGCGCAACGACTTCCGGAGCAACGGCTCTCCCCGGATCCCGCAGCTCGAGCCGCTCCACACCATTTTCCACCCGACGCACCAACCACCGAGCATGACCGAGAGCGCCTTTCGCACCCGACAACGCCGGCTCGAACACGATTACCGCAATCCCATTACCCCGGCCCGATCCATCCGCATCCAGCGCCTGGCCCCAAGCCCGCAACCGCGCCGCCGCATCGGCCAACCCCGCGACGTGCTGCGCCTGGCCCCCCAGCGCACGCTCGACATCACTGACCAGCACACCATCCGGACCAGCCCGGCCCAACAACTCGATATCCTTGCGGCGGAGACACTTCGCCACATCCTCGACGACCCTCGGACCGCACTGGTAGCCCTCGAGACCGTCGGTTGTCACAGCAGCGGGATCGGCCCACTCGGTTGTCACCTCGGGCTCCGCTACTGCAGGCACACCCCGAGCCTGCAGTAGCGCCTGCGCCGGTTCCGGTGCCGCAACCACCCCAGCCGATTCGCCCACTGTCAATAGGCGTTCGACCTTTTCCCGCAATGCGGGGTCGATCGCGGCGACAGGCTCGGGCCCGGCGCCTGTATCGGCGGGATTCTCGGCGTGGCCGTTCTGCACAGCCCACTCGATGATCGACTCGATGTCCGAGGCCCCGAGATTCCTGCGAAGTTTGCCCCTCGCCTGCTGGAACGCCCGCTTGGTGACACCCAGTTCCCGTGCCGCGTCCGCATCGGCGAGCCTACGCGGCAGAATCCGCAAAACCTGCTTCTCGCGGCGGGTCAGTGAAGCGAAATCACCTGTCGGGCCGGCTGGTTCGACGATGCCCTGGGCGGCCGCGTGCACCGACTCCGCGACCCGCGTCAGCGTGCGACGATCGGTACCCAGGTCGGCGGCAAGGGCAGTGAGATCGCCGAGCACCGTTATCGCGGCCACCCCGAGATGCGAGGCAATCGCGTTGGTGGGTAACCCCGCCGCGGTTTGTCGGAGAGCGGTCAGCCGACGTGCGGTCGCGGGTGTCTCGGCAGGCGGGGCAGCCGGGGGACGCATGGCGAGCACGGCAGCGTCCAGAATCCGCCGGATCGCGCCGGTCTCGAAGCCTTCGGCCCCGGAACGCGACTCGGCCTCGCCGGCGTCCTGTGCTGTGCGGGCCTCGGCGGCGTCGACCAAGTGAATGGTTTTCGCGATCAACTGCCCAGTGGTCCCGCTCCCGGTCGTTTTCTTCAGCCGAGCCATGGTCGTCCGCACAGTCTTGAACGGCACCTCCAGTTCCGTCGCGATGGCGTTGTCGGACTTGCCTTCGGCCTTGCGGAGCATGATCCGGCGTTCCTGAGGGTCGTCGAACGAGGGTTCATTCTCTGTGGGAAGAGGTTCGAGAATCCGACCGCGAACGGCTGCGGCGACCAGCGCCGCCTGATTGTCGATGACGCCGAAAGCCGCCGCCAGCGCGGTGCACCGAATATTGACCCAGCCCAGTGACCGGCCGAATTCGGCCGCGATCTCCTTTCGTCCTTGACCGCAGGCGATCATGACGAGGACCCGCATCAACTCGGAATGCGATGTCCAGCCCGGCCCGGCAGAGGCGGAGTCCAGCTGGTAGATCGTCCTGATCACCAGCACGGTTGTGGTCTGGGAATCGGTGGCTTCCCTCAGCTCGGCGAGTATCCGATGCACGGCGTTGGGCAGCAAACCCACCTCGTTCGCCGTCTGCTCAGCCGTTCTGCCTTGCACTTTCGCTGCGAGGATGGCACGTTCCTGCTTCGTCAGGGCGATGGGGAACTGCGGGGGTGCGTCGATGACGCCGCGCCGTACTCCGGTTGCCACCAGGGTGGTGTTGTGGTTGACGATCCACCGTTCGGCGAGACGTTGGAAAGCGATCCTCTCGAGTTCCACTTCCCATGGTTCCTGAATTATCTCCTCGGCGACCGGGAAATCGAATACCTCCGTCCAGTTGTCTGCGGAAACCTTGTGCAGGATATCCTTTCCGATCGAATACGCTGTCTGTTTGGAAATTCCGAGTTGCGCGGCCGCCTCCGCGTAGGTCATACCTTGCGCCCGCGCTTCTATGATCTGCAATTCACGATCAGAGAATCGCACCCAGCCGCTTTCGCGGATCGGCACATCGACAATCCCCAGTTCGATTCCTCGGGAAAGTATGACGTCCCGAAGCTTGAGACCGACTCGACCACCGATTTGTTGCGTATATTTTTGAATGGTATTGGGAGACAATCCCATCGCCACAGCGCATTCCCCGGGTGTCTTTCCCTCGCCGAACAGTCTCAGCAGTTCGGTATGACGTGCGGGGAAACGCGCCGAACGCAGTCGACTTCTTGTTCTCCGCGAATCCCCCTGTGCACGTTCGGATTCCATCAGATCGTCGGCCGCTTGGGCAAGTGAGCGATAGTAGTCGATCTTCAATCTTCTGGCGATATTGAAGTATGCGCGATAGAGCGACTCTCGAGTCACCCCCAGATCATGAGCAATTTCCGCATCCGACAACGTACCCAGCCGGGTGAATATCTCCATATATTCTCGGGCGATATCCACCTCGCTGACTCCCGCACCGGATTCGGCGGGGATAACCTCGGCGATGCCCGCACCGGATCCATCGGAAACCACCTCGGCAACGCCCTCACCGAATTCATCCTCGGCAACACCCACGCCGACATCGCCTATCTGATCAACGGGCGAGCTGTGATCGGGTATCTCGGAGCGGTCCTCATCCTGCTCGGTCGGCATTTCCTGTGCGGTATTCAGCCGAAGCTGGTGGGCGAGCAGGCGGGCTGCTATCACAATCTTCATGCCGCCGGTTGGGCCGATTCCGATTCCGGCACGGCCGGTATGTGCACGCCGGGACGTCGGCCAGAGAGCGTCGATCAACTCGCGTTGGGGGTAGCTGAGGATCGGCGATTCCATGGCTTGTTGGAGCTGTGCGAGAGTCGCCTTCTCGACAACCTCCACGAGCCGGCCAACAGTTTCCGGCACCGGGCGGGCAGCTGTATCCACATCGCCGAACGCAGCGACCGCCGCGGCGATTCGGTGCCGGAATTCGATGAACGTGTCGTATTGCGGGATGAGTCTCTCGGCCTTACCGACTATCCACCGCTCGATGTCGAGGTTGTCAGGCATCCGGTGCAGGGTGTCGACGGCGCGATCGATCGCATCGTCGGTGATTTCCTGTGCGACAGCCGAATCGTCGTAACGCCGCGAAATCGACCGATACAATTTGTCACCGAACTGCTGTTGCAGAACGGCGATGGCTTGATCCCAGTTCTTCTGCGCCACAAGCTCTTTGACCAGGGCGGTCAATTGCTCCCAGAACGGCTCCGATTCGGGTGTGCCGCCGGACGGGTCCGATGTCGATTTGCCCCGGACAGCACTCTTCGGTAGTTCGCGCTGTGTCTCTTCGTCCACATATTCGTCGAGGGCGATGAGTGCGCCCTTGTGGCTCCGGAACCGGGCAACATAGGCCGTGAAATCTTTCGCGGTGTGATCGTAGGAGGGTTCCCAGTCCTCGATAGGGCGGGTGCGGGGGATATCGATCGGGGAATCGATGAGGGTGTCGGTGACGAACAGCGACCCGGCGACCTTGGTGATGACATACGCGTGGGCCTCGTGGCCGTCGTCGACGACGACCACAGCAGTATCCAGTTTGCTGTCTTCCGTCTCCATCTCCGCGACCACGGATGCGACCGGGTCTCCAGCACCGATCTTGTGGAGTTGGGCATTGACAGCGGCTTCGAGTGTGGCGGCGTCGGTCGCGTCGTTCTGCGGGATCCACGCGCCGTCGTTTCCGTGTGCCCATATGGTCCGTGCGACGTGCGGCAGACAGCCCCGGACGCGAAGCCTCGGGATCACCTTGGAAATATTGGTGTGCAGATGGGACCTGTGTCTGAGTGCTCGAGCCAGGTTCCGTCGCTGGGCGGGGTCGGAGGATCGCTGCAGGTCCCGGTGGAGCTGGCGAAGTCTCGCTTCGAGGTGGGCGACGCCGGGCACATCGAGTCGAGGCACCGTCGCCAGAGCCAATGCCCTGCATGCCTGCCCGACATACGCCGTTCCGGTGGCGTGGTCGTCCCCGTCGAGCAGATGTTCCGCCGCGGCGGTGAGTAGATCGTTCAGATACGCCGCGGTCGCGTCGGCGAGATCGGTGTCGGATCCCGATTGTGCTCGGGCGAAGGCCTCCGCGCGGTGGCGCAACCGCGCCTCGGCACGGTCCGGTGTCACGGCCGGTGATGTGCCGGGGTGGCGTGCGGCCCCGGCATCGTCCTGTCCGGAGCCCGCGTTTCGCCGACGGTTGTCGAGCTGCTTCCATGCGTCCGGCAGCGCCTGATACCAGCTGGATATCGGAGATGTCGCGGCCGCCGGATCACCGGCGTGCCGGATCTCGGCCAGTGCCCTACCGATCGTCCAGACGACCGGTGTCCCCAGATCGAAGTGGCTGACGATACGCCGAATCCGCTCAGCCCGCAGGAAGCTGGGGAGGTCGTCGTACTTCTCGCGCACTTCGTCGTGAAGTTGCCTGATCCCGTCGAGGGCCTTGCGCACTGTTCGCAGCTGCGGCATCCGGGATGCCGCGGTCTCGAATGCGTCGATAGTGTGCCGGAGGACATCCAGGCCGGTCTCGATGTCGTGACTTCGAGCGAGGTAATACAGTGCGGCACTGAGCAAATCGGATACGTAGTCGGCAGTCGCGTCGGCGAACTCGCGTTCCGAATCCGGGTGTGCGGGTCCGGAGCGCACCCGAGTGAAGGTCGCCGCGCGTTCCGGCAATCTCCGGAAGAGATCGATCAGCGCTGGATCGACGCCGATGCCGGCCTCGGCCCGCAATGACGCGTCGACCGCGGCCTCGGAATTCCGGCGGACCGCCCTGTCCACCCAGTCGTGAATCACGGAACAGACGGCTTCGACGGACTGGCGGTGACGGGGCGTCGGGTCGGCATCGGACGAGAGGCTGCCTTCGTCTGCCCAGGGAACGGATTTCAGGTTGGTTTCCAGCAGATGCGCTACCCGTCCGAACTGTCCCGAACTCCAACGGTGGTCCGCTGTGCCCGGATCCAGCACAGCGTCGATTCCGTCTGCCAGGGTTTCGGCCGCCGCACTCATCTCCCGCACCACAGGAATCCAGGAGATCAGGTGGCGCGCCGAGACGAACAGCGTCGGGTAGTCGTCGATGGGCCCGGCGGGCGTGTCCTCCCCCAGCCGGATCTGCATTTCGAACAATAGGGCCTGCAATGCCCGTGTGGTGCCGATAGTGTCGTCGGCGCGGGGTGCGGCCCCGCTGAGGAGCGTGCCGAGCTGGTCGTTCAGCGTCGAATGCAGCCGTGCCAGCAAGCCGCGGGCGTCCGCATCGGTCAATTCCCGCACGAATTCGGACAGCTCCTCGAACGAGGCATCGATGAAGTCGATCGTCGGGACCGCGGTAGATTCCCGAG
Source organism: Nocardia sp. NPDC052254 (assembly GCF_040679495.1). Lineage (NCBI taxonomy): Bacteria > Bacillati > Actinomycetota > Actinomycetes > Mycobacteriales > Nocardiaceae > Nocardia > Nocardia sp. NPDC052254. The sequence goes on along the minus strand of NZ_JBFAUW010000003.1, from coordinate 270,345 downwards.
CGAACTGGCCGCGCGATGCTCCGAGCGGAGCGGACGCCGGCGACGGCCACCTCGCGTCGGTCGATTCCTGTGTATCGGAACGGATTTCGTCCGGCACCGGCATACCGTGAGCCCCCCGGGCGACGGGTGCGACGGCGGGCCTGACGATCGTGGCCGGCGCCGGCGTGAAGACACCGAGCCGCTTCGCCAGATCGATCCCGGTGGTCCCTCCGAGTGGCACATTGTGCGCCATCCGAACCCGCGTCCACGCCTGTTTGAACTCGTTGCCGATGAAGGCGATCTGTGCGGGTGTGAGCAGCCCGCAGGCTGCCGCACGGGCCAGCCGGATGGTGTCGTGGATGAGTCGCTGGGTCGACGCCAGCAGGGCGTAGACGTGGATGTCGTTGCTGTGGACCCCGACACCGGTCAACAGCTCGAGTCGGGCCAGGTCATACGCGACGTGACCGTTGCGGCTGAGCTCCCAGTCCACTGCCACGATGCGATTGCCCACGCGCACGAACAGCAGGTTTCCGAAATGCAGATCGCCGTGAATGACCTGGGAAGACGCTGGGGCCATCGCCCAGGACCGTGCCTCGACCGGACCGAACGGAGGGTCCGGGACCCCTACCCGGTCGAAGAACTCACCGAACTCGGCGCGCGCCGCCTGGTAGATGGCGTTCTGCTCGTCGATCAGTTGACGGACGAACTCCCCGGGCGCGATCTGGGTCACCGGAACTCCCCGCAAGTCGCGATGGAGTTGCTTGATCTCCGCGACCAGGTGATCGACCGAGATGGCGTCGGCATCGGCGAGGGTCTCCGAACCCTCGACAAAGCCCATGATCTGCACCGTCGCACGGCGACCGTCGGGCAGCTCGAAATCCTCCAGCACCTTGAACGTGCGCGATGCCTGCACCCCGTACTTCGCGAGGAGCTCGGAGGTTCGCCACTCGAGTTCGGTGCGCACGTCCAGGCCGTCGGCCTCGGCCAGTTCGATACGAACGATGAACCGACCGGTTTTCGGGTCTCCGACAGGGATATTGAGGTGGTAGAGCCCCGACATGGCCGAGGTCTTCCGCAACGCGGCGTCGATCAGGCCCCGGGCCGTGTCGTCGGACATCTCCTCGCCGGTGCTACCACCCAGGTAACGGTACTGGTCGATGGTGAGAAGATCCGGAATTCCCTTGTCTGCCAGAGTTTCCGAAGCATCGGCTGGTGGGTGCGCGACCTCGGGCACCACCCGGGCGAGTTGGTCGGCCAGTGCATCGCGGCCGCGAGCCGCGAGTTCTGGGTCGGCCGGTGCTCCGTGCCAGTACACGCGCAGGAAGTGGGCACGTTCATCGGGCCGGAGAGTTTCCAGACACGCTTCCCACTGCGATCGAGTTGCCACGTGCGCGGCCCGAATCGAGCGGGGACTCGTTTTCTGTCGCACCATGTCGACCAGCACGAACTGTCGATGCCGCGCGAATTGAAGTTGTTGCTCCCCAAGGGCTGTCGCGGCCGGGCCGAAGGCGCCGCGATTGTCGCCCACCTGTGCACGCGCCTGGGCCACGATGTCACGAGCGGTATCCGCGGCACCCACGATGGCGTAGACCTGCTCGAGAATTGTATCCAGGTCGGTTTGCCGAAGTACGGAATCATCCGGCACTCCCGCTGTCGAGAGCCGCTCGAGCATTTCCCGGATGGCAGTGTCGGCTATCAGTTCTTCGTGGGCGATCTCGGGTATCCGTGGCCCGGTGATATGTGCGTGGTTCCCGAGATACCGGGCTCCGGACAGGCGGGCGCACAATCGCTCGACCGCTGTGACCGTATCGCTCAGCGGCAGTGGGAATCCCGCCGCGGCGGAAATGTCCTTGAGGACGCGGCCGACCTCGCGAAGATGTTCGATTCCCGCATCGTGATCGGTGGTCTGAACGAGTTCGTGCGTCGCGACCGTCAGCGCGTCGGATGCCAGGGCCAGCGCCTCGGTGATATCTATCGGGCCTTGCGCGGAACGGATACCGTCATAGGCCCTCGAGCGTTCCGGCAGGCGCCGCATGATCTCGGCGAGGGTGTCGTCGAGCCGTTGTCGCGATCGCGTCCGCAATGTGCCGAGGGCCAAATCGGCGAACATGACATTGTCGTTGCCCCGGGGCACCGACAGAACGGCTTTGACGAGCCGCGCTCGAATCCGTTCGGCCGCACCGTTGTTCGGTGATGATTCGGCCGCCGCGGGTGCGCCGGTCACCTGGCGCAAGGCATCGGCGAGACGTCCGAGACCGAACGCCCGGTCCGCGCTCGTCGGCGCCAAACTGTACACGGGATTGGGCGACGACGAACTGGAGGGAATAGCGCCGACGCTGTCGACCACGGTTTCGGCGCTGTCGGTTATCTCCTGCGCGATCGGCGCCCAGGATGCCAGCAGCGCAGCGGTGTGCCACACCATCGGCTCGCTGAGGCCCTGGACGTATTCCGAGACCCCGACATGGGAAGAGTACGTGGGCAGCAATGCGTCGAACCTGATGATCAGTGCGCAGAGTGCTCGTGCCGGACCGGTCACCATCGGCGTGGCGGGGGTCTCCCCGCGGCGGATAGCGGCGAGTTGTCCGGCCGACTGCCGGCGCAGGGCGATCATGGCGCCCCAGGCCTGCTCGACGGACAGGCCCGCGGCCCAGGCATCGAGCTCACGGTCCGTGGCTGCCACCGGATCCGGTATCGCGACCTCGGCAGCGGGAGCGATCGGGGCCATCGTCGTCGTCGAGAACGGCATGACATCGTCGGGGGGGCCGGCGGAGAAGACCGGGGGATCGTGCGACGGATCGGGATCCGGATCCTGGCCGAAGTCCCTGTCGTCCGGGAAGGCTCGCAGTCCGAGGACGCGTGGCACCTCGACCACCGCACCGTCGTCCACCACCGCCGCCCACACCCCGGTCGGTTCCGGACGGCCGTCGATCCGCTGCTCCTCGGCCCACTCGTCGAAGTCCGTCTCCACCCCGGCGGCACGGACGACGACAACCCGGCCACCGCCCTTGTGCACCAACAACACCGCATGCCCCATACCGGAGTCGCCGTACACCTCGAACAACACCGCAGCGGCATTCTCACCACGACCAGCCAACTCACGAACGACTGCGTCCCGATCGGAGAACCCGGGCGGCTGATGCCGCAACGCGGCAATGATCCGACCACCGGAGGCCCCCTCGATCCCCACCACACCCAACGCGGACCAATCCACCAGGCCGGGGCCGTGCAACCACTCCAAGCCCTCGAACGCCACCGGCACACAGTCATTCACATGCGCGGCATCACCGTGCGGCACCGACCGGATCGGTGCCATGCCGGAATACGTCGAACGAGGGCCAGTGATATCGGGGCCGGGGAACGGCCCTCGATTACCCCAGCCCCCTTCCGAATTATCTTCTCCCTCATCGAAATACAACGCCAGATTGCCGCGATCGGTCTCGACGGTGACATCGAGTTGCCGCGAGCCGCGCGCCCCGGACAACTCCATGGTGAATTCGCCGGTGCCCTCGATCAGTCGGACGGTGGGGCGCACGCCGATGCCGGACATCCGTTCGAGGACGGTCGTGAACGCCCGGGTGACCGCACCGGGATCGGTCCAGCCGGTCATCAGATCGGGCACCAGCTGTTGTGCCAGCAGAACCTGAGCCCGGCGGTCACGGTGCAGGTACGTCCGTACCCGCACCACGCCGTCGGTCATCTCGATGTCCACCAGTTTGCGGCCGGCGCCATCGCGCACCTGGACGCGGTGGCCGGTGCCGACACGCTCCACCGGCCAGAGGTCAGCGCCGTTGTGCGCCAAAGCTTTTGTCAGGACGGTGGTGACCGCCGCTCGCTCGTTGGGTCCGAGACTTGGTACCTCGGCAAGGTGTTCGGCGATCCGGGTCGCCACGGGTTTCGGCTCCGGCACGGCAGGGTGGGCCCGCTGATCGAGCTGTCGCGCATGCGCTTCGCAATCACGCAACCGATCGACCGCCCGGACGATCGGGTCCACCGCCAGGAACCGTTCGCACAGGGTCGCCGTCCGGTCGGCGAACAGGAACCGCCTCGGATCATCCGGCGGCAACGGGGATTGCTGTTGCTGCTGCGCCTGCCCCAACAGGTTGTCTGCCTGATCCGCCGTGAGTTGTTCGGGCGTGATGTCCAGGAAGTCCGCGAGTTCGGCCCGAACCTCGTCCCGTTGCCGCGTCAGCTCGACCATCATTGTGGTGTCGGGTCGCGCCTGCATCGGATCGTGCGACGACTCGAAAGCGAGCAGATCACAGGTTGCCCGCTGCCGATCGGCCTCCGCGTAGGCTTCGATCACGGCGTCCAGTAGACCGACCCGTCCGTCCCAGCGGTGATACGTATCGATCGAGGCGACCGACGTCCGGGTCCGCGGATCGGTCGCTCGCCGCAACAGTTCCAGCTCAGTGGAAACCGGCCCCAGCGCGGCCAGTTCGCCATCGGTCAGTTCCGGCAGATCAGCGCGGGCACGCACGCGAGCCTCGTCGGCGCCCGCCCGTTCCTCGACGAGCGCGGTCAGCAGCCGCTCGATCTCGAGGGGCGCCCACGACCCGTCTTGCGCTCCCGCCGTATGCGTATCCGGCGACCCCTCACCGGCCGATGTGAGATCGGCGGGCGGGTTCCCCTTCGCGTCGTCCCACAGCCACCCGAAGAAATGGGCATAGGTCGGCGCGGACAATCGTGGCCCGATGCGCTCGAGCAACGGGCGTACCGCCGCGACACCGGCCTGCCAGGCCAGCGTGATCTCGGCCACCGCCGGGGCCCGATCGGTTCCCACTCCACCGCGAACGTGCTGATAGGCCGCTGTGTATACGAGCTCGAGCGCGCCCGGTGGGTCACTGTCGAGGCCGACCTCACGCATCTGCCGCATCGCCTCGGCGCGCCCAGCTTGCGCCTCGGCCTCCTCGTCCAGGCGTTGCGCCACGTAATCCGCGCGCTCCGATTCCATCAGATTCAGCATCGCCGTGGCGCCGGTACGATTCCGCTCCTGGCGGACGTGGACGGCGCCCGCGACCATCGCGGCAGCGAGTTCGGCGTCGGAACCTCCGACATCGAGTACCAGGACCTTCCTGGCCGGATACAACCTGTCGTCGGCGTCGGCCTCCAACAGTATGTGGATGCCGTTGTCGCTCAGGAAATTTTCGGCCCATCGCCCGATCTCGGTTTCGCGCAGCATCTTTCGCACTCGACGCAGGCGCCGATCCGCGGCCCGGCCGGCAAGGTCCAGCCACGGCAACTCGGGCAGTGGCGGTTCCGGGCGCGATTCCGGATTCTCGATACCGCCCAGCCACACCGTGCCGTTCCAGTCACTGACAGCGGACAGGTATTCACAAGCCAGACCTGACAGTCCGGGCTGAGCGGCGATCACCTCATCACGCAATCGAACATGGTCGGCCTCGCCCGCCACGACGATCAGGCGTGGCTGATCCCCACCGATCACAGCGACATGATCGGTGAGTTGTGTTCCGGGCTCGTTCTCCAACATCGCCCGCAGGACATCGCGGGCGACCACCGAATCGGCTGCGGCACGAATCGCGGCCGCCTCGCGCGCGGCGGCCGCTCGCCAAGCGATCAGGTCACGAAGCAACAGCGAAGCATGTTCCTGGCGACGATTGTCCGCAAGCGATGACGGGTCGAGCGGCTTTGCGTGCAGACGTTCGAGTTCCCGCTCGACCGCGCGATCCACCATGGCGAGATCGCGGACCGCGGCGGTCCGAGCCAAGGACCGGCGCCGGATTTCGGTGGCGGCTTCCGATGTGGTCGCCGTGTGCACATTGGCGCTCTGGGCGAACACCCGAGCACCGAGCCAGTCCTTTCGCGCCTCCTTTACGTAGTGGCCCGGCTCGCCGTAGCCGGACGAGGCGAGAACGTCCTCGAATTTGTCCGGTGACGCGATGAATTCGTCGAACTTGTCCGGTGACTCGCCGATTTCGTCGTACCAGTTGTCGGGGGAAACGAGGAAGACTTCCAGTGCCCGGACACCGGCCTGGAAGCCGACCGCTTCCTGCTGCGATTCCGTGAGGTTGGGCTGAACACCGAGGGCTTCCTGCACAGCGTGCAGGTGGGCCCTGGTGTAGATGAAGTACTCGACGTTGTTGTCGACATCGACGGGATATCCACGCGCTTCCAACACCATGGTGAACAGCGCTTCGGTGGCGAAAGCTGTTGCCTCGTAGCGCACCTTGGCGTGGACGTACTCCCCACGCAACATCATGTCGGCCGTAGCCCAGACTCGCTCGTCGAAATCCACCGCATGCTTGTTCTCATGCTGCAGGACGACCGCCTGGGTCACTCGGTCCACGCCGGGCCGCAGGATGGAGTTCATCAGGCGGTAGTGGTCGAATCCTCCGGTCGCGCCTGATTTGAGCTCGGGCACATAGCGGGTCTTGACAGTCGGTAGCAACTTCGCCAACCACCGCGGTCCGGCCGCACCCACGATCGACAACACCTGGTCATCGATCGTGTCCTGCGACAATCCGACCCTGAACTCCAGATCAGAAGGATCAACCTGCGTCCCTGGCAGGTCCAGCGAGTTCCCGGCCCGGTCGGACCCAACCGCCCACAACCACTCCAGATCCACCAACTCCGCCGGATCCATCACATCCTCGAACGGGCCGAACACCCCCTTGCCCGGATCCTCGATATGAACCTCACCGCCGACCACCACCAGCCGGAACACATGCCCGGCGACACCGTGCTCATCGGCCTTGTCGAAACCGTCGAACACCAGCATGGACGCGCCCTCGCGCTGATCCTCCGGCAATGCCAGCAACGCGTCCACAACACCCCGATGCGGACGAGCAGGATCAATCGCAAACCGCCGGAGATGCCGCGGATCCGCCTTCGCGATATCCACGACGTCCTTCACCAGCATGCCCGCGAGGCCGATCTTCTTCGCGCTCGGAATCCTTTTCTTGTCAACCCATTCCAGCCGCTCGAGCACCAACCGGCCACACTGGTTCGCCAGGTGCCCCGCCTCCCGGTCACCGGCCGACCCCGCAATGGCCACCACACCATCGTCAACCGGAACCGCCGGCGGTGTGGGGAAACCTGGTGTAGGCGACGAGCCACGCGGTGAAGCCGTCCGCGGTTCGATCGTGTTCGCGATCGGTCCCTCATCGAGCCCATTGCCCGGCTTGCGTGGCCCGAACGCATGCGCACCGAATTCCTCGGGAATGTTCTCGTCCGCGGCGAACCAGGTATCCGGACCGAAGCGGCGCTGGGAGCCTTTTCGAGCCGGACGTTGTCCCAGTTCGTCGCGTTCGGGGCGCGAGGTGGTCCCGTTCCGATCGACAGCACTCCCAGCATTCGACTTCCGGTGCCACCACCGTTGCCGCGAGTTTTTCGGCGCCGCCGCGTCGGCGGCCTGGCGGGGTTCGGCATCGCCCGGCAGTGTTTGCACGACGACGACGGTGATGTCGTCGGTCTCGCCCGCCTCGACCGCGCCGTCGACCACCTCGGCCGCGATCGCGTCGGGCGCACCGGGATGGTCGCGGACCGCATCACGGAGCTCAGCGGGTACCGACGTGGGATCCGACGACGCCGGATCGGACATCGTCTTGATCGCACCGTCGGTGGCGGTGACCACGACACCGCCGCGTGGCACCGTGATCGTGCCGTCCGCGCTGATCACCGGTGCGGTGATGTCGTCCGACAGCAGGACCGTGGTGATGTATTCCCCAGGGACGACGTCCTCGCCCGGTCCCGCCGGGATCCGCGCATCACGGCCGAGGGCGAATTCGATCACGTTCGGCTGGTCCGCGAGCCACGGCCGCCGGTCGAGCGCCTGACTCTCGGTTATTCCCTCCTCCGTCATGTAAACCCGGAGCGGGGTGTGGTCGGCGGTCAACCACACGGCCTGCCGGCCGTCGGCCGATACCCAAGCGACGCGACTGTCCCCGACCCATCCGACGGTGAGTCGGTCCGGTTCCGTGACCACGACCGCTGCCGTGCACTGTGGTTTGTACTCGGCCTCCGCGTATTCGGGCTGCCGTCCGAGGGCCAGCACCTTCAGCTGGAGATGGTGCAGCACGTCCCGCATCACCGCGGCCCGGGTGAGCTTGCGCCCGAACCGTGCCCGTGCCCATGCCTGTTTCAGGTACGGACCCAATTCGGCCGCGGCCGCCTGGGCGGCACGATGCCCGTCCGGCGCCCCGCTCACCCCGTCGAATGTCGCGGCGGCCACCACCGGTTTCCCGGCGCGAGTGAACTCGACGACGGCCATGGCGTCTTCGTTGTGGCCGTCCGCATGGACCGAACCCCGCTGACTGTCCCCGGCCGCTGAGCGAGTTCGCTGGGTCAGCCGCTGGGCCGGATCGGGCTCACGGTCGGCAGCGGGCACTGTGGTGGACGCGGGACTCTCCGGCTTGCTGAACCGCACATCGACTTCGGTGAATTCGCCATAGAACCGATCACCTTCCACCGAGCCCGCGCCCTCGTCGCCTCTGAGCGAGACGATTCGCACTCGGGTGTAACCGTATTCGGCGGCCATCCGGCCTCCGAAGGTGAGCGGCGCCGCATCCTCCGGGGACAGGAACAGATCCTGCATGAGGGCATTGAAGGTCTCGAGGTTGTCCCCTGACCATTCCTTCTCATTCGAGGGAGCGCGATCGTGCCCCCGAATCAAGTCGCCCGCGACGCTGTAGTAATTCCAATGCTCATGGATCTCGGTTACCGGCCGTGGCAGGGAATCCATGAGATGGCGGTACATCTCACGGCCTGACGGTGTCCCGGGGCCGGCTTCGATGGTGATTCTGAGAACGCCGTCCTCGATCTCCGCACGGATTCCGTATCGCTCGGTCCCATAGAGGTTCGTGTATTCGGCCGCGTTCAGATCGGGATAGTCCGTCCATCCGCCGGCGCGCGGTGGGGCCGGGACGTTATCGGCGGGTGTGTCCTCGGTGCGCCAACCGACCCGCTGCGCAGTCTCGGCACCCGAAAGTGCCTGCTGCGGTGTTTGTTCCGCCTGCTCGGCGATACTCTGCGTGCCACCACCGAATCCGCGGTGGCGGGCGTCGACTTCGGCCACGACCTGTCGCAGTCGTTCCAGACCACCCACCCGCTCCAGCAGGTGTCCGTAGGTGGCGATGATCTGCTCGGGTGCGGCTCGGTAGCTTGTTCCGGTGCCCTGATAGAAGCCGTACCGCTCGATCAGTCGCAACCCCAGTTCGGAAACCTCGACCGTATCGCCGGTCGTGGTGTTGGTCACCGTGTAATCGACCGAACCGCTCGCGTCGTCACCGAACGGTGAATTCTGAACTCCCTGTGTGGATTTCTTGCGCACGGTGTAGGAGTGATCTCCCGCACCGAGGTAGTCGGTGACGTGGTGCCCGGTTGCCAGTGTGTGGGTCAGACCGATCGCCTGGCTGAGATCGGTGTGGCTCAAACCGAGGCTTCGAACCAGGTCGTTGTCGCGGGCCATCGTCGCGAGCAGACTGTCTTCCGGGCCGAGGAAGCCTTCCGACGAATCGGCGTCCGGTCGCATCCGGCGCTCGAGTTCGGCTGTCGAAATCCCGTTGATGGTGTCGAGCCGACGGATCAACTCCGTGAGGTTGTCGCCCGCCACCACGAAACCGGTGTCCTCCCGACGGGGTGACGGGATTTCCATTCCCACGTCGGCCGGGGTGACCGGGCGCACCACCCGATAGCGTTTGTGGACTTCCTCGTCGTTGACGAAGGTGTATTCCAGCCAGCCATTGGTCAGGCGCAATCCGAATGGGGGGCGACCCCACGAACTCGGCGGCACCGGATCGACGGCCAGAATCCGGGACTGAGCGAACAACCGATTCATGCCGTATCGCACTACCTCGGTGTGGAATTCGATCCCGCCATCGGGCCGCATCAGCGCGGTCAGTACGTCGTCGCGATGGCGCAGGCGCAGTATCCCGTCGGCGATTTCCTCGAAGCCGGAATCGATCAACTGTTGCCGCAGCGGGACCTGCGCTTGCGCGCGTTCCTCCAATTCCCGCAGTACCCATTCCCGGCCCCTCGTTTTCAAGGGACCTTTACCCCCTGAGGGGGTACCGGTCATATCCACCGGGCCGCGTTCTTTCCCACGGGGCAGTACACACCGAACGTGCACCATCACTGTGCGAGGGCCGTATTCGATCGCCAGCGACATGACCTCGGCATCGTTGTAGAGGGCCGAATTCGGGCGGTGCAGGCGGACACCGTCGCCCTGCGGTTCGATCAGGAACCCACCGCCGCGGTAGAGGCCCTCACCCAATCTCTCGATCCCCGCAATGGCGGTGAGATCGGAATTCGATTCCGCCGCTGGAGCACCGCGGTCCGGTTCCGCACCCGTTCCGGACTCGTCGGCCCGACCCACCGCGAAGTCATCCGACTCACCACGCCCCTGCACCACACCGCCGGCAACCAGAACACCGTCGACAACCGGCGGAACACCCTCACGAACCCAATAGCCATCCTTGTCCAGGAACAGTGCCAAGGTCCCCGGCACATCCGGGACATCTACCGGCACATCGAGATTCGGAACGACGTCACCTCGGCCCGGATCCCGCAACTCGAACCGCTCCACCCCGTTCTCGACCCGGCGCACAACCCAACGGGCATGGCCCAGAGCACCCTTCCCAACCGACAAGGACGGCTCGAACACCACTACTGCAATCCGGTCACCCTCCCCCCTCGCATCCAACTCCCGACCCCGCGCCTGCAACCGCGCCACCGCATCAGCCAGCCCTCCGACCCGCTGCGCCCGACCACCCAACGCATCCTCGATCTCGCTGACCAGCACACCATCCCAGCCTGCGGGGCCCAACCCCACGACATCACGACGACCGAAACATTCAGCCACATCCGCCACCACCCGCGGACCACACTGAACATCATCAAGCGTCCGAACAACATTCGGCCGCTCAGCAGGAACCGAACCATCGCCCTGCCTCGGAACACCCTGCCGGACAGCAGGATCCGGCAACTGCGACAACGGGACGACAGGACGGACATCGCCATGACTCTCGATGTCGACGGGCAAACCCGTCCCATCGGGCACACCCACCGCCGCGCTCGGCCCATCCTCCGAAGACAACGATGCGCGACCGGTGGCGGCGCGCTCCTGGAGCGCGCGCAGTGTGTTCGGGGTGGGGCGCGCTGTGCGTGGGGAGCCATCGACTGCGTGCGCGTGGCCCGATTCCCCGGGTTCCGCCCAATCCGTTCGATGAAGCTCGAACCAGACCGACTTTCGCCAGCCGGAGCGGTCATACCGCAGCAGATCGACGCCTGACCGCACCCATGGTTCCCGTGGTGCGTCGGTCTGTTCGACCGGGCCCGGAACGGGCGGCAGATCCTGCTCCGCATCGAACACCTGCTTCTGATCGAATACGCTCACGCGCACAAGATCACCGATCATCGCCAGCGCGACCTGCAGCGCGCCGTCGGTATGCCGTCGTGCGTTGTCCAACAGCTCGGCGAGCATGCTGCTCGCATACTCGATCGTGGACGCAGGCCAGCCAGGCAGCTTGTTCGCCAGCCAAGACGACGCCGCATACCGATCGACCGCACCCGTCGCAACGCCACTCATGGAGCGAATGAATGTCTCCGGCGAGTTCCCTGATGCAGTCGCCCAGCTGGGTGCCGTCCGGTCCCCGATCTGCCGGGTTTCGCCGTCCACGAACGACACGGCGTACGAGTCCGCCATCCACGCACTCAGTCGCGTCCACAACTCGCCCAGCACCATGGCGACGCCGGCGCGCGCCGCACCGAGAATCACATCGCGCAGCTCCACGGTCGCGACGCCGTTCACCCGCTTCATCACTACCGTGACCTGCCCGGGTTCGCCGCCGACCGGGTCGAGTTTCAGGGTCACCTCGATACCGTTCCCCGAGGTTTCCATGCTGACGAGGTCTACCGAGAAACCGGCACGGTAGCCGACGAGCAACCGGACGACATCCCGGCCTCGGCGCTGCAGGACGTCGTCGAATGTCAACGCGTCGAACTGATCCCGCCACAACAGACCAGGGGGTGTGAAGTCCTCGGGATCGAATTCGAACGTATCGGGATCGATTCCGGCCGCGTCCAGATCGAACAACAAGGTCGCGGAGTTCTTGGGGTCGGTGCTCGCGGCGGCGAACAGCTCGCCGCCCAACGCGTTGAGCGTGGTGAGCTGCCCCTCGACGAACCACCCGACCCCGACACCCGCGACACCCGGTCCCATTCCTCGCTTCAGGTAGCTGAGGTACGCGTCGTGGGTGGAGGGCCCGCTGTAATAATCGTGCGGCCGCGACCCGAGTATCAAGGGATCACCGGCAGTATTGGTTGTGTTGTAAGGATTTCCATCAGGACCGAGGAACACCGTGGCGCGCCGACCGTCCGGGAATTCCCAGTCGCGAACCAACCGAAGACTGAAGCCTGTTGTGCTCGAAGTTGGCTTCCCGACCGGCCGGTCGGGAAGCATGGTGTCGTACTCGACCACGGCCAGCTCTCCGGCGGGTTCAACCAGACGGTTTTCCCGCAGCGCGCGCAGTGTGTCCAGGGTGAGCCGGGATCGCGTCGGCGGTGTATCCGTGACCTGGGATGGCCCGTTTGCTTCGGCGTTCAGTTCCGGCGCGTTCAGGCCGATCGTCCGCACCCGCGCAAAAGTGGGCAGGTCGAACGAGATCGGCGGCAGAATCGGCAATTTCGCCCAATCGGCGTGGTAGGGAGCGGGTGTCGGCCAGTCCCATGTCGATCCGGCGCGATCCCGCAACGCCTCTGCGAACATCCCGGCTTCCTCGGGTGACAGACTCGCGATCATTTCGGCCGCGCGCCGCAAGACCCGCGCAAGCCGCTGATCGGTCGCTTCGACAATGTCAGCGAGTGCCAACAGACGGTCGGGGTGAACAAGCCCGAGGACTCGACGTACGACATCGGGTCCGGCATGCCACGGCAAGCCGTGCTCACTCATGAGCAAGTACTCGCGCAACGGCATCCGCGCATAGGCGGGCCCTTCACCGTCGTTTCGAACGAGCACGGCCTTGTCCTCGCTCCGCGTGGCCAGCGGAAAACACTTGAAGAGGATGCTGGCCAGCGCATACATGACAGGGTCCGCGGTCACAATGTCTTGCCGGGTCATGGCGGCATTCAGCGTGACTTCGACAGACTGCCACTGCTTCTTGTTCGGACCGAACACCGAGAGCCCGATGACGGACATATGTTGCAGGGCCAGCCATTTGAAAGCGCAGGTCGCCTCCGTGTATGCCTCGAGCGCCACCTCGTCCGACGAAATGGCGGACACACGGCGATGTCCCTCTTCGATGTCGGGATCCCCGGAACCGGCAATCTCTTCCGTCACCGACTCCGTGACCTGTGACAGCCCGCGGCGCAGCCGTTCCCCGGCCGCACCGGACCGTGGGGGGGCGGAGCTGTCTCGCAGCCACGACTCGACGGCTCGCACCTGATCGCTGGTCTCGGTCTCCCACACCAGGCTCAGCCTGCGGATGGCGGAGGCCAGCTTGAAGGGATGCGAACGGCGGATTTCTTCGACACGCTCGATCAACTCGGCCAACGAGGGCAGCTCGACCTGAACTTCTTGCGGGGCAAAACGTTCGGTACCCGACAGATCGATATCGACTACCACCGAGAACATGTCCGCTCCATCCGGGAGCTGGGCCAACCAGGTCCAGGCATCGGGACACGGGGCCCGCATCGCATCCGAGAGGACGCCCGCGTCGCCGGGCAAATTCGCCATCATCTCGGCAAGCCGCAGGTGCCTGTCGCGCTGTTCCTCCCACTGGTGCGCACGTGCCAACGCTGTCAACCGTTCCGGACGAACCAGTTCGACAATCTTCCGCACCGCTTCCGGCGAGGCGTTGAACGGCGGTCCGAAACGTTCGAACAACACCGCCTCGGCACCGGCCACCACGAGCCTGCTCGGGCCGTCGCCGTGGTTGTACAGCACCGCGTTCATGGACGGCGGCAGCGGTTCTCCCCCCCATGGCCAGTACGCCCGGAACGCCTCGAACAAGGCGGCCAGTACAGGATCGGCCGCAAGAGCCTCCCGATGGCGGCTGTTCCACTCCTCGAGAACCGTCGTCGACGACGGTGAGACCTCGAAGGAATCCGGGTGCGGACCGAGATCATGGATGCCGTGCCGGTCGAAACCCCTGTACATGCACAGCCATTTGACGGCATACATCACCTCGGCATCCGCAGCGATCAGTGCTTCGGGATCTGCGGGGGTGTCACTCGTAAGCTGCACGGTCAGCGGGGATTCGAGAGCCCAGCGGCCATCCACGGGCTCACTCGCGTCGGCAATCGACAACCTCGCGCTCGGCGAACTACCCCATTCGCTGTGGTTGAAGATAAACGCTATCCACCTGCAGAGATCCAATACGCCGTCGGCCAGTATTCGATCGAATTCGCCAGTCGGCACACCCAATTCGGCAGCCATCTCGGCCGTTGTCCTCGGCGAGCCGTCGCGGAATCGGACGTTCAGGCACCGCCACAGTTCGTTGTCCAGCGCCTGCATCTTATCGAGTGCCGCTCGCAGTACGGCCGGAAAGTACTTGCGCGTATCTTCGATCAGCGTGATCGCCTTGTCACGATCGAGCGGCGCCGATACGAAAGCGGCCAGCCGCGCGGCGCCGGACGCCCGCCGATCGCCGGCAGTGCGCTCAGTAACACCCAGCTCCGCAGCCACCACCGCGATCTGCCAGTCGCTGGTGATCCACCTCGAAACACACAGGTACTCGAGCGGATCGGCCTCCTGCAACAGCCGAAGCCCCACCATCAAATCCCAGCGATCAGCGGACCGGATGGCGGTCATCATCGCCGCCGGGAGCGGGGAGGTGTCGAATGACATCCACGTGGTCACCGTAACGATCCCGGCGGCAATGCGGGCCTCGACTATGTGGCGTGGGATTCCCAGTGCACGAGCTACTTTCGCGGTCGTCGTCGGGTGCGAGGCCAGGTACCGCTGCCGGAGGCATTCCTCCTGGTCCGCAGGGAGCCCCGCGATCAACTCTCGCACCCGGCTCGGGTCTGCGCGCAACTCCGCATCGAAAGCCGCGATCCGATTCGCGTCCGCGACCGGTGTCTCGGAACTCTCGAGGTGGGTGCCCACCACCTCGTCGGCCAGCGACCGCAGCCACGGCTCGTAATCCGATCCGGCCGGCAACTCCTCGACTCGCTCGCGCGCCAACAGGAATGTCTCGGCGGTCATCTGGACCGAGGCCGGGTGCTCCCAGCCGACAACGGATGCCACATGTCGCTGCACGTCGGTGCAATACGCGGCATACAGCGCTCGATACGCCGCCGGCTCTCCGCTCCGTAGGCCGGAGTCCATCTCCGACGGCCCCTCCGGGCCGACACCGACCTTCCTCGCCGGGCCGCGCTTCTTCTGCACGTCGGCGGCCAATTCTTCGGTCTTCACCAATGCCTTGCCATCGGCATCCATGCCAGCCATATGGACCTCGGCCGATCCCGCCCATCCGGAGTCCTTCCACCGATCCACCGCATCCCCACGCAGCAGGCCGCCCGCGGCGTTGTCGAAGACGATCACCTCGCCGACCACGAACTCGGGCCCACCACGGACCTCGGCGGACAACGCATTCATCTTCTCGGCGAAACCCTTGTCGACCTTCGCCACGGCGAAAACATGACCGAGCCCCTTCCCCGCCGGATCAATACCACCGACCAGCACACCGCCCTGTTTGCCGACATGCTCGAGCATGCGCCTCAGGCCGTTTTCGCCGACGCCGATGTGGCCCGCAGCCCAGCCGATGTTCATATCGGCGAGGAACTCGACCGTGTCCATACCGGATACGGCGATGGCTTTGTCGTTCACATCCTTCGGCCGCATCGCCGCACCCGCATCACCTCCCGCGGCGTCACGGACGAACCACTGCACCAGCGGACCACAATTGAACGGGCCGCCCTCGGCGTCACCCTGCGAGTGTCCATCGACGTTCAACCACTGGGCGGTGCCGTCACCCTCCGGTGATGGCAGCGGAACATCGGCAACGGCACCATCGGCCGGTGCCGCGAGGTTCGCCGACGACGCCACGATGCTGGTCGTTTCCGTCAACGCCTGCAGGAGGCGCACGTCCAGCCGCCTCCACATGCGCGCCAGCGCCGCCAGCGCGTTCCGAAGTTCGCTTGCCTCGACAGCACCCGGGGTCCGCATGTCGATCTGTAGCCGCAGGTTGTCCCGTTGGCCCTCGACCACGCGCAGCTGCCGGGCCAGAGCGGAGAGCTCGTTGCGGTGGGCATCCAGCCGCTGCAGCCGATCTTGCGCCCGCTGCAACTCGGCGGCCGCCGCCGCCCACTGCCCGGGCTGCTCGGCGGCGGTGGAGCGAACCACGGCGGCGAGCCGATGTGCCGCCCGTCGATGCCGTGAATGTGCCTCTGCCAGAGCAGTTTCGAGTATGCCGAGCACCTCGGCCAACCGTCGGGAAGCGCGGCGCTGGGCGCTGAAATCGTGACCGACGCTCAGCACGTCATCGAGTTCGTTCAACTCTCGTACAGCGTCGACAGCAGCGGATCCGTCCGAGTCCGGTTCCAGCAGCAGGACGTATTCCCAGACCCGAGCCGGATTCAGC
Organism: Nocardia sp. NPDC052254; assembly: GCF_040679495.1. Taxonomy (NCBI): domain Bacteria; kingdom Bacillati; phylum Actinomycetota; class Actinomycetes; order Mycobacteriales; family Nocardiaceae; genus Nocardia; species Nocardia sp. NPDC052254. The sequence continues at coordinate 253,828 of NZ_JBFAUW010000003.1, read as the reverse complement.
TCCAGATCCGCGTCACCGAGCAACCGGGCCAGCTGTGCCGCCAGCGCGGTGCGACGAGTTGTCAGCTCCGCACTGTCGAAGTCGTCGGGGCGCACGCCACGCTCGGTGAGAGCCTCGCCGAGATCGGCGAGCCGGTTCGTCGTCCGCAGCCGGAGTGCGACCAGCTCCGCTCCCAGCCCCAGGCCGATCCGAATATCGGGCGGCACGTCCGGCAGGGAGCGCAGATGGACGGTCGCGCCCATCGAAGCGTCGAGCCGGTCGTCGAGCTCGTCGCGCCTGCGCTCCTGTTCTCGGATCGCACGGATCGCGTTGTTCGCATCCCGCAGATACTCGAATTCCACTGCCAACAGTGCCAACGACATCAATCCGAGTTCGCGCAGCGGACTGGCATCCGACATCGCGGAGACCTGTTCGACGACTGGGCCATCCAGATTCAGCCCGGGCAGCGCATCGGTCAGCTGCATGCCCACGGTCACCAACCGGTCACCGACGATCTGCTCGACCGTCGCGTCCGGATACGGATCCCCAGCCTGCCACCTACCGTCTGGGGTGCCGTCTTCCTGCTGCGGCAACAGCGGCGGGTCTTCGAGCTGCTGACGTTCGGCGGCTATTCGGCCGTGCGCGGCGACCTCGGCAGCCAGCGACCGGAACTCCTCGGCGCGTTCGCTGTCTCCGTAGGTTGCGAGCAGCGCAGCTTCCAGCCTGTCGATGACCCGGATCCGATAGTCGAGCATGTCGGCGTCCTCGAGCAGCTTCAGCTGTTCGAAAAGGACATTGATCCGCCTTCCGAGCACCTGTGTGAGGCCAGGGTGAACGCCCTCGCCCAGTGGCATCGTGAGCGTCCTGCGCACATCGGCCTCGTCGGACACCGTTCCGGTGCCCAAGCCGTACTGCCGCTCCAGGCTTCGACAGAGGCCGGCGAGTTGCAACCGCATTCGCTCAGCGAGAGGACCTCCCGAAGTCAGGTCCGTCGTCCGGAAACCGTGCTGGGTCAGCAAGCGAGCATGGGCCTGCTCCCGCCGAAGTTCGGCGGCGAGGCGGGCAGCGGTCAGTGCGGCGGGCAGCTCTGCGTCGGCCGGCAGGCCGCGAACCAGGCCCTGCGGAGCCGCGCGAGCGATGATCTCCGCGCGATCGCGACCTTCGACGAACTCCCCACCCGAGGCCGGGTCCTTCTCGACGACAATCCCGAGTATCCGGCCCAGGCGCATCCGGGACCGCGAGAAGAGCCACTGCAGCACTTCGGTGGGGCCGACCCAGCTCAGCTCTTGTCCGCCGACTTTCTCGAACACCTCGATCGGGCCATCGGCACGCATCTTCACCGCGAACGCATGCTCACCGGCATCACCCAATTGCATGACACCGGCGACCGCCCGGCGCCTGCTGGGGTCCCGGCGAGCCGCAGGGTCATCGACCAGGCGCAGCACCTCGAGCAGCCCGTCGAGCCCGACTCCGAAGCCACCGTCCTTCCACTCACGGCCGACCCCACGCGCAATCGCTTCTTCGGGCACCCCCCGCGCGCCGGCCTCCGCCGAATCGGCCAGACCGGGCCCCCGCGCCACCCCGATCTCTTCCTGGAAATCGTTGATGAACCCGACCATCGCCGGCGCACAGTTGAACGGTCCCTCCCGCAACACATCCGGGACCTCGAAAGCGGCCGTCTCGCCGTCGACCGGCGAAAGATCGGCACCGGCCGTGTGACCGAATCCGGCGCGCGCGATACTCGCCGGTGCGGAGATCGGCGCCCCGGTGCCCGCGTCGTTCTGGTCGAAATACCAGCTCCGGACTCTGCTTCCATCGTCGGTGGCGATATCGAGTTCCCGAGTGCCGCTCGGACCGGACACCGCCATGGTGCAGGTGCCGTCGAGACGTGCCAGCGCCTTCCACAGCACGGCGGCAACCCGGTCGGACTGCGGCCCCGCCATCAGCTCGGTCGCCAGGCGCAGGGACATATCCGCTCCGGCCGGGTCATGCCGGCGCAACGGCATTTCCACCGTCACCGTCGCGTCCCGGCCGGAGCCGACCCGGACGGTCACCAGCGGTTCGCCCTGGGCGATGACCTGAATGCTCCGACCGTCGCCGACCACGGCCACTCCACCGAGCTGGGCGCGGTCGAGATCGAGCGAGGCGGCCAAGAGCCGGGCAAGTGCCACGCGGAGGGGCTCGTCCACCCCTGCCAGCGCATCCGTCACCGCCTGCAGTCGCTCGAACCGGTGGGGATCGGCGTCCAGCGCGGCGTCGAGCTCGGTGTGCAGCCCGTACACCCGCTGCTGCCGGTCACGAACCTCGTCGAAAAGATCGACCAGTCTGCGCAACTCCTGGAATCTGGTGGTCAGATCGGCCCGATTGCTGTCGTCCCAGATCTTGAACAGCGCCGCTTCGCGCTGCTCCTCCCAGATCGCCTGCTGCCGTGGGTCTTTCGGCTTCGCGGATTCCACGAGGAACGCGGCGAGCGCCGGGTGTCCCTGCATGGTCGGCGCCCACTGCTGCTCCAGCCACGCATCGCTCAGCGGCATCGGATCCTGGTGCAGTAGTTTCGCCAAGGACCGGCGCGTCTGCTCCAGGTCACCGCGCAGCCGGGCCTCGGTACTCCCGCCGAGCGGGACGTGTCCGGGAACCAGGCCGTGACCGGACAAGGTCGACTCGACCGCCCGGTCGCGGACCGGTTCCGGCACCGGATCCCGGCCCTCGACCGCCAGCACAGCCGCGGCGACCTCGTCGACGCGGGCTGCCCTGGCAGCCACCTGCCGGAACTGCGCGGCCGTGCACCTGCCCTGCCGCAGGCGCCGGTGGGTATCGAGCAATTCCCGCTCCAGCGCGGCGAATTGGCGCACCAGACTGTCGTTGCGCTCGGCTTCCTCGACCCGGATCATCAGCTCGTAGGGCTGCTCGAGCACCTTCAGCTCGTCGGCCTCCAGCTGATCGGCCCGTCCCGCGCGCAGGCCAGCGGCAGCCTGTTGCATCTGAACCGCGGTCGCCACATCTTCCGGACGGAAACCCGCTTTCAGCAGGACTTCTCTCGCGCGCGCTTGTTCCCGGAGCAATGTCGCCCGCGCATCGGACTCGGGGTCCAGCAGTTCCGCGGTCATCGAATCGGCATGCAAGCGCGCCGACACCAGTTCGCACCGGCGGCGGAGCTGGACCAGCGCCGGGCTGGAGTCGGTCGGCTCCGCACCGATCGCCCGGCGCACCGCGGCATCGGTGAGCAGCCCGGTGATCACGGATCTGGTCGCGGCGTCGAGACCACGCACGTGCGGCAGGTGTATTTCGGCGGTCGCGGAGGCGCCACGGCCGATTCCGACCTGAATGGTCAGCATTGTTCCGGCCTGGTCGAGGACGGTGATTCGGCGCACGCCGCCGATCGTCTCCACCGGGCCGAGCCAGGTTCCGGGATGGCTCAACGCCTGGTCGAGCAGGCGGGTGGCATCGGTTCGGGTGGTTCGAGCGAGACCGTCCAGCGCGTCGAATGCCTCCCGCATCCGGGTCTGCGCGGGAGTCGGCGCCGGGGTGTCCGGGCCTCGATCGGCGCGCGGCATCGCGGACTCGGCCGCGTTCCCTTCCGCGGGAGCTGCGTGACGTCCGCCCCCGTCGCCGAGTGCCCGGCTTCTGCTCGCTTGCTCGGCGGGTGGAAGCACCGCCGCCGGCCGATGACCGACCATGACGGGCCGATTCCCGATATTCGGGCGATCGGTGAACGACACCTTCCGCTTCCCCCCGGCGCCGATTTCGACGCCGTTCACCTCCTCGACTCCGGTGCCCGCGCGTTCGGCCCACGCTTTCACTCGATCAGGAGCGATCCAGCCGTTGTGGCCACTGGCGTGCTCGTCGCCGTTGTCGAACACGACGACCCGGCCCAGCCACGTTTGCGGTAGATCGTGTTTGTCGATCAGCGCCCGAGTCACTCGCATGACCCCGAACGCGTGATGGCCCAGGCCGTTCGCGAGCTGCATCACGCCACCGAGGGCCATCACGTCACCGAACCGCACCGCATTCACCGCGGCGAGCAGTCCGCGCTCACCACTGCCGTAGGGCTTGTCGCGCCAGCCACCCCGCAGGCCGCGGGCGAACGCGTCGTCGACGATGCCGTTCAGGTTCACTTCGTCGTCGATGAGCACAGGCTCGATGTCGGCGCCGAACTCGCCCAGGGCATCCTTGAGCCGCTGCTGGACCTCCGGACCACAGTTCTTCAGCTGGCCGATGTGCGTCAAGGACTGCCACAGCCGGTCAAGGTCGGACTCGGCCACCTCGGGTTCGCTCGATTGTGCCGTTTCGGCCAGCCAGGTGCCGTCGGCCGTGACCCGACCGGCATGTCCTGCCTCGGCAACGCCGTAGTGGTGGCGGCGCCCGTTCTCGTCGACGAACGCCCGGGACTCCGAGATGACGAGTTCCCGCGGCAGCACGAACATGTTGTGTTCGAAGTCCCAGTGCACCGGAGTGCCCTCGGGGACATATACATACGCCCAGTCGCCACCGGGCGATGTGCCGGTCGGCAGCGCGACGGTGAACCCGCGGCCGCGGCCGGGCGTGGTGGCGTCGGGTACCGGAACGAGCAGCACCATCGCGCGGTCGAGACGCACCCTCCGCAGCAACCGGTCGGTGGTCTCGATGTCCCTGCGGATCGGTGCGTCGGGAGCTCGCTGATCCGTCGCCTGGTCGAGGTACGAGTTGGCTGCCGCGAAGCCGCCGAACGGGTCGTTGCCGTCCCAGTCCCAGATCCGGTCCAGTGCCGCGCGTTCCGGCGGGGCGATTTCCCGCTGCCCGAAGTCGGCCGCATCAGCATTCGCCTGCTCGGCGTTGTCGAATACCGTTGCGTCAGCCTGAATCTCGGCGCAAGCCACGATCTGCTTGGCGGCGGTCGACAGCCCATCGAATACGTCGCTGTCCACCCGTCGGCCCGAGTCGGCGAGCAACGCGGTCAGCGTGCGGATGTCGTTGTCCCGGTGCAGACAGGTGCGTGCGTCGGCGACGAGCTCATCCAGTTCGATGAACGCCGCGCACAGCGGGATCAGCTGGGCGGCCTCCGGCCGCTGCCGCCGCTCCAGTTCTCGAGCCAGTTCGGCTACCGCGGCGGCGGTCAGCGGCTGCGATGTCATGTCGGACAACTCGGCCGGGAGAGCGGCCGCGGCCAGTGCGCTCGACAATTGCCCATCAGCTTGCTGACGCAGCAACCGCTGCTGTGGCACGTCCGTCGGTTCCACAGCGCGGCTGGCGGCGACGGCATCGCGCCGTGCCCGCGCGGAATCACGTTCCCGGACGGCGTCGTCGATCTCTCTGGCGATCGAATCGCTGTCGGCCAGATGGGTGAGATCGGCCAGCCGTGCCAATGCGACGAGCCGCTCGCCGGCATCGGCGAAAGCGATCAGCCGCGGCTGATCGGCAAGCTCACCGAGGTGGTGCAATGGCCGCGCGACGCTGTCATCCTCGAGATCGGGGATGTCCTCATCCTCGAAGAAGTCAGTGGTGATCAGGTCGTACAGGTCGTCTATCGAGGCTGCGAGCCGACGCTCGGCGGCCCGTCGCCACGACGGATCGTCCTCGCGCTCCCGGGCCGCCGCCGCCAGCAGTTCGGTCTCGGCAGCCAGCTCGCTGTGGGTGAGAACCCAGTCGAACAGCTGCGCAACCCAATCCGGATCCCGGGCCACCTCCGCCAGCGCGGAAAGGGCACCCTCGCTCATCATGGCGAGTTGCTGCTCCAGCAGTTTCACGGCCGCCGCCGACGAGTTCCCGGCCGGGATCCGAACCGGGTCCACACCGAGTGCTGCCGCCAGCTGCTGCCGGATTCGATCCTGATGCGCGGCCACGTCCTGCCACCGCACGCCGAGTTCGGCGGCCAGCGCATCGCGTCGTTCCGCGGGCCGCTGCCGTTCCGGCTGCTCGGGTCGGCTGTCCGAGGACGGCCGGGGTCCAGCCGGCCGATGGCCGTGAGCCAGTATGTCTTCGGCTTCGGCGATGACCTCGTTTCGCTGCGCGGCAACCTCGTCGTAGCGCTCGGGGCTGTCCCGCATGGTCTGCCGCAGATCCGCGGCCCGCACGGCCAGTTGTTCCAGCTTCGCTCGCTCGGTGGTCGAGATCAGGTCGAACTGCAGTCCGGCGTGGAACACGATCGCCGTGGTGGCCTTGCGGACCGGCCCCAGCTGACGGGGCGGGAAGTCGTAGGTGAGCGAACCGTTGCCCTCGATCACCATGATGCGATCGTGGTAGTTGACCAGCAGGTAGGTGTGGTCCTCGGCCCCGTAACTCGTGTCGGTCACCACCATCGTGGAACCGTGCTTCAGCCCGCGCAGTACCCGCGCCGCGGTCTCGTGGTCGGCGAATTCCTGCGGCCGGGCCCCCAATGCGGCGGCCAATTCGAACGCCGGTATGTCACCATCGCCGAAACCACTTGCCGGTAGCCGGATCTCGCAGTGAGCACCGGCAAATTCACTGGTCAGGTCGGCAGCGAACCCGGCAGCTACCGTGACGGCCGCGAAGATGTCGAAAGCGGGCGGCAGCGGGTTCGCGTCCACGTTCCCCCGCGTCGCCAGGGCGTCGGCGAGCAAGCGATCCATGGTCCGCAGGTCCCGCTCGGCTCGGGTCACAGCTTCCCACCGAGCCGTCAACTGCCGCTCGCTGATTTCGTCGATGCGGATCCGATCCGGTTCGACGCCCATCTCGCGCAATGCCGCCCGGAATTCGGACCGCTCCCGGTGCAGATCCAACACCGACCGGATCCGGCGATTGTTCAGGCCCTGCAGATTCCTCAACTCGGCAGCGCATTCATCGCGGCGCTGTACCGCAGCGACGAGATCCTCGATCGACTCGCCCCGTGGCCCGTTCACCGACTTCGCTTCGGCGCGCAGCCGCTGATGCGTCTGCCGCCACTGTGATGTGTGCAGCTGTTCGCGGGTCAGGTCGAACTGCTCGGCGATCGCCATCATCGCACCATGGGCGCGCTGCAGCTCCAGTGTGATCGCATGGATCGAAAGCAGCTGCAGGAAGCGGAATTCCACCGGATCGATCTCCGACTGCGGTGCCAGTTGGGCACCACCGGAGATGCTCACCGTCAATGTCCGCCCCGACCGCGGGTGCTCGGTATCCGGCACGTTGTAGTCCTCGCGGACGCGTGCCTCGACGGGATGGAGCGGGCGGCCGTCCGCGTCGAAACGCACGGCATGGATGCGGGTGGAATCCACCCTCGCTCCGTGGGACGGCGAGTGGTCGTCGGACACGAGCCCGAGCGCCGTGACCTCCCCGCGGTGACGAGCGATCTTGATGACCGTCCCGCCGTGGTTGGTCAATACGTAGCGGGCGACACCGCCGTCGGCCTGCTTCTCCACCACCAACGCCGATTCGCCGATACTCAACTGGTCGGCGAGCGTCTTCAGTCCCGGCTCGAACCGCAACCGCCCCCGGGCGCGGGCCTGCAGCTCGGTATCGGAGAGGTCGGAGGTCAGTACCCCGACGGCGTCGACAGCACCCGGACCGTACAGGTCGAGCAGGGTCTGCAGCGCTGCGACGCCGTCCTCGATCGCTGCGAAGTCCCGGTCGCGAATGCCATCCGACGACGCCTCGGACGCGGCCAGTGCGGCATCCACATTCTCTGCGGCAGTGCTCAATTCATCCGCAGAGAACTCCGACTCGCCCGCGATATCGATTCCGACCGTCGCGGCGCTCTGCGCGCTACCGGCCCGATCCAGCAGAGCCTCGAGATACCGACCACTCGTCTCAGCCAGCGTGCGAAGTGCCCGATCGGCCTCGCCGTACTCGTTCACCGCCGCGTGCATACCGTCGGCCCCGTCGAATTCGAGCCCGTGCAACACCACAGTCACCGGTGTGTCCGGGGACAGACCCAACCGCTGCGCGGCGATGTCGAAAATCGGCCGCAGGCGGGTCCACTCTGCCCGGAGTGCGTGTTGCGTGCGCGTCGCCGCGCGCAGTCGCGCGGACTCCGGGTTCGGGCGCGCCCCGATCAGGCGCCGCTGTCCCAATCCGACCGGCTGGCGGCCGTGCAACGGGATCTCCGGATCTCGGGGACCTTCGAACACGATCGCGTCCACATCACCGACACCGCGACCCGCGGCCGAAACCCACGCATCGACGGCCGCATCACCGATGATCCACCGATCATCGACCGCACCCACGAAACCGTTGTCGTGCACCACGACAGCACCGATCGCGACCCGGCCCGTCAGTTCCGGATTCTCTTCCAGCAACCGCTCCGTCACCCGCACGACGGCGAACGCGTGATCACCGAACCGGCCCAGGTTCATCACACCCGCGATCGCGTGCTTGCGGTGCGGAACCCCCGCGACATCCCGATAGCCCCGGACCTCGGCCACCGCCGCGCCCAACCCGCCGACGCCGCGCCCCAGCGGCACGCTGCGGAAGTCCGCATCCAATCCCGCGGCAAACGCCAGATCGGACACGCCACGGGCCCGAGCTGCTTCATCCCGGACCGATATCGGATGTATTCGGACCGCGACGGTCTCGTCCATCACCGCGCGAATAACACTCTGCACCAACGGGACACAGATCTTCGGTGCGCGTCCGGCCAGGTGCTCGGCCGCCACCGAGGGAGATTCGTAGCCGGCCAGGTCGGTGACGACCGGTTCCGGCAGCATCGACGGGATCGGTTCGAGCGCCGCCTCGGCCAGCCGCGCGGTCATTTCCCGATCGAGGCGGTCGAATTCCACTCTGGCGGCACGATATTCGGTGGCCGCGGCGACAGCGGCCGCGAGCTGTACGAAGACATGTGCGGTGTCGCGCGCACGCTCGGGCAACACATCCCGATCCAGTAGCTCGCGGACTCGCTGGGCGGTCAGGTCTTCCCGGGTCAGACCGAGGTCGCTCAGCTCGTGATCCCAGAGCAACTCGTGTAGTCGCCTGCCGGCCGGTTCCTGATAGTCGTCACGCAGGATCTCGGGCAGTCGCGGGGACTCGGTCGGATCGTCCAACGAGAGATAGGCGGCATCACAGAGTTGTTCGCAGAGTGCCCCGCGCCGGGACCTCTCCTCGTGCGCCTTCCGGCGCTCGGCCGCCAGTGATTCCAGTGCGTGCGCCCGCCGGTCGAGCTGCTCGGCCAGATCCGCCGAAGCCTGCCGCGCCTCGATGATCTCCACCAGACGCCCCAGGCTCCGATGCCTGCGGACCGCGGCGAATTCGACGCGGCCGGGACCATGCGGATCGGCGGCGGCATGCAGTCCACTCAGGGTGGCGGCGTCATCGCCCGCCGACGCCAGCGACTCGGAGTCTTCGGGGAATTCGGCCAGGTGCTGGGCGCGCGCTGAGTGGAGCTGCTCAGCGAGAAGCGCACGGCGAGCGTCGATCCGGCGGCGCGCGGTGGGCAGCGCTTCGATATCGGCCAGCTGCCGTCGCGCGCGCACCAGATCGACCGAATCGACGTCCAGGGCTGTCGCCCGGTCGGCCACTCGATCTGTCAGTCGACGGATGGCCGTCACTGCCTCGGAGCGCAGCTGTGCCAGATTGGGCCCTGGAGCCACCGGAGCAGCGACCGCGCCGAATGCGACATCGTTGAGAAGTCCGCCGAGCTCGTCGCGACACTGTGTGATCCGGACCTGCCGAGCCTGTTCCGCCTCGTCTGCGGCAATCAATTGCCGCAACGTCTCGAATCGTGTCGCCAAGTCGAATGTCAGGGCGGCCAACACGTCCAGTTCGGGCTGCTGGTAGGGGTTCGGGGTCCGGGCGGCCAGTTCGTGCGGAAGCAGACGTTCGGGGTCGACGCCGCCCAACGCGGCCTTCAACTCGTCTCCGACTTGGATACGTTCGTCTTGCCACCGCGTCACCACCCGGTCGGCCTGGAGATCGCCGCTGACCCAACCATGGTCGTCGAGCGCTATCGGAGTGCCACGGACATCGGCGGGTAGCGGAGACTTGGTCTGCTCGAGGTCCGTCAACTCGCGATACACGGCCTCGATCCGGCTGGTGAAGCCGACTGCCGAGGTCCAGATCCGGCCCGCGGCCGAGCCTTGCTCCCGGCCCAGGGATCCCTTGTGCAGCAGATCTTCCAGCACATCGATCTGCCCCAGGCGCCGTCCTTCTGCCTTGGCCGCGTCGATCGCGTTCTGGACGCCATGGAAGTACTCGAATTTCGCCGCGGCAGCGGCCACCGCATCCGACGTTCCGCCCCTGCCCCGCACCAGAGCGAGCCACTCCCGGGTCATCCCGAATTCCGGTTCCTCCACCCCGGGCAGAGCGAGCAGTTCCGCCCCGGCCGCCCGATATCGCTCGGACCATTCGATCTGATCCGCTGAGCCGGTGATCATCAGTTCGGTCACGTCCAGGCGTGACCCGAGGTACCGCGCGCCTTCCCACTCGATCATCGTTCTCAGATTCAGGAGCTGGGCCTGATATTCGACGCCGAGGCCACGGCGGATCCGGTTCAGCACCTCGATCTGCTCGACAAGCGGGTCGAGCACAACGGGTTCGGCCGGGACAGCGGCCGGCACTCGACCTTCCCGCGCCGGATCCAGCACCCAGCGCACCGATTCCCATTCCCCGGGCTGGAAGCTGTGCTCGGTCAGCACCGCGTCGTCGACGGCCGCCCGGACGACATCGTCCGCACCGCCGACGGGGATCAAGCGGATCACCGGTAGTCCCGGCCCATCGACCAGCTGCCTGCGGGCCTCGATCAAGCTTGCCAACCGGGCGGCCAGCCGACGTGGGTCGGTGCCGTGCCAGGTCACCGTCGCGTGTGTGCGCTTCTGGTATTCCCGCTGCTGATGGTGAGCGACCGCTCGGTTCACCCCGGCCTGCAACGCTTCCGGCGTCGGTTCCTCATCGGATATGAAAACCGTTATTTCCAAGGCATTTTCGGGATCTTCGATCGATGCCGACGCACACCCCGCATCGTCGCCCAGCGGCAGTTCGAGCGGATGCAGCCCAAGGTTACGGGTTTCGATCCACTGCTTCGCCCGGCCCAACGCGTCCACCCAGGCATCCACATCGGACAGCCCCATATCGCCCGGCCCCTGCAGGTCGGCGAACTCCCGCTCGACCCGTGCCCGAATCGCCCGCAGCGTCAGCAACTCGCGCAACACGGCCTCGGCCCGATGGCGTCCCACGATGCCGTCCACCGCGGCAACCACATCCGGCCGCGCGCGGCTGAAGGCGTCCCGCTCCCTCGGCTCCCACTGTGCCCACTGCCGGGCAACCTCTGCGATCGTGAGGTTCGGATCTGCGATCAGATGCTCGTTGGACGCCGCGAATTCCATTGCCCAGGTGGTCGGTTCGACATTGATGTCGGACAGGCCCGAGTTGGTGAGGAACGATTCCGACATGTCGATGGCCGAGATCTCGCCGCGTGGCACGTCCCCGGACAGCCGACCGCCGTGTGACGCGATCTGCACGGTCGCGCCGCCCTCGTCGCGGCCGCGCAATGTCAGCCGGCGTGTCCCGCCTCGGTAGCCCGGGTTGTCCAGGTGCCAGACCGCGTCGTCGGCCACGATCCGCCGAGCCAGGTCGTCACCGTCCACCTGGGCCTGATTCGCAGCGGGCGGAGCCATCCGGTGCGAGGCATGGGTGAGGTCCACGTGCACCACCACGAGCTTCGCCGTCGGCGTATCCCCCTGGCGGTCGGTCGCATACCGCTCCATGCTCTCTGCCACGACCTGCTGCACCCTGTCCCGTATCCGCACGGTTTCCGGCACGTCGACAATCCGATTCGGCGCCTGCTGGGCCCCGTAGCCGAGCACCACCCGGCCGCGGGTCCGGCGGTCGAACGGCCTCGGGAACGACAGGACCGAGACCGACGGGCTCCCATCCAGCCGCTTCGCGCGTTTGTCGGCAACGGCTATCGCTTTCGATACCTGATCGAGTTCGAACAGCAGCTCGGCATCGCCCGAGCGAGCAGCCCATTCCCCCAGCCGCTTCAGTTCCGCCCGGTTGACCGCATCGCGGACCTGCCACGGAATGCCTTCGGCCGTGCCGATGACATCGGGGTGCAGCATGATCAACGCCCGCTGCTCGGCAGTCAGCGTGTTTGGTTGCTCGGGGTCGGTCCAGGCCGACCACAGCCTGTGGTTGGCCACGGCCTTCGCCCGCGCATCGTCGAGATCGCCGGTAGCGATCATGTCCGACATGTGCGCGATCCCGGAATCGTCGAGCACCTTGCGCACCAGCGCTTCCGGCGATACCGGCCCATCCTGCTGTGCGGTGTCGAAGGCTGCGTCGAGCACCGCCGCCGCCTCTTCTTCGATCGCCGTCGCCCGCTGGAATGCTGTGAGATGTCGCCGGGCAGCCACCGCGACCTGGTCGATCTGCGCCGCCTTCCCCTCGTTGACCGGCACCGCACGCAGGGCGGCGACGAACGCCTCGACCGCCTCCGCGGAATCCAGACCGTGTCCTGACGGCAACACCAAACCCTCGGTCGTCACCTGTAGCTGCTCGAGTAGTTCCTGTTGGGCAGCGAGCGCCTCGTCGATCGCCGACGCCAAGCTTTCGAGCGTCGCGTGCGCCTCGTTCGACACCGGGTTCGATGCCATGTCCGTACCGGCGGCGAAGACGATGCCTGTGCAGCCCGTGACCACATGCTGCGCTTCCGGCGGGAAGTCGTGCACGACAACGCCGTTCCAGTCGATGACCAGGACACGACCGCGGTAGTTGGTCATGACATAGACGTGCTTGTCGCCGCCCTCGATGTGGTCGGTGACGACTATGGCGCTACCGTGCGGCAGATCCAGCAGAGTCTGCCGCACCGCCGCGTGATCGGCGAACTCCTGGGGTCGCGCACCGAATGCGGCAGCTATCTCGAATGTCGTGGTACCGACAGCTTTTACGGCCCGCTCCAAGAGCCGAATACGCGGGCCGTTCGTCAGGGCCGCGATCACCATGGCGGCCGACGGGACACAGTGACTCGGCCACCTGAGAGGCGCGAACGGTTCGGGGACAGCTGCTCGATTCGCCAGACCGTCGGCCATCGCCTGGTCGAGACGACGCAGCTCGGACTCAGCCTGCCACGTGGCGGTCTCGAGCTCGGAGAGTTCCGGCGACCGTGACCGCCCCTGATCCTCCAGGCGGCGAGCCAGAAGAGCGTATTCCGCTCGGTAGTGGTGATGCGCCAACAGCGCCTGCAGGCGCTCCTTGTTCACCGCGTGCAGCCAGGCGAGTTCATCGGTGATGCGCTGATACCGACGCAGCGCTTCGATCAGCGTGCCCACCTGCTGTGCCCGAAGGGGGGCCGGCAAGCTCGCCGCTTCTCGCTCGAGGTCGTCCAGGGTGTTGGACACCACCGACGGACTCAGATGCCCCAAGTCCCTCCCGAGTACCTCGGCCGCGGCCTTCGCGTCGGCGCGAGCGCGACCTCGCTCCACGGAGGCGAAGTAGAGCTTCGACAATTCGGCCGCCCGTTGCTCCGACGGAACATTGTCGGACTGTGGCGGACTGTAGATGTCGTCATCAACCGGATGAACCGGGTTGCCCTCTCCATCGAAGAAGACACCGTAGGTCCGCGGGCCGTCGATCTGAAGACCGTAGGACGACGCAACGTGATCGGCCTGGGCCGAGAATTCGGCGATGTCGCCGACGTCCAGGGCGATCTTGATGATCGTGCCCGCGAAATTGGTGAGGACATATCGTGTGCGGCTGCCGTCGACAGCCCTGTCCACCACCAGAACCGATGCCTTCGAACCCAAGCGCTCGAGCTCGCCGATCATGTACTTGGGCCCGGGGAACCGCAACAACCTGCCCCCGGTGCGGGCCTGCAACTCGGCATCGGACACATGCTGTAGCGGTTGGTCGGCGACATCGATGACGCCGGACCCGAGCAGGTCGGCGAGCGCCTGCAGAGCCGCGGTGCCGTCCGCGCCCCCCACTCCTCGATCCGGCTCGGCGGGATCCCGGTGCTCCGGTGTCACGCCCGGATCCGCCAGGCCGGCGACCAACTCACCTTCGAGCCTGCGTACTTCGGCGTCTGCTCGATCGAAGTCCCGGGCAGCGGCCAGCAGTTCGCGCAGCAGGCCCGCCCGGCGTTGCCGGAAGGAATCCGACAACCGAGCAGCGCGGTCCTTCACCTTCTGTGCCGCAGATCCGGGGGCCGACATGTCGATGCCCATCTGCCCGGCCATCCCTGTGATGTCGGCGGTGAAGACCGCCCGTTGCAGCAATGCTGTGAGGTACTCACGGCGTACGGCGCTCAACCATTCATGCGCTCGATCCGCATAGTGGAAGGACCGGACACCGTCGATCAGATCCGACCGCTGCTCACCATCGGGCACCGGAATCGACTCGTCCTCGAGCCGCCGCAACACCTCGACCGCAGGTGTTTCCCGATCCACTCCGAGCTTCCCGACCGTCAGGTCGTATTCACGACGCAGCCGACCGAGTTCCGCTCGCGCAACGCGCTGCCTCTGGGTCACATCAGCCAGCCGCAACGCGTCCGGCGGCGCGCCGATCCGGCCCCTCAACCCGACAGTCGGACGTTCGGCGAAATCGACCACCGCGTCAAGGTTTTCGTCGAATTCGATCCCCAGAATCTCGGCATCACCGCCGGCGGCGACCCGCTGCATCCAGGCCGCGATCGCCTCATCGGTGACGAGCCAGCCGCCGTCGCGGGCAGCGTCGGGGTCGGCATTGTCGAACACCACGACCTGGCCCTCGACCACTCCGGCCTCGCGCAGCTCCGAGTTGGCCGCGATCAGCGCCGCGGTGGCGCGCATGATGCCGAAGGCGTGCGCGCCGAGGGCACCGCGATCGAGCACGCCCGCGATCGCGCCCCGGTCGTTGTTCACCGCGGCCAGTGCGGCCTTCAATCCCGTGACACCCCGGCCGAACGGCCGATCCCGCCAGCCGGCGGCCAGGCCCTCGGCGAAGGACCAGTCGGTCATTCCGTCCTGCACCAACTCCGCGGTCAAGGACGCAGGAGTGATCCGGGATCCGCTGTCGCCCAGCAGTTGCTGGAACTTCAGCTCCACCTCGCGACCGCAGACCTTGCCGGGCACGCCGGGCTGATCGTCGCTCGCGGTGGTGAACATCACTCCGGGCGTGAGATGTTGCGGCGGCGTGGCCGTCGGCAGCGGCGGCGTGATCGCCGGATATCCCTCGGCGGTCGCCGGTGTCGCCGGCGCGGGCAGCGGCGACTCATCGGCGTTCTTCTCGAACCAGGTGACCTTCACGAGGGTCTGCTGCGACTCGGTGGTACCGGCCGCGGCGGCTTCGGCGGTGTCGAGCGGATGCCACCCGTACGCGTCGGCGCATCCGTCGAAGACCACCTTGCCGCGACCGCGTTCGCCACTGAGCATCGCTTCCAGGGCGCCGAGGTCGAAGTCATCGACACCGGCCACATCACCGTCCGCGTCGGCGAACGCGTTGATGGCCGCCAATTCGGCACCCTGCCTACCGGCGGGGTCGTCTTGGAATGGGCGGCCGGGATCGGTGTCGAAGCCGCGTACCAGTACTCGATCGTCGGAGATCGACACCTCGACGACAAACTCACCGTCGGTGTGATTCAGCCCGTTGCTCGCCACTTCGGACATCAGCAACTTGACATCGTCCATCTTCTCGCGCGACCAGCCACTGGGATGTTCACTGATCAGCGTGACCACCCAGTCCCGGACCTGACGCACTTCTTCATGCCGTTCATCGGGATCGGTGCTGAGACCGAACAACTTCCGGTGCACGGCGAATCCCGGGAGGTGTACGTCGATCGCGGGACGCTCGAAGAACTCCAGCCAGATCTTCATGCCCTCCTCGACGGGCTCGATACCGGACTGTTCGGCCGCCGCCGATGCCGCGGCGACAGTGTCGGGCAGCGACCCGGTGACCACCAGTTCGACCCGCAGCACCCGGGCACCGGGATTACCCTGGACCTGCTCGCTGACTGTCACCCGCCGATCGTCGTCAGCGTCGGCGAACAGCCTTTCCAGTACGGCGGCCAGCGCCCCAGCGGCAGCCACCGGTGTATTCGGGTCGGCCCAGCCGTACCAGCGCATCACCCCACCGAGACGGTCGTGCACCCCTTCCCACAGGCGTTCGGCGGCCGACAGATCAGCGGCGCCGGACTCCAACCGCTGCCGCCAGGACTCACGATCCAGCGGCGTAGGTTTGATCTCCTCGATGGCCAGCCGGGCCGCGGCGAGGTCCTGTGTCCGATCCACCGGCGGAAGATCCTCGTCGGCGGTCAACCCCGCATACGGACGCAGGTACGTCGAACCAGCGTTGGAATCGATGTCCTGCTGGGCGAAAACGCTTTGGTGGACCCGGGATTCCCGCAGCCGTGCGGCAATGTACTCCGCCGCCATCGGCGCGTGCAGGTCGACGCCGGCATCGCGGGCCGCGATCGTGATTCGCAATGCCGCCCGGGCCTGGGCCAGATTCACCCGCTGCCAATACAGCGGCAACTGTTCGAACGACAGGTTCGCGATATCGACCTGCTCGCTGAGCGGAGTCCGGCGCGGAATCTGTCCGCCGTGATCGCGCATGCGCAACTGTTCGGCATAGCTGCCGTCGGGCTGCCGGAACAATTCCCGGTACGCCTCGTGCACCTGGGCGGCAATCTGCCGACTCACCTGATCGAAAAGCGCAGCGAGACGGGTAGCGGGGTCACGCGGTGGCTGGTCGACATCGGTGCGGTCATGTTCCACCCGGCCGACGTCGCGAGTCAGCGCGTACGGGTCCGAGAGCAATCGCACCTCGGTGACGAAGGCGCGGATCGCCCGGCGTTCCAGCTCCGCGATCTCATGCACCGGCCTCCGCGCGGCGGCGGCCACCACACCCAGATCACGCTGATGGATGTGGTGCTGCCACAGCACCCATCGGTCTTCCGGCGAAGACAACGCGTCCAGAGCGGACTGCAGCACTTCCGGCGCGACACCCGTCAGCGGACCGGCCGGCAGTCCGTCCGACGCATTCGGATGACGACTCTCGGTTCGCACGAACGACGCCCACACCCGCTCGGTGAACGCCTGCCGCTCTCGCTCTTCGGCCACCACCAGGCCGATCCGGCTCAACACCCAGACGTCGATTCGGCGTCCCTGCGGGAGAGTCCCGGCGAAGAGGAGATCGAATACTCGTTCCCGCAGCCGACGCGCGACTTCCTCGCCGTCCACCTCCGTCTTCAGCCACTCCAGCACTGCGGCGCCGTAGCGAATTCGGAACTTGCCCATGGCATCCCGATTACCGCTCTGCGCTGCGCGCAGCACCACGATCCGGTCGTCACCGGTGTCCGGCCGCACCGCCGCCTCCGCACCGTCACCGACAGTGGCCGGCGTCGCACCGGGGTCCGCCTCGTCGGAGACTTGCACCAGCAACGCCGGGGGAAGCGTGGCGGCGATCAGGGCCACGAGGCCGGGCGACCGGCGGCGGGTCTCGGGCCGATGGAGCGGCTCGGACTGTTGCTGTTGCGTCAGTGGGTAGCCGATGAGCCGTGCGGCGATGCGAACCCGTTGCTCGGTATCCGGGCCAACTTGGTGACCGTTGCGCACCTTGCTGACCGAGGATGCCGCGGCACCGGCCACCCAGACCACCGCATCCTGCGTCCGCACACCTGGCAGCCGGTACCCGAGTTCGGTGGCGGCATCGCGGATCCGCTGCGCGGCAGCCTCGTTCACATCCCGGCCGGCGAGCAGATCGACGACCGTGGCGGGGTCCACCTTCGCCGCGGCGGCCACCTTCCGCGCACGGGTGTCGCCGGGAAGTTGTCGCAGCGCGGCCGCGACGTCGAATTCACCTGCGGCAGTGAGAGTATGACCGTCGCCAACTTCTTCCGGCAGCTGGCCGGCAGGCGCGGCCATCGGTGTGGGCAGATGCGCGGGCGCCGCTCCGGCAACCAAGACCCCGACACCGCGCCGAGCACGCGAAGGCGCTTCCCAGTCGGCCAAGCCCAGGATGGCGTCGAAAACCCGTGCTCCGTCACCGGTTTCGGCAGACATTCGCCCGTCGAGTACTTGCGCGACGACTGTAACCGCGACATCGGCCGCCGCGGCGATGGCCGCGCGCCGGCGCAGGATCCAACGCAATCCGATGGGCAGGCCCCGATAGCGCAACTGCACGGCGGCCGCCAGCGCGCGACGGTGCGACAGGTCGTGCACCGACGCACGCCGGGACACCACCTCTCGCACCGTCGCGGGCGAAACCCCGGCCGCCTCAGCCACATCCCACGCAGTGACCCCCGGGTCCGGTGCCGCCAGCGCCGCTGGATCCACTGCGAGCGTCGCCGGCAACGCCAGCCCGTGCCGCTCCGCCGCTTCGCGCACCCGTTCGGCCGTCGCGCCGAGTACCGGGATGCCGTCGGCCACACACAGCACCGTCCGGACGGACACCCCGGCCTCCACGGCCACCGCACGCCACAGCGGCAGCCGTGGCGGATCGGGATCATCGGGCGGTAGCTCTTCCACAGGTGGGCGGGCGCCGATACGGTCGTCGGCCGGGCCGCGATTGGGCCTGTCCCCGCGGCCCTTCTTCAGCGGTTCCGCCGGCTTGCCATTGGCCTTGAAGACAACCCCGTGCACCGTGCCGGCCTGCTGCTCATCGGCAAGACGTAGCCAAGTCTTCACGTGCTCCCCACGCAACAAACCACCCGCGGCATCGTCGAACACCACCACTTCGCCCAGTGTCAACCTCAATTCCGGATGGCGGTCCAGATAATCCTGGGTAACCCGGAACACAGCGAACGCATGGGCACCCAGTTGACCGAACTCGATCGCACCGGCGACGGCACCTCCCCTGCGCCGCACATGCTCGAGAACCTTCGACAATCCATCGGTGCCCTGCCCGAACGGCCGCCGACGCCACTCTGCACCGAGGTGCGCAGTGAATAGAACGCCGCTCATACCCGATTCGGCGACAAAATCCGGATTGATCGGGGAGATCATTGCACCCGCCGCGCCGAGAAAGTCCTTCACTGCCCACTGCACCCACGCACCACAGTCACGCCGACCGGACCGCAGATGCTGCGACAGTCCTGCGCCACCTCGCGATCCGGCCGCCGTCGTGTGGCCCGCGGCGGAGGCAGGCACCGCATCGCTCGGGGTGGTTGACGCGGGCGGGATACCGATGCGCGGCTCCTCGATCGCGGCATCGAGATCCGCCGAAGACCTACTGCTGTCGCTGCGTACCGACTCCGGCACGGGCAGGTGCTCGGTCAGCAGCGAGAAAAGCAGCCGCTGCCCATCGGAGGGCTTCTCCTGGTTCCGGGGCCTCACGACCGCGACAACCGACTCCGCGAGCGCGGCTCGAGCGTTCAGATGCAGGAGTCGTTCAGGCCGACGATCGTTGAAGTGAGCCTGTCGGCTGAACTTCGAGAACTGCCGGCCGAGCCATTCCGCGAACGGCAAGTCGTACCCGGGTTCTTCGCGGTCTCTTCCACGGATCCACCGGGCGAGCAGAGCCGGAAGCACGGCATCGAGAACGGCGGCACCGGCGTCGCCGACCATGACCAGCGCGAAACGGTGGGCAGCTTCGTCCACCCCGACCTGAGTGCCATGCCTGAATTCGGTGGAATACTCAGCGGGAGTGTTCGTTTTCAGATATGCGGCGTTGCAAATTATCTCATTCGTACGGTCACTCGCGTCGTCAGCTGGTGTGGCAATCACCGAGTTCGGCATCGATCGAGCACCCGCAGCGCGGATTTCGACACTCGGGAAGATTTCAGACATGAAACCGATCCCACAAAGGAAGAGCCGAAATTTCGCTATGTCGAGGCCCAGCACATCGGCCCCGACTACCGGTACACCGGTGTCTGCTTCGAATGCCGCTGCGATATCGGAGACCGTGCGGTAACGCACGTAGTCCCAGCCCCACGAGAGATGCCAGGATGGGGCGAATTCCGGCGTGGAAACATCCAAGAGATCCCGCGATTCCGGGTCTTCCCGCACTTGCGCGAAAAGCAACCGATACAGCGTCCGCGCCGCATCCGACGCGCCCTCCCACCCATTGACCTCCACATCGACCGTGGCTGCACGCGCCGCACGCTCGATATCGAAACGCCTCGACAATTCCCGGCTGCGGCGCGTCCGACCACGGGCCGCGACCACCGACCCACCGAGCTGCTCGCCCACCCACTTCTCGAACCCGGCCTCGGCGTCAACATCCCCGTTCGGGCGAGATTCGAGGTAATGCGAGTACAGGTACTGGAATCCCACTTCACGCGCCACGCCGACTTCGGCGTCGACCAGAACCTCGCCGAACGCACCGACAACAGCCGCATAAAGTTTGTCACCGGCCGTCTCGGTCGAGTCTGCGAGCAACTGTGGGTCGACGGTGATCGACTCGACGAAGATGTCGCCGCTGCGCCCACGCCGCCCCCTGATGTCGACACCCTTGCCACCGGCGACCGAGCCGACCGTGACGGCAGCACCGTTCACCACGCGGAATCGACGATGACCCGTGAGCATGTGATGCACACCAGCGGCCACACTCCTGGCCGCCTCCGGCACATCGATACCCGACATCTCGACGTGCCACACACGCCGCAACCACGCGACAACCTCGGTGGCCGTACCGCTGTCGAATACCGCTTCGTCCAGCCAGTCACCGGAATCGTCCAGCACATCAGCTGTCACATCGGCACGGACATCACCGTCGGGATCTTCCACAGCCGGATCGAGATCGAACTCGAACCACATCGTCTTGCCCAGCCGATGCCGCTGGACACCCCATCGGCCGGCGACATCATCCACCATGACAAGGCGGCTCGGACGCACCGGATCCGGCACCGGCAGAGCAGAACTCGAATCGCCGACCTCGACCCGCAGGACGCCCCGATCCGAGAACGTCGCACGAACCCACGCATCACCGTCGGTATGCCGATGCGCATTGTCGACCAGCGCGGCGAACGCCAACTCCGGGAACAAGGTCTGACCGCGACCAACTCCAGCCAGCTCGACAATGGCCTGGCGGACCTTGTTGATCAACTGCCGCTGATCACGGTGAATCCGCACGCCGGCAGTGAGATCCACGGCACGCCCATCCCAGGCATCGGCAGCAGGGGTGGTCGCAGTCCACCAGTCCGGTGTCGGCCCCCGGTCGGAGGGCCGGCCGAAAATGGTGAAGCTGACTTCCCGGCCGGGCGGGTTCCGATGCAAGGTGACGCCCCATGAATCCGCCGATGCCAACTCGGTGACCCAATCATCCTGTGTCCCTGGCAGTTCCGGTGTCAGCGCACGACCGCCGACAGTGACGCTGCACTCCAATCCGTCATCGGGCATCCGCGTCACCACCACCCGCGCGCTGTCACTTCGCGTGAAAACGTGATTCAGCAGAGTGGAGATCAGCCGCACTGCGCCGGGACGCTCACGCGACCATTGCGGGGGCACGAGGCTCTCTGCGCCTACCTCGTCCCGCTCCCACTCCGCGCGGGTGATATCCCGCTCGGCCGACGGCGACTCCCCGGCCTCGGCATCACCGTCCCTCGCCCCCAGCGGCTTCTCGGGACCTCGCAGCGGCGACGGCCACCCGTCCGCGCCCAGCCTCTCCTTCGGCGCGCCGTTGTCACCGAAGACCAGACGATGCGCCTTCAGTACGCCCGGTCCGGCTCGGTGCACCCACCGCGCCACCGCGGTCTCACCGACGATCCATCCCTCGTCGGCTTCGTCGTAGGCGTCGTCGAATACCGCGATCTCGCCGATTCGACCACGCAACTGCCGCGGGAATTCCGCCACCAGCGCCGCATTCACCCGCACGACCGCCACCGCGTGCGCGAACCCCTGACCATTCATATCCAGCGCCGCCGCGATCATGCCGACGCCGTTTCCGGGCATGTTCACCTGCGACACCATGTCGGCCAGCGCGGCCCGACCCGCCAAGGGAGAATCCGAATCCCAGTTGGCGTCCAGACCTTTCGCAAACGTCGTGCCCGCCAGGCCCTGCGTCGCGATCGTGCGGTCGTGCACAGATTCCGGAGCCATTCCGATGGCCTGTTCCCCGGCGCCCACGACGATGACACCTTGTACCCTGGGAGCGCAGAGCAACTCCGGCGCGTGCTTCTCAGCGAAATCGTAAGCAGCCGTGGCCGGTTCGGATTCCGGCAGCACAGCCGGCCTGGCCACCTCGGGCACCGCCCGCGAGGCCGGTCCGGGCTGATACTTGTGGCGGATCTCCGCGAGCGTGTCGGTCAGCTGCTGCTGTGCCCACGCCTGCGGAGCGAAGCCGAGGTCGCTGGCGAAGGCGGCAAGTTCATCGTCGAGGGCGGCGGCTGCCGCACGACCGACGGTGGCGGTCAGCCCGGCGAGCAGGTTCGCACGCTCCAGCTGCCATCTCATCGTCGAATCGGCGTCAGCGTGCGACCGCGCCATTCCGGCCAGCTCATGCAGGATGTTGAGCCGAGACTGCAGGTCCGACAGCCTTTCCTCACGATCGGCCTCGGACTCGGTCAAGGACCCGATCTCGTCCTGGATCAGCTCATAGCTCAGGTCCTCGAGGCCCACGTCCAGTTCATCGGCAAGCCGCTGATTCACCTCGGTGCGCAGCCTGCGCACCTCGTCCGCATCGGTGCCGACGCTCGTCGGCACATCGAGCCATCGGCACCGCTGGTCCATGGCCTTTCGGAGCCTGGCGCGACGCGCGTACGCATCCGACATCACGGTTGCCAAGGTTTCGAGGGTCGATATCTCGGACGCACCCCGAGCCTTCGGCCGTAGATACGCGATTTCGATGTCGACGACAGTCAATTCCGCTGCCAGATCGATCAATTGGGAAATTCTGTCCCGGTCGGCCTGGGTGCGCGCCCGTGCCGCCAGTTCGGTCGTCCGGTTCCGGACCAGGTCCAGGTCCAGTTCGCTCAGCGGTCCGAGGTCGCTCGACTCGGAGTGGTGCTCCCGCCCGATGGCGCTGCCGGACAATGCTTCCGGCACGAGGTCGGCGATCTGCACCGCCAGTACCTGGCGCCGGGCGAGCACGCCCACCGCTTCCCAGACATGCTGCTGGTCGTCGAGCCCCATCCAGAACGCGGCATCACGCCCCTGCTGGCGATAACGCCGGAGGTGGTCTCGCAGGGCGGCAGCAGCACGCAATTGCTCGGCGAGCCGTACACATTCGGCGATGATGACCCCATTGTCCGCACCTGCGGTATCCATTCCGAGGTCATCGGCGGCAGTCAGGTCCCGCACCGTGCGGTCGACCCGGTCGGGGTCCAGCGCCTGCGGATCCAGCATCGGCGCGGAACCATCGAAGCGCAGGCGCTGGACCAGAGCGTCGAGTTCACCGCGGATATGGACGTATTCGCCCTGAGCGACCCCGAGCGCGCGGTCCACCTCGTTGGCGGGATTCGGAATCCGGCGGGTGTCGAATTCTCCGGAAACGGTGTCGACCTCGCCTATTTGCCGCAAGAGCGCCGCCGCATGCGCCACCCCCGGTGCACCGGCCGGTAGTCCGACGAGTTCGGCGTGCGGGCGCCGACCATACGGGTGCAACGCCCGGCGGGCACCATGTTCGGCGACAATTCGGAGCGCCATCCGACGGCCGGCGGATTCGGCGACCACCGACGGATCCACGGCGGCATTCGGACCAGCCACCCGGACGACCGCGACCAGAGCCGCGTCGGGCGAGGACCTGCGCAGCGTCTGGAACTCCGTGACCGCGCTCGACAGGATCGAATTCAGCTCCGCCACGGTCGCCGCGGGAGCGGGTACGAGCCATCGCGACGGGGCTTCCTTGCCCAGGCCGAGCAGTCGGGCGGCGGTGCCGGGCTCATCGAAGCGGATGGTCAGCTCGAGGCCACCGTCCGGCGTGCGCGTGCGCGACAACAACTGAGCGTGGTCCGGCGCGCGGAACCGCTGATCCATCAGTGACCGAACGATCTTCATCGCGCGGTCGGCTGTGTTGATCTCGGCTTCGGCGCCCGCTGCCGCCAGGGTCTGCTGGTTCGCCCAGCCGAGCACGTCGTCGGGCAATCCGGCAGCCTGGGCCAGCACATCCGGATATTGCTGCTTCAGCACCTCCCGCACGTAGGGCGGCCATCCGTCCCACGCCACCGCATTGGCCGCGCCCACTCGCGCCGCGTCGGTGAAGGAGGCGCCTTCCGCGAGCACCATGTCGCCAATGCTCGACATCCCGGCCCACCGCAGCGCGTCGCGGACGATCTTTGCGGTACCGGCCACCGGCACGGTGATCGCCTCGAGCAGCGACGCGCTCGAGGAAACCTGAGGGCGCCGAATGCTCACTCCGGCACCGTTCAGATCGTTCAGCACCTGCCGGGAGGACTGGTCGTGTCCGATCACCGTGATACCGGAGTCCGATCGGCCGGCGATGCCGCGGGCCGACGCCAAGTGCGTGACAAAGGAGGTGAGCCCCGGTCCATCGGATCCGAGCCACAGCACCGCCGCCGTCGAATCCTTGGACGTCGCCCGCGTGGCATGGTCCATCACCGCGGTCACACCGTCGCCGGCCGCGGCATCGGATCCGTTGCCGTAGACGTGAACCTGGACCTCCGACGCCTGCGTGGACCGCGGGTCACCGACGGTGACCACCAGGTGCGGCGAGTCACCGAAGTCCAAGCGCAGCAACCGAACCCGTGGATGGCCCGGCGCATGCGTGGCCCACCGCTGCGCAAGCTGCAACCGGTTGATCCAGTTGTTCGTCTCGGCCAGGTCGCGCACATTCTCCGCGCTGGGCCGCTCGATACCGGCGAGCTTCTCCCGCCGCCGCGCCAGCAGCATGCGGTTCAGCTCGTCGGCCATCTGTTCGGGCAACTGATCGGCGGTCGGCAACGGTTCACCACGGTGCTCCGCCTGCGAACGCTCGAACGGATCGGTCAGATACCCCACGATGCGCGATCGGGTGGCCGCCGACAACGCCGACCAGCGCTGCCGCAGCACCGCCTGCTGCGGCAGATTCGCTTCACTCCACCGAACCAGCGGATCCACAGCAGCCGAGTGGGTGCGGCCCGGATCGGCCGCCTCACCGTACACACCCGACCGGAAGTCGTCCCAGTCGCGCGGCGAGACCCGGGCCGGTATCGCCGGCACCGCCCGTCTCGGCTCGATGAAGGTTTCCGATTCGAAGTCACCCTCCGCGAGCACGGCACCCAATGGCTTGTCCGGACCATGCAGCACCGACGGTTCCGCACCGTTCAATCGGTGCTGCGGCGCGCCATTGTCGCGGAACACCAGCCGGTGCACCTTGTGCACACCCGGCCCGGCTCGGCGCACCCACCGCGCCACCGCGGCCTGACCCACGATCCAGCCGTCGTCGGCTTCGTCATACGCGTCGTCGTACACCGCAATCGCACCGACTCGGCCACGTAGCTGGGCCGGGAACTGCTCAGCCAGCTCATCATTGACCCGCACGGCCGCCACCGCGTGCGCTACACCCTGCCCGGTCACGTCCAGTGCCGCGGCGATCATGCCGATGTCATTGCCCGGCGCGTACACCCGCCGCACCAACTCGGCCAACTCCGCGACACCGGCCGACTTCGACCCAGCCAACTCCGCCAACTCGGTCCAGGCGGCCAACTCGGCCGGGCCCGGCAGCGACGAATCCGAATCCCAGTTCGCATCCAGCCCCTTCGCGAACTCCGAACCCGCCATCCCCCGCAACGCAATCTCCCGATCACCGACCGACCTCGGAGACATCCCGACCGCATGCGTCCCCGCACCCGCCACGATCACAGCCTGCACCTTCGGGCCACAGAGCAGCTCCGGTGCGTGCTTCTCTGCGAAATCGTAAGCGGCCGTCGATGTATCGGACTCGTCTGTCGCACCGGACCGGGCGGCGCCCGGCGAGGGCGGCGAGGGCGGCCGGTACTTGCCGGTGAATTCCGTCAGAACAGCGTCGATTTGCTCGTTGGTCCACACATTCATGTCGACAGCGACACCGGTGAGCTCGGCGACTTCGGCACGAGCGGCATCGTCGCCCAGTGCGGCCAACAACTTCGCCTGTCCTGTCAAACTCCGCAATCGCCGTTCGGCGACGTGGTGCCGGGACGCGACTCGAACCAATTCGCGCAGGCCGAAGTATCGGTTGGCCAGCGTCGTCAAGGACTCCTCGAGAGTGGTGCCCGCCGCGGCGTGGTGGGCGATCTCCGCCCGGATCCGCTGCGGGCTCAGTGTCGCCCCGGGCCGGCTCGGCAGGCGGGCGATCAGTTGTTCACGCGCCCGATCACGGTCGGCACGCATGCCGCGGAGCCCGTCGATCTCGGCACCGGCGCCGATGGGCAGATCGGCCGCCGATCGCAGTGCGTCGAACTCGTTGCGAAGGTCGGCACGGTCCGAATGTGCCTCCTGAACAAGGGTTGCCCACGCCTCGGCGGCGTCGACTCTCGTCCGCGACCGCAAGTGCGCGATCTCGATGTCGACGATCGCCAGCGCTGCGGCCGCGTCGATGAGTTCGGTGACCCGGTCCCGATCACGCGGGGTGCGCGCCCGCTCCGACAGCAATGTCGCCCACGTCCGTACCCGTTCCGAGTAGATGGCGTCCAGATGGCCCGACAGCACCAGTTCCCGAGCTATCGATCGCCATGCCGGGTCGCCGGCATTGGCGGACAACGCTTCCCGAACCAAGTCGGCGACCCGAAGCGTCAGCACCTGACGCCGGGCGAGAGCACCTGCCGATTCCCGGGCCGTCTGCCGTTCGTCGAGCTGCGACCAGAACGCCCCGTCGCGGCCGTCCGTCGGGTAGTCCTCCAAGCGTTGCCGAATCGCCACCGCGGCCCGCAACTGGGGAGCGAGCCGGAAGCATTCGGTGAGGGCGAGCACGTTCCGGCCGTCATCGTCGAGGGCCAGCTCCCGCAAGGTTCGGTCGATTCGGTCCGGTCGCAACTCGGCCGGCGCTATCCGACCACCACGAATGCCACGGACCAGCCGTTTGATCTTCTTTTCGATGTCGGCGGCCTCGGCTGCGACAACCTCGCGCGCTCGTGCGATCTCCCGGGCGGGATCGGGGAACCAGATATCGTCGGTGGAATTTCCTGCGACGGAATCGATCTCGTCCGCCGACCGCAACAGCGCCGTCGCATGGCGTACCACCGGCTCGCCGGACTCCTGCCCGAGGAAGTGGCTGTTCGGGCGTCGCCCATAGGGATCCAGGGCCCGGCGAGCACCATTGGACGCCGCGGTCTCGGTGGCCAACCGTGCACCGGCCTGTTCGACCACCGCGGCGGATGACGGCGATTGCGTACCGGCCAATCGGAGCACGACGACCATGGCCACGCCGAAATTTGCCTTGGGCAACTGCGGGAAGCGATCGACAGCCGCCGAGATCTGCGCCTCCAGCTCGGTCACGTCCGCCGCCGCATTCAGCTCGAGCCGATATACGGCGCCGGCCGTGCTCAGGTTCCCGAAACCGAGGGTCAGCTCTCGCTCGCCGGCGGCCGTGCGGGTGCGGGACAGCAACCGGACCACGGCGCCGGATTGCCCCTTCATCCGCTGTTCGGCGACCGTGAATACCCCGAACGCGGCGCGGGCGTCGGGATCGAAAGCCGCGATTTCGGACGACAGAAGCGCCAGATTCGCCTCGTGACGTATCTGCTCCGGCAGCCCGAAAGACCGTGCCAGCGCAGCCGCGTGCCGCTGCTGCAGCGCCTCTCGCGCGTAGGCGGGCCAGCCGAGCCAGCGCAGCGCATTGGCGGCACCGATCGCGGCCGCTTCGGCGACGGAGGCACCGTCGGGCACCAGCATCTCCTCGATGCTCGACATTCCGGCCCACCGCAACGCATCCCGCACGATCTCGTCCGCTTCACCCGCCAGCGGGGGCACATCGGTCTTGCGATCCGGGATCTGCTCCTGCCGGTGACGGCCGTGCTCGGCGACCCTCGCCTCAACCATCACCTTTTCCGCGACCGCATCGTGTCCGACCACCTCGATATCGGGAGCCGCACCGTCCAGCACGCCGCGCGCCGCCGCCAGATCGGCGACGTAGGTCATCAGTTCCGGCGCCTTCGGCCCGATCCACAAGACGGCCGCCGCCGGATCCTCCGGTGTTCCCGACGACATGTGGTTCATCACCGTGGCGAGGTGGCGGTCGACCGCGGGATCGAGCCCCTCGGCGGAGACATGGACCGCGGTATTCGTCGCCGTCCGCGGCTCGCCGATGGTCAGCATCGCGCGCGGCGATTCGAAGTCCAAGTGCAGCAGGCGAACCCGCGGATGCCCCGGCACATGCGTGACCCACCGCCCCGCGACCCGCAACCGGTTGATCCAGTTGTCGACCTTGGCCAGCTCCCGCACGTTCTCCGCACTGGGCCGCTCGATGCGGGCCAGCTCCGCCCGCCGCCGCGCCAGCCGCATCCGATTCAGATCGTCGGCCATCGATGGCGGCAACTGGTCGGCGGACGGCAGCGGATAACCGGCGATCTCGGCCCACTCGCGTTCGTCGCTGTCGCTCAGATGCCCCGCGATGCGCGATCGGGTTGCCGCCGGGAGCGCCTCCCACCGCTGCTCCATCACCTCCAGCCGCAGCTGCTCCACCGCCAGCGGATCGAGACCACCCGGACGCGCATCGCTTTCGCGGGCCACCGCGGCGGACACGTCCGACACGAATTCGTCCCACGCCTGCCACGAATCCCGGTTCGGTATCGTCGGCACCGCCCGGCGCGGCTCGATGTAGTTGCGCGGCGGTTTCGCCGGCGACCGCGCGCCGACCTTGATGTTCTCGAATCGCTTTGCCACAAACGGGAATTCATTATCGACCGGCACATCCTCGGCAGGTGACTTCGACACCCGCATGGCGACCACCACCGGCTCACCACCAGCACCCACCACCACACCCTTCGGCGGCCGCCACTGCTCGAACGCAACACCCTCGCCCGGCATCCCCTCCTCGAACACCCGAACCACGCCGTCGGCACCACACTTGATGTCCACCGCATGGCCCCACCGGGGCAGCCGACCATCGACGCCCTCGTACACCAGCACCACGACCACCGCGCCACCCTCGACCGCCACCACATCACGCGCGCGCTCCAACGACGTGATGCGCTCATCGAACCCGACACCCACCACGCCGGGCGCCTCGCTCAGCAACACACCATTGCCACCGGAACTGAAATCGGCCAGCCGCTCCGGCACCGTCCGACCAGCCGCCACATACGCATCACGCCCCGCCACCGGCAGACAATCCCTCGGACCTTCAGCCGAGACATGTCCGACCGACGGCGACACATACGCCGTCACATCCCCGGCCTCGGCTGGATTGCCCATCGCGGGCCGCCCGCTGATCGCGGTCCGAGCCGCATAACCGGGCTCGTCCACGTCCACACCTGAACGCCGCACGTCGTCATCGCTATCGGCATCGGGAGAAAGGACAGTCCCGAGCACAGCTTTGACCTCGTCGTAGAGCTCCTCGGCACGCGTCATTGTCAGGCCGAGACGCTCGGCAACCTCGGCCAGCGAAAATCCGTCGATGAGATGGAGAACAAGGAGATTCCACGCCATGTTCGGATCCGCAAGGCCTGCCAACCCTGCCTGGACATCCGCAGCGAGGGCGACATCATTGAGAGGAGACCCAAACCTCTCTTCGGCAGCCGCCGACTCGAAAAGTTTGCGAGCTTGGTCGTTACCGGCGGTGGGCAAGCTCTCGAGCGAGATGTTGCTTCCCGCGAGAATATGACGCGCCCACTCAACATCGGCCAGAGGCACACCGATCGCTTCAGCAATCCGCGGACTCGGCACCGAAGCCACGTTCAACTGCAGTTCGGCCGCTTGCCCAACCGCTTCGCGACGCACTTCGACGACCAGATCGTGTTGCACGTCGCTCAATTGCAGTAGCGACCCGTCGCGAGCAGTAGTGACCAGCCACCGAGAATTCTTCCACGCGTGCTTCACAAACGGAGTGCCGGGAATATGGCGCGACACCGCCGACCAGATAGCAATTCGGCACCGTTGCGCAAGCTCGTCACGGACTTCCGGATCCGCGCGGCCCGCCAGCCGGCGTACCGCCCGATCGGCAATCCAGGCGTAGACTTCGACGATCTCGCTTACGATCGCGTGTTCCTCCGGTGAACCCACCTCGGTCCGGAAAAATCGCCCGAACAGGGCAGCCTCTTGCATGTCCATTTCATGCTCGGCCGTGCCGTACTGATCCTCGCTGTCCGGACCGATATAGGTCCAGTTTTTAGCCCGATAGAAGGGTTCCCGATAGAATCGTTCGACGGCGGCAGTAATCATCTGGTCCGGGATACCATTGGCGTCTCGCAGTTTTCGCAACGTCACCAATTCCGGTCGGACCGTATGACCTTGTTCGAGGCGATCCAGGGTGTATTCGCTGACCTTGCCGGAGAACTCTTCCCGTGTCGATCCAGAATAGCGACGCCATGCACGCAACCATTTATTCACCGCAAGCGGGTCAGCAGCGTCGAAATCCTCCGGCCGAGGCGCGAACTCACGCTCAGGATCGAACGGACCAACCGCCTCACCATCGAAGAACCGAACCAACGCCGCACGAGCGAGATCGGCCGGAACATCATTTGCGACACAAAGATCACGAACTATCCGCGCCCGCGGCCGGGTTATCTTGTGCTCGTAATTAACAATCGTCGACTGACCGAACGGCCCGGCGAACTCAGCTCGAGTCTTACCGAGGTAGCGACGCCATGCACGCAACCACTTATTCACCGCAAACGGATCAGCAACATCGAAATCCTCCGGCCGAGGCGCGAACTCACGCTCAGGATCGAACGGACCAACCGCCTCACCATCGAAGAACCGAACCAACGCCACACGCGCGAAACCGGCCGGAACATCATTCGCGACACAAAGATCACGAACTATCCGCGCCCGCGGCCGGGCCACCTCGTTCTCATAATTCCCAATCGTCGACTGACCGAACGGCCCGGCGAACTCAGCACGAGACTTACCGAGGTAGCGACGCCATGCACGCAACCACTTATTCACCGCAAACGGATCAGCAACATCGAAATCCTCCGGCCGAGGCGCGAACTCACGCTCAGGATCGAACGGACCAACCGCCTCACCATCGAAGAACCGAACCAACGCCACACGCGCGAAACCGGCCGGAACACCGTTCGCGACACAAAGATCACCAACCACCCCCGCGGCCGGTCGGCTTGTCTTGTTCTCATAACTCGCAATCGTCGACTCACCGAACGGCCCGGCGAACTCAGCACGAGACTTACCGAGGTAGCGACGCCATGCACGCAACCACTTATTCACCGCAAACGGATCAGCAACATCGAAATCCTCCGACCGAGGCGCGAACTCACGCTCAGGATCGAACGGACCAACCGCCTCACCATCGAAGAACCGAACCAACGCCACACGAACGAAACCGGCCGGAACACCATTCACGACACAAAGATCACCAACCGACCCCACACCCAGCGTGTTCACCTCATTTTCAGAATCCCGAACCAGCGTCTCGCCGAACGGCCCAGCGAACTCAGCACGAGACTTGCCAAGATAGTAACGCCACGCACCCAACCACTTATTCACCGCAAACGGATCAGCAACATCGAAATCCTCCGACCGAGGCGCGAACTCACGCTCAGGATCGAACGGACCAACCGCCTCACCATCGAAGAACCGAACCAACGCCACACGAACGAAACCGGCCGGAACACCATTCGCGACACAAAGATCACCAACCACCCGCGCACGCGGCCGGGTTATCTTGTGCTCGCAATTAACAATCGTCGACTCACTGAACGGCCCGGCGAACTCAGCACGAGACTTGCCAAGATAGTAACGCCACGCACCCAACCACTTATTCACCGCAAACGGATCAGCAACATCGAAATCCTCCACCCGAGGCGCGAACTCACGCTCAGGATCAAACGGACCAACCGCCTCACCATCGAAGAACCGAACCAACGCCACACGAACGAAACCGGCCGGAACACCATTCACGACACAAAGATCACCAACCGACCCCACACCCAGCGTGTTCACCTCATTTTCAGAATCCCGAACCAGCGTCTCACCGAACGGCCCAGCGAACTCAGCACGAGACTTACCAAGATAGTAACGCCACGCACCCAACCACTTATTCACCGCAAACGGATCAGCAACATCGAAATCCTCCACCCGAGGCGCGAACTCACGCTCAGGATCAAACGGACCAACCCCCTCACCATCGAAGAACCGAACCAACGCCACACGAACAAAACCGGCCGGAACACCATTCACGACACAAAGATCACCAACCACCGCCGCAGACGGCTTGTCGGCGTTAATTTCAATATGCTTGATTGTCCACTCACTGAACGGCCCGGCGAACTCAGTTTGAGACTTGCCGAGGTAGCGACGCCACGCACGCAACCATTTATTCACCGCAAACGGATCAGCAACATCGAAATCCTCCACCCGAGGCGCGAACTCACGCTCAGGATCAAACGGACCAACCGCCTCACCATCGAAGAACCGAACCAACGCCACACGCGCGAAACCGGCCGGAACACCATTCGCGACACAAAGATCACGAACTACCCGCGCACGCGGCCGGGCCACCTCGTTCTCATAATTCCCAATCGCCGACTCACTGAACGGCCCGGCGAACTCAGCACGAGACTTACCGAGATAGTAACGCCACGCACCCAACCACTTATTCACCGCAAACGGATCAGCAACATCGAAATCCTCCACCCGAGGCGCGAACTCACGCTCAGGATCAAACGGACCAACCGCCTCACCATCGAAGAACCGAACCAACGCCACACGCGCGAAACCGGCCGGAACACCATTCACGACACAAAGATGACGAACCACCCGCGCACGCGGTCGGCTTGTCTTGTTCTCGTAACCCCCGATCGCCGACTCACTGAACGGCCCGGCGAACTCAGCACGAGACTTACCAAGATAGCGACGCCACGCACCCAACCAATCATTCACCGCAAACGGATCATCAACATCGAAATCCTCCACCCGAGGCGCGAACTCACGCTCAGGATCGAACAGAGTAACCCCCACGCCATCGAAGAACCGAACCAACGCCACACGAACAAAATCGACCGGAATATCATTCGCGACACAAAGATCACGAACCACCCCCACAGCCGGCTTGTCGGCCTTATCTTCAACATTCTTGATCATCGACTCACTGAACGGCCCGGCGAACTCAGCACGAGACTTACCGAGATAGCGACGCCACGCACCCAACCACTCATTCACCGCAAACGGATCATCAACATCGAAATCCTCCACCCGAGGCGCGAACTCACGCTCAGGGTCGGACCGAACGATCGCTCTGACATCGAAGAACCGAGCCAGCGCCGCAAGCACGATATCGACCGGGACACCATTCGCGACACAAACAGCACGGACCGTTCGCGCAGTCGGCTTTTTGAATTTATTTTCAGAACCACTGATCGCCGACTCACTGAACGGCCCGGCGAACTCAGCACGAGACTTGCCAAGATAGCGACGCCACGCAGCCAACCACTTATTCACCGCAAACGGATCAGCAACATCGAAATCCTCCACCCGAGGCGCAAACTCACGCTCAGGATCGAACGGACCAACCGCCTCACCATCGAAGAACCGAACCAACGCCGCACGAACGAAATCGACCCGAACACCATTCACGACACAAAGATCACCAACCACCCCCGCGGCCGGTCGGCTTGTCTTGTTCTCATAACTCGCAATCGTCGACTCACCGAACGGCCCGGCGAACTCAGTTCGAGACTTGCCGAGATAGCGACGCCACGCACCCAACCAATCATTCACCGCAAACGGAGCGTCAACATCGAAATCCTCCGCCCGAGGTGCGAACTCACCCTCAGGATCGAAGGCAGCGATGCCTTCACCATCGAAGAAACAAACCAGCGCCGCACGCACGAGATCGACCGGAACACCATTCGCGATACAAACACCACCGACCGTTCGCGCAGTCGGCTTTCTGGTCTTATTTTCAGAACTCCAAGTCATCGCCCCACTGAACGGCCCGGCGAACTCAGCTTGAGACTTGCCGAGATAGCGACGCCACGCACCCAACCAATCATTCACCGCAAACGGAGCATCAACATCGAAATCCTCCGCCCGAGGCGCGAACTCACCCTCAGGATCGAAGGCAGCGATGCCTTCACCATCGAAGAAACAAACCAGCGCCGCACGCACGAGATCGACCGGAACACCATTCGCGATACAAACACCACCGACCGTTCGCGCAGTCGGCTTTCTGAGCTTATTTTCAGAACTCAAAATCATCGTCTCACCGAACGGCCCGGCGAACTCGGTTCGAGACTTGCCGAGATAGCGACGCCACGCACCCAACCAATCATTCACCGCAAACGGATCAGCAACATCGAAATCCTCCGGCCGAGGCGCGAACTCACCCTCAGGATCGAAGGCAGCGATGCCTTCACCATCGAAGAAACGAACCAGCGCCCCACGAGCAAGATCCACCGGAATGGCATTCAAAACACAAATATCAGAAACCGACTCCACACGAGGCGCGTTCACCTCATTTTCAGAATTCCGAATCAGCGTCTCGCCGAACGACCCGGCGAACTCGGGTCGAGATTTGCCGAGATAGTGACGCCACGCACCCAACCACTTATTCACCCCATACGGGTCATCAACATCGAAATCCTCCGGCCGAGGCGCGAACTCACCCTCAGGATCGAAGGCAGCGATGCCTTCACCATCGAAGAACTGAATCAGCGCCGCGCGAGCCACATCGATCGGGACAGCGTTCGCAACACAAATTTCACGGACCGCTCGCGCAGTTGGCTTCTTCATCCTCTTTTCGTTTTCGAATTGAGCAATCAAGGACCCGCTGAACGGCCCGGCGAACTCCGCTCTAGTTTTTCCGAGATAGTGACGCAACGCACGCAACCACTTATTCACCCCATACGGGTCATCCGAAACAAAATCGTCGGAGTGAGGGACGAGAGAATTCCTTGAACTGCCTGCCGGCACATGATCCGGCGACTGCGGGACGTACGCGGGTCCCTCCGGAGCCGTCGAATCGGTCTGCTGTGGTCGCTCGCCCACGCCCCCGGCACGGTCGTCGGCACTGGGGTTGTCAGCGGTCGCCGGATCGGACTCGGACATGCTGTCCGCCTGCACCTCAGAGGACTCTGGTGTCGGCGAAGGTGCTGTCGGCCTGGTTTTTTCAGCAATTTCGGCCAGTACTTCGTCGATGCGCTCGTCGGCCCAGGTGTCGGTATCGGGGCCGAATTCGGCGGCGAATCCAGTCGGGTCGGCGGCCGCCGCGGTCCTGCCCGCGGGACCCGCACTCTCCACTATCGCGGCCAGCAGGTTCGCCTGCTGTGTCAACCACTGCAGGCTCGCATCCGCCCGGGCATACATCAGCGCCAGGTCGAACAATGCCGCCAGGCCGCGACGCCTATTCTCCAGCCGCTGCGCCGAATCCGCATCCGGCCCGGTCCGGTTGTCGATCTCGAGCCGAATTCGCGGCGGGGTCAATTCGGCAGCGTCCACGCCGAGAAGTTCGGCCAGCTGATTGTGCGCATCGATGTGCAACCAATGCACCTCGTCGACCCGGGTGCCGATCGCTATGGGAACTCCGAGCGACTCGCATCCCGCCTCGAGGCCGTGTCGGACATCGGCACGTGCCGCATGGGCGCGCAATACCCCGGCTGCCAAGTTCTCGACCGTCGACACTTCGACCGCCTGCTCGGTTCGCGAACGCAGGTGGGCGACCTCGACGTCGACGGCCATCAATTCCGTGGTCAGAAGGATCAATTCGGTGAGCCGCTCCCGATCCTGCGGTGTGCGCACCCGCGCCCACAGCTCGCTCAGCAGCCGAATCCGATCCACGTCGACCCGGCCACCGCTCGGGCCCCAGGGCCAAGGCACGACGCCATCCGCGGTCGACCCGCTGTCGCTGCCGAACAACGCGTCGTGCTCGACGTCCTCGTCGTCGAACCCGACCTCCATCTTCTCGGCGATTCGCACGGCCAGCCCTATGCGTCGAGCCAGCGCACCGAGCGACTCCCGGACCTCCCGCGGATGATCCAGCGTCGCCCAGAACTCACTGTCGCGTCCGTCGCGCGGCAACTCCCGCAGGCGGTCCAGGAATAGGGTGAAAGCTCGCAATTCCGCTGCAAGACCGAAACATTCGGCGAGGAGATCCGTGTTGCTCTCCGCTTCGGCGTCGTTCCGGTCACCTCCCCGCGAAACCTCGGCGAGCACCTCCAGCTCCCGCAGGGTGCTGTCGATCCGGTCGATGTCCCAAGCCCGCAGATCCAGCTGCTGAGCGGAGCCGCCGAACCGCAAGCGGCTGACCAGATGATTGATCTGATGTCGAATTTCGGCTTGCACGACCGACGCATCGTCGAGGATGTCGGTGACCGTCGTGGCGGGATCAGCGTCCCGGGAAACGGCGCCGATCTTGTTCAGCAATGGCTTCAGCAGTAGCGCCGCCTGACGCACCTCCGGCGTTCCGACCGGCAGTCCGACCAGCTCGAAGTCCGGGCGTCGATGATGCAGTGCGCGGCGGGCTCCGAATTCGGCCGCGACCTGAAGGGCGAATCGTGTCCCCGCCGACTCGGCGGCTGCCTCGGCTGATCGAGCCGCGGCCGCACCGGCACCATCGAGCCGGACGAAGAAGGCCAGAGCCGTCTCGGGTGACGCCGCACTCACCGTTCGGAGCCATGTCACTGCCTGCGAAGCCTGCTTTCGCAGCTGATCCTCGGTTGTCGCGGTTCCGAGCATGAGCCATTGCACCTTGTCGGCGGTGCCCGGATTGCCCAGCCCGAAGATCAGTTCGAGCCCACCGTCCGGAGTTCGCCGGCGCGACAACAGCTCTGGCTGTGCACCGATCGTTTCCCGCTGAAGCAACTGTCGGAGCAGCGTCAAGGTCCGGTCGGTCGCCTCGACATGCGCGATGTGCTCACCGGAAGAGTCTCCCGCGGCGATTTCGGCGTCGACCGCCCCCAGGTCCGCTTGGAGAGCGTGAGTATTCGCCCAGTAACGCACCTCGTCGGGCACCCCGAACACGTTGGCCAGCACATCGGGGTATTTCCGCTTCAGCTCCTCCCGTGCGTAGCTGGGCCACTGCCGCCACCTGATGGCGTTCTTCGCACCCAAATCGACCGCGTCCGCGATGGACGCGCCCTCGGGCAGCAGCATGTCCTCGATGCTGGACATATCGGCCCACCGAAGCGCATCGCGAATGATCCTTTCCCGATCCACCGGCAACGTCGCTGCCACGCGCGCGAGCGCGTCCGACGAAACCTTGTTGGGTTGTGTGCTCAGTCCGACGTCGTTCAGTCCGCCGATCACCTGCCGGGATGCCTGATCGTGTGCGATCACGGTGATGTCGGAGCCCCACCAGTCACGGATGTCGCGTGCCGACGCCAGGTTCCGGACGAACGCCTGCAGTCCCGTCGCATCCGGACCGAACCACAGCACCGCGGCGGGCGGTTCGGCCGGCGTCGCGCGCGAGGCGTGGTCCATCACCGCGATCAGCCCGGTATCGGCGCCCTCATCGAATTCGCTGTCGTAGACGTGGATCTGGACCTCTGACACGTCCTGGGAGGCCAGGTCGCCGACGGTGAGCACCCATTGCCTGTCACCGAAGTCCGAGCGCAGCAGCCGAACTCGCGGATGTCCCGGCAGGTGGGTCGCCCACCGCTCGGCTGTGCGCAACCGGTCGATCCAGTTGTTCAACTCGGCCAGTTCTCGCACCTGTTCAGCGCTGGCCCCGTCGATATCGGCCAGCTCATCGCGCCGCCGCGCCAGCAGCATCCGGTTCACCTCGTCGGCCATCGATGGCGGCAACTGGTCGGCGGAGGGAATCGGCGCGAGGCGGGGATCCGCCAGCAAGTGCTCGAATGGATCGGTCAGATACCCCACGATGCGCGAGCGGGTTTCCGCGGGCAAACCGGACCACCGCTGCTCCATCAGCTCCAGCCGCCGCTGCTCCGCCATCAGCGGATCGAGACCACCCGGGCTGGAGACACTTTCGAGTTCCACCTCCGCGACCACAGGCGCCAGGAAATCGTTCCAGGCGTGCCGGGAAACCTCGCTCGGTATCGCCGGCACCGCGTCGCGGGGCGGAATGTAGTCGTGTGGCGGTCCGGAATCCGGCGACCGTGTACCGACCCGAATACGCGCGAATTGCCGTACTGCGGCGGGCAACTCACCACCAGGTGAGACATCCCCGGCGCGCGAAGCCGAAATTCGCATCGCCAACACCACCGCCTGGTCATCCGCACCGACCACCACGTCCTCCGGCGGCTTCCACCCCGCCAGCACCACACCCTGCTCCGGCATCCCCTCCTCGAACACCCGCACCACACCGTCAACACGCTTCACAGTCACCGCATGACCCCACTGCGGCGCCCGCTCACCCACCTCCTCGTACACCAGAACCGCCACAACAGCGTCACCGTCGTTCGGTACCAGAGCACCCACATCCGCCAGCGAATGAACACGCTCGTCGAACCCGACACCCACCAGGTCGGGTGCATCTCCCACAAGCACACCGTCCAGCCCGGCAGTGAACCCAGCCAGCCGCTTGGGCACCGGCCGCCCCGCCGACCTCCATGCATTCCGCGCCGCCTCCGGCAGACAATTCTTCGGCCCCTCCGCCAGAACATGATCCACAGACGGAGACACATGAGCACCCGGAGCGGCCGAGTCGGCTTGCCGCGCACCATTCGTCGCGGTGCGGCTGTCGTCGACTTCGTATGCTGCCATCGCGGGATCGGTTTCTGACATGCCCTTCGGCGGCGCTGCCTCCCATTCCTGCCACGAACCCCGAGCCGGTATGGACGGCAACACCGACCGCGGCGAATGGGAGACGATATCGGTCACCACACCGGAGTGATCGGACATCGTCGCCGCACCGGTCGCCTCGCGGTAGGTGAACTTCTCGTAGAGACCGCGGTCGGTCTGGAGGATGAATTCCAGCTGCCGTCTGCCGACCGGGCCGGTCATCGTGACTTTCACCTGACCACGCCCGTTCCTCGCGGCCAGCAGATCACCGGTGCGCGACTCGAGCAAGTCGCGCACGGTGTCCCGGTTCTCGTGCTCGGCCCACTCGCCGACCAGCCCGGCCAGCTGCATCGCGACAGTGTTCCGTGTCGAATTGCCCCGGAGGGTGCGCAGAATGAAGTGCGCCTGCTGCACGCCCTCCTGCAACTCGACTTCGAGAACCGAACGACCGTTGACTCCGTATACATTCAGCTCGCTGAGCCCACCGTCGATCGCCTCATCGAGCTGCTCGACCCGGTAACCGTCGGCGGCGGCGAACACGGCGGCCATTTCCGCCACCCGCTCCCGGGTGATGTCGTCGACCTGCGATATCGGGGCCTCCAACAAGGTGCGGATCCGTTCCTGCACCTTGGCGGTCAATGGGTCGGCGACAACCTGTTTCGACGGTGCGGAGGGGGCCTTGGAACGCTGCTCTGCGGCCACGACCACGACAGCATCGTTCATGATCTGCTCCCAGCCATCCACAGATCCGGCTGCGGCATGAGCCTGCGCCGTGAGCATCTTCCGCGAGGTACCGGTCGGCAGCGCCGCCAGCCGTTCGGACAGTTCGCGTAGTTTCGCGCACCCCTGCTCGGACAGCGGCCGGGCCGCGATGCCGTCCGATCCGTAGAGGTAGACACGAATCGGCTTGCCCCGGGAAGCAACCCTCGGCACAGGTGGGAAGTCGTGGAGCTCCACGCCGCCGTTGTCGATCACCACCGTATGGCCGTCGAAGCGCATCACCAGGTAGATGTGGCCACCCTCGGCCCCGCCGTCTTCGTCCACCGCCGCGAAACCGTCGTTCGGTAAGACTTGTTGCAGCTGTTCGTAATTGGCGACCAGGCGATACCTCGAATTGAGCGCCGCCATCGTCGGGACGCCGTATGTGCCGGTGACCGACATGTCGTGTTCTATCGGTGCGATATCCGGGTTTCCGGTCAGCGCTGCCAGCGCCAGCACCGACGCTGGAGCGCAGAAGTTCTGGCCCAGCCGGTACACATCGACAGGGTTTTTCACCGGCTCGCGCTCCGCCAACGCGGCTTCCAG
This sequence comes from Nocardia sp. NPDC052254, assembly GCF_040679495.1. NCBI lineage: Bacteria > Bacillati > Actinomycetota > Actinomycetes > Mycobacteriales > Nocardiaceae > Nocardia > Nocardia sp. NPDC052254. Next base: position 214,019 of record NZ_JBFAUW010000003.1, on the reverse strand, counting down.
CTCTCGGTCGAGCCGCTCGACTGCCTCCTCGGCCTGGACGAGAACGGCTTTGATCCGACGCAAGTCGCCGGGTGTCCGCTCAGCGGACGCAATCACCGCCCCCTCTCTGGCTTTCAGGGCGTGGCACACCAGGACGGCCTGCCATCGTTCCCGCTCCAACGCGTTCAACCAGAGCAGTTCCTCGGTGATCCGCCCGTGCACCGCGAGCACTGCGAGGAGTTCGAGAGCCGAAGCGTTCTTGGCGTCGGACTCCCCGGCCAGCACCGCCAGCTCACGGTCGAGGACGCCGCGGTGTTCCGGCTGCAGCAACTGTGGATCCAGGCTCAACGTAGCTGCGAGGCCGAGCGCACGACGCCACTCACGTCCACGCTCGATGTGGGCGGCATACAGCCGAGCCACCTGACGTTTGCGTCCCAGGACGGGTTTGATCGCGGATGGCGGCGGACTGTGCCACGTGGGATCGACCGGGTACAACGGAGTGCCACCGTCGCGGAAGACGACAACGAATGTTGTCGCCGTCGCACCGGGCCGGGGGACGAACTCCTGCGCAACCCCTGTGCTGCGGTCCAGATCAACGATGGTGCCCGCACGGTTGAGCAGCGTGTACCGTTCGTCGCCGTCGACCACGATGATCGAGGAACCCGGTCCCAGCTTCGTCAACCGATTCACCAATTCGGTGTGGTCCGAGACCTTCATCAGCCGACCGCGGACCCGCTCCTGCAACCGCGCGTGCGACTCGGACCAGCGTGCCCGCGTCTCGACGGGCATCACGGCGCTGGGGCCGTACAGTTCCGCGACGGTGCGCACCACCGATGCCGTATTCACGGTATCGGAGTCGTGAAGCTGCACCGGCCGCTCCGCGAGTTCGGCCAACCCCGCATCCAATGCGGTGCCGGCCCGCCGCACCCGCTCGTCGGCATCGCTCAACGCGCTTGCAGCAGTGGCCAGTTCGGCCAATTCACCGGCTTTCGCCTGCCGCTGCCCGGCATCCCAATCCCGCGTTCCCGCGTCGAGCTGGTCACGCAGCGCACCGGTGCCCGCGACATCGATGCCCAGTGCCCGGATCCCCTTCTTCAATACGCTCGCCCAGTGCACGCGATCTGCCAGCGCCATGGTGAGATCCGCACTCACCGCGTCGAGCCACGCGTGCGCCCCCTGGAGGTAGTGGTATCGGGTGACCACCTCGGCATGTCTGCGCAGCTGCCCGTCGGATACAGCGGCGGGATCACCCAAACGCGCGACCTGCTCATCGATCGACTCGGACGCGTCGAGATTCAACTCCCGCAACGCATTCGGATACCGCTGCGCGAGTTCGGCCCGTCGATAGTCCGCATCCCGCTGGCGTTGTGCCACCGCGGTCAGCCGCCTCGACACCTCGGCGCCGATCTGGAGGCCGCCGCCGGTTGCGGGCCAGCTCGAATCCACCTGCGACCGCTGCGGCGACGCGCTTTCTCGCCCCCCGTCTCGAGTGCTCGAATGCTCACCCCGCCGGGGCCGATCCGCACCATCTTCGGGCGCCCGCGTGCCGACGCGAATGTGCGCGAATTGCCTCACTGCAGCAGGCAACTCACCATCACGTGACACATCCTCGGCAGGCGAAGCCGGTATACGCATCGCCAATACCACCGGCTGGCCATCCGCACCGACCACCACGTCCTCCGGCGGCTTCCACCCCGCCAGCACCACACCCTGCTCCGGCATCCCCTCCTCGAACACCCGCACCACACCATCGACACGCTTCACAGTCACCGCATGACCCCACTGCGGCGCCCGGCCATCCACTCCCTCATACACCAGTACCGCGACAGCGGCGTCACCCTCATTCGGCACCAGAGCACGCGCATCCGCCAACGAGGCAATGCGCTCGTCGAACCCGACACCCACGACACCGGGCGCCTCACTCAACAACACACCCAACCCACCGGAGCTGAAACCGCCCAACCTCTCCGGCACCATCCGACCAGCCGACACATACGCATTTCGCCCCGCCACCGGCAGACAATCCAGCTCATCGCCCGACCGCACATGCTCCACAGACGGCGACACATAGAACGCAGTCGCATCCGGAGAGGCCGGATCAGTCGGTTGCTGCAGATCGGACAGGCCGGCACGCAGCTCCGCGTCGAGCAGGCCGACCTCGGCGAGCGCCGCGGCGTAATCGACTGCGGCGTCGAGCATCTTGTCGGTTGTCAGCACTCGCCCGGCCAAGGCGTCGAGCACGGGGTCGCGCCGTCCGGTCTCGCGATCGGTCAGCGGACTCACCCCGTCGGGCTGATCCACCATCTGCTGGATCAGCGCGATCGGCACCGACCGGGACTCGTCCGCTTCCGGCGCCGCGACACCCATCTCCCGGGCGAACTTCAGATCGAGCTCACGGGCGAGTTCGCGCTGGAGTCCGAGCCGTGTGCGATCCAGCTGGCCGGGCACGTCAGCCGTAAAATTCCAAGCGCCGTACTGTTTTTCGGAGTTCCTTCGCAGCATGCGCTCGGCGTCGTCACTGCTGGTCGCCGCCTCGTGGCGACGACGCGCCAACTCCGTGAGCTCGCGTGCCTGCTCGTCCAGCCTCTCGGCCAGCTCGGTATGACGCCGGTGGCGCTCGGCAAGATCGAGCAGCGCGTCGAGCGAGCGGCGCCGACGCCGGTGTGCGTTGCCCCGGGCGACGCGCAACTCGGAAATCTGGTTCGGTGCCTCGGCCAACGCCGCCGCGTCCTGCGGGTACCAACGCTCATGTTCGATCCGGCGCGCCTCGAAAGCCTGTTGTGTCACAGCGATCAGGGAACGTACTCGGCGCTGGGCCGCCTGTAGATCGGCGATGCCCTGAATCCCGGCATGGTCGAGCCGCGCCAGCGGCGGGCTCAACACCACCCGGGGGTCGGCGGTGTCTGCGGTCGGTTCGAGCGCGGCTGCTATCTCCTGATCGAACCTGCTGGTGAGCTGCCGCAGTCGTTCGTCACGCTGTTCGATCTCCTCGGCATAGGCGATCACCGCCGCGCACTCTTCGAATTCGACAGCGAGCTGGTACTTTTCCCGCGCAAGCTGCGGATCTCGGACAGCCGGGTCGTTCGGCTGCGGCTTCGGAGTCAATGACTCCAGCACGCCGACGGCCATCGTCGCTGGGTCGGTGCCCAGTATCGCCTGCAGCAGTTCGCGGGTTTCGGCGTAGTGGCTCCGCACCCGCTTCAGGATCCGCCGCCGGATCCGCTTGTTCGGCAAGCAATAACCGCTGATATCGCGGAGCCGGACCATCGGCAATGTCGGGGTCATGTCCTCGGTCTGCTGGATGAGCCCGGCCAACTCCGCAATGCTCGAGATCCGGGCTGCCATGTCCCGCACCGCGGCGGCGGTACCACCCAGCCCCTGTTCATAGCGTGAATACGAGTCGTAGAGTGCGTCTTCCAGCACGTCGACAGCGCGGGCCCGGGTGGTGTACCGGTCGAAATCCACGAGCTTCTGCATCGCATCGACATGCCTTTGGAACCTGACAGCGACATTTCTCACGGCCGCGGTAACGTCGGAACGTGCGAAGACGTGCGAGACCTCGTCGTGCACCCGTGGCTGGTCGGTCAAATCTCGCTCGGAGATGTTCGCCACGTCGGCGAACTCGCGGCGAAGCTTCCCGAGCTCCTGTTCGAGAGCACTCCTGTCCTTCGACTTGGGATTCAGCAACTCTTTGTCGATATTCCCGAGCTCGATGACCAACTCGAGGAGATCCAGACGCAGCTCGGCGCGCCGCTTGCCGTCGTGGCGGCGCAGTTCGGCCAGCGCCGGGGCAAGCGAGGGTGTGACTACCGTTGCGGGCCTGAGCTTCTCGGGAAGGTATTGCGCAAGCCGCTCTCGGAGACCGGGCAAGGACGCGGTGTCGAACGCCGAACTCGCCACTTCGGACTTCCCGACAGCGAAGTCCGCACGACTGGTACGCACCACACCATCGGCGTCGGCGACCTCCACCCGCTCACCCGCGGCGTCGAGGAACATGCCGAATACCGGCCGCCCCGCCGATTCCTGAGGCGGCACGAAATTCGGCTGCAGCACGCCCATACCCGGGTCGCGCTTCTCGATACGTACATTCCCGTCCGCGTCCACCCGACGCACCAGCCAGTATGTATGCCCGACATCACCGTGCTCGCCGCTGTGACCGGTATGCGTCGGCTCGAACACCAGCAATCCCACGTTGTGGCCGCCGGGCGGGGTCTTTCCGGTTCCGTGGTCGACCCCGGGGTTCTCCGCGTCGAGCTGCGCACCCCACTCACGCAGCCGGGTGACCGCTTCGCCGATATTCGTGAACGCCTGCTTGCGCCCACCCATCACCTTCTCGATGCGCTTGACCCGCAAACCTCCGAGCCCCGCGGTGAATTCATCGAGACCCGCACGCCCCGTCACCACACCGATGTCCCACATCGTCAACGGACCACACTGATTATCGACATGCGGCCAGGGGACCTGGGGTTTCCGATCCGCGGCAGGGCGCTCGTGGATCCCCTTGCCGTCTCCGTCCGTGTCGTCCTCGGTGGCGGTGCTCGACGCCGGCACCAGGCGACGTATCGGCGCGAGCAACCGTTGCAACAATCTCCGGTTCTCACCAGCAGCGCGCACCCTCGATCGGTTGAGCTGGTGCGCCAGCTCCCAGTCGCCCATGGTCCTCGCGAATTCGGCAGGGTCCAGTCGATGCGACATAGTGTGGGTCACCCGCGCCGGATGAGTCAGCGGCAACGAGGGATCCATAGCGCCGCCCACGCTTCCCTCGGCCAGCACCTCCTGCTTCTTCCACTGGTCGACCAGTTTGCCGTTTTTGTCGCGGCCCTTGCGGGGATACGCCGGTAGCTGATCCGACCAGGCCGGTGCGTTCGGATACGACGGCACCAGCGAGCGGCTCCGATAGACATCGAAGGCTACGGCCAGTCCCTCGCGCATGGGGTCGCCGGGCTCCTCGTTGATCCGGAAGAACCGAGCGATCACATGGCCGAATTCATGGCGCAGGACGGCGGCCACCAGGTCCCTCGGCGACCAGCTCCACCACCCGTTCTCCTGCTGGGCCCCCAAGGTCTCGGCGGCCCATTTCGGGTCGGTCACCGCCCGCCGGTCGATCTCGATGACCGAGTAGAAGTTGCGGGTCTGCTGGTCGTACCGAGTCCCGCAGGAATAGACCCTTCCCGTGGGCGGCTCGCCGTCGGCGCCCCATCGCATCGAAGCCGGATCGACGAACCGAACTTCTCGAAGGTTGTGCCTGCCGTTGTATTCCGCTATCAGAGTGCGCAATTCGCGATCCGCGGACACCAAGGCATCAGTGTCCGCGTCTTCCCACCCGAGCAACCGGACATGATGGTCGTCGTACAGTTTCTCGACGATTCGCTTCTTGACCGCCAGGGCACTTGCCAGGTCCGGCGATCCCTGCGGAATGTCACCATCGAGGGGCGTACGAGTGGATTCGTCCGCGGCGCCGCGCTCTTCGAAAATCGCCCAGACTTCACCGTGCGACTCGACTCCCGACCGGGTGGCGGCCGACAATGTCCGGCGGACTTGCTCATCCACCGTGTCCGCACCGTGTTGCGGAAATACACCCAGGTTCGTGGCGGTCGATACCGGCAACGGTCCGAGCGGGCGGTATTGATCGCATTCGACCGAGACGTGCAGGGAACGGACACCGGCATCATCGAACAACCGGAGCGTCAGTCGGACCGTCGCGTCCAACATGGACAACGGATGCACTTCCTCGGCAGCCTGCCCAGGCCGAGCAGCAAGGAAGGAGGGCTCCAGCAGCGAGAACATGCGATGCTTCAGCAACTCCGACTGCGTCGGCAAGTCTTGGATGAAGTGCAGCGCGTCGAGACCTGCGCGGCGAACGATCAAGGTAGCAGCCACGATCTGGTCCATGTCACGCCAGCCGGCCCGCTCCAACCAGAGTCCGAGCGCGATCTCGGCCGCTTTCAACGACTGCCAGCCCCCCGGCGCGAACGCGATGGTGACTTCGCGAGTGTCGGCGAATGCGTTTCGAACCTCTTGTACGGAGGAGTCGTCCGAATCCGCAGTGCCGATGGGGTTCTCGGCGACGGCGTCATGGGCGGCAACGGCATCTTCGGAGTCCCGGACCGCACGAGTCAGGGTGACATAGGTGCCGACCCGCCACTTCAAATCGTCGTAGGTGAGCGCGGAAATCTGCCCCCGCAGACGAGCAACCTCGGCGTCGGCACTCTCCCGCGACCACAGCGCCGACAGGTCGGCCCCCGCCGCCACGGCGGCTTCCCGCAGGGGCTGTTGCCAACCGGCCCAATTCATCACCGCTTCCGCATATTCGGTGAGCAGTCGGAATCGCCACGGGGTCGCCGTCCTCGACACTTCGCCGAGTTCCTCCAGCCGACGGACCATCGCCGCGATCTCGTGATAGCGAAGTGTCAGACCGCGCAGCTCGACGTCGTAGCTGCCGGCTTCGACCACCCCCTGTTCGTCGAGCCGCTGCCGCGAAGCTTCCAACTCCTCGGCGAAACGCCCCGACCGCAACGTCTGCACATCGGCGTCGGTCTTGCTGGCGACTTTGGCCAACGCCACCGCCACTCTGGCGTGTTCGTCGGTCAAAACCCGATAGGCAGCCCGGTATTCTTTCGGGACAACACCTTTCGCACTGGCCCGCGACGATCCCGACACGTCGGAGACGCTGACAGCGAAGTCTTCGGTGCTGATTCGCACCTCACCGTCCGCATCAGCAAACACCACCCGCGCACCGGCCGCGGTGAGGAACGTCCCGAACACCGGCCGCCCCGCCGACTCCCGCGACGGCACGAAATTCGGCTGGAACACCCCCATACCCGGATCACGCTTCTCGATCCGAACACGCCCATCCTTGTCCACCCGACGCACCAGCCAGTACATATGCCCGCCATCACCGTGCGCGCCACCGGCATCGACATGCGTCGGCTCGAACACCAGCAGGCCCACCTCGGCCTCGGCGCGCACCATGAACTCGGGATCACCCGGCGGATCCATACCCTCGCGCCACACCTTCTCCGGATCGATGCCCTGGTTCCGCGCATCGGTCCGCCAACCGAAAGCAGCCAATTGCGCCACAGCCGTATCGATATCGGCGAAAGCCTGCTTCGGCCCACCCATCCTTTCCTCGATAACGCTGACCCGCATCCCACCGAGACCCGCGGTGAAACCGCCGAGATCACCGCGGCCCGTCACCGAACCCACGTCCTGCATCGTCAACGGACCACACAGGTTGTATTCATGCGGCGCAATGGGATTCGGCTGCTCATACGTCACATCGCCCTCGGCGGCGGGTGGCTCGCCGCGCTCCGCTGCCAACGACGGCAGCAGTGCGGCCTTGGCCTTCCGGCGGTCCGCGTGCGCACGCGCCCAGTCCACCATTGTCTCGGCGTAGTCACCGGCATCGATGCCGTGGGTGAAGGCGAAGACGATGCGTGACGGATCGGTCAGCGGCAGCGAGGTGTCGCGTCCACCGACCGCACCGGCCTCGGCGAACGCTTCCAGGTTGTTCAGCGTGTCGCGCGAGCCCTTTTTGAAGGAATACCCCGGAAGCCGCCGCAGCCAGGTGGTGAAGTTCTCGTCCACGTGCAGGAAGGAGTGGCGCCGGTAGACCTCCCAGGCTTTGCGCAGTTGCTTGCGCAGGGTGCCGGCCTTGGTCAGCTCGAGGAAGTAGTCGATCCCGTGCAGGATCTCGTGGTCCAGATAGTCCGCGAGCGCATTACCCGATGATTTGCCCCAGGCACCTTTCTCCTGCGCATCCCGCACCGCGCGAGCGGTCCACCTGCGATCGGTGATGATCCGCCGATCGATTGTGATCGCGCTGTAATACCCTCCACCCCAACGGGATTGGAGCAGCCACAGGGCGCGGGGAGCGGTGTCCGATTTGCTGCCGAAGACCGGCGTCCGCTCATCGACTGCCCGCAACCCGTCCTCATCGAGAAAACGGATCTCCTCCAGGTTGTGGGATCCGCGGTACTCCGCGAACTTCTCGCGCAGGGTGCGATCGAGAGTCTCGATGGCGTCGAGTGGGACATCCACATCCTCCCAACCCGACACCTTGACGCCGAAGTCCTCGCCGAGTTTGTCGATCAAGGCTCGTTTCGCGGGAAGGTCGTGAGCGGCGAGCAGGCGCGCCGCTTCCCGAACCGAATCGAGGGCAGCGGAGTAGCGGCCCAGCGCCTCGGCTTCGGTGCCGGTTCCGGAAGCCTCCTCCAGGATCGACGCGGCCTTGATCCAATTGTCGACGGCGACAGCATGGTTCGTGAGCAGCTCGTGATGGCGCGACGAGGACGGGCGCCGCACGGCGCCGAGTTCCTCGACTCGGCGGATCATGGCACCGATCTCGTGGTAGTGCTCGGTCGTCGCCACAAGTTCCCTGGCGAGTTCGGAGCGCCCCTCCAGCAGCAAGCGGCGACGCGCGGCGTCCAGATCGCGATGGAATCGTCGGGACAGCAGAGCTTTGCGGCCGACAACCGCCTTGTCCGCCGCGTTCGCCAGCTCGTCGGCGAGCGTGGCCTGTGTGGTGAGCAGTTCCTCGTACACCGCCCGGAACCCCTCCGGAACGGGTACCAAGTCGTCCTGTTCGTCGGACACCGGTGGCTGATCCGATATCGGAGCCACCGTGCCGTCACCGACCGCCGGGGGCAGCTGGGCGTTCCGGCCGGCAACGCCGACGGTCAACCCGATCCGGGTCTCCGGCTTGTCACGGCCCGCGACTCCGGCCCCGGCAACGTACTCGTCCTTCGGGCGGCCATCACCATGCCGAAGGATGGCGTAGGCCCGCGCCACACCGTTCTTGACCTGGCCCCGGACGTGGGGGTGGGTGACGACGGTGGGTTCCGGACGTTGGACCGTCCTGCGCTGCACCGGTTTTTCCCAGGTCCAGTCGCGGACCATCACCGTCTCGCCGTCCTCGGCGACAAACATCTCGTAGGTGTGCGAACCCACGACGTCGGGGTTCTCGGGATCGAAACCGAGATATTCGTCTGTGACCGCGGCGGTCGCACCCGCCCCCATGGCCAGAAGCTCGGCGGCGATCTTGTCGTGCGCCGTGCTGCCACTGTCCGCGTGGAAACCGCCCGGATGCCAGCCCGCACGGAGCAGGTCCTGGTATTCGTCGGCGCTACGGCCGTTCAGTCCGGTCGCGTCTGCCGGCGCCGGAACAAGCTCCGGCCACCGATCATGGTGCGACCAGCCCACATTCGTGGTGCAGTTCGCCGGATTGCCCTCCAGGATGTTCTCCAGCAGCGGCACCTCGTAGGAGACGCCCGGATGCTGGTAGCGCCCCAGGTCGGCGGGATTCGCCCACTGGAAGTCGCCCCATTCGACGTGGATTTCGTCGGGGTCGAGCAGCGACCGCGTCAGAGACCGGCTGCTCGCGTTGTCTCGCAGGGCCCTACCTTCGGGCAGCGCCAGAATCTCGACCCACGGCATCGGCAGGCGCAGCGACCTACGAGTTTGAACCAGACCGTTGACGTCCTCGACCAACCGCGTCCCGCTGACCGTATCGACGCCGTCGCGCCCGTAATACAGCACCGACGCGTGCTTGCGCTCGGAGCCGGCGTCATGTGCGTTCCCGGCGAAGTCGCTTGCGGCCGCGTCCAATCCGACGAGCAGCGTGTCGTCGCCGAAGTGGCCGGCCACTGTCACGGTGACGTGGGTAGCGGTGTCGACATCACCGAACGCGACCATCAATCGCCGGTCCGTGCCGGTCAGACCGAGTGTCAGCACATGGACCGGCGGGTGGCCGGGCAACCGGGCGGCGAAACCTTCGGCTTCGATCAAGTCCGCCAACCGCTTTCGCAGCTCACCCAGCCGAGCGAACCCGGCAGCGGTCATCCCGGTGTTCTCCGCCGCCGCCGACTCCAGCTCGGTCAGTTCGTGCCAGAGCAGCTGCCGGTTGGCGCGGTCGCGCCAGCGCGCGGGTACACCCAGGTGATCGGCGATCAACTCGGGCTTACCCTCGACCAGGGTCCAGCAGTCGTCGAAGGTCAGCTTTCGCCAGATCTTCGACATATCTTTCGTCGATATGTTCGGGCGTTCACCGAAATACCGGTTCCAGACCACATCGGACCGTGTTCTCGCCTCCGGAGTCATCGGACTGTCCGGCAGGATCTGTCGCTGGGGAACGGGCTCCGGCTCCAGCGTCGGTACAGCTCGGTCCGCTCGCTCCGAGCGCAGATATCCCTGCATGCTCCGGTACGTCTCGGGCTCGAATTCCGCACGGTAGCCGTCGAACCGTGTGTGCTCGAATGCATTGCGCAGCAATGCTTTATCAGCGTCCTCCGCAGCGAGAACGCGGATCCGCGGCGCGACGTCGCCCTGTACTTCCGCGCGAGCCCTGCCGTCCTCGATCAGCGCGATGAGATCGCGAGCCAGCCGCTGGGGGTCGGTTCCCTGCCACACCGCCACAGCCTGTGACCGGCCACTCTGCAGCACCCTGCCTTCTTGCCCGGAGTACTCGTGAGTGGCGTGGCGCAGGCCGGTGCGCAGCACCTCCGGCGTCGGATCCGCCGCTGTGACGAACACGGTGATCTCGTCGGCGGTGCTCGGGTCACCGACGGAGACGAAAGAGCGTTCCTGGGAATCGGATTCGTCCAGTGGGAGCGCGAGAGGCAGGATCGGCCGGCCCGGGTCGACCCTCCTGGTGGCCACCCGGTTGGCCCGGTTCAATGCCACCAGAAGCGCCTGCAAACGGGCCACCTGTAGCGGCTCGAAGGCATCGCGACGATCGTCCATCGCACGCGCGAATCGTCGGAGCACCGCGTGCCCACGAGAACTGTCGACGATGCCGTCCGTGCCGGCGATCACCTCCGCGGCCGCCCGCGCGAGCGCCATGCGATTTTCGAGCGACTGCCGCTGCCACAGCACTGCGACCTGGGCCGGCGTGAGAATTCCGCGCTCCAAGGTCCTCTGCAGCATGTCGGCCCGGCCGGGGTCGGCCGTGTCGGCTTCGTATTCCGACAGCACGAACGCCGTCGGCGCCGGATCCACGCTGGGCGGCATTTCGACCACGACAGCATCGCCGTCCAGCTGCTCCCACGCCGCACGAGCCACGACGGCACCGTCACCGACTCCGGCCAGCACGATCCGCGGCTGCCGGTCACCGACCGCGTCGGTCAGGTGTGTCGCCAACGCCCCAGCGTCGAGGCCGACCAGGTCGACATCCTGCGACGCTCGGCCGTAGTACGCGTAGTCGTCGTCGAAGGGCAGAATCGCGATCATCGCCACCGACCCGCGCGACAGTTGTTCAGTGGCAAAGAAATCGACGACGGACTCGGTGACCGCATTGATTTCACCGAGTTCGCGTGTGGTGCGCGCCACGTAGCCGAGAACCGTATCCGCGGTAGCCGGATCCCCGAACTGGAGCACGAGCCGCCCGCGCCCGCCGTCCTCGGCCGTTCCGTCGTGGGACCGCACGTACACCGGCGTCGTCACGTGGTTGGCTTCGAGACGCCTCGTCAGCCCGGACAGAGCCTCGAAAGTCGCGTGCAGCTCGATACCGCGCTGCGACTCCTCGGGGGTCTGCCGCGTCGGTGGCCCCGCGAATTCCAGCCGCACCTTTTCGTAGATCTGCCGGAAGACAACGTCGAGCGGTTCGGGTTCCCTGGATCCCAGATTCCCGCGCTTGCCGAAGCGGCGCCGCGCAGCCACGACCGACTTCTCCCCGTCGGCCAGCGGGCTCGCGGCGGTGTGCCCCCGCGTCGTGAGCGCATCCGCTCCGGCCGCCGCGGGGCGGCGCATGACGATGCCTTCGGTGGCGATCACGTTCTGCGGCTGGTCCCACTCGTCGAAGGCGCAGTGGACGATTCCGTCCTCGCCCTTCTCGTAGACCATCACTTGGCCGTCGTCCGCCTGGTATACGAGGAAAACGTGCCCGCCGACCGCACGGCGCGACCGGCCGGCGTACTGCACCGCGCCGTACACCGCGCCGCCGTGTTCGCGCACATGCGCGCCGATCGCGGCGACCGAGTCGAATCCCTTCTCGTCCCAGTCCGCGTGCGCGGCCTCGGCGAACTCACCCCATCCCATACCGGCGGCCGCGATCCGCGGATCGTCCAGCGCGGGCGCGTTCACTTTGTGCCCCAGCTGTTCCCGGCCGAAGTGCAGTACGGCCGGACCGCAGTTGAACGGCCCCTTACCTGCCAGGTGGTGCTGCGCGCGATCGGTTCGTGGCTTGGCGACCACCCCAGCGGCAACGCTCCCGGAATCGATCGACTGCCGCAGCACACCGCCTGTGCCGGAAGCATTCTCCGAACGGCCGACAGTCAACGCCCCGTCGAACCTCGCCGACATTTCGAACATATCGGCGGGAATCCGCTCCGGCACACCGAGTACCCCGGACTCCGCCCGAGCTCGACCCCGCGGCACCGCCAACTCGGCCCACCGATCGGGCTCATCGCGGCGCAACCCACTACGCGGCACCGACACACCGCTCTCACCGGCCGTGCGCCCCTCGAGCATGGGGCGAGCCTCGGATGCGAGGCCGGCCGCATTGTCGACGGCGGCCGTCCCGGTTCCGGGCTCCGGTGGCCCGACCGCGCGCCCCGGAACCGTGAAGGTCCCCTGAACGGTGACCACTGTTACCGGGACACCCGCGTTCATGACCGGCGCGAGGGCCTGCGCCGTGCCCATCATCGTGGCCCGCGAGGCATTGGCTTGGGCCGTGGCCCAGTCGATGGCCCGGCCGGCCCACCTGTCGGCCGCTGCCATCACATCGGCGGGGATTCGGCCACCCATCCGCTGCTCGTGCGCCCACTGCTCGGCATTCGGTCCCCGGACCTGCTCATAGAGGGAGTCGAGCTGGTCGGCCAGATGGGGATGGTGCCGCTTGGCCTCCGCGATGAGCTCGAACATTGTCTCGGGGTCGACGGCGTCGACCACGTCTTCCCACCGATCGGTATGAACACGCCCCGTGTGTGCTCCCTCGGCGGTGATGACGGTCTGTTGCTCGTACCGGCCATAGCTGAAACCCGACCCGTCCTGATCGCTGATCAGCACGCCGACCACGTCATAACCGCCGGGATCGGTATTCGACGGGCGTAGCATCACACGCGGCTTTTCATTCCGTTCGATGAACGACTCGTAGGCGGCAGCAATCGCACGCAACTCCTCGTCGCTCACGCCGGCTGTCTTCATATCCTCCAGCGCTTGCCCCAGCTGCCCTGGATACAGCAGCAAGCCGGTAGCGTATTCCGTTTCGACAGACCGGAAAGCGGCATCGCCGGTCAGCGGATAGACCCCACCTTCGCCCCGATCATTGATCGGAATCGTCACCCGCCACCCGTCGGGCCCCAGCTCGACCCGCTGACCTTCACGCTTCCCGACCGGTATCTCGACAACCGGCAATTCCCGCTCGGCGGCGAACTGCCTCGCCCACTCGGCATCCCATGCGCTGACCGGTCCCTCATCGCCGGATCCAGCGTGCGGAACGACCACCCCGACAATTTCCAGACCAGGACCAAATGTGCTGTTCACAGAGACCGGTGCACCCATCCGGCCCTCATCGGCCATGAGAACGTCACCGGTGATCACACCATCGGATGACCACGCGAGATGCACATTGTCCGGCGACATCGACACGAGCAGCCCCGCATACTCCGGCGGATGCTGAGCATCGATGAGAACCGGATCATGGGACATATTCCGGTTTTCTTCGGGATCCCATCCACGACGAACGCCGACCCGATCTGGATCCCGGACGAACACATCTCCCGGCGTCGACCGGGCAATACGGGAATCAGGCTCGACCAACCCCTGCAGCATGGTGCCCCGTGTACTCAACGGCACCATCACATACCGCCACCCGGGCCCGTGATTCCGAGGATCCGTATCGCCGAGCAACTCCGACGACGATGCGGCGCCGCCGGAATCAGGACCCGCCGAGACCTGCGTCGAGTCGCGCTGCTCGGGCATATCAGCAGCCAATTGACCAGCAGCAGTTGACGGTACCGAGTCGTACCCCGACGATTCCTCGGGCCCCGGCTCGGACGGAATCTCCGCCGGTCGAATGGCATCATCCGGACTCGATCCCGGCTGGGCTGCGTACATGCCGATGTTCACGGTCGGCAGCGGGAAAATTGCGAGACCTTCCGTACCCGGAATCTGATAGAGGTGCATGACCGCATCCACATGGTGATCGCAGTACCTGCCTCCGGCGCGGTGATATTCACGGAGATCGACCAGGAAAACGTTGCCTTCCACTCCCTCCGCACGAGCAGCCCGGGCGAGCAGGCTCACGGTCTGGTAACCGCCATCGAAACCAATCGTTGTTGTCTGATAGCCGAGACGTCTGATTCGCTCCCCGAGCGGAACGACACCCTCGGTCATCGGGGTCGATGCAGCGTGGAAAGCACCGACCTGAATGGCCATCCGCGCATCGGGATTCGCCCGCATTGCCTCAGCCACCCTGTCGGCCAGATGCGCCTCACGCGCTTCCCTCGACGGAGACGTCGACTGATCGATGTCCACGGCGACGATCTTGATTCCGGCGGAAACCATGGCCAGCAACACATCTCGGGCATGCGCGGCCGGGCCGCAATCCACCCCGGTGAGGTCCGCGAAATCACCGTTGTTCAACGCGTCGAACGCCGGATGATGCGGGGCCTCGAATCCCCAGAGTTCCACTCCCGCTTCGCGTAGGGCAACGGCTTGCGATATCAGGTATTCCCCGATAGGCCTGTTGCCGTGGTTGTCTGCCAGGAATACGATCTGGTTTCCCTGTAACAGCCCGTCCCAGTTCACCTCTCGTTGCTGCCGCACCAACTCCGCCAGCCGCGGATCGCCGACCGACTCGGCAGCAGAATCCGACTGCGACCGAGTAGCGGCGATGCCAGCCGTACCATCCCCGGCTCCCTGTTCGAGAACATGCCGCCGCCATGCCTCGTCGGACATCCATCCGTACGGTTCCCCAGGCCCCGGCTTGGGCGGAATCTCCTCCGATCCAACGCCGGCATCCGAACTCCCCGGTCGTGGACCGGCCGCGGTATCACGGTGGACGGCGCCTTCCCCGGCAGGGTTCTTCGAGCCTTCGTTCGACTTCCCTCCGATTCGGGTCTGGGGCTTGGGGACACCGGTGGCGGTCGGGTCGTAGGCCACGGTCGAAGTGCCATCGGCATCGCGGAAGATTACGAAGGTTTCCCTGACGCCTTCTGCAGGGACGCCTTGCGAATCGACATGGAGCTCGTCGATCCGGGTGACGGCGGGGCGCTGGATGTGGTGGCGGCCCGCCGTAGCCTGCCTCCAATCACGAATTCGCACCACACCATGGGCGGTGACATACATTTCGCGGGCGTGCGCACCGACCTTGTTCGGGTTGCGCGGATCGAAGTGGGCCATCTCATCGACCACCACAGCGGTGGCACCGGGGCCCATGTCGCGCAGGGCCGCGGCAATACGGTCGTGTGCATTGCGCCCGTCGATCACCTCGGGGCCGAAGGACTCGGGGTGCCAACCGGCCTGCAGCAGTGCGGTGAACTCGTCGGCCGATCGGCCGTCGGGGCCCGCGTCCAGCGCAAGCGGCAGGCGCAGGCGCGGCCACCGTTTGCTCTGGGAGTCCGAGACATGGGTGGTGCAGTTCGCCGAAACGCCCTCGAGTTCCTGCTCCAGCAGCGCCATGTCGAAGGTGTCGGGTGCCCCGTACGCCGCCACCGCGTCGCCAGGTTCCACGCCGCTGGTAAGTCCCTCGATCCGGCTGTGGCCGGGCACCAAAGTCGCATAGAACCTTGCGGCATCTACGACGTCCTCACCTTCGGGTAATGCATCCACCTCCAGCACCGCCATGCTGCGGCCGAGCTCGCCGGTCCGGTGCAGGTGTTGCACCTCCATGAGGTTTTCCAGGTCGGCGATCAGCTGCAGCGCTGCCTTGTCCGCCCGCTCGTCAGTGGCGAGATACATCACCGAAGCGTGTGTGCCACTCGGGTCGAACACCCTCGCGGCGGCATCCATCGCCGCCGCAATCGACATCGCCCCCAGGTGGCCTGCCACGGTCACGTTGACCCGACCGGCGGTGTCGACATCGCCGAACGAGACGATCATCCGTTTGGGCTGCCCGTCTCCCCGGAAGGCGAGATCGGGGATGTCAACGCCCAGCGACAGCACGTGCACCGGCGGATGACCAGGCATGTTCCTGGCCCGGAGATCGGCGGCCTGCAATGCCCGCCACCGATCTTCCAGCAGCTCGAGTTCGATATCCTCATCGAAGCCCGCGTCGATGAGGTTCACCGCTCGCTGGCTCCACAGGTGTGCGAGCTGCTGAGACAGCAACATCCGGTTCGCGCGGTCGCGCCAGCGGTCCGGAACCCCGCGTCGCTCGGCGAGCTTTTCGGGAACCCCCTCCACCAGCAGCCAGCGCTGATCGCTGCTCAGCGTCGACCACTTGGCCTCGAAGGCATCGACGTCGATCCCCGAACTGGTGCCGAACAGTGTGAGCCACAACTTGTCCGCTCGAACGTCGGTATCCGGGTCCTGTGGCAGGTCGGGCAGCGACGGGACCCGGCCGGAGGCCGGTGCCTCGGGCGCAGGTACGCGCGGCTTGACCGGTTCGCCCGGGTCATCGTCCTCGGCTGCCCGTGGTACCAGTTCGTCGAGACTCAGCTCGATCTCGGCATCCGGCACATCGGGCACGGCGAAGGAATCATGTTCGGTGGTTCGGAAAACCGTGTCGACCGTGAATTGATTCTCACGCGAGACGAACGGCTCGATGACCATCGCGGCATAGAGCAGATCCCTGTCACCGACCGTGCCGGGAACGAGCCGGATCCGCACCCCACGCGGGTGGGCATCGGCCAGCTTCGCCAGATCCTGGGCCAGCCGCTGCGCATCGGTGCCCTGCCAGACCGCGACCGAGTGCGGCGCGGTTTCACGCTGATACTGCTCCTCGAGTTCGTCGTAAGCGCGGCTCAGCCCCGCGCGCAGATCCTCCGGCGTGGGCTCGATCGCAGTGACGAAGACCGTGATCTGTTCCGGGGCGGCCGCTCCCATCGACACGAACGACCGGGCCTTCTCGCCCTCGCTCACCGGTAGCGCTATCGGACGAGCGTTCATCTCCGATGCGGGAGAAGTCGAGTCGTCCCGCAGGACACCGACCAGCCGGTCGGCTCTGTTCAGGCATTCCAGCAAAGCGTCCAGGCGCGCCGTCTGCGTTGTGGCCGCCGCGGCCCGGTGCTCGGCCGAAACGATTGCCAGCCAGCGCATCCAGGCATCGACCCGGCCAGGCTCCAGGACGCCGGCCAGCTCAGCGGTCATCTCGGCATCGAGGAGGCCCGGCACTTCCGCACCCGGCACATCGGCGCTCTCGTTCGGCGACACCGGATCTGGCCGATGGTTGCGCAGATCGAAGGCCAGGCGCAGCGCCTGGGGCTGTTCCTCCACCAGCTCATCCAGGTCACCCATACGGGCATGCGCCAGCCGGGCGGCCGCGACACCATCGCCCGATCCGACGATCACCATCCGGGGCAGGCTGTACGACCGCCGTATGTCACGCACGTGCGACAGTTCCTCGCGCAGCGCGTCCGCGTCGAGGGTGACCAGATCGACCGCGTGGTGGGCCCGGCCATCGACGAACAGGTCGTCGTCGTAGCGCAGGACGGCGATGACCGCGACCGAACCGCCCCGCTGTTGCTGCTCGATGGCGGCATACGCGGCCGGTGCTTGGGCTTGCTTCGACAGCAGAGCCTGATCGGTAGCCGTTTCGGCCACATATCCGATCACGGTGTCGGCGCTGGCCGCATCGCCGTACTCGAGCACGATCCGACCACGGGCACCGATTCGTACGCCGCGGTCGTAGTCCAGCAACCGGACGCGCGGACCGGCGCCGTCGGCGGCCGGTGCTCGGCCGATGCCGGCCAGAGCGGATGCTCTGTCGGCATCCTTCAGGGCCGTGCCGATCGCTTCGACATCATCGCTGCGCTCCGGGCCAAGGCTGCTGTCGGGCTCGGCCTCGAGGTCCCGCCGGTTGCGTCTGTCCCGCTCGCCGGAATCGCCCGGCGGGCCACGATCATTGGGCAGACCCGCCAGTATGGCCTCCGGGACCTCGTCGTCCATCGCCAACCGCTCCTGCTTCACGAACGGGACAGCGGCATTGCCTTTCGCATCGGCGACGATGCCGTGAACCTGCACGATCTTCAGCTTCTCGGACCGCTTCAGCCGTTTCAGCCACTCCCGCACCTCGCCGTCGCGGCGAATCTCTTCGGTACCGTCGACCCATTCGTGCAGTACGAGACGGCCGGCGTCATCGATCTCCACCTCGAACATGTGCGCACCGACCCGCCGGCCGTACCGGTACGTGTATGCCCCGGCTATCGCGCCGCCGTGTCTGGCGACATGCCCGATGAGCGCATCGAGTGACGGGAAGCGCTGCCAGTCGGCGTCCGCGTGCTCGGCGACATCCTCCTGTGACGCTCCGGCCGGCTTCCGGACACGCATCGCAGTCGTCGGCATTGCGTCGAGCCCGCCGCGACGGACGCGGAACTTCAAGAAGTGGTCCACGGCGAACGGGGCACAGTTCGGTATGCCCTCGTGCACCGGTGGTTCCGGGACATCGGTCGCCGGGTCGATCGGCAGCAACAGGCGGAAGCTCTCCGCCGCCAATCCGTCCATCTCCTCGATGGCGGCCGCGCGCGCCTGGTCATCGATATCGGAGCCGATCGTGCGTGCCAGTTCTTCGAGTCGCCGCATGTCGGCGAGCACGTGCAGGTACGCGCGATTCGCCCGGGAATACTTCTCGATCGCCCGGGTGCGCAGCTGCTGGTCCCAATACGCGTGGATCGCGACGGCCAGATTGTCCGGATCACCGCGGATCACGGTGCGCCGCAGGAGCTCTCCCAGAAACAAATTGTTCAGGTCCCGCGTCGTCGGCCTGCCGGACCGCTCGGCGACCAGCCGCAGTAGCTCGGCCCGCTGTCGACGGGCCTTCTGGAGCGCGGCCGGATCCCTGTCCACCGCACCGACGTCCATCCCGAGGAGCGAAAGCCCCTGCTGGGCCTCGCGTCGCGCCTCGGTCTCCTGCTTCAACCGTTCGGCCGGAGAGTCGAGTCCCTTGTTGCCCACCCACCACTGCAGATGCGCGATTTCCGCATCCGCGATGATGAAATCCGGCACCTCCGCGACGAATTCGGCGATCCGGGCCAGGTGATCGTCCGAAGTCGCATGCCGCTGCAGGGTGGTCAGCACAGCACGCAGTCGATCGACGGACAGGTCGTCCATCGTCATCGGCGAACCCAACAGCTCGGTCAGATGCGCGCGATCGGCCGGGTCCATGACCTCGGCCATCTCGACCGTCAGGGCTTCGATGCGGCCGATGAACCGCAGGCCCGACATCAAGCGCGCAACCTGCGCGGCATACAGATTCGACTGCGCCTCGAGTACGCGCAGCGGCTTCGGCGCGGCGGCGGCCAGGTACGTCTCGTATCGACGCACCTGGGCGTCCGCCAGCATCAGACGTGCGGCATTGTCGAACAGGTCGACCGGTGCCGCGAGGTGGTCCAGATCGACGGCACGCCTCGACAGCCGGCGAATCGTCTGGAACACCCGGCCGGGCTCGAGTTCGGCCGAATCCAGATTCTCGTCGACGAGTCGCGCCGATTCGGCAAGGCGTTCGGCGGCTGTGGCACGGTCACGGCGTGCGGCTTCGAGCGAGCCCCGGATCTCCAGCTGCGCGCGAGTCGGCGCCGAATCGATCTGGGCTGCCGCCCCGCCGTTCATCCGCACCCGAGCGACGGCGCCGGACGTGCCGACAAGATGATTCCGGGGTCGGCGGCCGTACCGGTCCTGTGCGCGGCGCATGGCGTTGCGCTCGGTGATCAGGCGTTCGAGCTGCCGTGCGGCCGAGGCCGCCCGATCTTCGGGGGAAGTGACCCGGTCGTGCCCGTGCGCACGCAACACGGCGATCACCGCGGTGTCAGGATCGGGGCGAGCGTCGAAGACCTCGATCGCCGCGGACACCGCGGTGGACAACTCGGCCTCGTCGAAGACCACCCAGTGCACCGCCTTCGCGGTGTCCGGATTGCCGAGCGCCACACTCAGTTCCGGGATGTCGCCGTCCATCCGGTGAGCCAGCACCCGCAACCGGTGGTCATTCAGCCAAAACGTATCCAGGAGATTCAGGTCATCGCTGCTCCAGGGCTTTTCGCCGTCGGTGCGCTCGGGATCGCTCTCCCTGATCAGAACCCGCAGCCCGGCGGCATCACGCACAGCAAGAGACAGACCGGGGGCTTCGGCGAGGATCTCCGCATGGTTCGCCAGCAGAATCCGGTGCACATACGGTGGCCAGGTGCGCCAGATCCGCTCATTGGCCGCGGCCCGCGCGCGCACCGTGTCGAGGTCGGCGTCCGGCGACACCAGCAGGGCCCTCATGGTGCTCAGCCCGGCCCATTCCATGGCGGTCGACACCACCGCTGCCGGATCTTCGCGAACCCAGTGGTCGTCATCGCCCATTCGCAGGGCGGTGTGCGGATAAGGCGGCGGCACGCGGACGGTGTCCACGGGGTCGGCCTCGATGACCCAGAGGGAGGTCCAGGGCACCGGCCCGCCGCGGCCGGACATCCGGAACACTTCGTTCGCGATGGTCCTGGCCGCAGTGCCCACCGCTGAGAGATCGACCCTCTCCGGCAGTGGTGTCGTCTCGTCTCGAGCGCCGATCAGACCGGCGAGCTGCTCGTGCAGCGCGACGGCATCGCGCGGACAAGTCAACACCGCCGCAGACGAATCACCGGGGTGGACCGGTGTCATCTCGTTCATGATCGCGACCAGATCCGGATCGGCGATCGAGATGCCATTTTCGTCGGTCACCGGCTGCGAGGGCATCAGGTCTGCGGCGACCTGCACGAAAATGTTCCGCGCCTCGGTCACATCGCCGACGGTGAGGATCGGGTTGCCCGACTCGCCGAGCAGCGGGAATGCCAGCAATCGCACCGGCGGATATCCGGGCAGGTGTGAAGCCCAGCGTTCGGCGACGATCAGCCGATCGGCCCAGGCGTCGAGTTCGACGAGCCACGACACGTCGTCGGCGGTGGGGTGATCCATGGCGTGCAGCCGAGCCCGCTCCCGCGCCAGCCGCATTCGGTTCACGGCATCGCGCAACGCATCCGGAAGCTCTTCGCCGACCAGGTCGTCGGCCATCGTGTGCAGGGTCGCCGCACCATCGAAATCGTGTGCGTTCCACAACTTTTCGACCTGAGCCAGACGGAATTGCCGGCGGGCGTTCATCTGTTCCGCGGCATCGAGTGCCTCGAATCGGCCCGCGGCAGCGGCGACCGCGCGGTTCACCTGCCGTTGCAGGCGCTGCCACCCTTCCTGTGCCGCAGTTCTGTCGGCGTCGGTGTGGCGGGTGTCGAGAACGGGCAGCGCCGGAAGTGGGTCGACATATCCCGGCAGCTCCTGCCGCCGGGCACCGATGCGGACGTTCTTGAAGTCCAGGCCCGCGATCGCTCGCGACGTACCGCCCGGGCCGAGCGCGACGGCCGCGGTCCAGATGCCGGCGTCCTTCCGCGTCAATGCGAACCCGGCCAGGCTGTCCACGCCGTGCTGGCGCGCCCGCCATTCCTCGAACGTGTACTCGATGTCGCTGTCGATCACCTTCACGGTGTCGCCGTCGCGATACACGGTGGCCGCGTGCGAACCGATCTCGTTCCGTTTGTCGAAACCATGAAAGCCGACCACCGCGACGACGATGTCTCCGGTGGAATCCACCCGGTCGTACAGCGCCTGGAACGAGGCGAAACCGCCCTCTTCCCAATCGGATCCGAAGACCTGTGGCGCCTGCGTGGCGTCGGTTCCCGGCAGACCGGACGGGTCGGCGCGCCGTGCCGGTGCCGGTATGCCCGCCAACCGGTAGGCGTGGTCGGTGGACTTCAGGAAACATGTGCCCAGCTCGGTGCCGGTGGCACCGGGGCCGCGTAGATGCTCCTCGGCCGCGGAATTCGGGCGCTCGTAAGCGAAGTCGTCCCCCGGTTGCGCCTGAGGCACCGAGAGCAGGGCGATCGACCGGTCGCCGAGACCGTCGGTCAGCGCCGCGTCGATCCGCGCCAGCTGAGCGGTGGCGATATCGGCGGCCGGCGATACGTCTGCTCGGCGGAGCTCCGCCCGCACGCGCAGCCACTCCCCGGCCAGCGCCCCCAGTCGCTCGAGGTGCCCGCGCAACCGGCCCAGCTGTGTCTCGGCGGCGTCCCGTTGCTCGGCGTACCGGATCATCTGCTGAAGTTCATGCCTGATCCGGCCGCCCGGTTCGCCGCTCCTGGGCCGGTATGCCTTGGCAGCCGAGTACATTCGCGTCAGGTCGGCGAGCTGTGGCGGGCCCGGCCGCAGCTGGAAGTCGGCACCGATGATGGTCTGCTGATACCGGTCCCGAAGCCGGCCCAGGTGCTCGTCGGCCACATCCCGCTGTGCTTGCGCCCGGCTCAGGGCCGCATGCAGGTCGTACACATTCCACGTCCGCCGAGCGGCCGCGAGAATCCGCTCCCGCTGCGCGATCTCGACATCGATGACACTGCAGTTCCTCGCCCGGTCCGTGCGCTCGGAACTCTCGTGCTGGGCGACGTACCGCGCATACAGCTGCGCGACGCGGGCCGGGGTGAGTCGCGCTTCCGGCACACCCGACGCAGGCGCCAGCTGTGCGACGTTCTCACGACGACGGTCGTTGAGTTCCCCGAGACGATCCTCCTGCGCGGCCAGGTTGTCGACGTCGATGGTCTCGTCCGCGGGCAGGGCAGGGCGCTGCTGCTCGAGCATCCGCGCCAACACAGGCATCGCCGGGCTGCCGGTGGTGGGCGTGGCGGCAGCATCGTCGGCAAGCATTTCGGATCGGCGTGCCAGTGCCAGGAATTCGGCCGCCTGGGCGTTGAACCAGGCCGTCCGCTCGATCATGGCATCGAGGTGATCGTCGTCGTGCGCATTTTTGCGACTTGTCTCGATCGACTTCGCGGTGCGGCCCAAAACCTTCAGTTTGTCCGTCAACGCCCGATACTGGCCTTCGGTCCTGAGGCCCAGTTCGAAGTACGCCTCGGCACGGTGTATCGCGGTTTCGATGAGGTCGGCCTGCACGGGCAGTACGGCCCGGATGGGTCGCAGCCACTGGTCGACCTGGAGGAGCTGGTTCGAGATGCCGCCGGGTCGTACCGTGACCGCAGCGGGACGCGGTGCCAGAACACCGTTGATCAAGCCCTTCGCCACGGCCCCCAATCCACTGAGCCGGGACGGGTGCCGCTGGGCGGCGAGCGACACCGGCCGGGTGAAGGCGGCATGGTGTGCGGCCAGCCGCACGTCCGCGAGCGCGTCTTGCACGAGGGCACGATCGCGTCGTCCGGCGTGCAACCGGATCTGCGCCGAGCCAGCGTCTTTCCGTCCGGAGGCAAGGCCCGCGAGTTGGACCGCCAGCGTGCCCGAGTCGGCGGCCTGCGCCACCACGACCGCCACGGTGCCGCCGGGGTGCGCCCGGTGTTGTTCGGCATATGCGCCGATCGCGTTCCGTAGACCGATACGCAGCGACTCCCGGGTGCCGACTTCATGGGCATCCAACTTCGCCTGTACCAGCACGACCACCTGATCGGCGGTACTCGGGTCGCCGAGGGTGGCGGCGATGGCGTGCTCGGTCCCGCTCATGCGGAATGTCGGGGCCGGGTTGCCGGGCAGCGTCTGCGCCCACTGCTTCGCTCTGGCCTCGATGTCGTCGAGGTCGGTTCCGGCGTGCGACACCCTGCCCCGCATGACCTCCCACAGCTTTTCACCGTCACCGCGGGTGATGACCTCGACCGTCGGCGGCAGCTGTTTCCGGAGTTCATGGATCGCCTGGGTCGAGACGATCCGGTGCACAATGTTCTCGGCGACCGCGTGAACGGTTTTCTCCGAATTTCCGTTCGCGCCGTACGGCATGACCACGATCGTGGATGTGGCTCGATCCGGCAGATTCTCCGCCCTGGCGATATCGGCGCCTTCTGCCACGCGCGTGATCAGCTGATGATGTCCGGGCGCATTCGGCGCCAGATACCAGACCTGGTGTTGCGCCGAGGCTTTACGGTCGCCGAATTCGAGAATCAATGCCCCGCCGGTGTAGGACAGCACGTGCACCGGCAGGCCCATCGCCTCGCCACGGTCTTCGGCGATTTCCACCGCTTTGACGATCTTCGCCAACTGCTCGAACCGAGCCGATTCGGCGGGATCCAGCTTTTGCTCGAGTGCTCCCGGCGCCAAATCCTCGTATTCACGCTGTATCGCGGCACGCAGGCTCCGGCTCTGCACAGGACTCGGAACCACTTCGGCCGCGAGGAAGGTCTCCGGGAATTCCTTCTCGAAGGCATCGCGGACATCGATGCCATCGGACTCGTCGGGAGCCTGATCCCAGAATCGAACCGCGCCGACTGCCCGGTCCCGGGTGGTGGCGACCGCCACCGCGGAGCCGTCCGGGGCGAGGTCTTGCACCCTCGCCAGGCCCGCTGCTTCGGCCACGGCCTCGACCACCGCACGACGCTGGCGAGCGGCCTCCTCATCCTCGTCCGGATCCCCGGCCACCGGTACCTCGGCGAACCGGTCCGGGGCGACCTCCACACCGGGCATATCCCGCCAGGCCACACCGGGAGACTCGTTCTCGCCCAGCGGATCCAGCCGCTTCAGGGCACCCTTGGGATCGTCCGGATCGACATGGAAGACGATGCCGTGGAACCGTCCGGCGGGTTTGTCCGCCCAGTTCGCAAACGCCACGTCGATGACCTGGTGTCCCTTGCGCTCGTGCACCCACACCGTGCCGTCCGCATGGCGATACAGCACGAACATGTGCGCACCGACGTCATCGTGAGTGACTGTGCCCATGACGATCTCGCCACGCGCCGCACGCTCACGCATGGCCTCGAGATTCTCGAAACCGCCCTCGTGCCACTTCGCGCGCGCACGTCTCGCGATCGTCGACGGCAGCATGCCGCCGGCGTGGATCATCGAGTCGAACATCGACGGCGGGTCGATGTCTTCGACGCCGAGGACATCCTTGACGAACCACATCGCGTCCGCGGCACAGATTTTCGGAGCACCGGCCAGGTGCAGTTGCGCATCGCTCGGGAACCCGGGCCAATCCACGTCACCGTCGAACGGGTCAGCCGGCATGTCGTCGGCTGCCGGATCGGCGGCCGCGGGCGTGGCCGGCGCCTCGCGTATGCCATCGGTGGGCATCGGCGACGGCTGGGCCAGCAGCGCGACCTGCTCTTCGAGCGGAGTCGACAGGATCCGATCGAACTCGGCGGCGAGCTGTCGATCGATGTCGGCGACGGTGTCGTTGTCCGCGTCGGCGTATGCCGCGGCGCGGTCGGCGGCCATGTCGTCCAGCCGTCCGCTCTCGTCCACCAGCAGGTCGAGCTGCTGCTGCAACCGAGTGTGAGCCTGGTGGCAGGCGATCATCGCGCTCAGTTGGCCGCGGCGCCAGGACTGCCCGCGCGCGGTCTCGGTGTCGACGGCAAGGCGGTCGGCCAACTGCTGCCGCGTGTCCGGGCCCCAATGAATGTATTCGGCATCGGCGGGAGAGTGCTCCACGAGCTGTGCCAACTCGTGGAAGAACCGCCGCTTGGCTTCCTGCAGACGCGTTTCGGCGTCGGACAGCATCGTGCGCAGCCGCTCGATCCGCTGAGCCAGCTGCGCGTCGACACGGAATTTCTCCACTTGGACGACGGCGTCGCTGGCCTGCCAGAATTCGACGAACACCTCGAGATCGGCCCTGGTGTGCCCAGAATTCTCCAGCTGCGCCAACACCCGCATGATCGGCATGGACATGACGGCTTGCGGGGTCAGCGTTTCCGGAGCGACCTCCAGCCAGCCGGCGATCTGCTCCGCGAGCCGCGCCTGCCGGTCACGCAATGCGGCGAGGTCGTCGGGCATCGAGTCACCGGCCGCCCCTTCCGGGGCCACGGCGTTGAGCTGATCCTGTTCTTGCGCCCGCAGATTCGCGGCACGCCGCATCGCGCGCAAACCGGATCCCAGAACTTTCCGCAGCGGTGCGTCGCGTCGTTTTCCGAGTCGCCGGGTGAGGTCGGCCAACCGGCTGTCGAACAGTTCGCGCAGCAGATGTGCGACGGTCTCGGACCCGTCCTCGGACCCGCCCTCGGCCCCTTCCAGGGCAGATGGCCGATGCTCATCCACTGTCAGTGCCGCGGCGAGCTGCCCCAATTCCCGAGCCTGACCGGAGAATCGATTCAGTTCGTCGTCGGTGTCTTGGGTGAGGGTCGTTTCCTTCCTCATGCGCGTCAGTGCTCGGTCCAGATCGACGAGCCGCTCCAGCCGGGTGTCGGAGCGGTCGATATCCGCGACCAGGAGTGATACCCGGTGATAGCGCATGAACCTTTCATGCGCGTCTGCATGCGCCGGATCGGCAAACAACCAAGCCGGGTCGCCCAGTTCGTGTGCGGCCAGCAGCGGATCGGCCAGCAATGCGGCTGCGGCACGCTGTTCTTCGGCGAGCAGCCCCGGCGGGACATCGTCTCCGAGACGGCGACGGGCGAGGATCTCGGCGAATTCCGCTCGCGCGGTGGCCATCCGCGACACCAGATCATCGCGCCCCGGTCCCGGTCCCGCCAGCTCGGCCCATGTCATTCCCACTTGTTCGGCCGCCGAGTGCACTTCGCAGATCGCGACGGCCCGCGATCGAGCGGTCAACACCGCCCTGCCGATCAGGCGCGTGCTGAAGGCCGGTGCCGGCCCGGAGCGGACGAGCGAATCCACCGAGGCAGCCGGGAATACCTCCCCCGGCCCGCGGGAAGCCAATGCCTGGGCCTCGAAGATCGGGGTGACCGTGTCGAGCAATTCCTGCAGGTCGGCGCCCGCGGTCAGTATCGTCACCAGCCCGTCGCCATCGGCCATCTCCCGGTGATGTCCGAGGATCGCCACCTGTAGCGCACTGTCCAACGGGATCTCGGTACCGAGGCTGACATAGATCACACACCGTGTGGCGTCCTCGGCGTTACCGATGGCGAATGTCGAGCCGTCCAGGTCCGCCACCGACGCCTGAGGCGATCCCGGCAGCCGGTCGACCGAGCGCAGGAACCGCTGCAACAACTGATGTTCGGACATCAGTTGTTGCAGCCGCTGCCGCGCTTCCCGGGTCGAACCGCCGGAGTCTCGTTCCCGCCGCGCCTCCTCCTTCGCTTGCCTCAGCCGCTCGGCATGTTGGTACATCGCGGCGAGCTGACGGGCCGAAATCGGCGCGCCCGGCAGGTTCGCGACCAGATCGGGGTCGACAGTGGCGACCAGATCCAGCACCTTCTGACTGTGGTTACCCGCCTGCAGTATCGACATGAGTTGCCATGCAGTGGGTTCGGGTCCCAATGCGCGCAATTCCTGAGCCAACCGGCGTGCCACCGCCGATGATTCGTCGTCGATCGTGGGATCGAAGGCGATCTGATCCAGAACGCGCCGCGGATCCCACCGATCATCGGTGTCTTTCGACTGGAACTCGCCGGCCAGAGCCGGGGCCGCCTGTTTGACGACGTCGCTGCCCTCGCCTCGGCCTACCAGCACCACCTTCGGTCGGCGCCGGCCGTGTCGAGCCTCGTAGGCCGCGTTCGTCATAGCGACGTGTTGCACCAGTCGGTTCTCGTCCCGGCCCGCACGAATGGTCAGCACTTCGTCCCAGTAAGTGGTTGTGCCTTCGAGGGTGGTGAAGTCGTAGTCGACCGTCACCATCATCGACACG
The DNA here is from genome assembly GCF_040679495.1 of Nocardia sp. NPDC052254. Classification (NCBI taxonomy): domain Bacteria; kingdom Bacillati; phylum Actinomycetota; class Actinomycetes; order Mycobacteriales; family Nocardiaceae; genus Nocardia; species Nocardia sp. NPDC052254. The sequence goes on along the minus strand of NZ_JBFAUW010000003.1, from coordinate 186,376 downwards.
GTGCCCGACTCGGACCGTTGGTAGCTGTGCAGGATTTCGGCGGCCTCCGCGGTGGCTCGCTCGATCCCCTCCTGATCGGAGACCGCGCCGGCCTGGAACCAGATCAGCGTGTCGGCGTCCGCGGCGCCGTCGTCGGCCGATTCGGCATCCGCGATTTCCCCGACCCGGAACCGGAGTTGGTAGCGGCCGCCGGTCATCGCGAAGTGGCTGTTCCGGTCTTTTTCCCGCAGGAGCTCGCCCGACAGAAGCTGAACCGGCCTGCCGGGAGCGCCTTGGCGCATGGCCTCGAGCACCGCCGGCACGAAGTCCTCTTCGACCGTTGCCAATTGGCGCACCATCGTGTTCGGGTACTCGCCGCGAGTGTCCTCGGGGAGGTTTCGCAGCGGTGTCAATATCGCTTGCAGCTCCTGCAGCACCAGCGGGTCCAGTACGTCGGCGGGCAGCGCACCGATCACCTCCCGCAACCGCGGGTGCCGCTCCAGCAGTGCGGTCGTCAGCCCGGCAGCCTCAGCGGCCTGCCACAGTCCCGCGACAGCTCGGCCGACGGTGCGGGCAGGCTCAGCGTCGAGGTCCCCCCGCAGGATCGGCGCCAGCAGTTCCTCCAGGGTGCGCTTGTTCGTCTCGCGCAGGGCATCCCGAACCAGCGGCACGAGTTCGGGGGAATCGGAGGAAAGTTCGAACCAGACCTCGCGGCCCGATTCCGTCCTTTGCATGCCGGACCGATACCACGGTCCGAGAGAAGTGGACGGCTTCGGCGGGACCAGAAGGACGTCGCCACCGTCCGACAAGGTCACTCGCAGCAGGCCGTCGACCGATTGCACGCGGACGAGAACCTCTCCGCCGTCGGTATGGGTCATCGCGGTGACGATGCTGTTGATTTCGTCGATCGCGCGATTCGCATCCCACGGCGACCAACCGACCATCTGTTCGGCAAGCTGGTCCAACACCATTGTGCTGCTGTCGTTGTCCGACGAGTAGTTCGCGGCAGTCCACAGCGAAGCCCCGGATCCGCCGTCGGGCCAGCGATCGTGTTCGGTCAGGTTGTGCGTCGGAGCCTCAGCGCTGTCCTCGGCCCACACCACACCCGATGTGCCCATCCAGTTGGTGAGCCGGTCGTGCAGACGTCCCACCGCCGGTGCGACGCGCGCGGCATCCGGCCCCAGATCGACCCGCCGATACCGCCCGGTGGCGCGCTTGTCCTCGATCGACATCTGCCACTCGATTCGCGCCGACCCACCATCGTCGAGGTCCAGTGTCAGGGCCACCGACACCCCACTCGGCGACAACACGACACCATCGACCCGAACCGAGAGGCCGTCCATACCGGTGCCCGCGAACACCATGTCGGCGGTCATTCCCTCCAAGGACCACAACCTGCTGGGCGTCAGCTCCCGGGGGACCGGCTCGTCGCTCCAGAGGGCCCCCGGTCCATCCGTGGGCGGCAGGTCGGGGAGGCTGATACCGACCGCGAAGTCCTCTTCGCGCAGCGACACCGGCTCGGCACCGTCGGGCACCCGGCACGCGCGGCCCTGGTCGTCCAGGAACAGCACGTATACCGGTTTGCCCACCTCCTCCGGGGTCACCATCAGATCCGGCTCGTACACCCCCTTGCCGAGGTCGTGGCGCTCGATGTGCTCGTTGTCTCCCTCGTCCAACGTCCGCGTGAGGAAAAAGGCGTGGCCGAGGGCACCGTCGTCGTCGCTGCCGTCCAGGTTCGGCACGAACACGATCGCGCCGAGTTTGCGGCCGCGACCCGTACGCCGCATTTCGGGCCGGGCGGCCCACCGGGACAACATTTTCTCCACCTGGCCCAGATCGGCCACGCGCTGCGATTCCAGGGGGGACTGCCTGGGTTCGGATTGCGGCAGGACTCTCTCGACGGCGCTGACGAACGTTCCCTCGATGGTCGGCTTCCCCAACGCCGACAACAACTCCTGGGCCGGCAGCTCGTAATACGCGGCGTAACCGCGCAGCGTCTCCTGCGCGCACTGGTTCAGTTCGTGTGGCGACCACGATCCAGGCGGGGCGATCGACACACCGGTCAGTGGGTGCTCGTAGGCCACCACGCCGCTGCCGAAGCCGTCGGCGACTGCCGCGAACGCGTCCCGCGGATGCTGCATCTCGGCGAGCGCGGTGTCCAACTGGGATTCGAGGTGCTCGAGTTCGTCGGACAGTCCGCTGATTTCTTCGGCCTTGTCGATCAGGGACCTCAACCGTGCGCGCTCTGCGGAGTTCGCGTCGGTGTCGGACTGCCCGCCGCCGGACCTGCTTTCGGCGTCCTGCCCCGCGAGGCTCTCCGGGGCGATCTGCTCGATCTGCTCGATCTGCTCGCGGATCGCGGCATCGATTTGACGTACCTGATATCGACGGTCCTGCGCTCGCCCCCGGGTGATCCCCAGCTGGCCCGCCGTCCGGTCGATCTCGGCGACGACGACGCCGTACCTGCCGGCCAGACCGTCGAGCTTGCGCGCCCGCGCCTCCAACCGTTCGGCGCGCAGTGTCCAGTCTCGTAGCTGCTCGCCCGCCGCAACCAACTCCGACAGCGCACGCCGCTGCTGAGCGGCCTCCGCATCCGAGCGCGCGGACACCCCCGAGGAGGGCCGATCCTGTTGCTGTGCAAGCGCATACAAAACATCGAGTTGATCTCGATTCCCCGGATTCTCGGGGGGCTCCCGCTCGGCATCCGGATAACTCTCGCAGTAGGCGCCGCGTGCGGCGGTGTACCGGTCATCCGCTGCCTCGCGCTGAGCTCGCGCATGCCGCCGGGCCTGATCCAATGCGGTGACCCCGCGGAATCGGGCATCGAACTGAACGAACCCGCGCGAGGGGCCGATCAACTCCTCGATCATCTTGTAGATCGAGGCGAGCGGCGCCGCCGCTTCCGGCTCCTGCGAGTCGGCCATCTGCCGCATCCGCGCGGGGGTCACCTCGACCGGACGTACTCCCAGCAAGCCGGCGACCTCGCCGCGGATCTCATCGCACCAGCTCTTCAAGTGCGCCGGTGTCTCGCGAGTCATCGTGTCCGGGTCGACCTGGAAGCGACCGCCCGAGGCGGTCGCCAATCGCTGGGCCGACCGCGCGATCCAGCCGGACAGGGACGCCCTCTCCGCGATCGCGTCCCCGACGAACCAGGTCAGCTGGACGCCGAGCGCACGTCCAGAATCCAGCGGTTCGATCCCCGTCGCCGAAAATGCGTTGTCGAGCGCCACGGTCGCCTCGTGCACACGCGCCATGCGCTCGGTCGCCTCGGCGAAGGCGGTGGTCAGCTCCAGTAGCTCCGCACAGCGCCGGGCTGCTCGCGCTATCTCGTTCGCCCGCAGACGATCGGAGCCGGAAGCATCGTTGTCCCGGCGATTGGCCTGCGCCGCAATGCGTTCGAGCTCTTGCGCGTCGCCGAAGTCAGCCACATCACGGCCGGTGAGCTCTGCCAACTCCCTCGTGACAACAGCCAGGGAGCGGGTGAACTCATCGCGCTTGCGCCGCGCGGGAACGAAGTCCAGATCCGCGCTGACCACCTGGTATCGGTCCAGATCGATCTGCTCGAGACCCGGACGCTCCGCCGCCGACCGCGACGCGTCGGCAGCCTCGAACTCCCTTGCCAGGGCTTCGATCTGACCTGTCAGCGCGCCCAGGAATTCCAGCGTCGGCGCACCCTCCGCACGCCCCGTGCCCTGCGCGTAGACGTGGTGAAATTCCGTATCCAGCGCTTCGATGTACCGTACCCAGTCACCGAATCTGCGCGCCTCATCGACGAGGAACACGGTGTCATACCACTGCCGGAACGCTTCCCCGACCTCGGCGACCTCCGCCGGTTGGTCGCTCCAATCCCGCAGGTTCGCCAGCACCTGCTCCACCGCTGGGGTGTCGGAAATATCCTCGGGGGCAGAGAAGTCCGCACTGACCGCGATCTCCGGAATGCGCGCGATCTCGCTGTTCAGCAGCTCGCGTATCTGATCCAGAGTCGCGTGCAAGTCCGCGCGCAACGCGGAGTCGGGGGCGAGAAGTTCGTCTCGGACGTGCTCGTCGCCGACGACTAGATTGGGCAGCTGCGCCAGTAGCGACTTTTGCCGTGCGCTGAACTGCCACCGCATTCGCGCCAACGTCATTCCCAGGTCGGCGCTGATGCCCGCCGCGTCGGGCTGCCCCGGGAGGCGCGGTGGGTCCGGGCCGTCTTCGGGGTCCTCGAAGTCGAAGCGCCTGCCCAGGTTGCGTGCCGGGTGGTCCACCCCCGGGTTGTCCGGCGGTGTCTCACCCGGCGCCAGCGGGTGCAGCGGTTGCTTGTCCTCGTCGAACACGATGCCGTACAGCGGACCTTCGGGCCTGTCCCATTCGTCGAACCGCACATCGTGGACCTGGTTGACGTCCACATCGCCATCGCGTACGGCGACCACCTCGTGCACCCAGACGTCACCGTCGCTGCCCTGGTACACGACGAACATGTGCGCACCGATGTCACCGAAATCGACCGCGCCGAAGACCGCGCCGCCCTGTACCGCGATCGCGTACATCTCGTCGAGCGAGGAGAACCCGCCCGGATACCACTTGGCATTCGCCGCCAGCGCCGCGTCTTTCGGGCTGGTACCCCGCAGCTGGGTCGTGGCGTCCTGTTTGGACAGTGCTCGTACCGGCAGCCCGAGCACATTCGCGCCGAACGACATGCTCTCCGCGACGCACACCTGCGGAACTCCGCTGAGCAGGTGCCGTGCCTGCGTTTTGGTGGGGCGCCGCGGCGTCGTGAGGCCGTCGTTGACCGGGCCGTCGAGCGGCTTGGCGTGGCGACCGGACGTACGGCGGTGCCTGCCGCGCCCGGGGTCGGGCTGCTGACGTCGTGCCCGGCGTGCATCCTCGATCGAGCGCGCGTGCGCCGGCGACGGGCGCATGCCGTCGGTCGGGCCGGTGGCGGCACCGCCGGCAGGTTCGGGAGAATCGGTCACAAGGAATTCGATGTCGCCGATGGCACGGTCCAATGCCTCGGTCAGCTCGGTATCGAATTCCTCTGCCTGCATCGACATTTCGTCGCGCCGAGCGGCCGCGGCCTCGTGGTCGCCGGTCTGCGCCCGTGCGGCGAGTTCCTCGGCATGCCGCAGCATCTGAGCGGTTCGCTCGAGCAGTTCGGTGTGGCTTTCGAGGGTGGCGGTCCGCCGCGCGGCAGTCGCACACGCCTCGGCGGCATCGGCGAGTCCGAGCAGAATTCCCGACAGCCGCAGGTGCTCCGAATCCCGGGTGGACACGGCGAACAGCTCCCCGTGCGCTCGCAACTCACCGGCCCAGGTCGCACTCGCTGGGGCCTGTTCGGTACCAAGGATTCGGGCCAGTTCGGTCGACCGATCGGCGCGCGCGGTGCGCAGCCGATCAGCGAATTGCACTCGCGCGCGGTCGTTGTCGACTCCGACCTGACGTATGGCCGCGGACAGCGCCTGCAGACGCGCGATCCGCTCACCCGCGGCCTGGTACCGCGCGCTGCTGACCGCAGCCGAGTCCGCGTTCGCCGCCGGCGTGTCCTGCCGATACCGCACCCGGGCCGAGGCGTCCGCGCGCCTGATGCGAACGAGTTCCGGGCCGAGCGCACCGCGGCGCGTGACCGGTGTCCCGTCGGGATCGCGCACTGCCTCTGCCAGGCCGCTGTCGAGTAGTTCGTCGAGTGTCCGAGCAGTGGTGGCGTATTCGTCGAGGTCCAGATTCCGTTCGATCGCATCGCGGATCTCGAGGAATTCGCTTGCCCTCCTGGCGCGTTCGACGGCCTGATCGTGGGCGGCGGACGGTTCCCCGATCGCGGCCTCGGCCGGGGGCTCGGACAGTTCCACCAACTGTGCACGGCGCATATGGGTCGGCGGGGTATCGCCGTCCAGCAGACCGTTCAACAACATGGCCGTGCGGTCGTAGGCGTCGCGGAGATCGGTCTCCACCGCGGTCTGTTCGGCACGGCTGCGGCGTGGGTGCGACCCCACCAGATCCGCATCGAGCCGTTTCCGGTCTCCGGCGAGTTCCTCGAGCCGGGTCAGCTGGGAAACCAGCCGGCGATAGTCGTCGGTGGCAGCACCGATGCGAACCCGGGCGGCGGCGGCCCGCAACCGCCGCTGCAGGCGCGTGATCTGCCCGGCGCGCGTCTGAATCCGGTCGATCTGCCGCAGCATGACTGTGATCTCGTAGCGCCAGCGGAATTCCTTCTCGGCTTTGGCGAGATCCACTGATTTGCCGGTCCGGTCGCGCAGGTCCGCCAGCTCCTGCGCAACCAGTACGTCATCGGCCAGCACCGAAGGCGACACCCCCAGCACCTCGGCCAGCCGCGCGCAGGCCGCGGCGAACTGAGTGTTCCATTCCGTACGTGCCGCGGAGGCCGGCTTCAGCACGTTCCTCGGGTCCAGCCAGCTGTCGCGGATGATCATGTCCAGCCGGTTCGACATCATCTCTGCGCGCACGCTGTCCGCCAAACGCCATGCCACAGTGTGTGGTTCATCCAGCAGCCTCTTCAGGTTCTCCCCGAGGCCGCCCCCACCGGGGTCGAAGTCGTCCCCGCCGGGTCCAGAGCCGCCGCCACCGCGACCGGCCCCACCCCCACCGAGCCCGATCTCGTCGTTCGGCGCACGCGGCATCTGCGCCCTGCCCATATTCGCGATCGGGAACGCGACACCAGCCCGGTCCACCGGCCGCTGCCCCGGGGCGAGCGGAATCGCCGCTTTCCCATCGGCTTTGAAGACGATGCCGTGCCAGCCGACCACACCGGACAGGCTCTGCCGCCACACCTCGAACTCGACCGGCGCCCTGTCGCCGTCGCGCACCATGACTCGGCCGTTCTCGCGGTAGATCTCGACCGCGTGCGCACCGACCACGCCCCGCTGCTGGAAGCCTTCGAACGCCACCGCGCCGATCATCACCCAGCCCTCGGGCACCGCGGCGGCCATGTCGTCGAAACCCGCGAACCCGCCCCGATGCCAATCCGCACGCAGCAGCCGCGCGGCAAGGTCGCCCGATACGCCGTGCTCCGGCGCGATCAGGAACTCCAACGACGCGATCCGTTGCCGCAACTCGGCAACCACCGAATCGGTTTCGGGGTTCACCCCGGGAACGCGCAACCGAGCGGCCAGTGCTCGCGCCAGTGCCCCGCGCGCGGCATCCGGGAAGCAGTTGTTGGCGATGCCCTCGACTCGATGCGACGGCAGCCACGCCAGGATCGCCTGGTCCGGTTGCTCGGCTGCGATCTGGACGGAACGGCCCGCCAACGCCTCCTCGCGCAGAGCGTCCGTCGCCAGCTTCGCCGCGGCGGCCGCGTCGTCGTGATATCCGATGACCCGCACCGCCGATACCGGATATCCCTCGCCGGCACGGGCGTCCAGCAGCCGGGCCACCGACTGTGCCAGGGTCGCGGCCTGGGTGGACCTTGGGCCGCGAGCATGGTCGGCGATATCAGCGGTGCTGCTGTCGGCCGGTCCGATCCACACCACCGCCGCGGTCGGCCGTCTCGCCGCGCCGACATCTCCGAGAGCCGTGAGCGTGGCGCGGCGCAATGTGTCCTCCGACGAGGTGGAATTCCCGTCCACCGCATGGACATTCACATTCTCCGCGAGCTCCAGATCGCCGATCACCAGGACCGTGCCGGTGGTGTCGATCATCTGCACCGCGGGGTGGCCGGGCATCTGCGCGGCCCACCGCTCCGTGGCGGCCAGCAGATCGCCCCGCGAGTTCGCCAGCTCCAGCCTGCGCTGCTGGTCGGGGGTACGAGTGCCGAGATTCGACAGATCCCGGTCCCGGCGCAGCATGATCCGCATCGCCGCATCACGCGCCTCGGGCGGGAAACCCGCTGTGCCGACCACGATGTCGGGTATCGCCCGGATCATCTCACCCTGCAACCCACCGAATTCCGCGGTCGTGCCGTCCGCGTGCACGCCGGGATCGGTCCACTGCCACGCGATCGCGTAGTCCTCCGCGGATTGTGCCCATGACCGGATGCTGTTCATCCGTTCCATGGCCCGCTGCCGCTCCGGCAGGCGGTAGCCGGGGTCCTGCTCGGGCAACGCCGGACGTGCCTGGGCACGAACGGAATCCACCCAATGCCGATGGGCCTCGATGCGCTGTTCCAGCGCGCTGATCCGGCGCGCGCTGCGGTGATACGCCTCGGTCGCCTCACGCACGGACCGCAACCGTTCGGCCAGGTGGGTGGTCGAGTCGTGCTCGGTCAGCGATCGCGTCAACTGCTCGAGGGCTTGGGCGTAGCCGTCCTCCTGCAGCTCCCGGGCGACGGTCGTTTGCTCGTCGAGAGACAGGGGCAGCAGCGCGACCTTGTCGACGACGGCGTTGTGCGCTCTGAGCAGCCCGGTGTGCAGTGCGCGATACCCGATGCTCAACGCGGACGGGATTTTCTTCCCACTGGGAGAATCGATATCGGTGAGTGCCTGCTGCGCCGAGCGGACCCAGGCATCGGCGGCATCGACGTCGAAGCGTGCGATGTCGATCTCAGGGTGTTGCGTATCGAGCAGGTGCGCCAATTCGGCGTCCCGGGCCCGACGGACCGCGGCCGACCAATCGACCAGTGCGGACACGTAATTCGCCTCGTCGTCGGTCCACCTGGAGGCATCCCGAACACCGTGGGCGGCGAACCACGTGTTGAACTCGCGGAGCCCCGCACCCAGCAGGTGCAGGCTTTCGGTGACGACCTTCAGCCGGATGGGGACATCCGCCCCCTCTCCGGTCAGATGTTGGTGCGCCAGCCAGATCTCGTCGGCGAACCGGTCCGGTGACGCCAAATGGTCCAGGCTCACCTTGGGCTGCAGTGCGACGAGTTCGCCGAGCTGCGACCAGACGCGGTCGTACTCGTCGACCAATTGCTGATAGGCGCTGCGCACGGCGGCGGGGACATACGGGGACGGTGCGGGCAGCCGGCGCGGGAGCGGTTCGGATTCGGCGCACGACACCACCGCCACGCTGGCGTTGTCACTGCCGCCTCGTTCCAGCGCGCGGTTGAGCAGCGCGTCGAGCATCGACCGCAGGTCACCGTTGCGACCACGGCGATGTACCTGCGCCAGCTCAGCGGGCCGCTCGGGATTGCGCAAAGCGATCCCGTCGGTGTCGACGAAGATGAGATCGGTTGCCGACACCGTGCCGGACCGGACGTACTTCCCCTCGCCGTACCGCGCGTTCGCCGGCGGCGGTCCGTGGCCCCGGCCGAGCGCGTAGGTGATGGCGTGTGCGCCCTCTTCTCGAAGCGCCTCTTCCGCGGACTTCCCTTGCCACCGACGCCGATTGAGCACATTGTGGTCGGTGGTGAGCAGCTCCGCGGTGCCGTCGGCACGCGCCACGTGCACCTGACTGTCGCCCACCCAGCCGGTGATATAGCGGCCGGGCTGCCCGTCGCGGCCGGGCAGCACCATGACCGCGGCCAACGTGGTGAGCGGTGGGTTGTCACTGTCCGCATACTCGCGATCGGTCATTTTGACCACCGCGTTCTGCGCGGCGGTGATCGCATCGCGCATCGCCGCTTCGGCCTGTTCGCGCGACAGGGTCTGCCCTGCGCGCAGCTCACGCACCACAGCGGCCAGGTGCTGACGCGCCCGGTTCGCGGCCACCTGGGCGGCGCGATGCCCGTTCGTCGACGAGGACACGCCGTCACACACCACCGCGATCCGGACCGGCCCCTCCGGGGTCTCGATCACAATGGCGGCGACGCTGTCCTCGTTGCGCGATTTCGCCGCACCGATATCACTGATCGCCATCACCGAACCGAGCTCGATCTCGACGCGATCGAGTGCTGTGGTGTCGGGGGCCGGTGAACCGGTCTGTGCGAGAAGCTCATCCACGGATATGCCCGCAGTCCAGGGACCACCCAGCGCCGTGAGCGGACGCAGCGCGGGATCGGCGGCCATCAACTCGATGGCGGACCGCAGCCGGATCAGATCCACCTCAACCGCTGCGAACTGCGCGTTCGCCGGGACGGGCAACCCGGCCCGACGCGCTTGTTCGACGGCTTCGTCTCGCCGACGCAATTCGTCGGACGCGTCGTACCACTCCTGCACCGCCGCGCCGTACCGCACCAGCGCGTGCCGCCGCAGCGGTGAAACACGCTGCGAAACATCGGGGTTCAGCTGTTCGAGGAACGCGTCGACGGTCCCGTCGAGGGCGCGATACGCGCGCACCGCCGCGCGCGAGATCCGCCGGGCACTCACTTCGTTCGGCCCCGGCGAGGTCCGCACCGGATGCCCGTTCCGCCGATCCAGCTCGCGTGCCGCCCGCACCTGTTTCGCGGCGGCCCTGACACGTTGCTGCGCGCGATGATATTTCCGCAGATCCGACAATCCCGCCCACAACCGGTCGTCGGTCCCATGCCGGTCCGCCCGAACGCCGGGTTCGGTCGGAGTGGCCGGCACAGCGACGCCGGTGGCATTGTCGCCCGTTTCGTCGGTGTCCTCGTCCTCCATCGCGGCCAGCGCCGCGTCCGCCATCGCGGCCAGTGCCGCGACCAGGTCCCCGTTGTGCTCGGCGACTGCCCGGGCGAACGCGGGCGCCTGTCGATTCCTGCCGCCGAACCCGTCGGAGCGGACCAGGAGCACCTCGCGTGGGTCCACCTCACCGTCGCTGAGGTACCGGTTGTGCGCCTTCGCGGCTTTCGGCGGACCGCCGCCGCCGTCACGTTCCGCTCTCTGCATGCCGAAGCCGAGCACGTTGTTCAACTGGCCCTTGCTCACCGGCGCTTCGCCGAGCACGTGCGGCACTTCACCGACCAAGCGTTTCTCGATCGCCTGCCGCTCTTCCGGGCTGATGGTGGTGCCGGCCGCGCGAGCCCGTTCGATCACGTCGGCGAGTGCCGCCGCGACCGCGCCGTTGTAGAGCATGTCCATCATCCCGACGGACGTGTGGTCGAAGCTCACCGTCCTCGATGTGCTCGGATCGGCCGGGTCGAGCACATCGACGCGACTGTCTCCGACCCAGCCCGCCGTGTACTTGCCCGGCCTTCCGTCTCGACCGGGAAGCACCAGCACCAACGCGATGGTCGCCTGTGGTGGGCGCCGGACGCCCCGTAGCGGATCGCCCGGTTTCCTCGCCTGGATCTCCTGCTTGGCGTTGTCGAGTTCGGCGCTGTATTTCTCCTCGGTCAGTTTCATGACGGCGGCCTGCGCGTCATCGATGGCGTCGGCGACCATCTTCCGGCGCAGCTCATCGGTGATCGGGACCGTGGGGTCGTGCGCTTCCAGAGCCGCGCGCAGACTCTTCCGGGCTGCCTCGACCGCTACGGAAGCCGCGCGATGGCCGTCGACCGATGCCGAGACTCCATCGGAGACGATCGCGAATCGGACCGGCGTGTCGCCGACCATGATCACATCGGCCGCCATCGCGTCCTGATTGCCGTGCTCGACCGGACCCCGAACACTCACTCCGGCAACGGATCCCAGATCCAGCGTTTCCCTGGCGAGTAGCGCCCAGCTCGCCTGCAGCGGATCGATCGCGGCTCGCACCCGGCGGATGAGCGCGCGGCCTTCGGCCGGGTCGACCTGGTGCAGCACAGCGTCGCGCAACTCCCGTACGACGGCGGACCAGGCAGGAAGCGCGGCGGCGAAGCGACCGGCGGCAGCGAGCCACTCGGGAGCGTGTTGTTTCCGCTCCGTCACCTCGTACAGGAGCCCCTCCACCTGAGCGGCCATACCGGCCAGCTCGTGGTAGTGGTTGGTGTGCGCTTCCAGCTCGCGCCATCCGGGCAAGGGGCTACGTGGTGGCGGAGCCGGCGACTCGACGTCGGTCGAGTCGGGTGACAATGCCTGCAGGCGGTCGAGTTCACGGGCGTAGTCCCGCGATTGCAGCGCGACTCGCGAACTGTCGTCCACCCGAACGACACCATCCGCGTTCATCGTGTGCACCGCGGCGATCATGCGCCGGTCGGCTTCGCCGCGACCCGTGCGCAGGTCGCCGAGCGCCGCCCGCAACCGGGCCGCGGTCTGTTCCGGAGTCGATGGCGGGCCGATCGGCGGGGCAGGTGGGCCACCGTTGCGAGCACCTCCTCCGGCACCGAGGGCGTCACGTCGCGCGCCGATGTTCGCGACCGGGAACGCCTTCCCCACCACACCTGCGGTCCGACCAATGTCATCGAGCGGCACAGCCGGAATTCCATTCGCGTTGATGACGATGCCGTGCCACCCGACCACGCCGACCAGCCCCGCACGCCATGTCGCGAACCCGACCGCGGGCCCCCGCCCGTCGCGCACCATCACCTGGCCGTTTTCGCGGTACATCATGACCGCGTGGGCGCCGACCGCCCCGCGCCGCTGGAAGCCGTCGAATGCCACCGCGCCGATCATCACCCCGCCCTCGGGCACCTCGGCGGCCATCTCGTCGAAACCCGCGAACCCGTCCGGATGCCAGTCCGCGCCGAGCAGACGCGCGGCGAACGCGCCGTCCACGCCGTTCTCCGGTACCCCGATCTGTTGCAGCATCCACAACCGGTCGCGGAGATCGTCGATCACCGCGGGATCGGCATCCGGATCGCGTTCCAGCTGGGCGATCATCCGCGCCAGCCCGGCCTGGCCCGCCTCCGGGAGACAGTTGTTGGCAATACCTTCCAGGCGATGCGAGGGTTCCCACTGCACCACGCCCGGGTCGGGCGCATCCACATCGATCCGATCCTGATGCGCCGCCAGCGCCTCATCGGCCCACGCGTCGAGTACCAGGTCCGAATCGGTCTGCGACCTGGCGACGTCCCACGGTCCCTGTTCGATGGCGGCGTCGTGCCCCACCAGCACCACATCCGGTTCCGGAAGACCGTTGTCGGCGCGCTCTTTCAACATTTCGGCCACGTCACCGGCCAGAGCGGCGCCATCCGCGCCGAGCCAGACGACCGCGGCGGCAGGCCGTCGCGCCGCGGCGACACCGTCCACCGCCACCGCGGTCGCCTGCATGACGGTCGAGACGAGGGTGTTGTGGTCGACGGCGTGATAGCGGACTTCTTCCGCGGCATCCAGATCGCCGATCACCAGCAGCGTTCCGGCACGGCCGGTCAGCTGCACCGTCGGATGCCCGGGAACCTGCGCCGCCCACCGCTCCGCCGTGTTCACCAGATCGGCCCGGAAGTTCGCCCTCACCAACCGATTCGCATCCGGATCGGCCTGCTGCCGCAACGTTTCCCGCTCACGATGCAGGCTCAGCCGCGCCGCTTCGTCACGAACCTGCCTGGGCAGTCCCTCGGTGCGAGCGAGCGCCTCGGGCAGGTGCTGGATCAGCGCCCGCCTGGTCGGGAGATCGGTCATGGCCCACATGACCTGGATATCGGCGGGTTCGCTCGCGAACATCCGGATGGCCCGCCACCGGCGCACGGCCCGCGCGCGCTGCCCATCGGTGAGCGCGGCCTGGGCGGCCAGGACCTCGGCGGCCACGAATGGTCGCGGCTGCGCATGCACCGAGTCCACACCGTCACCATGTGTTCGGATGAACCGCTCAAACGCGGTGATCCGGTCGCCGGCCCGGTGGAATCGCCGTGTGGTGTGGATCAGCCGGTCGATGTCTCTGTGCAGCGCATCCCGGTCACCGAATTCCTCGGCCGCGATCTGTCGCAACGTGACGAGAGCGCTGTGGTGATCGTCGCCTGTCAGATCCTCGACGCCCACCACCTGCTGGACGGCTTCCGGCAACGAGCCCCTCAGAATGCCCAGGACTTCCTGCGCGGTCCGCTGTTCGGCGACCAGCGCCCGGTACCCACGCCGCAACGCGGCCGGAATCTCCACACTCCCGTCGCGCGAACGAGTGTCATCGAATTGCCGTACGGTCAGGCGGACTTCGTTCGACGCGTCCGTGTAGCGCTGCGTCGCCGCCAGCACACCCTCATGACTCACAGCCAGGACGAGCGTCGGGTTCGGCAATTCGCGCAATACGGCCGCCTGGCCGGAATTGCCGTCCGCCCATACGTCGTCGACAGCGTTCCGCGTCGCCTCCCGCAACTCGCGCAGCGCCACCGACCAATCCGCCAGTGCGGCAAGGTATTCCGTATCGTCGGTGGTCCACTGCGCCGGCGACCGCTCCCCGACCCGGTCGAGCCACCGGTCGAACTCGTCCAACCGCTCGAGGAACGCGTGGAAATGCCGCGCCGCGGACTCCAGCCGATCCTCGGTCGGATCGTCACCCAAGCCGTGTACTTCGCCGAAGAATCGGTCTTGCGACGCCAACTGCTCCGGATTCGCCCCCGCCTGCGCGGCCAGCTGCCACAACTCGGCGCGAGCACGCTGATACTCATCGGCCAGGACCCGGTAGTGGCGCCGGAATTCGATCGGGATGCCCGTGGGCGGCGCGGGCAGCAGGCGTGGCGTCGACTCCGCGGGCGCGCCGGATATCACCGTGAAGGTGGTGTGGTCTGCCCCGCCGTCGAGCAGTGCCCGGTTCAGCATGCGGTCCCGCATCCGCAGCAGATCGGTATCGCGGCCGGCGTCGAGGAAGACGGCCATCTCGTCGGCCTCGGGGTTGGTGTTCCACAGACCGTCGGTGCAGATCACCATGGCCTCGTCGGCCGACAAGGTGCCCTGGAATGTGTACTTCGAGAACACCGCATCGTCGGCTGCGGGCGGACCGGCGTCCACGCCGAGGGAATGCATGATCCCATGCATGACCCCATGGGCTTCCGGATCCCGGAGCAGCTCGCGCTGGGACCTGCGCTCCTCGGGCGGCAGCTCCTCCTCGGTCTTCTGGAGGTACCCCACCATGGTGTGATCGGTGGTCACTGTCTCCGACCGGCCATCGGCGCGCAGCCTGAGCACTCGGGTGTCACCGACCCCACCCGCCGTGTACTGCCCCGGGCGTCCATCGCGTTCCGGCGTGGCCATCACCGCCGCGATCGTGGTGCGCGGCGGTTTGTCGGCGTCGGCGTACTCCGTCTCGCTCAGGTGCACCACCGCGGCCTGCGCGGCGTCGATGGCCTCCCGCATCGCCCGATCGGCGGCCTCGGCGGTGAACACGCCCTGGTTTCGGGCCGCGAATCCGGCCAGATGCGCGCGGGCGGCCTCGGCCGCGACCCGTGCGGCGCGGTGACCGTCGACCGTCGATCCCACACCGTCACACACCACCGAGATCCGGACCGGGCCGTTCGGGGTGTGGACCACCACCGATGCCATCCAGTCCTGGTTGTGCGGCTTGTCCGCGTTCGCGCCCTTGTCGGTGACTCCGACGATCGTGTCGAGATCGACGGTGAAGTGGTCGATCGACTCGGTGGAAGCGGCTGCGACCGTAGCGATTCCGGCCAGGACATCGTCGGACAGGTCGACCGTGCCCCACCCGCCGTCCAACTCTGCGACCGGACGCAATTCGGCAACGGTGGCGAGGCGCTGCGCGGCGGCGTGCAGCCGGCGAGTGGCCGTTTCGTGGCGGTGCGTCAACGCCTCGTGGCCCTCGGCGTACGGATCCGCGTCCGCCATCTCGTCATCGACGGCACCCCACTGCGCCACCGCGGCGGCGAAGTCGTGCAACCACTGCCGCTGCTGTGCCGGAATTCCTTGCGGCAGAGGGATTCCGAGCACATCGAAGAAGGCGTCGACGCGCTGCTGGGCGGCGTGCAGCCGCCCGACCGCCGCCTCGGCGGCCTCGCGCACCCGCTGCTCCTCCGGGCCGGGACCGTCGTCCTCGGGGCGTTCCGTCTCCCTGTCTTCGTAGCCGGCCTCGTCCACGTCACGTGCCGCGCGCACCTCACCCGCGGCAGCTGTCATCTCCTGGCGCGCAATGTGATAGGCGACCAGGTCGTACAGCCCGGTCTGCAACTGCGACGTATGAAGATGCTCCGGCAGCACCGACATGCCCGTTCCCGGCTCGCCACTCCCGGCCTCACCACGCAGTGGCCGATTATCGACAGCCGCAACAGAATCGGTGGTCAGGGCCTCCGGTGACGGCTTCGGTACATCTCCATCTCCCACCACCGCCTGCGGATCGTCCGCGCCGATCTCCCCGGCCAATGCCGCCGCCAGATTCGCCGCGGCGTCGATCTCCGTCAGCAGGGTGGTGAGCTGTGCGGGGTCCGTGCCCGGATTTTCCCGCTCCCGCGCGAGTTCGTCCCGTTTCCGATCCAGTACGACGAAGCAGGCGAGCTCACGCGCCTCGGCCGCCAGGCCCTCGGCCCCCATGACGATCTCGGGATGGGCCGCTGTGAATGCCTCTTGCTCATCGGCATTCAACTGCTGCCACAGCTGGACCATCACATCGGGCGCGGCCGAGGCCAGGTCTTCGATCAGCACATTCTGGCGCCGCAGCGCGGCATTCAGCAGCGCGGCGTTGCCCTGCCCGCGACCGGCTGTCTGCCGGGCACGCTCGCGGGCCGCGGCGATCTGCTTCCGATCACGCAGGGAAAGCCCGCCGGCGACCAGCTCCGCCGCCATGCGCCGGACCGTCTCGATCTGATCCCGCAGCGTCGCGAGCCGTTCGGTGTGCGGACCGGTCGCACCCGGCCGCGAGGCTTGAAAGGCCGTGTCACGCTGCTGTAGTCCGGCCAGCACTTCTCGCGCGAGCGCCAACCACATCGCACAATCGGCTGCGTGCGTCTGCGGGTCGAGCGCCTCGGCCCGCGCCACCAGAATCTGGTGCTGCTCGACGAACAGCTGTTGCTCGAGCGCCGTCAGCCTCGGCCACAGATCCGCGATCTGCTGTCCACCGTTGCGCGCATCCGCGACAAGCTCCTCGAGCGTCACCTCTTCGCGTCGCAGCCTCGTGGCCAGAAGACGTTGCCGCCCCACATCTCCCAGCAGGTCGTACGCTGCGGCGCGCGCATCCTCCGGGAGGGCCTGAGCAGTCGCCACGGTCTCCGGATGCAGCTTCATCAGCGCCGCCTGCTCGCGGCCGGTCAGCGCCGACCACAGTTCGGCGAGCATGCCGCCCCCGGAGCGGGCGTCCTCGACCAGGTCGTCGAGTTCGACCGACCACCACGCCAACGCCCGGTTCACGGTGAACCTCGCCGCGATGTTCTCGACCGTCGCGATCCGGGTGCGCAGCAGCAGGGTTTGCCCGTCGAGCAGACCGGTCGCGCCTCCCTGCATCGCCCGAGTCATCGAGTCGCGTTGTTCCTGGGCGGCCAGCTCTTCCCGCGCCCGCGTCAACCATTTCTCGCACTCGGCAGCGCGCAGTTCGGGATCGAGTCCCTCGGCCTGTATCACCAGGAGCGGATGCCCCTCCAGGAACGCCTGCTGCTCGATCTTCGTCAGCGTCGGCCACAGTCGCGCGAACCGCGGCCCGCCGTTCGCCACATCCTCGGTCAGCTGCTCGAGCGACACGCCCTCCCGGAACAGCACCTGGGCCAGAATCAGCTGCCGCTCGGCGTCTCCCAGTGGAGCGGTACCGTCGTGCGCGGTTTCCGGCGCCTCCCGCGCCATGACTTTCCGATACCACGCCTTGCCGTCGAAATCGACGACGCACTGGGTGGTTTCGACCTCGTAGAGAGCCTTCATCCACGGCTGCAACCCACCCGCACCGAACGACCGCTCCGTCGGCTTCTTCCCGGACGACCTCCAGAGCGCCTCGTCGACCATCAGATCCGGTCGCGCCCCGACGACCAGCACGGCCTTCTCGTCGACGAGCAACTGCATCCCGTCGTCGAGCGGCATCGACTTCGCCTGGTCGACAAGGGAATCGAGCAATTCCTCCGAGGCCGCGTCCGTCATCCGCTTCAGCACATCGTCGGCCTGTCGTTGCGCCGCCCCCACACCCTGGGCTTCCCGGCCGAATTCGGTCAGTTCCGTGGCCAATGTCTCGGCGTGCAGCTGCGCCGCCAGGATGTCGCCCGACTCCACCGCGCCGCGGGTGGTCGCTTCGGCACGGGCGAGCCTGATCCGCAGCACGGCATTGGTGAGCGCGGCCTGCAATCCGTCGATCCCCTCGCCGACCGGATCCGGCATCGCCAGATCCTCTTCGAGCCCGCCGAGGAATTGCTCGATCCGGGCGCGCAGTTCGGCCTCGGCAGCCTGCACCATCTGCCCATAGGCCCCGGCCAGCCGCTGCAGATTCATCTCGTCCGTCTCGGCCACCCCCGCCGGAGCGACACCCGCCCGCACCACCCGTCGGCGCAGCGCCATCAGCTCCAACGCGTAGCGGCGGTGCACGTGCTGCAGCAGTTTCTTGTCCTGCTGGATACGCCGTTCCAGGCGACCCGACTTGAACGAGGTCGCCGTCGGCTGCGCCGCGGTCCAGCCGGCCGAGAGGTCCGGGAACCAGGGCTGAGTCGCGGAATCCCCTTGGGCTGCTTCAGCTTTGACATTCGCAGCGGCGGTGGTCGTCCCCGACGTCCCGCCGGCGGCGCTGGCCACCAGGACGACCGTGCTCTGATCGGCAGGGGGATTCGATACGTCCAACGACAGAACCAGTTGCTCGGCGTTCGAATCGGGCTCCGCCCGTGCGCCATCGCGTGCGGGCGCCGCAGCATCGGTCGAAGAATCGGCCGAAGTCCCTTCCTCGACCGAGGAAACCGACGGCTGGCCGACGGCAACGGCCGACGGCTGCGACTGCCCATCGACCAGCGTGACAGCACCGGTCAGGTCGCCCGGCTCCGACCCGGAGCCGGCCCGCTCCCCTGGCTGGTTCGGTGTCCCCTCAGCATTCGGCTCGGCGGCCGCACCCCGGTCCCCACCCGGAGCCGCAGCTCCACGCTCGCCGCCCGAAGACACTGTGGCAGAACCGGTCCCAGCTGTCCCGGTGCCATTCGTTCCCGGGGGAACCGTGCTTCCCGGCGGTGCACCGACCGACTGGGCGCCCGCCGACCGCGCGGCCGGGGCGCCCGCCGTCGGCTGCGCGACCGGCGGAGCGGTCGCAGCCGGTACGGCCGGTGCGGCGACCTGTACGGCCGGCGCCTGTGCGGCTGCCGCGACGAACTGCTCGACGTCGGCGACGAACTGCGCGGCCGTCGCCCCCATCGCCGGAGTATCGCCGTGCGCCACGCCGAGTTGGTGCGCTTCGGCCGCCCGCTGGATCTCGCTCAGGTTGTCCTGGATCAGCTGCTCGGCAACCATTCGCTCCAACGGATTCTCGGCGGTTCGCCACCGTTCGACCACCACTGCCATCGGATGATCGGGGGGAAGCATGTCCAAGAACGCGCTGCCATGGATCGAATGGAAACTGGCCTCACCGGGCTGCCCACTTCGCCCGGCCCGATATATGGCCTGAATATCGACGGCCGCGATATGCGAGTGCTCGGAAACGATCACATGCAGGCCGCCGCGCGCCAGTGCCTCCTTGCTGGGCTTGATATCGACCCCGCGCGCATCTTCCATCGTGAAGATGCCGACCGCGTCCAATTCACCGGCCTTGCCGTAGATCCGCGCCCGCTCCGCATCAGCGGACGTCCCCGAATTCGGATCCTCCCATTTCGCAACATTGTTCGGACCGGTCGTCTCCGCTTTGATGCCGTGACGTTCGAGCATCCGCGCGATCTTGCGTACCAGCCGGGGATCGTGGACGAACACGGCGATCGGCTGCCGGGTCCGGCCGTGCACCGACAGCACCTGATTCACGATCGCCTGGTCCCGCTCCTGCCGGGTGGTCGAGAAAATCGTGCCGGTGGGGTTGGCCTCGGGCTCGAGATTCAACTTGGTCGGAGCGAAGCGGCTGATCGCCGTGGTGTCCCCCAGACCGAGCGCCTTCAGCTGACCCGCCACAGCTTTCGCGGTCCCGGAAGCACCGGTGCGCAGGTCGTAATGCTCCTTGGTGAACGTCTCACCGATCGTCTGCGTCTGCGAATATTTCGTATTGTCGTGGATCTCCATATTCCATCGCGCCTCGAGCGCTTGGGCGATGTTCTCCCACCGGGAAATATTGGAGATTCCCTTGTCCATGATCAATTTGTGTGTGACCTGATCGACGATCAGGATGTGCCCTTTACGGATCCCTCTCCGAAGGACACCGTCCTCCCCCATCTCCAATTTCTGCGGTTCACCGTGAATGATGTAATGCTTTCCGCGCACGAACTCCCAGCGAGCAATCGCGGCCGTATCCAACAGCTTCCGCTCTTCCGGAGTCAGTTCCCGCTTGAGCCGATCCCGCTCCAGGGGCGTCAATTCCCGCCCGCGGTCCTGCTCCTCCTGCTTGATCCGCTCCTGCCACAGGAAGTCCTCGACCTTCGCTTTCCCCTCCTCGGTGAGGCGCGCCGGACCTTCCTCCTGGTGCAACTTCCGCCCGAAGTCCTCATGGGTCAGAACCTTGTCCCGCATGGCATCGGTGACGAACTTGTCCGCCCATCGGATCTGCGCCTCGACATGCGGCGGGGCCAGCGGGTTGGTCCCGTTGTTACTGCTCCATCTGGAGCTGCCGTAGATCAACGCCTCGTCGATCTCGTCACCGACGAAATGACGACCGGGCACCGGATGACCGTGCATTCGGGACACCACCACATCGGCGACATCACCGACATAGATGACGTTTTCCCCCGCGGCCGGCTCCGGCATCTTCATATTCGAGTCGATCCGAAGGACCTTGACCCCGCGATGACCGAAAGCCGCCAGCAGCACTTGCATGTCGCGGTCTATCAGGTTGGCCTTGGTGATGAACTGGACCGAGACCTTCTTGACAACCAGCCTTCCCAGGAAGGCGCCGTACATCAACGACTTGCCCTCGCCCGCATCCTGATTGACCGGGCCGTACAGCATCGCCTCACCGGCGGCGTACTGCGTCCAGCGCAATACCATCCCGTCCCCACCATCCAGCTCCGCGGTGGCGCGGCGCATGATCTCCGTGGCCGCCATCCGGGATTCCAGCGCGTTGCCGCGCCGCAGCATGTGGGTCAGCACCTCGTCGGAGGCAGTCTGGATACCACTGCCCAGCGCGACGGTGTGGGCTACCACCATCCGGTAGTGCCGTTCCAGCGCCCGGCCCGCGGCCTCGGCTGCCTCCTGCCGCCCGACCGCCGAGGCGCCCACTTCCCGGATCCGCTCGATCGTGATGAGTCCGTGCGCGGCCTGCCGCTCGATCGCCACCTGTGCCTCGAACTCCGGGCGGATCTCCGCGATCTCGGCCACCAACTCCTGGCGACGCGCCTGAAGCTGCTCCTCCAGCAGATCCCACCGTTCGGCGATCTGGGTACGCAGCTCACGAATCCGCTCCACCAGCTCACGGCGCGCGGCCGGATCGGTCTGCTCCCGAGCCTGATGCCGCAGTTCCTGCTCCAGCTCCCACATCTGCCGAACCCGCTCACGGGCTCGCTCACGGAACCCGTCCTCATCGCGACGCGCTTGCTCTCGCAACTCGGCCATCCGTCGCCGAGACTCCAGCTGCTCCAACCGCTCCCGCTGGACCGCCTCGATCGCGGTTATCCGCTTCTCCGCGATCTGGGTCGCCACCTCGCGGCGCTCGGTCCCCACCTCCTTCTCCAGGGCCTCACGTTCGGTGGCGACCGCGGCATCCGCTTCCGCACGCACCTCGGCGATCTGCTCACGCAACCGCGCCCGCGCCTCGGCCACCCGCAGCTGCGCCTCGCGCACCTGCTCCCGCGCCTGTGCCTCCTGCACCTGCGCCCGCCCCCGCGCCATCTCGTCGCGCGCGTGATCCGGCGCCCCCCCGTCCCGGCTCAGCTCCGCGTTCCGCGCCGCCCTGGCCCGAGCCACAGCCGCTTCCGCGTCCGCCACTCGCGCCTCGGCCGCACGCACCTGCTCTCGGGGCCCGCCCTCTCGCTGGGGCACCGCCGCTATGGCCCGCCGAAGTTCCCGCTCGGCTCGTGCCACATCTGCCGGATCCGTCGCCTCCCGCAGACGCTGCTGCGCCTGTGCCAGACGCTGGCGCGCGGCGGCTTCCTCCGCACGCCGATGCGCGGCAACTTCCTCCCTGGCCTGCCACAACTCCCGCTGAGCCCGTGCCACATCTGTCGGATGCGTCGCCTCCCGCAAACGCTGCTGCGCCTGTGCCAGACGCCGATACGCCTCAACGTCCTCCCTGGCCTGCCACAACTCTCGCTGAGCCCGTGCCACATCTGTCGGATGCGAGGCGTCCTGCAGGCGCTGCTGCGCCTGTGCCAGACGCCGGCGCGCGGCGGCTTCCTCCGCACGCCGATGCGCGGCAACTTCCTCCCTGGCCTGCCACAACTCCCGCTGAGCCCGTGCCACATCTGTTGGATGCGAGGCGTCCCGCAGGCGCTGCTGCGCCTGTGCCAGCCTCCGGCGCGCGGCGGCTTCCTCCGCGCGCGCCTCGCGCAGGTCGTGCTGCACGCTGCTCCGCAGTTGGCGAACCTTCTCCTGCTCCGCTCCCCGGATCTCCGCGATGTGCTGCTCGCCCCTGCGCTGGCGCATGCGCTGCGTCTGCTCCGACAGGGTGCGCATATCGGCCACCTGCTCACCGACCCGGGACGACATCTCCTGCCGGTAAGAGGTTTCGGCCTCAGCCATCTGCGCCCGATCGGCGTTGTACACCTCGGCACTCGTCGTATAGGAGTTGTGCAGCCGGACCTCTGCCACCAGCTGTCCCGGAGCATCGGCCACAACCAGCTCGACCCTGACGAAATGATCATTGCCGTTCTGAGTGGCCACCAGGATCATCCCGTTGGTACCCACCGCCTCGGGCGTCACCCCGAAGGTGGAACACACCTCCTCGGTGGCCATCCGCTGCGCGGTGTTCTCCCGATGATCGGACTCGACTACCTTGTCCTCGTACGCCTTGAACTCGGCGACCATCTCGTCGAGCATCTTGTTCGCCTTGGCCGCCTGCGCATCGGTTCCGACCCGCTCCAACCGAGCCCGCTCCGCATCCACCCATTTCCGGAACCGTTCCGCCACTGGACGTTCCGGCGCACCCTGAGGTTCGGGCGCCAGTATGTCGAGACGATTCCGGATCGCATGCTCGGCTTGCAACCGGTCCGACAATGCGCGGGTGAACGCGCGCAGCCGTCGCCGCAATCGGTTCGACGGCTCGTGCAGATCCGGCTCGTTCGCCGGACGCTCCTGCTCCCCGGGGGATTCCTCCTTCGCGGCGGGGGATTCCTCCTTCGCCGAACCGGAGTGCTCCTTCATCGGCTTGTCGGCATCGAGCCTGGAACTCGGATACCGCTCCCCCGCGGCGGTCTTCTCCTTCGCGGCGGGATCGTGCACGTTCACCCCGGACTCCGGGACCTGCGCCCGCGCGGCGGTCGCATCCTTGGAGGGCTTGCCGGCGTCCATTCCGGAACTCGAATACCGCCGTGCCTCAGCGGATTCCCCCTGCGCGGTTTTGTGCGGAGCGGTGCCATCTTTCACACCCGCCGCCGGTGCGGTGGATTCGGCCTTCACCGCCGGCGACGCTCCCCCTCGCGCACCGCTTTCCGGCGCGGCGCCGGCCCGCCCCTGGGATTGGGCCGGAGTTCCCTCACTCGCGGCACGGGATCCACCGACCTCGGCGCTTGCCGTCCTTCCCGTCTGCGCCGATGACGCGGCGTCGCCGGCCGCTATCCGGCCCCATGCCTTGGCACCCCCGCTCGCCGGGCCGGTCTCGACACGCGGAGTCGACGGCCCCCCGCCCTCGACCGGCACCTGGAATTCCTTACCCAGAACATTCACGGTGGTCGTCCGCGGCGCCGCAGCCGGACCCTGGGCCTCGACCGTCACCGGCGCCGTACCCGAGACACCCGCGGTGCCGTCGGCCGGATGCTGCACAGCATGGTCGTGTGCTTGGTACTGAAGGGTTTTCAGTGTCTGGACGTCGTTGCGCGCGGCAGCGGCGTCGAAATTTTCCCGGAAGCCGGGGTTCGGCATCCCATCGGAGATTTTGAGATCGGCCTCGATCGCCTTGACCAGGTCGGCATGCTCCACCCGGCCTGCCATGGTCAGCGGCGTGGCACCGGCTTCGGCATACCGGTTGGCCGCCAAACCACCCCGGGCGCCACCCGCGGCACCCAGCGCGGTCATGTAACCGAGGGAGAACATGTCCCACTGGCTGTGCAGCGCACCGATGGCCACCGCGGTCGTCAGACCCGTAGCCATGCCGGTCACCATCGGCGCCATGCGCCCCAAGCCGATTCGGGCGGCCGCGGGACCGAAGACCCCGGCCGCCATGTGCCCCGCCGCACCGCCCACACCCCACGCCAGCGCCGCATCACCGATCTTGGCCAGATCGAGATCCTGGCCTGTCGCCAGTTGCACCCCGGCGGTGATTCCCGCACCGACACCCGCCAGCTTCAACCCGGAGCCGAGCCCCTTGAAGGCGAGCTCCACGAACTTCTCGAGGCCTTCCATACCCATCCGGCCCAGCCCGCGCAGCAGCAGCTGTTCGCCGAGCATCCGGGCGGCCGCCGACTCGATCCGCGCCATCATCTGTCTGCGGGCCACCGCGAAGGTGTAGCGCCCGATGGCGATGACGACCGCTTCCTCGGCCGCGACGAATCCGGACAGCAACCCGCCCGAGGCCAGCAATTCGCCGGCGAGCCTGGCGAATTCCGCGGCCCCCCATGCCGCGAAGATCGATTCGGTGACGCGATCACCGAGAATTCCCTTGTTGCTGTCGGAGGTGAACTCCGACACCGCGTCCATCGCCTTGATGAGGTGGTGGATCGAGTATTTACCGTCGGTCAGCTGTCCGAGTGACTTCGCGGCAGCCTCGCCGCCGTGCCCCTCGTACCACTTTTCCGTCTGGTGGATGATCCGATCGAACTCAGGGAGAAGTTCGGTCAGCGAATCGGCAGCCTTGGCATAGTTGCCGCCGAGTTGAGCGACGCCGTCGATATCCCAGTCCCAGGGATCCTGGCTGGGTGCGACACCGCCGAAAATATCTATGAACAGCCGTAGGCCATCCGGAATCACAGTCGTTTTCCTACCAACCGGATTCGGTGACCCCCGGTCCGGCGCCGCGAGATTCCTTGCGCTCGGCGCCGGACTCTCGAGGCTCGGCCGAAGCCTGTGGTGTGGTCGACGCCGCGATCACGGTGGGCAGATCGGTCAGGTCGTCCGGAATACCGGGCAACAATTCCGAGAGCTTCGGCATTCGACTGTGGCGCTCCCGCATCGGCGCCACCAATTCCTCGGTCTTGCGCTTGACCTCGGCGAACGCTTGCTGCGCGGCAGCCGTGACAGCCTGGGCGATCTCGTCCGGAGACAGCTCGGTGATGTCCTCGTCCATCCGGGTCTCGATGAGCACACCGTCCGCGTTCACCACGACGGTCACCTGCTTGTCGGCAGCCGTTCCAGTACCGGTGAGCTGAGCGCGTTGCTGGTATGCGTCCCGAAGCGACGTCATATTCGCCTGGACACTCGCCATCATCTCCGCCAGCAGTTCCTCGTCGGCGGCGCTCATGCTTTGTAATTCCGCATGATCTTGTTGATCTCTGCTTCGTTCTTACCTTCCATTTTGTCGAGCAACTTCGCACCGTCGTCGAAATTGGTGGCGAAATCGCCCTCCAAGACCTTCACATAGGAGGCACCGACACCCTGAACGGCGCCGCGTTGCGAGACATAGTCTTGCTTGAAATTCTCGCCCGGAGCATGCGTCCCCCATACAGGCTTGGACTCGAGTGGCGCGTTGTCCTCTTTCAGGGTATTCATCACCGATCGAATCTTGTCCGCGAGATCGGTCAAATCACCTGAAAACTCGCGCATCTTGGCAGCTTCGACCTTGAGCCGCTGCCCATCAGGGGTGCTACCCATGATGTCCTCCGTTCACTCGGCTACCGGACTTCGTCGTCACGCTGTCGCGCCCTGTCGTTCCTGGAAGCGCTGCTCGAATCCCTTCACGAATGTGGTCGGAGCGACCGACGACGAAGAATGTTCCAGCACACCGTCATCCGCGATGTAGAAGATGGCGCGGCCGATCGCGATCTCACCGCGCGGCACCGGCACATACACCATCCAGCCGCAGCTGAACCGGTCGGCGGTGAGCTGGTCCAACGGATATCCGGAGGTATCCAGACCGCGCCCCTCGACGTAGGTGCGTACCCGGAAGATGGCCTCTTCCTCCGGCATCTGCTCCGGCAGCGACGCGACCACGCCGGCCAGGGTCAGTTGGTACATCGCACCGTCTATATCGAACCGGTCGTCGTCGAACAGCGCTTCCACGGTCTCCCGGGTGACCACGCCGACTTCGGCGGCCGCGATCAAAGCCGCTGCGGCGGAACGCTGTTCGGCGCTCGGCGGCTGCGCGGCCAGTCCGGCGACGATGCCGACCACGGTGTTCGCGGTCCACACGCCGGGCACAGCGGTGGCACACTGCTCCGCGGCGGGTGACTCGCCGCGATACCAGCGGCCACCCTCCCACCAGTAGACGAACGACATCAATCCGGTCGCGGCACGTGGATTCAGTACCGGGTTGGCGACCCAATCCGGCGCTCCCGCAAAGAACTTGGGCATCGCGGCACCGTCGTTGTAGGCGGCGTCCAGATTCGGCGACTCCCAGACTCCGCCGGACAGCACCGCCTTACCTCCCGGCAGCGAGTACAGCGTGCTACCACCGCGCCGCGAACTCTCGAACCATCCCATCGACGGCAAAACCCTGGGGCCCCAGTCGGAATTGGCGGCGACGAATGCCGCGGAGACGACCGCCCACCGCGCCCACATCTCCGGAAAGTCCGGGAACTCGTTCTCCGCCAACACCGGCCACACCTTCGCGGCCTTGTCCGCCCGCGCGGCACCGGCCGCGTCCTGCGGGGTCCTGGTCTGACGACTGCCATGACCGATATAGGCGGCCAGCCATACCGGCAGGGTTTCGCGCGGGAACTCTTCCAGATCGGCGCGATAGGCCTCGGGTTCGAACAGCTGCCCGTCCGGGAAGGGCTCGTCGCCGAAGTCGTAATCGACCTCGAACTCGCCATCGGAACTCAACCGCACCAGCAGCCGCCACCACGGCTCATCGTCCAGCTCGGCGACCAGCGCGCGATGCCCGCGCGCCTGCTCCAGCACCGCGACGGGCGGTTCGGAACGCATCGTCCGGCCCTCACCGGTGTAGACGACTTCGGCGACCGCGGTCGTCGTGGTCAACACGAATACCGCGTCGAGCTGCCGCCATCCGGACGGGCCGACCGCAGCCAGCTCATCGGCGATCTGGCGCGCCAGCAGTCGATCCCGGCTCTCGGCGACATCCTCGTCGACCGGCTCAGCGACCCCCTCGGGCTCGGCGGTACCGTCCGGCGACAGACTGAAACCGATATCCGGTTCCTTGTCCTCCGAGTTGGCGTCGCCTGGGTTCCCGCTGTTCTGGTCGCTCACAGTCTGCTTCCACCGATCCTCATCGTGTGCTGTCGCATAAATTCTGGCATTTACACACCGACATCCCACTGGAGGGAAGCCAGAGGTTCGGCACACCCTGAGCGCGCTACGGGACTCCGCTCCGCTACATGCGGCACCGGCAGATACCGAGCCGTCTCGGTCCACCCGAACACAGCAACCGCTCCCACCGATGACGCGCTCGGTGGGAGCGGTTGTGTATGACCATCATCGACGCCTTCACCCCGCCGGAGGTTGCGGTGCCTCCCGGGTGCGAAGGCGTACTCAGCGCTGGATGTGCACGACCCCGGCGCCCATCGACTGCGCGCCCGCCTCGTCACCCACCACGGCGGTGGCCGCGAACAGCGCACCGCCGGCCGCGACCGCGATGGTGACCGCGACCCGGGACAGCCTGCGGCGCAACATCCCCGACGATGCCGGGTATTCCTCCACCTCGGCGGGCTGCGCACTCTCCCGCGCCGCCTCGGCCGCGTTGCGCGCCAGGATGGCCGCGCCTTCGGCGATCGTGCGCTCCGGATCCGGTGCCACGATCACGGGCCGCGCCATCGCCGAGGAGAGCACCGCGGCCACCTCGGGCGGACGCGCGGCGCCACCGACGACCAGTACGCAATCCACATCCGCCATGGTGGCGCCGGCCCGGTTCAGGCATTCGTACACCACATCCAGCGATTCGCGGATGTGGGCGGTGCGCAGTTCGGTGATCACCGCATCGGAATCGGCGGCCGAGGACTCACCGGAGCGCCAGTTGGCCCGGGTTGCCATCGTGGCCCCGAAGGCCCGGCCGCCGAAGGCCGTGGAACGCAACGGCTCTCCGATCACCGGCCGCGCCGGGCTACCGGCGCCGATCCGAACCAGCGTCACCGTCAGACCGGAACCACCCAGGTCGTAGACGAGCGCCAGCCCCGGCATCAGTGGCCCGTAGGCCACCGACAACCAGGCCGCCGCCGCTACCGGTTCGGAGACCAGTGCCGCATGCGCCAGACCGATCTCGTCCAGCGACTCGCGCAGGTCCAGCACCCGATCCCGGGAGTAGCCGACCGGATGTGTCACCGCCACCGCGGTTTCCGCGAACTTGTCCTCGGTGGCCATCACGTGTGCGGAGACATCCGCCACCACGGTGCGCGCGACGGTCGCCACCAGATCCGCCGACGTGAGCGAGCGGTGCCGCACGCGTGCGGTCCGTCCGCGTTCGGTCAGATCCGCGAAATCGGTCACCGCGCGGCCGTGTTTCGGAATCCGGCCGACCCGCGCACTGCCGGTGCTGTCGAAAGTGAGGGTGGTGCGCCACGTTCCCGGTGCGGTCCGCTGTGTGGACTGCGATTGCTTCGGACCCGGTGCGCGTTTGCCCCGACCGCCGGACGTCGCGCGCCCACCGGCATCGACGGACGCGCCTCGCTTGCGTCCGCGCGTGTTCTTACCGTGCTCAGGAGTATCGATGGCGCACACCGTGTTGACCGTGCCGATACTCACTCCGAGCCCAACCGTCATCACAATTCCCCTCGATCGACGAGCGTACGTTTTCGCTAGCCTGACCCGACCCGGCACTCAGGCAACCATTGTGCTGAGAGCTTGCCAAGCACCGGACAACCAGTTGTCCGGTCAACCGCCGCATTGTCCATCGACCCCGCACCCATCACAGATATACCCATTCACCTGCGACAACAAATCAGACAATATGCACGCGCAGCGGACAATTCGCGACACGGACCAATCGGTACGAATTTGCCAACATCTGTCCAACTGCCCATCGCGGCATCGTCCGACAGCTCCGGCATCCCCGCCGCACACACCGAATCAGCCGCTCTCCCACCGCGGTACCCGAACCGGCGGCATGCCTCGGACCCGCCGATCACCGGGTGTGTCACGGCGACCCGCGGCGAAATGCGCACCGAGAGCTCGCGAATCGAGCACCTCCGATCGGCCGGCGCGCTCTCGCGGACACGGGCGGGCAGGCGAGGATCCGTATCTGCGGATACGTGAACAGATTGAGGCGCAACCGAACACGCTCCGAACGTCGAACATGCCGATGCGCGAACGGCTCGGTGCGAACAAGGCACGACATCGTGCCGGCGCCAGCCGGCCGTCCGGTCCCCAGGCGAGCGAGGGACCGGACGCTGCGATCAGGCGGCGGGGAGTTCCGGAATGCGGGTGGCGCGGGCGAACACCGTTTCCCCCTCGCCCAGCCGCAGTGCCTCCGCGTCACCGCGGGTGACCTGCGCGGTGAACAGATCTCCGGTGGCGGCATTGCGCAGTTCGAGCCGGACCTCGAAGCCCAGGCGCACGACCCGTTCCACGGTGGCGCGGGTGACACCCGCCGATTCCGCGGTGCCCTCGTGCTCGGCCAGGGCCATCCCGGGATCGCGGCCGATGCGAATATCGTGCGGGCGCACCAGATGTCCGTTCAGTTTGGCGACCGCGCCGAGGAAGGACATGACGAATTCGTTGGCGGGACGGTCGTAGACGTCCTCCGGAGTGCCGACCTGCTCGATGCGCCCGGCGTTCATCACCGCGATCCGATCGGCGACGTCGAGCGCCTCCTCCTGATCGTGGGTCACCAGCACGGTGGTGACGTGTACTTCCTCGTGCAGGCGTCGCAGCCAGGTCCGCAGATCGTGGCGCACCTTGGCGTCCAGGGCGCCGAACGGCTCGTCGAGCAACAGCACCTGCGGATCGACCGCCAGCGCCCGGGCCAGCGCCATCCGCTGACGCTGACCACCCGACAGCTGCGCCGGATACCGGTGCTGGAATCCGCCGAGGCCCACGATCTCGAGCAATTCGTCGACCCGCTTACGGATCTCGCTCTTGGGCCGCTTGCGGATCTCGAGCCCGAAGGCCACATTGTCGCGCACGGTCATGTGCTTGAACGCCGCGTAGTGCTGGAAGACGAACCCGATATCGCGTTTCTGCGGTGACACCCGGGTGACATCACGCTCGGCGATGGTGACGATGCCCGAATCCAGCGACTCCAGTCCGGCGATCGAACGCAACAGCGTCGACTTGCCCGAACCGGACGGTCCCAGCAGGGCGGTCAGCTCACCGGACGGAATATCGATGCTCACATCGTCGAGCGCGGCGAAGCTGCCGTAATTCTTCTTGGCATTGCTCACGGTGATCATTGGGCTTTACCCCGCTTACGTTCGAGAAGAGTCATCAGGAGGAGGGTGACCAGTGCCATGCCCATCAGCAGGGTGGCCGCGCAATACGCGCCGAAGATGTTGCGGTCGTTCATATAGCGGGCATTGACCAGCAGGGTGAGGGTCTGACCGCCACCGGGCAGGCCGGTGGACACCATGATCACCGCGCCGAATTCACCGAGGGCGCGGGCCACGGTCAGCACGACGCCGTAGGTCAGGCCCCAGCGGATCGCCGGCAGTGTGATCCGCCAGAAGGTCTGCCAGCGCGAGGCGCCCAGTGTCGTGGCGGCCTGTTCCTGATCGTCGCCGATCTCGTGCAGGACCGGTTCCACCTCGCGCACCACATAGGGCAACGTCACGAACAGCGTGGCGATCACCATGCCGGGCAAGCCGAAGATCACTCGGAAACCGAGGTTCTCGACATCGCCGAACCAGCCGGAGGCGCCCCACAGCAGGATCAGCGAGACGCCGACCACGACCGGCGACACCGCGAAGGGCAGATCCACCACACCCTGCAACAGACTGCGGCCGGGGAAGTTCCCGCGCACCAGCGCGATCGCGGTGACGATGCCGAAGATGATGTTCAGCGGCACCACGATCAGCACGATGATCATCGAGATGTTGAATGCCGAGATCGCGGCCGGTGTGGAGATCCAGTCGATGAACTGGCCGATACCGTTCTCGAAGCTGCGCCAGAGAATGATCACCAGCGGGGCGACGAGCAGGACCAGGATGTAGGCCAGCGCGACGGTACGCAGCGAAATACGGGTGAAGCCGGACAGTTTCATCGACTCGCCTGTTCTTTCCGGGCGGTGCGATCGGCGAACAACCGCAGAATCAGCAGCGTCACGAACGAGATGACCAGCAGCGCAACCGATACCGCGGCGGCATTGGTGGGCCGGTCGACCTCGATCTGCTGCTGGATGTACTGGGAGGCCACCTGGGTGCGGCCGGGAATCGAGCCGCCGATCAGCACCACCGAACCGAATTCGCCGATGGCGCGGGCGAAGGCGAGCCCGCCACCGCTGATGATCGCCGGCAGCAGCGTCGGCAGGATGATGCGCCGGAAAGTGGTCCAGTTGTCCGCGCCCAGGGAGGCGGCGGCCTGCTCCACATCCACCTCGGCCTCGATCAGCACCGGCTGCACCGCGCGCACCACGAACGGCAGCGTCACGAAGGCCAGCGCCACGATGATGCCGGGCTGGGTCGCGTTGAGGTGCACGTTGATCGGGCTCTGCGGACCGTACAACGACAGCATCACGATGCTGGCCACGATGGTCGGCAACGCGAACGGCAGATCGATCAGCGCGTTGACGATGCTCTTACCGGGAAAGTCGTCGCGTACCAGCACCCACGCCACCAGGGTGCCCATCACGACATTGATCACGGCCACGACGACGGAGACGAAGATGGTGACCCGCAGCGCGTCCAGGGCGGCCGGCGCGGTGACGGCGTCCCAGAACCCGGACCAGCCGTCGTCGAAGGCGTGGAAGGCCAGCGCGGCCAGCGGCAGCAACACGATGATGCTGAGCCAGAGCACCGCGGTGGCGATGCCCAGGGGCCCGACCGATCCGGTGACCCGCAACCAGGAGCGGGTGCGGCCCCGGACCGGGGTGGATCTGCTGCCGGCGGCGGCTCCGGCAGTGGTACCGATGTCACTCACTATTTCGTCGCCTTGTCGTAGATGGCCGCGATACTGCCGCTGCCCGGAGCGAACAGTTGTTTGTCGACCTGCTTCCATCCGCCGAGATCGGCGATCGTCCACAGCTTGCGAGGTTGCGGGAAGTCGTTGGTGAACTCGGCGGCGACACCAGGATCGACCGGGCGGAACCCGGCTTGCGCCCAGGCCCGCTGACCGGCGTTGGTGAACAGGAAATCGCGGAAGGCGATGGCCTTGTCCAGGTGGCGGGCGTTCTTCAGCACCGCGACCGGATTCTCGATCTTGAAGGTGACCGGCGGGACGAAGTACTCGATCGGATCGCCCTCGCGCTGGGCGAAGATGGCCTCGTTCTCATAGCTCAGCAGCACGTCACCGGTGCCCTGCAGGAAGGTCTCGGTGGCCTCGCGACCGGATTTCGGCTGCACCCGCACATGCTGTGGCGAGATCAGCTTGCTCAGGTAGTCGAGCCCGGCCTGGGGGTTCTTACCGCCGTCGCTCTCGGCGGAATAGGGCGCGAGCAGATTCCACTTCGCCGAACCGGAGCTGAACGGATTGGGCGTCACCACCTCGACACCCGGCTTCAGCAGATCGTTCCAGTCCTTGATGCCCTTGGGATTGCCCTTGCGCACCACGATCGCCACCACCGAACCGAACGGGATGCCCTTGTTGGCGTCGGCGTTCCAATTCGGATCGACCTGCCCCGAATCGACGAGCCGGGTGATGTCGGGTTCGACCGAGAAATTGACGACATCGGCCTGGGCGCCGTCCTTGACCTTGCGGGACTGATCGCCGGAGGCACCGTAGGACTGCTGGACACCGACACCGGCACCGGCGGAGGTCTTGTTGAACGCCGGGACCACCTTGTCGAATCCGGGCTTCGGGGTCGCGTAGGCGTAGAGCGTCAGCGTGCCGCCGCTCCCGCCGCTGCCGGAGGTACCGGGCACATCGCTGGGACCACCGCTGCAACCGGTGAGTATCAGCGCGGCGAGCGCCACCACGAGCGCGACACCGGCGCGGAACCGAGAACTGGCGTTCCCTGCGGCGAACCGCGGGCTGCGAGACATCGGTCGAACCTTTCCTGCCATCCACCATCGGCCGGTCCGGCTCGGCGGGAGGGAATACGGAGAACTGTCACATCGAGGTGACACAGGCAGGCCCGGAGGCCATCGGAAAGCGGATCCGTGTGAAAGGTGAGCGACCCGAGCTTACGGGTGCGCCACCACGTCCGCGCACTGGCGACAGTAGATGTCCGCGACCACGAGACAGCCGACCGCGATCAACGCCAATTCATGGCGGACCTGCGGAACAACGCTCGATGACACGGGCAGACTCTAACAGAGCCCACCGAACCGCGCGAATCGGTCGAAGCGCTGCGATCGCCCCCGGAAATCGGCTTCGACCGGCGCGAACTCCCGGCTACCCGGGCGCTTCGAGGCGATCGGCACGACCGGTCCGGAAACGACAACCGGGACCCGTGCCCGGCCGTGGTGAAGACCACAGCCGCACGGGTCCCGGTGCGGGCATATCGGCGGGTTATTCGTCCTCGTCGGCCATGGGCGGGGTTTCGTAGAGCTCGAGCACCCACTCCTCGATGGCGATCTCCTCACCGTCCTCGTCGGGCTCGTCCGGGCGAATCCGGTTCTGCAACCGCACGCCCAAGCCGAGCAACTGCGCGGCGCGAACCATCTCGAGGGCCTCATCGGCCGGAGCGATGTGGGTGGCGATCAGGCGGGGCCCGTCCTCGATCTCCAGCAACTGCTCGAGATCCACGAATTCCTCATCGGTTGGCATGGGCTGCACAGTACCCGCAACCACCGACGGCGGGGCGGTCCGATCGTCACGTCCGCGGTGCGGTCAACGAGTCAGCAGCCAGGCGACCACGATCAGGACGAGCAGGGCGATCAGCGCCAATTGCACCCGTGAGCGTGGCATCAGACGGTTTCCTCACGCATCGGACCGGGGCCGCCCATCGCCGCCCCCGACAGCATCGGTTCGGGCAACTCGGACGGGCCCAGAACGTCAGCGGGTGTCATCGGCTCGGAACCCAGCTGATCGGACTCGCTCACCCGGTCACGCCCGAGGGCGTGCAGGACCGCCCGCAAACCACGGTCGAGCCCGTAGGCGATGAGGAAACTCAGCGGAATCGCGCCGACGAGGACCACGACGAACTGCGGAAGGAACGGCAAGCCGGCCACCCAGAGTTCGAAGCCGTCCCACCAGCCCGCGAAGTGATGCACTCCCCCAGCCTAATGGGTCAGGGCCCGGAGGCGGCAACGGAGTGTCACCACGGAGGGCTCCCCATTGGGCTGCGGACAAACACTGCCTGATGGGTCAGGCAACGGAGTGTCACCGTGGGTGTGTGGATCGCGGCGAGCATCGCCGAAATCCACCATGATGGCTATATGGCGTCCTACGACGAACCGATCACCGACGACGAGCCCGTAATCGAGACGCTCGACGACATGTCGCCGCCGCGCAACGCCCTGCCCGATCCGCCCGATGTCGACATCGCGGCCGGCTATCTGCCGGTCTCCTCGGGTGTCGTGCACAAATCGTCCTATCCGCCGATCGACGACTACGCCTTTCTGTCCGACTGTGAGACGAACTGCCTCATCTCCCGCAACGGCTCCGTCGAATGGATGTGCCTGCCGCGACCGGATTCGCCGAGTGTGTTCGGCGCGATGCTCGACCGCAGCGCCGGCCACTACCGGCTGGGCCCCTACGGCGTCAACGTGCCCGCGGCGCGGCGCTACCTGCCCGGCGGCATGATCGTGGAGACCACCTGGCAGACCGATACCGGCTGGATCATCGTGCGCGATGCGCTGGTGCTGGGGCCCTGGCACAACAACGACAAGCGCAGCCGGACTCGCCGCCGCACCCCGGAGGATTGGGACGCCGAGCACATCCTGCTCCGGACGGTGAAGTGCGTGAGCGGTGTGGTCGAACTGGAGATGAGCTGCGAACCGGCCTTCGACTACCACCGCGCGTCCGTGCGATGGGAGTACACCGGCGCGGTCTACGAACGCGCCACCGCCACGGCGACCTGCGACAGCGGCGAATTGCCCTGCGGGGAGCTGACTCTCACCACCGATATGCGTCTCGGGCTGGAAGGGCGCGAGGCCCGCGCCCGCACCCGCATGACCGAGGGCGAAGAACTGTTCGTGGCGCTGTCGTGGTCGCCGTTGCCCGCGCCGGCCACCTTCGCCGAAGCGGCACAGAAGATGTGGCAGACCACCGAATGCTGGCGGCAGTGGATCACCCTGGGCAAGTTCCCCGATCACCCCTGGCGCGGGTATCTGCAGCGCAGCGCGCTCACCCTCAAGGGCCTGACCTACGCACCGACCGGCGCGCTGATGGCCGCGGCCACCACCTCACTGCCGGAAACACCTGGCGGCGAACGAAATTGGGACTACCGCTACAGCTGGGTGCGGGATTCGACCTTCGCGCTGTGGGGTCTGTACACCCTGGGTCTCAATCGTGAGGCCGACGATTTCTTCAATTTCCTGCACGATTCGGCCACCGCGGACGACGGTGCGGCACAACCACTTCAGGTGCTCTACGGTGTCGGCGGCGAACGCGCGCTCGAGGAGTCGGAGCTGAGGCATATGCACGGCTACGACGGCGCCCGTCCGGTGCGGATCGGCAACGGTGCCTACGACCAGCAGCAGCACGACATCTGGGGCGCCATCCTGGATTCGGTATATCTGCATGTGAAGTCGCGCCAGCAGGTGCCCGAGACGCTGTGGCCGATGTTGAAACGCCAGGTGGAGGCGGCGATCCAGCACTGGCGCGAACCCGATCGCGGGATCTGGGAGGTGCGCGGTGAGCCGAAGCACTTCACCTCGTCGAAGGTGATGTGCTGGGTGGCGCTGGATCGTGGTGCGAAACTCGCCGAACTACACGGTGAATCCGACTACGCCGAGACCTGGGCGGGCATCGCCGCCGAGATCCACGCGGATGTGCTCGCCAACGGTGTCGACGCCGACGGCGTGTTCACCCAGACCTACGGCGGCGACACCCTCGATGCTTCACTGCTGCTGGTGCCGCTGTTCCGCTTCCTGCCGCCGGACGATCCGCGGGTGCGGGCCACGGTCATGTCCATCGCGAAGAATCTCACCGAACACGGTCTGGTGCTGCGCTATCGCACCGACACCACCGACGACGGGCTGAGCGGTGTGGAGGGCACCTTCACCATCTGCTCGTTCTGGCTGGTGTCGGCACTGGTCGAGATCGGCGAGGTGCGCCGCGCCCGGCATCTGCTGGAACGGCTGCTCGGCTATGCCAGTCCGCTGGAGCTCTACGCCGAGGAGATCGACCCCTACACCGGCCGGCACCTCGGCAATTTCCCGCAGGCCTTCACCCATCTGGCGTTGATCAACGCGGTCATGCATGTGATCCGGGCCGAACAGTCCAGTGTCGCAGGGCAGTT
Source organism: Nocardia sp. NPDC052254 (assembly GCF_040679495.1). Taxonomy (NCBI): domain Bacteria; kingdom Bacillati; phylum Actinomycetota; class Actinomycetes; order Mycobacteriales; family Nocardiaceae; genus Nocardia; species Nocardia sp. NPDC052254. The sequence continues at coordinate 150,055 of NZ_JBFAUW010000003.1, read as the reverse complement.
CCGGCCCGCACATCCGGCGGGCTGAGCCGGCGCGGTGCTACGACTCGTCGGCGGTCTCGCGGATCTCGCGCAGCCGCATCAGCGATCGTTCGATATCGGTGAGGCGGCGGTCGCGACTCTCCGGTGAGTTGACCGCCGCGGCTTCCTCGGCCGCGCGCAGCGATTCGTCGACCGAGCGCAGCGTCTGCTCGGCCAGGTCGGTGAAATGGTCGCGGAGCAGTCGCTGCGTCGCGCGCAGCCGGTGCCGGGATTCCTTGCCCACCTGGAAGATCACATCGTCCATCAGCCGGGCGACGGCATTCTTGGCCTCGGCCTGGCGGCGCTCACGACGCAGCTTGCGGTCCTCCCACAGCGCGCTCACACCGAGCAACGCCGCCGCCGTACCCGAATACCAGTTCACCAGCGGCATGTGCAGCAGACTGGTCATCACGCCGACCATCAGCAGACCGCCGTAGGAACCGCGCATCACATTCAGGAACGGCTGCAGTACACCGATCTTCGCGGTGCCCAGCGGTTCCAGCGAGGCCACTGGTTCGAGGACGTCGCCCGGATCCTCCAGGCGCAGATCCGGCAGCGGCACATCCCGGGTGTCACCAGGGAATTTCGCGGTCACCTGCTCGGCGAGCTCCACCGCGCGATAGTGCGCGACGACGAAATTCTCCTCCACCGCCTCGCAGATCTTCGAGTCCAGATCGGCGCCGAAATCATTCCAGTTCCGGGACGGATCACGATTTCCGATCTCGGTTTCGGCATCCCGGACGAGACTGCGCAGCCGGTGCCGCAGATCGTGCTCGATATCGGCCATCAGCTCCGAACAGCCGTCGGCGAGGGTCACCTGCCAGTTGGCGGTGCGCTGACGCAGTTCGTCGGCCTCGGAGCGGGCGCGACGCAACTGATCGGTGATGGCGTTGTAGCGGCGAGGATCGCGCAGTGTCTCGGCCTCCGAGCGCAATGTCAGGCCCAGGTGATCGGTGATGGTGCGGATATCGCGCAGTGCGGCTTCCCGGGCGACGGCGTCGGCGCGGGCGAGGACATAGCCACGCAGGTGGTCGATCAGTTGCGGCACACCGGATTCGATATCGCGGCGCTGATCGTTACCGGCGCGCAGATGCAGATCCGCCGACACCGGTGCGACCGCGAAACCCAGCCCCGCGTCGTCGAGCAGTTCCCGATTGCGCTGCTGCACATCGGTCCAGCCCGCATGGCGGTCGATCTTGTTGAGTACACAGACCACCGTCGGGCACACCTGGCGGATGCGCTGCAGCAGCGCGATCTGGTCCGGGGTGTACGGGCTGGAGGCGTCGCAGACATACAGCACGGCATCCGCGGCGGCGATCAGTGACCAGGTGGTCGGGGCGTCGGCCGGAGCGCCGGGCGCGTCCATCACCACGAACCCCTCGGCCAGCAGCGGGCTGGGTTCGGTGAACTCCGCCCTGATGACGTTGGAGCTCCGCAGTGCCGGTGCGGGATTCAGCGGATCCACGGGCTGGCGTTCGGTGCGGCCGCCGGGCAGCGATCGCACCAGGGTGGCGGTCGACTGCGGACCGTACTCGGCGATGACCGGAACGCTGACCGGACTGCCGGTGGCACTCACCGCACTGCCGACCAGTCCGTTGACCAGTGTGCTCATCCCGTTCTTGGGCTCGCCGACCACGACGAGGCGAACCCGGGGATCGGCCACTCGCGAGCGCGACATCGCCAGCCGCGCAGCCAGATCGGCCCGGCCGGCGGCACGGGTCAGATCACGCAGCTCGTCCAGCTGCGCGAGCAGTGGAGCCATCGCATCGGGGTGCTTGGCACCGGTCGCCTCCACCGCCGTCACAACGAGATATGAGAATCGAAGGCCGGATGGACCGCCGCGATCGGATCAACCGGGGAATGATGCCACTGCGCGGGATTCTCGTGCAGACCACCGTCGAGCCCCGGCGCCGCCACGCTCGTGAGGCCGTGACCGGAATCCTGCCACAGCGAGGTGTCATACGAATCCGTCATGTGCGCAGCGGGTTTCACCGGAACGTGCACGGTCGGGGCGGGATCGATGGTGGGCGGCTTGTTCACGGTCGGCGGCTCCACGTGTGCGGTGTGTGACGGCATGCCGCTGTCACCGGGGAACGGATCGACGGTGTGCTGCGGCGTGGGCACGGTCGGCGCACTGCTCGGCAGGGTCGGCTCATGGGTCGGCACCGGCTGGCTGTGGGTCGATGGCGCCGAATGCTGGGACGAGGTCCAATCCTGATCCGGCGACTGTGGCGTACGCGTCGGCACGGTGGAGTCGCCGGCATCGCCCGTGGCGGAGGTATCCGTCCCGGTCGGGATGCCCGGACCGTGCGTCGCGGTGTGGCCCGGCGTGGTCGGGTCGGAGTCGGTCGTCTCAGGGGTGGTGACGTGACCGGGCCCGGAATCCGACTCCGAGGTCGTGCCGCCCGGGCGGGTGGTCGTTTCGGAGTCGGTGTCGCGCGGCGGGGTCACCGTGGGTGTGGTGTGGTCGGTGGACGGATGACCGGTGCGGCCGCCCGGCAGCGTGCTGGGGTGATCGCTCGTGGAAGGCGAGGACGTGTGCCCCGCACCAGCGGTCGTGGACGGATGACTCGTCCCCGGCTCGGACGTGGTGCCGGTGTGCGACGGTGTCGTGGTCCGGCCGCTGCCCGATCCCGCCCAATCCGAGGGATCGTGATCGTCGTGCCCCGGCAACCGGATACCCGATCCGCCGGAATGCGGCCGATCGTCGAACAATGCCGGTACCGCCAGGGCGGGCGCGGTCAGCGGGGACGGGCCCGCGTGCGCGGAGAAGACATTCGCAACCGGATGGGTGGCGACCTCGGGCTGAATCGTGGTCTGCAACGGCGTCGCCGCCACCGGCTGCGCGAGCGCCGGGGCGGGCGGCGCGACGGGCGCGGGCATCGCCGGCGCCACGGGAGCGGGCGAAACCGGTTGCGGGGCGGCCACATTCACCATCGGCGCGGCGGGCTGCGGAGCCTGGAACGAGGGCGCGACGGACCCCGGCGACGCGATGGACGTCACCTGCGGCGTGATCGTCGGCGCCGCTCCGGAAGCCGCGGTCGGCGACACGGTGGCACCGGCGGCGTGGGTGGCACCGGATTGCCCGGACGCCGCGGCCGCCGTGCCGATCGCCGCGGCATCGGCGGCGAGCGGCTGACCGAGTGAGTCGCCGGCCTGCCCCGGCAGCTCGGTCGCCTGTCCCGCGGCACCCGGGAGGTGCTGCGATCCGGCGCCGAACCATTGACCGAAGTTGTCGAGCTGATCGCCCACATCACCGACGGCGAGTTGGACCGTGGAGTCGACCTGGAGCCACACGCCGTCCGGACCGATATGAGCGTCGAAGGTGGAGTCGACACCCAGCCACACACCGAAGCCCGTGCCGTCACCCACACCGTCGAAGATCGCACCGTGTCCATCGCCCGGCTGCGCACCGGACATCCCGTCGCCGGGTTCGATTCCGGCGGAACCGAACCCACCCGGACCGAAGCCGTTCATCCCGGGAATGTGCAGTCCGTTGGCACCCGGCAATCCGAGCCCATGCCCCGGCAGCATCGCGTCCGCATGGGAGGAATCGACGGTGCCGGATCCGCCGAACCGGCCAGGCATGTGGTCATCCGGCGCAGCGGTGCCGGCCGGGGCGCTGGCGGGGTTCAAACCCGGCACCGAGTAGCCCGGTCCGTTGTCGAAGTCCTGCATGAAAGTGCCACTGCCCGGGAAGATCTCACCCGATCCCGGCGTCCCCCAGTACGGCGCCGCCCCGCCGGTGCCGTCCGGCGCCGCCGGCGATTCACCCGCCGGCATCCGGCCATCCTCGGTGAACGACCACTGGAATCCGGGAATCGCGTCGGTCCCCAGCTGAAGCTGTCCGGGCGACAGCGCGCCCAGCGCCGGCTCGGCGGGAGCCGAGACACCGAGGTCCGGCGGCACCGAATCGGGCGAGGGATCCGGATAGGTGACGACCGGACTGGGCACATCGGGATGCGGATCCGAGGTGGACCAGCCCGTATTGTGCGATTCGTTCTGTGGCGCGGGAGCCCCGTTGGATGCGATCAGCGCACCACCGGTGACATATGCCCCGGCTCGAGCCACCCGCGCGACACCGGTCGCGACCCGATATGCGGCATCGCCCGCATGATCGTCCGCATCCGCGTCGTCGTCGTACGGCAGCTCACGCGTCATACATACTCCGCTCTCAGCGTTCGGCAGACCAAACCGAACGGGGTGTTACCAAATTCGATTCCCTTTACACCATATTTCCGGAAAACTTGCCTGTCACATCCTTCAGGTTTCTTTCAGGCGGACAATGACCGGACATAGCGGTGCCGCTCCAGCCTGCCGACAGCCGTCCGGGCCGGGAAGACCGGGAACGATCGGCAGACCTTGTAGGTCAACCGTCCAGTTAACCTCTCGGAACCTGAAAGCCTACCGCTTCGGCTTCTCCGCGGCAGAATCGGTGGAGAGCGCGGCGACGAAAGCCTCCTGCGGAACATCGACACGGCCGATGGTCTTCATCCGCTTCTTCCCCTCCTTCTGCTTCTCCAGCAGCTTGCGCTTACGCGAGATGTCACCGCCGTAGCATTTGGCCAGCACATCCTTGCGGATCGCCCGGATATTCTCGCGCGCAATGATTTTCGATCCGATCGCGGCCTGGATCGGCACCTCGAACTGCTGCCGGGGAATGAGTTCGCGCAGTTTGGTGGTCATCTTGTTGCCGTAGGCCTGCGCGGCATCGCGGTGCACGATCGCGGAGAACGCGTCGACCGCCTCACCCTGCAGCAGGATGTCCACCTTGACCAGCGCCGCCTCCTGCTCACCGGCCTCCTCGTAGTCCAGCGAGGCGTAGCCGCGGGTGCGCGACTTCAGCGAATCGAAGAAATCGAAGATGATCTCCGCCATCGGCAGCGTGTACCGCATCTCGACGCGGGTCTCCGACAGATAGTCCATGCCGAGCAGTTCACCGCGCCGCGACTGGCACAGTTCCATGATGGTGCCGACGAATTCACTCGGCGCGATGACCGTGCACTTGGTCACCGGTTCGAAGATCTGACGCACCTTGCCCTCGGGCCAGAACGACGGATTGGTCACCACCTGCTCGGCGCCGTCCTCCATGACGACCCGGTAGATCACATTGGGCGCGGTCGAGATCAGATCCAGATTGAACTCGCGCTGCAGCCGCTCCCGGGTGATCTCCATGTGCAGCAAGCCGAGGAAGCCGCAGCGGAAACCGAAGCCCAGTGCCACCGAGGTCTCCGGCACATAGGTCAGCGCGGCATCGTTGAGCTGGAGCTTGTCCAGTGCGTCGCGAAGATCCGGATAGTCGGAGCCGTCGACCGGATACAGGCCGGAGTAGACCATCGGCCGCGGCTCGCGGTAGCCGGTGAGCGCCTCGGTGGCACCGTCGCGCGCGGTGGTGACGGTGTCACCGACCTTGGACTGACGCACATCCTTCACACCGGTGATGAGATAGCCCACTTCACCGACGCCGAGGCCCTGCGTGGCCTTGGACTCCGGGGAGACGATGCCGATCTCGAGCAGTTCGTGCGTGGCCCCGGTCGACATCATCTTGATCTTCTGGCGCGGGGTGAGCTTGCCGTCGACCACGCGCACGTAGGTCACCACACCGCGATAGGTGTCGTAGACGGAGTCGAAGATCAGCGCGCGGGCGGGCGCATCGGCCTCGCCCACCGGCGCCGGCACCGTCTCGATCACCTTGTTCAGCAGCTCGGGCACACCGACGCCGGTCTTACCGGAGACGCGCAGCACATCCTCGGGTTCACAGCCGACGATGTGGGCCAGCTCCGCGGCATAGCGGTCGGGATCGGCGGCCGGCAGGTCGATCTTGTTGAGCACCGGGATGACCTCGAGGTCCTTCTCCAGCGCCAGATAGAGATTGGCCAGCGTCTGCGCCTCGATGCCCTGGGCGGCGTCGACCAGCAGGATCGCGCCCTCACACGCTTCCAGCGCGCGCGACACCTCGTAGGTGAAGTCCACGTGACCGGGCGTATCGATCAGGTGCAGGACGTAGTCTTCGGATCCACCCGCTGTATCCATTTTCCACGGCAGCCGCACATTCTGGGCCTTGATGGTGATACCGCGCTCACGCTCGATATCCATCCGGTCCAGATACTGCGCACGCATCTGCCGTTCCTCGACCACCCCGGTCAGCTGCAACATGCGGTCGGCCAGGGTGGACTTGCCGTGGTCGATGTGCGCGATGATGCAGAAGTTCCGGATCCGCGAGGGATCGGTGAACGTCGTGTCGGCAAACGTGCTGATGGGACACTCCTACCCGTGTACAAGTCGATAAGTCGCCATCGGGCAGTCTACGTGCGCATTCCACGTGGTCTCGCACGCACCGGCGGGCGATGACGACGCCCGCCCCGGGCACATGTGGGCGACGCCACCCCGATCCCGGCAGCGGCATGGCCGATTCGCCCGCAGGACAACCGAATCCGCTCCCCGCGACATCCGGCCCGCAGCCCGTCCCGGCCGCCCCGCCGTTATGCTCCGGACATGGCCAGCACGTGGAGCTCTCTGGGCAAGCAGTTGGGGACCATTGCCAAGGAGCAGGGCCCCCGCATCGTCAGGAAGCAGGCGCCCAAACTTGTCGACCGGATGCAGCGGTCGGCGATGTGGGACCGCGCGGTCGGGCGACGCAAGGGCGATGGCGGCCGGAGCAAGGCCGCCGTCACGGTACGTCCCGCGGCATCGGTTCCGGTGCCGACCCACGAGCGGGCCCGCCAGGTCGTGTACTGCCCGCAGCTCGACGGCCGGGCCGATCCGGGCGAAATCGTGTGGACCTGGGTTCCCTTCGAGGAGGACCCGAGCAATGGCAAGGACCGGCCGGTGCTGGTCGTGGGGCGAGACCGCACGACGCTGCTGGGCCTGATGCTGTCCTCGAATCCGGTGCGCGGTGGCGAGCACAACTGGATCGGGATCGGCTCGGGCCCATGGGATTACGAGGGCCGCGACAGCTGGGTCCGGCTGGACCGCGTACTCGATGTACCCGAGGACGGCATCCGGCGCGAAGGCGCGATCCTGCCGCGCAAGACCTTCGATCGGGTCGCGCACCGGTTGTGCGCGGAGTACCACTGGGGCTGAGGCCGGGGCGGAACCACCCCGGCCCCGCCGTCAGTCCTCGGTACGCCGGGTACGCCCGAACAGGGCGCTGTAGATCAGCGCTCCGACGAGACCACCGATCAACGGGAAGACGACGAACACCACGACCTGCTGCATCGCCCCGTCCTGATAGGGAGCGACCGCCAGACTGCGCGCGGGATTCACCGAGGTGTTGTCGATCGGGATCGAGATCAAGTGGATCACCGCGAGCGTGATGCCGATACTCAGACCCGACATCCACACATGCGAGATCCGGTCGGTGGAGGCCAGGACGACGAAGACCAGCAAGGCCGTCAGCGCGATTTCGATGGCGATCGTCGCGGTCAGTCCGTACCCGTTCTGGGTGAACGTCGCCATCGGCCCCTGGACCTCGACCTTCGACGGACTGTGCGCACCCCAGCCGTTCGCGGCCAGCCCATCCGAAGCCCGGTTGTAGGCCGGGAGATCCTTCGCGATCGCGAAGATCACCGCACCGGACAGCAAACCACCGATCAACTGCGCGACGATGTAGTAGACGGCGCTCAGCCAGGGGATCCGCCCCATCGCCAATTGGCCGATCGTCACCGCGGGATTCACGTGGCAACCCGAAATCGGGCCGATCGCGTAGACCAGCAGAAGCAGGCTGAAACCGAAGGCCAGTGCGACTCCGAGCGCACCGACCCTGGCACCGGCGAACACGGCGGTTCCAGCACCACCGAGCACCAGAACGAAAGTGCCTATCGCCTCTGCGGCGAGTTTTCGAGCCAGCGGAACCTCTTGCTGCTCGACTACGTCCTCGATCATTTCCTGAGCTGTTGGAGACATCCGCGACCTTCCCTTGTCGAGCTGCGCTTCGAGACCGGGCACTACGGGGAAATCCAGGAAAAAATGAGAAACAACCAGTACGGTCGTCCAAGTGCGGACGTTACGTCACGAGGTCGGGACGCACAATCACACCGGCTCCGTATGTCGGCGGACGCGAGCGGCAACCGAGGACAGGACACCGAGCGGCGGCGACCGCGCCGATTTCGTATCCCACCACCCCAACTGGTAACCTCGATCGTCGGCGCAGCGCTACCTGTTTTCGTGTAGTGCGCCCAGAGAGACTTTTACGAACATCAACTGACTAGAAGGAATCAGAGGAAACACGCGTGGCCAACATCAAGTCCCAGATGAAGCGGATCCGCACCAACGAGGCGGCGCGGGTGCGCAACCAGTCGGTCAAGTCCGCGCTGCGCACCTCGGTCCGGAAGTTCCGCGAGGCCGCTGCGGCCGGCGAGAAGGACCAGGCGCTCGAGCTGCTGCAGACGGCGAACCGCAGCCTGGACAAGGCCGCCTCCAAGGGCGTCATCCACGCCAACCAGGCCGCCAACAAGAAGTCGGCGCTGTCGCTGGCTTACAACAAGCTGGGCTGAGCCCGCCGTCCGGCTCGACCGGATTCGTCTTTCGTAACGCCGCCGTGGCAGAGGATCTGCATCGCAGATGACCACGGCGGCTTTTGTCGTTACTCTGATCCGGTGGGCGGGGAGATTCGTAAGCGTGCCGTAGTCGTTGTCGCGGTCGCGGCGGTGTGTGGTGTCACACTCACCGGATGCGGCCGAACCGTCGCTCCCTCGGCGCAACCGGTCGCCGCGACGATGCCGGCCACCCAGCCGACCTCGAGCGGCGGCGTACCGGGTCCCGAGGCTGCGACCATGCCTCGCGCCGCTGCCACCGCGGCGGTCACCGATCATCTCGACGCGGCGAACAATCCGGACTGGATGGCCGCACTCCCCGACAGCACGCCGCTGAACGCGATGTCGATCCCGGGCACGCACGACAGCGTGTCGATCCACGGTGGTAAGGCCGGTCCGGCCGTGGTGACCCAGGAGAAGTTCGATACCGGCTGCGCCGATCCGGCCTGTGCCTCGGCGCGAACCCTCAGCACCCAGCTCGATGCCGGTATCCGGGCCGTCGACATCCGGGTGCGGCGCGACGAAGCGGGCAATCTGGCCGTGCAGCACGGCAGCTTCTACCAGGAGATCGGCCTCGAAGACGTCCTGCGGGTGAGCGAGGAGTTCCTGTCCCAGCATCCGCGCGAAACCGTCTTGATGCGGGTGAAGGCCGAATGCACCAATGACGACAAGGCATTCCAGTGCGCGGACGCCGGGCGGCAGCCGCCGGATCCGGCACTACTGGATCGAATTCTGAACGCGCACCCGCGGATGTGGCGGCCGTCGGCCACCGGCCCCGCTGCCGTGCCGCGCCTGGGCGAAGTGCGTGGCTCGGTGGTGGTGATCCGCGCCGACGGCGTGGACGACCGTGGACTTCCGCTCGATCTGCAGGACCTGTGGGACGGGCCGAGCCGGGAGGACAAGTGGGCCGCGGTCGCGGCACACATGGACCGGACCGCGGCCGGTGGTGCCCGGACGCTGTCGGTGGACTTCCTGTCGGCATCGGGTGTGCCCGATCCGACGAAATTCCCCAACCGGTACGCCGACTACGAGAATCAGCACGCGGTGGATCATCTACGGTCACGACCGGGCACCACGACCGGCGTGCTGATGATGGACTTCCCCGGCCCGGCCCTGGTCGGCGAGATCATCGGGCACAACCCGCACTGAGATCGCGACCGCCGCCCACGACGACAGCCGCCGGAATTCAGGATGCCGAGTGCAGATTCAGGATCGTCGACAGCGCGCGTTCCAGGGCGAAATCGGTATCGGCGGCCTGACCTTTGACATCAGCGTTCAGTGCCGCGACCACCTGTAGTGCGCTGCCGATGGTCCCCGGATTCCAGCCGCGGGCCTGTGCCTGTGCCTTCTTCACCTTCCACGGCGGCATTCCGAGCTTGGAGGCCAGCGCGAACGGATCGCCGCGCCCCGCCGACCCCACCCGCGCGATGGTGTGCACCGAATCGGCCAGGGCATCGGCGAGCAGGACGGCGGGCACGCCGCGGTCGGTGGCCCAGCGCAGTGCCTCCATGGCCGCCGGCCGGTCGCCCCCGACGGCGAGGTCGGCGACCTCGAATCCGGTGACCTCGGCGCGGCCCGAGTAATAACGGCGCACCGCGGCCATATCCACCCGGCCACCGGTGTCGGCGGCCAGCTGGGAACAGGCAGCGGCCAGTTCCCGCAGATCGGATCCGATCGCCTCGACCATCGCTTGCACGATGTCGGCGGACACGCGCACCCCGGCCGAGCGGAACTCGTTGCGCACGAACTCGTTCCGCTCCCCGGCCTTGCTCACCTTGGCGCAGCTGTGCACCTGCGCCCCCGTCTTCTGCAGTGCGGGCGCCAGCGCCTTCGCCCGGCCGCCCCCCGAATGCAGCACCACCAGGACGACCCCCTCCGGCAGATCGGCGGCCGCAGCGCTGATCAGCGCCACCGCGTCCTTACCGGCCTCGGCCGCGGACTCGAGCACGATCACCCGATCCTCGGCGAACAGTGACGGGCTCAGCAGCTCGGCCAGCTCGGCGGAGCTGGCATCGCCGGCCCGCAACCGGTCCACCGGCAGCGCATCGGGGTCCGGGCTCGCGGCCCGGGCTTGCGCCACGACGGCGGAGACGGCGCGCTCGACGAGCAACTCCTCTTCACCGAGTACCAGATGCAAGGCAGCGGGATGGTCGGTCACGGCACGATCCTACGGGTGGGCGGCGACAGATCCGCGACCCCGCCGCCCGACATACGTGGTTCGGCGGCACGGCGGCGCCCGCGCCGCAGCGAGCCGGACAACGCGACCACCGCGACACCCGCGGCGAGTACGGTCGCGGCCAGTGCCGCACCACCGGCCCCCGCCGGCATCGTCAGCGAAATACCCAGTCCAGCAGCGTGTTCGGCGACCGCGAGCAACCACCACATCGGCAGTTCGGCGAGGTGCAGGACCCACACGGCGGCCGGTTGCCACACACACGACAGGACCGCGGCGGCCACCCCGAGCAGTGTGATGGGCGCGACGACCGGTTCGACGAGCACATTCGCCAGAATCGCCACCCCGCTCAGGTGTCCGGTGAGGGCCACGATGATGGGCGTGGTGACGACGAATGCGGCCGTCGCCACCCCGAACGCCTCGGCGACCGCCCTGGGCCAACCTCGGCGTTCCAGCCACCGTGTCCACTCCGGTGCCAGCAGGATCAGCGCTGCCGTCGCGAGAACCGACAGCGCGAATCCGGCATCGACGGCCAGTTGGGGCGAGAATCCGACGAGCACGAGCACCGCCACGCACAGCGCCGGCAGGGCCTGTTTTCGCCGTCCGGTCATGATCGCCAGAACCGCGATGGCCCCCATCACCGATGCTCGCAACACCGATGGTGAGGGCCGCGCCAGGATGACGAATCCGAACAGCGCCAATCCTGCCAGCAGCGCGCCCACACGCGGATCGAGTGTCAGCGTCCGAGTCGACAACAGCACGGCGGCAAGCACGATCGATACGTTCGTCCCCGACACAGCCAGCAGATGGGTGAGGTCGACCGCCTGGAAATTCTCCCGGACACGATCGGGAACATGAGAGGTGTCACCGTCGATCAGGCCGGGCAGCACACCGGCCGCATCCGGTGACAGGGCACGCTGCGCGGATTCCGAGAGCTTCGTGCGAATCGTGGCCGCCGCGCTCTGCCACCAGGTCCGCGGACCCACCGCACTCGGCGGCCCCTGTGCGCGCAGGGCGGCCACCGTCAGATCTCGCCGCCACGGCCGGTCGACACGCGCTCGGAAGCGGACATGCTGCCCCGGTACCAGTTCCGACCAGATCCGTTCCGGGGTGATCACCGTGACCGCGGCGCCACCACGTACTGTCGTTGTCCCGTAGCGGAATTCGCGCACAGTAGCGCGCATCATCCACTGCCTTCCGCCGAAGGACCGAGCGGGCAGCGGCTTCAGATCGCCTGCGACCAGCTCCGCGGTCACCACGCTGCCCACAGGTAACTGCCGCAGCGGATGCGCGGCGACCCGATGCTCCTGCCAGGCCCCCGCGAAGGCGAATCCGGCGGCCACCGAAAATGCCGCCAGCACCGACCACACGACGCACCGGACGACACCGCGCACGATGCCACGAACCAGGCACACCCCGAGTGCGAGACTCGAAACACCCAGTAGCACACCGGCTCCCAGTCCGGCGCGCCAACCCGCGACGACCGCGAGAACGGTCACCAGCCAGCAGGCCGCCGCTGCCGGAAGCAACCGCGCATCGACCGCGATCTGTCCGTCCGATCCCGCATCCCGACCGGTGACCGCGCGCACCACCGGGCCGGCATCGCCAGACCGCTCGAGACCGGGGCCACCGGCTGTGCCCTCACCATCCATACGACGTGGTTCGCGCCCGCCGTCCGTGCGCCGCTCGCTCATACCGTGACCTGCTCGCGGATCTTGTCGAGTTTCGCGGGGCCGACTCCGGTGACCTCCGCGAGCTGGTCCACGGTGGTGAAGCGGCCGTGTTGTTGTCGCCAGGTGATGATGGCGGCCGCGGTGGCGGGGCCGACGCCGGTGAGGGAGTCGAGATCCTTGTCGGTGGCGGTATTCAGATTGATGCGCTGTGGCGGCGTGGCCGGAGTTCCCGGGGCGGCGGGGCCGTGTGGTCCGCTCGGGACGACCATGCTGCCCAGGCGGGGAAGTTCCGCCGCCCCCGGAGCGGCGACCACGATCTGATCGCCATCGGCCAGTCGTTGCGCCAGATTCAGGCCGGCGAGATCGGCGCCGTCGCGTGCGACGGCGAGCGCGACCGCGTCGGCAACGCGGGAACCCGGCGCGACGTGCAGCAACCCGGGGTGATCGACCAGGCCGATCACACTGATGACCAGGTCCCCGCCCGCCGGAGCCCCGACCGGTGCCACTCGATCGGGCGGATCGGATCGGACGGCGAGCCCCGGCCCGTCCGGCGGAGCCGGTGCGGATGATTCGGCGACGGCCCGGACGACCGGCAGCGCAGACACCGGCGCCGCCGGATCCTCGCGATGCACGGCCGCAGCGGTGACGATCAGCGCGGCAGCACCGACGCCCGCCAGCACCAGTGCACCCCTGCGGCCGAGATCCAGTCGCACCCCGCGCCATCGCCGCGGGACGATGCGCTGCCATATCGTCATCGAACCCACGGGTTCGGTGAGCCACTGCGGAGTTCGCGGCGCGTCCGACGGCTCGAACAACCCCGCCGACTCCGGTGCCACCGCGACTTTCCGCGCCATCCGCTCGCTCGCCGAACCGCGGTGCTCCTTCGTGTCGTCGTCCGGTTCGCCGACCGCATCCGGTGGCACCGACCGTGCCGGAATACGTTCTCGGCGTGGCCCTTGCGAATCCCGTCCCCGAACCGGGATGTGCCCGCCACCGCTGCGCGGACCGGGCGGATCGCCATCGGTGATCTCCGCGAGATCCCATGATCCCCCGCCCGGCGGATCGTCGCGCACCGGCACCGCGGCTGCCGAGTGCACCGGATCCGATGGGAGATCTGTCAGTCGCCGCCGTAGCCGAGTCCGATCCTCATATCGCGCCATGGCGGTCACGGTATGCGGGCCGAACCGCCGAAATCGAAGCCCGAACAGGGCTTTCGGAATGTCTGGGGACAACTGGGCGGGCTGTGGACAAAACTGGTCCGATCAGCCACAACCTCCCGGCACCACCAGCACGCCCACCGCTCCGGTACCCACGTGCACGCCGAGTGTGGGCCCGAACTCGGCCGTCACCAACTCCCGGATGTCGGGGATGAGCTCACCGAGCTGGTCCGCGACGGTCGCCGCGGCCGAGGCCGCGCCCAGATGTTGCACCGCGACCGACGCGCCCTCGTCACCGGCCGCGTCGACCGCCGCCGCGACGAGTTTCGCGTACGCCTTGGAACGGGTGCGCGCCTTCTCCCGCAGCTCCAGCTTGCCGTCCACGATCTGCAGGATCGGTTTGGTCACCAGTTCGGTTCCGAAGAACATGGCGGCGGTGCTGAGCCGGCCGCCGCGCCGCAGCTGTTCGGTCCGGTTGACGACGATGAAAGTGCGGGAACGATCGGAGGCGGCGACCGCGGCGTCGTACACGCCGTCGAGTGCGGCACCCGAGCGTGCCCGCCGCGCGGCCGCGAGAACCGGCAGACCGGTGCCCAGGCCCGCGCTCAGCGAATCCACCACCCGGACCCGATCGGCGGCGTCCATATCGTGGACCGCGTGCCGACCGGCCTCCCAGGTCGCCGACAGCTGTCGCGAAATATGCACCGCCACAACGCCGTCCCCGGCACTCAGACCCAGCGCACGTTCATAGGCGGCCCGCAGTTCACCCGGGGACGCCGAGGAGGTCGTCACGGTCGACGAGCCGTAGTCGATATCGAGGTCTTCGATGCCCTCGTCGATCGCGCGGTCGTCGACCAGCACATGCAGCGGCACCACGACGATGCCCAGTTCCGAGACCAGGTCGGCCGGCACGCTCGCCGCCGAATCGGTCACCACCACCACGGCCATGGATTATCCGGACCGGCTCATGCACCGGCCTCGACCGAACGCACCTCCGACAGCACCTTCACCATGGCCCGCGCGACCGCCGCGTGCCCCTCCCATCCCCAATGGATCCCGTCCGGATTGGCCTCACCGGAGAAGATGTCCTCACGTACCGCCTCACCCAGATCGACCAGTGGCACACCGGATTTCGCCGACCAGGCGCGCAGTGCGCGCACCGCGGGCTCGCGGCCCGTGTGCACCCGGCCGTACGCCTCGCAGTCGTGGACCGAGGGCAGGACCGAGACCACCGGCAGCTCCGGCCGCAACTGCTCGATCGCGTTCCGGGACTGTTCCAGATAGTCGATGCTGACATGCGGTGGCAGCGCCACGGGACGCCCCAGCTTCGACAGCCGCGGCTGCAGCCACTGGTATCCGTTGCGCACCTGCCGGCGCACCATCGGCGGCCGCAGATACCGGATCAGCTCCCGCAGTGCCGTCGGCAGCGGGGAGGGCAGGGTATCCATTCCGCCGGTGGCCAGGACGACCGCGCCGGCCCGGGGCACCGCGGACCAGATCCGCGGATCACCGATCAGTGCCCAGTAGGCATCGCGGCAGGTCCAGCCGATCCGCGCGACCAGCTCGACATCCCAATCGAGTTCCGCCGCAACCAGATTTGGCCAGATCCGGGGATGGTCGGACGGCAGCCCGCCCTTGGGCCCGAAGTAGGACAACGAGTCGGCGATCACGACCAGAACCGGACGCTGCGAGTCCTCGGGCGCGGGTTCCGCACCGGAGTGCGACGCCTCGACCGCACCGCCGGTCACGGAGTCTTCGGGCACCCCGGCCGACTCGCTGTTCCCCGCCGTGACGTCACCGGCGGTGCTGTCACCGGTCCCGGCCGCATCGTCACCGGCAGTAGCTTCGCCGGCGGCGGGGATGTCTTCATCCGCGAGCGCGTCCGGGGCATCGTCCGCGAGATGCTCCGGCGGGCCGGTGGATCCACCGTCGGCATTGCTTTCGGCGGATCCGGACGGAGCGTCGCTGTCGGTCTCCGATTCCGCGGGCGCGCTCACGGGCCCGAACAGCGCGTCCGGCAACCGCCGGATCGGACCCTCGGATGCCTTGCGCATCAGATCGTCGGATACCTGCCGGACCGACTCGTCCCGGTCGTCACCGGAGCGTTCAGAGGACATCAGGAGCTACCTTCGCCGCCGCGTTCCACACATCCAGCCGCCAGCCCGGCTGCTCGATGCCCGGACCGTGGCTGCTCAGCTGCACCCAGCTGGTATTGGCCAATCCGCCCAGAATCGGCCATTTGTGCTCGGGCAGTTCCAGCAGCGCGGCGGTCAGGGCTGCGATCAGCCCGCCGTGCGCGACCAGAATGATGGTACGACCGGGCCAGTCCGCACGCTCGGCGAACAGCTCACGCACCACCGGCAGCGCCCGTGCGCCGACATCGAGTTTGCTCTCACCACCGGGCGGTGTGACGGTGGGATCGAGCCGCCACGCCTTGCGCGCACCCGGATACTGCGCGTCGACCTCGAGGTGATCGAGTCCCTCCCAGTCGCCCAGACTGGTCTCGCGCAACCGTTCGTCCCGCACGACCTCGAGGCCGCTGTGCTCGGCCAGTGCCTGCGCGGTGTCGTAGGCACGCCGCAGATCCGAGGAGATGAGCGCTATCGCGTCCTGGGAAACCAGCTCGCGCGCCACGTCTTTCGCCTGCCGGCGGCCCAGTTCGCTCAGTTCGGTGTCGATCTGCCCCTGCATCCGGTCGGTGGCGTTCCACTCGGTCTGTCCGTGCCGCAACAGGATCAGCCGCCGCGCATCCGGATACTTCGTCGCCCGTGAACCGGCCGTCACGCTGTCCCCCTCGTTGTGTTCGTCGCTCACTCGGACTCTCCGGCGCCGGTCGAGGGTGCCGGGGAGGCCAGGCCGGAAACCTCGATCTGCGGGCAGTCCTTCCACAACCGTTCCAGCGCATAGAAATTGCGTTCATCGCTGTGCTGGATGTGCACCACGACATCGACGTAGTCCAACAGCACCCAGCGGCCTTCCCGAGTGCCCTCCCGGCGGACCGGCTTGTGCCCGGCAAGGCGCAGTTTCTCCTCGACGTTCTCGACGATCGCGTTGACCTGCCGCTCGTTCGGCGCGGACGCGATGACGAAGCAGTCGGTGATCACCAACTGGTCGGAGACATCGAGGACGACCACGTCGGTCGCCAGCTTCTCGTCGGCGGCCCGCGCGGCGACCTGTGACATCTCCACCGCCTGTGTTGATGCGGTCATCAGCTCACCCGTTCCCTCCCGGCACGTACAAATGCCGTTTCGATATGTACTGCACGACGCCGTCGGGAACGAGGTACCACACCGGGCGCCCCTCGGCGGCACGGCGACGGCATTCGCTCGACGAGATCGCCAGGGCCGGGATCTCGATGACGGTGACCGCATCGGCCGGCTGATCCCTCAGATGCTCCTCGAGGTGATCGACGTTCAACTCGTACCCCGGACGGCTCACCCCGACGAACTTCGCCAGCTCGAACAGTTCCGCCCAATCCTGCCATGTCAGGATGCTGGCCAGCGCGTCCGCACCCGTGATGAAGTACAGATCCGTGTTCGGATGCTGATTCCGCAGGTCACGCAGGGTATCGACGGTATAGGTGGCCTTTTCCCGGTCGATGTCGGCGCGACTGACGGAGAAGCGCGGATTCGACGCGGTGGCGATGACGGTCATCAGATAGCGGTCCTCGGCCGCCGACACCTGGCGTGAAGCCTTCTGCCAGGGCTGACCGGTGGGAACGAAGATCACTTCATCGAGGTCGAAGGTGTCGGCGACCTCGCTCGCGGCGACCAGGTGCCCGTGATGGATCGGATCGAAGGTTCCGCCCATCACGCCCACTTTGCGCCGGGGAGTGTTTTGCACGAATGACGAGCTTACTGGGCGAGCCCCGCCGCGTGCGGATTCGTCACCCCCAACCGGTGGCTACCGCGGTCCGGGCAACGGCCCAGCACCGCTCGCGCGCGCGTTCCGCACCCATTCCCGCACCGCCGCCCCCGGCTTGCGGCCCAGCCGCCGGGATCGCGCCGCGGCACCGGTGAGATCGGCGAACAGCTCCGCCCACCGCGCGCGATCCGCCACTGCGGCGGCGCCGGCGGCATAGGCTCGCGCCGCCGCCCGGTACCGCGCGTCCGCGTCCAGGCAATGGCCCAGTAGTTCGTACAGCACCGCGATCTCCTCCGGTGGATACGGCAGCTCGCCCCGGGACAGCGCCCGCGCGAACAGGTGGGCCGCCGAGCGGTACCGGCCGCCGCGATAGTGGATCCGGGCCGCGACGACGGTGTGGTGGGCCGCGTCGCGGGCGGAGATGTCGCCCCAGTCGCGGGCCGCGGCCAGGGCCGCGGCAGCGAGGTCGGCCTCGCGTCCGGGTTGCTGAGCGATCGCGGTCACCAGCAGCGATCGCACCCGCGCGAGCTGCTCCGGGGTGAGAACATCGGCACCGATTCCCACAGCCCGCGACAACATCCGCTCGGCCACCGCGGGTTCACCGCCGATCAGCGCGGTAGCGGTCTCGACCAGTTCCCGGACCCGGTCGCGAGGTGATTCATCCGGCGAGTCCGTGGTCCGCGGGGAGGGTTCCCGGGAATCCGGCGGATGCGGCGGCGCCACGGCGCTCGGCTGGTCGGCGGGGAGTCCGGTAGCGAACTCCCCCGATGGGTTCGGCACGCGCGAATGATCGGCGGCTCCGCTTGGCAAGCACTTAACAGCCGCTGATGGCGGACATCCGCCGCGCCTCGGCTGTTGTCTAGACCGGTAGCAGTCTGCTCACCACACCGGTGAGCTGGCGCGCCGACCGGCACTCGTGCATCTCGACGACGTCGCGATAGCGATCGGCCGCCGAATCGCCGGTCCCCCACATTCTTTCGGCCTCCGGATTGAGCCAATGGGCGTGCTTGGCCGTGTCGGCCAGACCACGCAGCGTGTCCAGCGCCGGATCGCGATAGTTGGTACGGGCATCGCCGAGGATCAGCAGGGAGGTCCGGCTGGTCACCGCATCGGGCCAGTCCTCCGCGAATCCGCGCAGCGCCGCACCGTAATCGGAATGCCCTTCGAAGCCCACGACCTTCGTCTCGGTGAAGATGCGCCGGGTCACCTGATCCAGCGGGGTGACCTGATCGAAGAGATGGGTCACCTCGTCGGTGCGATCGACGAACGCGAAGATCCGCACCCGGGAGAACTGCTCGCGCAGCGAATCCACCAGCAACATGGTGAAACTGGAGAATCCGGCGACCGAACCCGAGATGTCGCACAGCAGCACCAGATCCGGACGGCCCGGCCGGGGCTTGCGCGTTTCCAGGGTGATCGGCACCCCACCGGTCGACATGGAACGGCGCAGGGTCTTGCGTAGATCGATCTCACCGCGCCGGGCATGGCGGCGGCGAGCGGCCAAACGGGAGGCCAATACTCGGGCCAGCCGCTGCGAACCACGCCGCAGTTCTGCGAGTTCGTTCTCCGAGATGCGCAGGAAATCGACGTCCTCGGCCTGACGCTGCACCCCGTAGGTGGAGACCCGTTCGCGGCCCTGCCGTTCGGCGACGCGGCGGCGGGTCTCACCCTCCACGGTGGTGCGGAAGGCCTTCACCCGCTCCCGTGCGGCCCGGCGTGCCACCTCGGTGTCGAACTCCGAATTGTCCTGTCCCGCTGACAGTCCGGCGAGGATCCGGCTGATCAGCACCTCGGGCTGAACATCCTTCAAGGTCTGATAGGCCGAGAACGACGGACCGTTCGCCGACTGGTACTGCCCCATCTGCTCGACCATCTGCGCGGCCAGATTCTGCAACTGCCTGCTCTGCTCACCGGTCGGGTCACCCGCCAGCATCTCCGCCAGCATCCGGCGCAGTTCGAACAGGTCGATCTCACCGTCGTCGCGGCGCGGCAGCTCCACCTCCTGGGCGCCGGCTCGCTCGCCCAGTGCCGCGGGGAACCACAGTTCGAACAGCCCGTCGAAGGTGGCGCGCTGCGTGGGACGGCGCAGCAGCGCGCAGGCCAGGCCCTCGCGCAACATCTCCCGGTCCATCAGGTCGACCACGGTCAGCACCCGCCCGGCATCGACCGTTTCCGACGGGCCGACCGGAATTCCCCTGGCGCGCAACGCCTCCACGAAGCCCACCACATGTCCGGGCAGTCCGTGCGGTGCGAGCTGCCCCGGTTCCGGTGCGCCCTGCGGGCCCGGTGCGGAGCCGCCCCGCAGCGCCGCGGCGACCAGCCCGCGCGGTGTGCTGCGCTTACCGGTCACCGCTCAGGCCAATTTCAGCTCGGCCAGCGCGCGCTGATGGTCGCTCTGGTGTTTGAGCACGACGCCGAGCGTGCCGCGCACGGTCTTGTCGTCGAGATCTTTCGCGCCCAGGGCGAGCAGGGTGCGGGCCCAGTCGATGGATTCCGCCACCGAGGGCAGCTTCTTGAGCTGCATTCCACGCAGGACGTGCACCACCCGCACCAGCTGGGCGGCCACGGCGGGTTTCAGCTCCGGTACCCGGCTGGCCAGGATGCGGCGCTCGAGTTCCTCGTCCGGGAAGTCGATGTGCAGGTAGAGACAGCGGCGTTTGAGCGCCTCGGACAGTTCCCGGGTCGCATTGGAGGTCAGCACCACGAACGGCAGCCGGGTGGCGGCGATGGTGCCCAGTTCGGGTACGGTCACCGCGAAATCGCTGAGGACCTCGAGCATCAAGCCCTCGATCTCGACATCGGCCTTGTCCGCCTCGTCGATCAGCAGGACGGTGGGGTCGGTGCGCCGGATCGCGGTCAGCAGTGGCCGCTGCAGCAGGAATTCCTCGCTGAACACATCGGCTTTCGTATCCGCCCAGGCGTTTTCGTTCTCCGGGCCGGACGACGTCGCGGACTGGATGCGCAGGATCTGCTTGGCGTGATTCCACTCGTACAGCGCGCGGGCCTCATCGATTCCCTCGTAGCACTGCAGGCGGACCAGTTCGGCGCCGGCGACCTCGGCGACGGCCCGGGACAGCTCCGTCTTGCCGACACCGGCCGGTCCTTCGATCAGCAGCGGCTTGCCCAGCCGGTCGGCCAGGAATACCGAGGTGGCGGTTGCCTTGTCGGCCAGGTAGCCGGTCGTCGCCAGCCGTTCGATCACCTCGTCGACCGAGGTGAAGATCGGCTCGTGCACGGTCGTCTGCACAGTTGCGGCCCTCCTCCGAGTTGGGCACACGCCCAGCTCAACGAACAACAGCGCAGCCCACCGCAGGTATGCACCGTATAGAACACCTGCTCACGACGGTACACATATCCGGCCGGTCACCGATACTCCGGTGGTGGGGACCCCTGTCAGCTCGGCCGGATCTGGCCGTCGCCCCACACGATCCACTTCGTTGACGTCAGTTCGGGCAGGGCCATCGGACCGCGCGCGTGCAACTTCTGCGTCGAGATGCCGATCTCGGCGCCGAAGCCGAACTGCTCACCGTCGGTGAAGGCGGTCGAGGCGTTGACCATCACCGCGGCGGCATCCACCTGTGCGGTGAATGCACGAGCCGCCCGCAGATCGGCGGTGACGATCGCCTCGGTGTGCCCGGTCCCCCACTCGTTGATGTGCTCGACTGCGGCGTCGAGATCGTCGACGACCTTCAGTGCGATGTCCAGCGAGAGGTATTCGTCGGCCCAGTCCTCATCGGTGGCGGGCACCAGGCCGGGCAGATCGCCGTGGACGGTGACCTGTGCCTGCTCCAGCGCGGCGATCAGACGTGGCACCGCCGTCTCGGCGATGGACCGATCGATGAGCACCGTCTCGGCGGTATTGCAGACGCTGGGTCGGCGAGTCTTGGAGTTCAGCAGGATCGACTCCGCCATCGCCAGATCCGCTGCCCCGTGCACGTACACGTGACAGTTACCGGTGCCGGTCTCGATGGTCGGCACCAGCGCGTCGCGCACGACGGCATTGATGAGCCCGGCGCCGCCGCGCGGAATCACCACGTCCACCAGACCGCGAGCCTGGATCAGATGGGTGACGCTGGATCGATCCTCGCTGGGGAGCAATTGCACCGCGTCAGCGGGGATTCCTTGTGTGGCAAGGGCTTCCCGCATGACCGCGACCAGCGCCGCATTGGACCGCGCGGCCGAGGAGGAGCCGCGCAGCAGGGCCGCGTTACCCGACTTCAGGGCCAGGCCGAAGGCGTCGACGGTGACATTCGGACGCGCCTCGTAGACCATGCCGACCACGCCCAGCGGCACCCGGACCTGCCGAATCTCGAGACCGTTGGCCAGCGTCGATCCACGCAGCACCTCCCCGACCGGGTCGGGCAGCCCGGCGACCTGGCGCAGTCCGGAGGCGATCCCGTCGACGCGGGCCGCGGTGAGCCGCAGGCGGTCCAGGAGGGAACCGGCGGTACCGGCCGCCTCGGCATTGGCGATGTCCTCGGCATTCGCGGCCAGCACGACATTCCTGGCGGCGAGCAGGGCATCGGCCGCGCCGTGCAGGGCCTGATCCTTCTCCGCGGTGGTGAGCTGGGCCAGCGTCCGTGACGCCACCCGAGCCCGGCGTGCCGCATCGTGCACCGCCGCGCGCACCGTATCCACTTCGCCGACAGTTCCAGCACTCATGGTCGACAGCCTACTGACCGGCCCGGGCTCGCCGTCACGCGACGACCGCCGAACACCGGATCATGTCGGTGCGTCCGGCTACGGTGTCTCCATGGTCGCCACCATCCGGTTGTCCTCTGGTTCGGGTCGATGGGTGCTGCTGGCGACCGTGCTGGGTTCCGGGATGGCGATGCTCGACGCCACGGTCGTCAATGTCGCGCTGCCTCGCATCGGCGAGGAGTTCGGCGCCTCGATGGCCGGGCTGCAGTGGACGGTCAACGCCTACACACTCACGCTGGCGGGGCTGATTCTGCTCGGCGGCTCACTCGGCGATCGGTTCGGACGGCGCCGGGTGTTCGTCATCGGGGTGGTGTGGTTCGCCCTGGCCTCCGCGCTCTGCGGTGCGGCACAAGATATTCCGATGCTGATCGCGGCGCGGGCGCTCCAAGGTGTGGGCGGGGCATTGCTGACTCCGGGGTCGCTGGCGATCATCCAGGCCTCCTTCGCCGAATCCGATCGGCCGCGGGCGGTGGGCGCGTGGTCGGGACTGGGCGGTGTCGCCGGGGCGATCGGCCCGTTCGTCGGTGGCTGGCTGGTCGGAGTGGCGGGCTGGCGCTGGGTGTTCCTGTTGAACATCCCGCTGGCGGCGGTGGTCGTCCTCGTCGCGATGCGGCACGTTCCCGAAACCTACGGCTCCGAGCTCGCCCGGGATCCCGCGGCGGAGGCCGGCCGCGGCGAATCGGCCCGGGTACGCGAGGGTTTCGACATCCTGGGCGCGGTGCTGGCCGCCGCCTGTCTCGCGGGGATCACCTACGCGCTGACCATGGCTCCCGAACACGGGAGCAGCCGCACGGCCGTCGTGATCACCGCGGTCGTCGGTGTGCTGGCCGGGATCGGCTTCGTCGTGGTCGAGCGGCGCCGGTCGGCGCACCGCGGTTCCGGTCCACCGCCGATGCTTCCGGTGGAGATATTCCGGTCCCGCCAGTTCAGCGCGATCAACGCCGTCACCTTCGTCATGTACGGGGCGATGGGCGTCGTGTTCTTCCTCCTGGTACTCACACTGCAGGTGGTGGCGGGATTCGGGCCGATGGCCGCCGGTACCGCCATGCTGCCCTCGACCGTGCTCATGCTGCTGTTCTCCGCGTGGTCCGGTGAGCTGGCCCAGCGGATCGGCCCGCGGCTGCCGATCACGACCGGTGTGCTGCTGGCGGCGGGCGGCATGCTGCTCATGACCAGGATCGGGCCCGACGCCTCCTACCTCACCGATGTGCTGCCGGCGGCCGTGGTGTTCGGGCTGGGTCTGACGCTCGCCGTCGCACCCCTCACCGCGACCGTGCTCGCCACCGCCGACGAACGTCACGCCGGTGTGGCGAGCGGAGTGAACAACGCGGTGGCCCGCGCGGCCGGGTTGCTCGCGGTGGCCGCGATTCCGCCGCTGACCGGGCTCACCGGCGCCGCGTACAACGATCCCGCCCGATTCGCCGACGGATTCCACACCGCGATGCTGATCTGCGCCGCGGTCATGGCGGTCGCGGCGGTCCTGACCTTCGTCGTCGTGCGGGACGACGCACTGCGCACCGCGACGCCGGAGGCCGAACCACAGTGCCGGGTGAACTGCCCGGTGGCCGGGCCACCGCTGGAACCCGGACGCGCGTCCGAAGACCTCGGCTGAGCCGGTCCGGACACGATGGGGGCGTTGCGATCACGTTGATCCGTCGCTTGCCGCCGCCGTCGCCGGTTGTTTCGATGGTCGTATGGCAGATACCGACGCAGCCCAGGGCACCGAGACGAGAATCGCATCGGCCGAGCGTGAGATTTCCGCACCGGCCGCCCGTATCTTCGAACTGATCGCCGATCCGGCACAGCAGCCACGCTGGGACGGCAACGACAATCTGAGTACCGCGGCGACCGGGCAGCGGGTGCGATCGGTCGGCGAGGTGTTCGCCGTGGACCTCACCAACGGGCAGACCCGGGAGAACCATGTGGTCGAGTTCGAGGAGGAGCGCCGCATCGCCTGGCTGCCGGCCGAGCCCGGACAGCGCCCACCCGGCCATCTGTGGCGGTGGGAGCTGGAGGTCGTCGATACCGACCGCACGAAGGTCCGCCACACCTACGACTGGACGCGGCTGACCGACGAACTGCGGTTCCCGCGTGCCCGCGCGACCACGGCCGACAAACTGCGAGGCTCCCTCGATCGGCTGGCCACCCTCGCGACCGCACCCGACCGGGCCTGAGCCGGCGCCACCGCGGTTCGCGCGCACCGGGCCCGGGTACCGGGTTACGGTGCGTACATGGCGCGGATCGCGGTGGTGGGCAGCATCAATATGGACCTGGTCACTCGCACGCCGCGGCGGCCCCGGCCCGGCGAGACGATCCTGGGTACCTCCTTCGAGTCGGTGCCCGGCGGCAAGGGCGCCAATCAGGCGATCGCGGCCGGGCGGGCGGGTGCGCGGGTCGACTTCATCGGCGCCATCGGGACCGATGTCTTCGGCACCGCACTGCGTAACGTGCTGGCCGACAACGAGATCGGTGCCGAAGGACTGCGCACGATCGAGGGCTCCAGCGGTATCGCGGCGATCGTCGTCGACGAATCCGGGGAGAACTCGATCATCGTGGTCGGCGGCGCCAACGCGGCACTGACCGATCTCACCGCCGCGGACCTGGCGATCATCGCGGAGGCCGATATTCTGCTGTGCCAGTTGGAGATTCCGGTCGATACCGTGACCGCGGCGGCCCGGCACGCCCGGTCCAACGGCACCCTCGTCCTGCTCAATCCCTCGCCCGCGCGGCCACTTCCGGCGAGCACCTGGTCCACAGTGGATATCGCCGTGGTCAACGAAGGCGAAGCGGCACAACTGGATTCCGAGCTGGGCGGCGTCGCGCACGTGTTGACGACCCGGGGTGGGTCGGGCGCGAGTTATCGCGGACCCGAAGGCGATTTCCACCATCCCGGAGTACCGGTCGCGGTGGTCGACACCACCGGCGCGGGCGACACCTTCACCGGCGCCCTGGCCGCACACTGGCACGAGGGCCCAGAAACCGCGCTGGCCTGGGCCTGCACCGCGGGCGCCCTGGCCACCACCGCGTTCGGTGCGACTGCCGCGATCCCGACCGCCGCGGAAATCACCCGAGTCCTGCGCGATCGGGGAGAACCGGGGACGACCTCCGTCCCGGCGAACGGCTGACCCGCCGACGGTGCGGTGACATCGCCGCTACCACCGGCTCCGCGTCCCGGACGTATCGGTTCCGGGTTATCGATCACCGAAACGACTGCCGCCGTGTGGTTTCCCAGGGCGTGGACCAAACCCGGCGAATCAGCCGACGGCCGATGCCGCGGCGGTGTGCCGCGCGATGAGATCCGACATCTGCGCGCCGACCCGCTCCAGCGGATCCATCGAACCGGTGGCCAGGGACATGACCACGGCACCTTCCAGCGCCGCGATCACGGTGGTGGCCAGCGACAGCGCCAGATCCGGCTCCACCTGTTCGGCCACGAGGCGTTCGGTGAGGATGGCTTCCCATTCGGTGAAGATCGCGCCGGCGGCATCGGCCGCTTCCGGCGCCTCGGCACGTCCCAGTGCGGCAGCCACGACCGGGCAGCCCGCGGTGAATTCGCTGGCCGCGAGCTTGTCGCGCCAGATGGCGGGATAGGCCGCGACACAGGTGGCGATATCGGCGCCGGCGGCGAGCGAGCGCAGTAGTGCGCTGTAGGTGGCTCCGGCCGCCCGGGTGGCCTCGGCGACGAGTTCCGATTTCCCACCCGGAAAGTTCAGATAGACCGAGCGGCGGGAGATTCCGCTGCGGTCGAGCAACTGGGCGATGCCGGTCCCGGCCACGCCGTTACTGCCCAGCAGATCCACGGCGCTGGCGATGAGCCGATCGCGGGCACCCATCCGTGTCCCCTTTCTCCGCATATTCTGCGTCGCCCAGTCTACCGGTTGTCCTATACCGATCGGTGTACTACCGTCGAACTACACCGATCGGTATACCTCATCCCTACACCGGAGGAATGTCATGGCCGGATTACACGACCCACTCCCCCTGCCCTGTGGTCAGGTATTGCCGAACCGAACGATGAAGTCCGCGCTCAGCGAGGGACTCGGCACCGCCGCGCACGCGCCCGACGACCGGCTGGCCACCTTGTTCCGCCGCTGGGGCACCGGCGGCTACGGCCTGATCGTCACCGGGAATGTGATGATCGACCGGGAACAACTCGGCGAACCCGGCAATGTGGTGATCGAGGACGACCGCGATCTCGCCGCGCTGACCCGATGGGCCAAGGCCGCCGAGGACGGCGGCAGTCCGGTATGGATGCAACTGAATCATCCCGGCCGCCAAGCGAATCCGCTCGCGGGCCGGCAGCGTCCGGTGGCTCCCTCCGCGATCGCCGCCGGGGTTCCCGGATTGCCGGCGCCACGCGCTCTGACCGCATCGGAAATCACAGGTCTCATCGACCGTTTCGCCACCGCGGCCCGGATCGCCGAGGCGGCCGGATTCGACGGCGTCCAGATCCACGGCGCCCACGGGTATCTGGTGTCGCAGTTCCTGTCGCCGCTGGCCAATCGGCGCACCGACGAGTGGGGTGGTGATCCGCAGCGGCGGTCCCGGTTCCTGATCGAGGTGGTTCGCGCCGTCCGCGCGGCCGTGCGGCCCGGATTCGCGGTGGCCGTCAAACTCAATTCGGCGGACTTCCAGCGTGGCGGTTTCACCGAGGACGAATCTCGCGCGGTGATCGAACGGCTGGCGGCCGAGTCGCTGGATCTGATCGAAATCAGTGGCGGCAGTTACGAATCGCCGGCGATGATGGGCCGGGCCCGCGACCGAGCGAGCAGCACCCTGGCCCGTGAAGCCTATTTCCTGGAGTACGCCGAAACCGTGCGACGGGTGGCGAGCACCGTGCCGCTGGCGGTCACCGGCGGATTCCGCAGCCGTACGGCGATGTCGGCGGCGGTGGAATCGGGGGCCACCGATGTGGTCGGACTCGGGCGGCCCACCACCGTCCAGCCCGGCGCCGCCCGGGACCTGCTCGACGGTGCGACCAAAGTGCTTCGCCCGCCGTCGATTTCACTCGGCCTGCGCGGAAAACTGGCTACCAACGCGACACTTCGGGCGCTCGACGGCGCCCTGGATCTGCAGTGGCACACCGATCAGCTGCATCGTCTGGGCGCCGGACTCGACCCCGACCCGGCCCGGTCCCCGTGGTTCACGGCGGTGACCATGCTGCGCCGCAACGGATTCGACGCCTTCCGAGCGCGGCGCGGTTCCGCCCGCCCGGACCGGAAAGCGACCAAGTTCCGGATCGAGCGGGCGGCCAACCGCTATCTGGTCAATCCACTGTTCACCGGACTGGACCGGATCGGCATCCGTTCCACCTTCGCCACCGAATTGGAGACGACGGGGCGCAAATCCGGTCGGCCACGGCGGGTTCCGGTGGCAGTGCTGCTCGACGACGAGGGCGGCTGGATCATCTGCCAGCACGGGATGCGCTCGGGCTGGGGCAACAACGTGGCCGCCGATCCGCGGGTCCGGGTGCGCCAGGACGGCCGGTGGCGCACCGCGACCGCGCAGCTGCGCCCCGACGACGATGTGGTGGCCCGCGCCCGCGCCTTCGCCCCGCATCCACTGCTGGCGCCGCTGACCGCGGTCGGTTTCGCCGCCCTGCAGACCGATCCGGTGTCGGTGCGGATCACCTTCACCGACCGCTGATCCTCCGGACTCAGCCGCGCACCCAGTCGTGTCCCCAGTAGCTGTCGGCGGTCATCTCCTCGGCTGTGTAGTCGTCGCCGACAAGCTTTCCCTCACAACCGAATTCGAGGTCCCAGCCGCCCGGGGTGCGGACGTAGAAGGAGATCATCTTGTCGTTGGTGTGCCGGCCCAGCGTCGAGGACAGGTGGTAGCCGGCGCGCGTGACGCGATCCAGCGCACGGCCCACGTCGTCGAGCGCGTCCACCTCCACCATCACGTGCACGATGCCCGGACCGTCACCGCGGCTGCCGGGAATCAGCGCGAGGCTGTGATGGCGGGGGTTGACGCCCATGAACCTGATCCAGATCGGATGTTCGGGCGGGCCCACCCGGAACGATCCGCGCGAGGAGAAGTCCAGCACCTCGGTGTAGAAACTCCGGGCGGCCTCGATGTCGGGAACCGGCAGCACCACGTGCCCGAGGCCGAGATCGCCGGTGACGAAACGGTTTCCGTACTTGCCGAGCACCGGACTGTGGTCCAGCAGCGGCCCGTGGAACACCTCCACGGTGAATCCCGACGGATCGGTGAAGGTGATCGCCTCCTCCACATGGCGGGCGACCGCCTCGGCCGGGCTCAGCTCAATCACGTCGACACCGTTGCCGCGCAGCAACTCCGCGACCAGCGTCAGGCTGCGGCGATCGGCGACCTGCCAGCCCACCGCGAGAACCGCGTCCCGCTCACCCGGAACCAATTCCAGACGGTAGGTGTGCTCGTCCATCCGCAGGTAGATCGCGTCCGGATTCGGCCCGGAGCCCTCCGCGAATCCGATGGTGTCGAACGCGAACGCACGCCATGCCTCGACATCGGCGATCTGCGCCCGGATGTATCCGAGCGAGCTGAACGCTGCCATGTGTCACTCCTCGCGAGATTCAGGAATAGGTGATCGAAATATCGTCGGATACCGGGACCGCCTGGCAGGCGAGCACATAGCCGTCGGCCAGATCCTCCTGCTCGAGGACCTCGTTGCGGCGCATCGACACCTCGCCGGACACGACCCGGCACACGCAGGCGCTGCACGCGCCCTCCCGGCACGAATACGGCGCCTCGAGTCCCGCCGCCAGCAAGGTATCCAGCAGCACCTGCCGACGCGGCCAGGCCATCCGGTGTGTCGCATCGTCGAGGTCGATCTCGACGGACGCGGAGTCGGTGTCGTCGGCCGCGGCCGGCGCGGGTTCGTTCCCGGTCTCGAACGGATTGCCCGACAGCGAGACGAACTTCTCCATGTGTACCCGGGCACGCGCGGCGCCGTGTGCTGTCATCGCCGCACCGACCGCGGTCATGAACGGCGCGGGACCGCAGACGAAGACCTCGCGCTCGGCCCACGGGCGGACCAGCGCTGTCAGCTGTTCGACACTCGGCAGGCCCTGGACGGATTCCAGCCAGTGCACGACGTGCAGCCGATCCGGATGCGCGGCAGCGAGTTCCGCGAGTTCGGCGGCGAAGATGACGGATTTCTCGTCCCGGTTGGCGTAGATCAGCGTGCACCGCCCGCTCCCCTGGGCGAGCACCGCCTTGAGAATGGACAGCACCGGGGTGATCCCGCTGCCGCCCGCGAACAACAGCAGATCGAGATCCAGAGACGACGGGGTGAACAGTCCGGCCGGGGGCAGGACCCGCAGTATGGATCCCTCGGCGGCGTTGTCGCACAACCAATTCGACCCGTATCCGTCGACGGTGCGTTTGACGGTGACCTTGAGCGCGCCCCCTTCGTGCGGTGCGCTCGACAACGAGTAGCACCGGCTGACCGAACCGGTCAGATCACTGGGAATCCGCAGCGTGAGAAATTGGCCGGGGCGATAGTCGAAACGGTGGGCGTCATCCGGTTCCGGTTCCAGCTCCAGTGACACCGCGTCGGAGGTTTCCCGTACGACGCGCACCACCCGGACCAGCGCCGGAAGGCCGGCCGGCGCCTTCACCACGTCTGCGCCGTCGGCGATCTGAGGGGCGGCGAGATTCGCCGGAGCATCGGCCGATTCCGGCGCTGACCCGGCCGCACTCGCCGAGCGGGCTCGCGCGGCCGCGGATTCGGCTGTGGTTGTCATCGTTGTCACCAGATCCGTTCCTGAAGTGGCGATTCCGGAGAACGCGAACGTCCTCCGGGATGCCGGGCCGACTGTTTCACACGGTGCGCGCCGGATGCGCGCCACCGGTTCATCGGTCGTGCTCCCGCGTCGGCGCGAGGGTCCGCCCGCGCGTGCTGACATCGGTATCCCGCGTGCTCACCCCCAGCTCGCCCGAGCGCACTGCCTCGTCGACGCTGTCGCGCAGCGCCGCACAGGTGTGCAGGCCGCGTCCCGGCAGCTCGGTGCAGTGCGCGCGGGCGGCACCGGTCCACTGCACACTCGTGTGCTGCGGACTGAATTTCTCGACCAGTACGCACGCCCCGCAGGATCGGCACGACACCTCGTCCATCACAACCGCTCTCAGCCCGCGACAACCTGGCCGGCGCGTGCGGCGAGATTTTCGGCGACCTCCGCTTCCCAGGCGGTGACCGCGCGGGTGGTGTCGACCTCGAATTCGAAGCGGGCGGTCATCTCCTCGGAGATGTCGGCGACATCGGTGTAGAACTGCTCGTACCAGCGTCGCAGCTGATAGACCGGCCCGTCCTCCTCGCACAGCAGCGGATTGTTGATGCGCGACTTGCGTTTCCAGATCGCGGCATCCTGTTCGAAGCCCCGCCCCAGACCGCCGACGAAGGCTGCCGCGATCTCGTCGGCTCGCTCCGGCGAAACCCCTTGCGGCCGTTTGGCTATGGCGCCGTACTGCAGCAGGAAACGATTCTCGGTGATCGGGTAGTGGCAGTTGATCAGGTAGCCCTCCATCGCGGGGCCGGCGCTCTCACTGCGCAGATGGTCGATCATGTAGGAGGGGCCGTAGTAGGACGCCTCCGAATGCAGGGTGTTCTTGCCGCCCAGCGCTTTCGCGGTCTCCCCCATCATGTCCTCGCGGGAGATGGAGGTCATGTACTGGCTCGCGGTATGCCCCTCGAAGACGTTCTTGAAGAAGGTCGGGAAGCCGTAGTGCACATAGAAGAAGTGCGCCATGTCCACGACGTTGTCGACCACCTCGCGGCAGTTGGCCTCGACGACCATGGAATTCCAGGTCCAGTCGGTCCACTCGTCGTCGAAGGCGGCGTCCACGCGTGGAATGGTGATGTCGGCGGGCGGTTGTTTGCCCTCCGGATCGTTCCAGACGAACAGCTGTTTGTTCTGCTCGAGTGTCGGCCACGCCTTGGTGCGCGCCAGCGGCGGAACGCGCCGGGCATACGGGATTCCGGTGCACTTGCCCTTCCCGTTCCAGCGCCAGTCATGGAAGGGACAGGCCAGCGAATCGCCCTTGATCGTTCCGTCGGCGAGGTTGCCGCCCATGTGCGGGCAGTAGGCGTTGAGCACGTTGAGGGCGCCGTCCTCGGCGGCGAACACCACCAGCTCGGTGCCGAATGCGGCCACCGTGTGCGGCTTCCCGTCGCGGAAGGAATCCGCCAGGCCCAGGCAGTGCCAGCCACGGGCGAACCGGGTGGGCGGCGCGCCCGCGTCGATGACCCGAACGTCACTGTCGCTGTTCATGATTCCTCCGTCTCGATTGCCCGTTCGCCTCGGTCGCAGGCGTCGAACCACGCCCCGGGTGATGATTCGATGCTCGCCAGCGGGACAGATCAACGGCATCGGAAGTCCCACTGGCCGGGAGAGCGGCTCCGCCCAGCGGCCGTCCGCATCGGCCGGCGCCGGAGTCGGGGTAGGCACCCCGCGGGCACCTCAGTGGCCGTGCAACCGTTCGAAACCGGCGCGGTAGAACAGCAGTGGCGGCTGTTCGGAGTGTTCGGTCAGCGCGGTCACCCGCGCGATCACGACGGTGTGATCGCCGCCGTCGATCTCCCGATCCAGTTCGCAGTCGATGCTGGCGAGTGCACCGCTCAGCCGCGGCGCGCCGTTGCCGGAGGGCACCCAGCCGACCCCGGCGAATTTGTCGGTTCCGGTACGGCCCAGTGCCCGGCAGATCTCGGCCTGATCGTGGGCCAGGATGTTGACGCAGAACTGCCCCGCGGCCCGGATCCGCGGCCAAGACGTCGAGGTCCGCGCGGGAAAGAAGGCGACAGCGGGCGGATCGAGCGACAACGACGAGAACGATTGACAACTGAATCCGACCGGCTGCCCGTCGGCCAGTGCGGTGATCACCGTGACCCCCGTACAGAACCTGCCGAGGACGGATTTGAACGTCGCGTCGGGGATTGTCGGATCCATGTGAACTGCCGGGTCCACGGCCACTCCTCATTTCGAACAGACATATAGCTTCCAGCCATGACACCAGGCCGGGCGGAGTCCGGGTCAATGGCCAGACCCGGTCACCGGGAAGGATTTCCGTACGCATCTACGTAGTTCCACCGATTCGCGAACCACACGGTGTGGACCACTGTGACTGGTAACACAAATACGAAACGTCACATGCCTAGTAGAAATACTTCTAGACTGCATATGAGCCATCGGAGGTACATATGACCGTCACCGTGCTGCCCGCCGCGGAACGCACCACCACCGTCGCGCATCACGCGTCGCACCCCTCGGCTCATCGGGCCACCGCCCCGACACCGGTGTCGATGATCGAGCGGATGACCCTGATCCTCGACGCCTTCGACGCCGGGACACCGAGTCTGACGCTGCTCGAACTCGTCGAACGGACCGGCCTGCCGCGCTCGACGGTGCACCGCATCCTCGATCAGATGATCCGGCTGCGCTGGCTCGCGCATTCCGCGGGCGGCTACCGGCTCGGTATGCGCACACTGGAACTCGGTGGGCTGACCGCGGATCACAACGAGATCCGCGACGCGGTGAGTCCGCTGCTGCACGAACTGTCCCAGCGCACCGGCATGGTGGGCCACCTGGCGGTCCTCGACGGCCGTGAGGTGGTGTATCTGGACAAAGCCGGTGGCCGGTTCGCCGCCGCGCTGCCGACCCGGCTGGGCGGCCGGATGCCCGCACATGCCACCGCACTGGGCAAGGCCATGCTCTCGGCCCTGGAGCCGGCCATCGCCGAGGCCGCCTTCCACACTCGCCAGCCCCGGCTGACCCCGCGCACCCTCTCCGACCCCGATGCTCTGCATCGTGAACTCGGCCAGATCCGGCTGCGCCAGGGCGTGGCCATCGACCGGGAGGAGGCCATGGCCGGAATCGCCTGTGTGGCAGCGCCGTTGCGCGGCCGCGGCACCCCTCCGGCCGCGCTGTCGCTGTCCGGTCGCGCCGATGCGATGAGCTACGACCGCCTGGCCCGCGTGGTTCTCGAGGTCGTACACGAGGCCGGCCGGGCGCTGCTGCCCCATCGTTCACGCTGGCGCTGATTTCGGATCCGCATATGACTGGGCGCTATAGTTCGGCGATGACATCAGGCACCGATCTGCCGACCACCTCGTGGGCCGTGCTCGGGATGCTCTCGCACGCGGACGAGTTGTCCGGCTACGACCTGAAGAAGTGGGCGGACTGGAGTCTGCAGTTCTTCTACTGGAGTCCGTCGTTCAGCCAGATCTACGCCGAGCTCAAACGCCTGGAGAAGCACGGTTACGTCACCTCGCGCACGGTGACCTCCGAGGACGGCATCCGCGGAAAGCGGATGTACGCGATCACACCGACCGGCCGGGACGCGGTGGCGCACTGGGTCAATCACTCCCCGGTCGAGGCACCCGTGCTCAAACACAGTGTGTTGCTGCGGGCGTGGCTCGGCCATCTGGCCGAGCCGGACCGTCTGCGCGAAATCCTCACCGCGCACATCGATTACGCGGAGCAGATGCGCCGCCGTGCCGCCGCCGACGCCGAGGGTTCCGATGCCAATCCCGACTGGGCCTTTCCCAGTGCGGTCCTGCGCTGGTGCATCCGGCATTACGAGGCGGAACGGCAACTGGCCGAGGATCTGCTCACCGATCTGGAGACGTTGAACAAGCGCGGCCGGCTGCCGCGCAATCGCGAATCCCCGCTCACACCACCGAAATCCAGCTCCCGACGGAAGTAGCGGTCACTGCCGCCGCACGCGTGCCAGCCACGCGGCCGCGTTGACGATGCCGTCCTCGGATACATCGAGCCCGGCCACGTTGTCGGCCACCAGCGCGGTCGCCCGGCCCAGATAGCGCGACGGCCGCAGCTCCTCCAGATCCCAGCCCGCCCCGAATGATTCGCGAATGAGCGAATCGCTGATGCGCGGCCCGAACCCCGGTTCGGTATCGGAGAGGGCGAGCACGTGCACCACGCCGCCGGGCCGGCACAGCGCGTGCAGTGCGCGCACATATCCGGCGCGATTGTCCGGGTCCTGGCCGAAGATGTGGAACAGGGCACTGTCGACGATGGTGTCGAAGACGCCGAGTTCGGCCGCGGCCGCGGCATCCGCACCCAGCCGGACCGCATCCGCGACCCGGAATTGCGCGGCCGGCACCCCCTTGCCCGCCGCATTGCGGCGCGCGTACTCGACCGCACTCGGGGACAGATCGATACCGGTGACGTCGTAGCCGAGCGCGGTCAGCGCGATGGTGTGCTCCCCGGCTCCGGCGCCGATGTCGAGCACCCGGCCCCGGATCCACCCCTCCCGTTCGAGCGCGACGATCGCGGGCTGCGGTTCGCCGATCACCCAGGGGGCGGTGTCGTTGTCGTAGACGGTGTTCCAGAACTCTGCGGCCTGTGTCATGACACCAGCGTGCACCCTCAACCGCACTCGAGGTCAACAACCGCTACCGGAGGGGTCCGCGCCTCGCGAACCCAGAATCTCACTGAGCGGAACCCTTCCTGGCGAAGAGCCTTTCGGAATATTTCTATTAGGCATAGAGGAGGTGCCCGATGCCCGGTGAACTCGATTCCATCCAGAACGCGCTCGACGCTCTGTCCGCAGGCCGGCCCGTGGTCGTGGTCGACGACGAGGACCGCGAGAACGAAGGTGACCTGGTCCTGGCCGCGGAATACGCGACCCCGGAAACCATCGCGTTCGTGGTTCGCCACACCAGCGGCGTGCTGTGTGTGCCGATGCCCGGCCCGGATCTCGATCGGCTGGCGCTGCCGCCGATGACCGCGGTCAACGAGGATCCGAAGGGCACCGCCTACACCGTATCGGTGGACGCGGCGGCGGGCATCACCACGGGTATCTCGGCGGCCGATCGCGCCCGCACCATGCGGGTACTGGCCGATCCGCGCACCGTCGCGGCCGATCTGACCCGGCCCGGCCACGTCTTCCCGCTGCGTGCCCATCCGCGCGGAGTCCTGGGTCGCGCCGGCCACACCGAGGCCACCGTCGATCTGCTGCGCGCGGCCGGACTGCGGCCGGTGGGTGTGATCGCCGAGGTGGTCGACGACGACGGGTCGATGGCGCGGCTCCCGCGCCTGCTGGCCTTCGCCCGCGCCCACGAGCTGCCGATCGTGTCCATCGCCGATCTGATCGAGTACCGCAAGCTCGGCGAGAACACCGTCACCCGCCTCGCGGAGACCCGGCTGCCCACGCGCCACGGCGACTTCCGGGTGTTCGGTTATCGCGACGACTCCGGCGACCAGCCGCCGGTGGAACATCTCGCCCTGGTCTTCGGCGATCCCGCCGGGACCGATGTGCTGGCCCGGCTGCATTCGGAATGCCTCACCGGCGACGCCTTCGGGTCGCTGCGCTGCGACTGCGGCGAGCAACTCGACGCCGCGCTGCGCGCGGTGGCCGCCGAGGGCCGCGGTGTGGTCGTATATCTGCGCGGGCAGGAGGGGCGCGGTATCGGACTGCTGAACAAGCTGCGCGCCTACGAGCTCCAGGACGCCGGCGCCGACACCGTGGACGCCAATCTGCGCCTCGGACTGCCGATCGACGCCCGCCGCTACGGCGCGGGCGCCCAGATCCTCACCGACCTGGGTGTCGAATCGGTACGGCTGCTGAGCAACAACCCGGACAAGCAGGCCGGCCTGCAGGCACACGGCATCGCCGTCACCCGGCGGATCCCGCTGCAGACCGACCCGACCGAGCACAACGTCCGCTATCTGCGCACCAAGCGCGAACGCATGCGCCACCAGCTGCCCGGCCTCGACATCGCCTCCGTCGCGGCGAATTGAGTCACGGCGTATGGTCGGCCAGCCAGCGCCGGGCGCGGGCCGGTGAGGCACGGCAGAGCCACGCGTCCTGCACGACCTCCCGCAGTTCCTCGACATCGAGTTCGGCGACCCGCGTACCGCGCAACAGCACCGACAGATGCCCGTCGAAATGAGGTGTGGTGAAGAACGGGGAATCCGGATCCTGCACCAACGCAAGCTTGTCCGACTGCGACGGCACCCAGAAGATGATCACGTCCGGGTACCGCTCGCCGGTCACCGGATCGGCCGCGTCCCGGCTCGGGGTGCGGAAATACACGAAGGATCTGCGGCCGACCTGATAGATCGGATTGCCCAGCGATCCGTGTTCGACGGTGACGTGCGGCATGGCCAGCGACAGCCGCTCCACATCCTCGACCCGGGCCCGGCGCGCCATCGCCGGCGCTCAGTCCGCGAGCTGGGCCAGCAGCTTGCGGGTGCGCTCACCGGCCTGGCCACCGACGAAGGGCGCGGCCACGAATTCGGTCACGCCCGCGGCGAACACCTGCTCGACCCGCGCGGCGACCTGCTCCTCGGTGCCGATGATGGCCAGATCCGCCGGGCCCTCGGCGCCCTCACGATCCATCATCGCCCGATACGAGGGCAGCGAACCGTAGGCCGCGAAGACCGTGGCCGCCCGCTCCCGGCCGCGATCCACATCGTCGGTGACCAGCACCGGCAGCGCGCAGACCACACGCGGCGCGGGGCGGCCCGCCTCGGCCGCGGCGGCATTGATCGTGGGCGCGATGTGCTCGGCGACGGTCACCGGGCCGGTCATCCACAGCACGGTACCGTCGGTCCGGCGCGCGGCCAGCTTCAGCATCTGCGTCCCCATCGCGGCCACCAGCACCGGAATCCGCCCGGTCTCACCTGTGGTCAGGCCGAGATTTCCGGTCAGTGTCTCACCGTTGTAGGACACCGCCTCACCGTCGAGCAGCGGTTGCAGAATCGACAGATATTCCTTCATGTGCCGGGCCGGGCGGGCGAAGTCGTACCCGAACATGTTCTCGATCACGATCTGATGCGACAACCCGATACCCAGCGTCAACCGGCCGGCGCCCGCGGCCAGCGCGGTGGTGACGGCCTGCTGGGCCAGCGCTCCGGGATGACGCGGATAGGTCGGCACCACGGCGGTGCCCAGGCCGATGCCGGGCACCTGGCTGCCGGCCACGGCCAGCGCGGTGAGGGCGTCGACACCGAAGATGTGCGACAGCCACGCCGACTCGAACCCCTCGTCGGCGATCTGCCGCAATTCGTCGGTCATGCGCACCAGCGCATCCGGTCCGGTCTGTTCGCTGAGCATGATGCCGATCCGCACTTCGAGCCTCCTGGTTTCGACGGATACCTGGGTTCGCGGTCCCGGCGGACCGCCGAGCAGACAGCGTGTCGCTCCCTCAGACTATTCCCGCTCACGGCCCCGGCGAACGCTCGGTCCCGGCATCGCCGATGTGGTCCGCGACCGGGCCCGGCAGGATAGGGTTGGCGATCATGGCGCGGCGTGTCACCGGGAATCTTCCCGCCGAGGTCACCAGTTTCGTCGGCCGCCGCGACGAGCTGGCAACCGCCAGACGGTTGCTGCCCACGACCCGCGTGCTGACCCTGCTCGGCCCGGGCGGGGTCGGCAAGACGCGGTTGTCCCGGCAGGTCGGCGTGGCGATGGCGCGCGCCTTTCCCGACGGCGTATGGCTCGTCGAACTGGCCGATGTGCACGACCCTGATCTCGTCACCCTCGCGGTGGCCGAGGCGCTGAATCTGCGCGACGACACCACCGCCCCGCTGCGCGCGCTCGTCGAATTCCTCGCGGACAAGCGGCTGCTGCTGATCCTGGACAACTGCGAACATCTCATCGCGGCCTGCGCGGATCTGGTCGCCCACCTCGTGGCCGCCACCACCGAGGTACGAGTGCTGGCCACCAGTCGCGAAGTGCTGGGGGTTCCCGGTGAGCAGGTGATGCCGATTCCCCCGCTGTCGATCGGCGACGGCGACAGCGACGCCCTGCGGCTGCTGATCGAGCGGGCCACCGCGGCCAATCCCGAATTCGCCTCGACTCGCGCCAACCGTGAGGCCCTCGCCGCGATCTGCCGCCGCCTGGACGGTATTCCCCTGGCACTGGAACTGGCCGCGCTGCGGTTGCGCATGTTCACCCCCGAGCAGATCCGCGACCGGCTCGACGACACCATGGAACTGCTCAGCGCCGGACCACGCACCGCACCGCACCGGCAGCAGACCATCGAGGGTGCCATCCGGTGGAGCTACGAACTGTGCACACCCACCGAACAGCAACTGTGGCAACAACTGTCGGTCTTCACCGGCGGTTTCGACATCGAGGCCGCCGAGGCGGTCTGCGTACTCACCCCCGCCCCGCAGGGATTGCTCGACGCGCTCGCGGGGCTGGTCGACAAATCGGTGCTGTGGCTGCGCTACGACGCCGCCGCGCCGCGCTATTCGATGCTGGAACCGATCCGGCAGTTCGGTCACGACCGGCTCGTCGCAGGCGGCGAGGAACGCCGGGTCCGGGCTCGGCACCGCGATCACTATCGCGGACTCGCGCTGCGCGGGCAGAGCGCGTACTGGAGTTCCGACGATCTGGACTGGTTCCGCGAACTGGATCGCGAGCACGCCAATCTTCGCTCTTCACTGCAGTTCTCACTCACCGACGCACCCCAGCTCGCCCTCGAGACCGCGACCGTTCTACGCCCGTTCTGGGAGCACTACCGCTTCCTGTCGGAGGGACTGCGGTGGCTGACCGACGCACTGGCCCGCAATCCGGACCCCACCTGGGAGCGGGCCCGGGCGCTGTCGTCGGCGGCCTCACTGGCGGCCCTGCTCTCGGACCGGGGTTCGGCCGCGGCACTGACCGCCGAATGCGTCACGCTGGCCACCGATCTGGGTGCCGGGGACATCCTCGCCGAGGCAGAACTGGACGCCGCCCTGATCGCCTTCAACGACGCCGATACCGCCGAGGCGCTGCGGCGTGCCGAACAGGCCGCGCGGATGGCGCGCGAGCGGAACCATCACGCCACCGAAATGGACAGTCTCGCTTTCGGTTTCGTCTGCGCTACGCTGCTCGAAGAACCGCGTTCCAGCGGGATCGCCGCGGAATTCCATGCCCTGACCCAGCGCTACGGACCGCATATGCTCGGCGGGCTGGCGCTGTGGACACTCGGCATCGACAGCTGGCGGCTCGGTGATCAGGAGGCCGCCGACGAGCATCTCGGTCGCGCCATCGAGGAATTCGCGCAGTTCGACCGATGCGTATGGCTGGCATCGGCATTCGACGGCATGGCGTGGTCGGCGGCCGTGCGCGACGATATGGAACGAGCGGCGCGGCTGATGGGCGCGGCGGAATCCCTGCAGCGCAGCACGGTGCGGCTGGCCCACGTGATCACCAGCGCGGTCGGCGAGAAGGTGGGCGAAGGAGTGCGTGACGCACTGGGCGACAGCGGTTTCCGTACCGCCTACGAAGCCGGCGCCGCCATGACACTGGACGCGGCGATCGATTTCGCCCTGCGCCGGGCGCCCGCCACCGAGACACCGGCTGCCCCGGACCGGGACGCACCCACCGCACCGTCGCCGCTCACCCGCCGCGAAACCGATGTCGCCCGCCTGGTGGCAGCCGGTCACAGCAACAAAAGCATCGCGGCCGATCTGGTGATCTCGGTGCGCACCGCCGAAACCCATGTCGAGCACATCCTCACCAAACTGGGCTTCACCTCACGCACCCAGATCGCGGCCTGGGTGCACGATCAGCGGCTGTAGACGCGGTCCGGCCGCCACATCCGAATCGAATGTGACGGCCGGGCGACGACAGTCGAGAATATCTGCGCCGGTTTACAACCCGTTCTCGAGGAAGTCCACGACCGCCCGTTCGAAGGCGTCCTTGCGCTCCACCTGTACCCAGTGCCCGCAGCGGGAGAAGATGCGCAGATCGGCCCGCGGCAACTGCCGGGCGGGCAGCAGCGCCCCCTCCACCGGGGTGACCCGATCGTCACGGCCCCACAGCATCAGCACCTCGTGCCCGATACCGCGCAATCGGGCCCACAGCGGTACCGGATCGGCGAAGGCCGGATCGTAGAAGGTCGCGTACGCGTCGGCGAGCGCCTTGGTCTGGCGCGGATCCGAGGCCGCCGCTGTGCGCGCCGCGATCAACTCCTCGGTGAGTACCGCCTGATCGAAGACCATCGTCTTCAACCAGTCGACCGCGCGTTCGGCAGTGGGGTCGGCATTGAAGTCCAGCAGCCGCCGGATCCCCTCCGACGGTTCCGGACCCAGAACGTTCACACCCACACCACCCGGAGCCATCAGCACCAGACGGTCGGCACGGTCGCGATGTTCGGCGGCCAGCAGGGCCGCCACCGCACCACCCATCGAATTGCCCAGCAGATGCGCCTTGGCCACACCCAGCGCGTCCATCAGGCCGAGCACCGCGTCGACGGCGATCCGCAGATAGTTGCGGTCGTAGACCTCCGGCCGCGCACTCGCGCCGAAACCCGGCTGATCGAGGATCAGACAACGGAAATGCTGAGCGAGAGTGTCGAGATTACCGCCGAAATTGGCCCACCCCGACACGCCGGCGCCGGAGCCGTGCAACAGCACCAGCACCGGTCCCGAACCCGCCTCGTGGTAACGCAGCTCGAGCCCCTCGACCGTGACCGTCTTCGACGTGCCCTCGGCAGTGAAACCCATCAGACCATCCGTTCTGTGACCTCGACGCCCATTTCACCCTGACCGTACATGGCCAGCGCCCGCTCCACGTCGTTGATCACATGCGCGTTACCGGCGTGCGCATCACGCCAATTGCGTTCGATCACACCGGGTTTCCGGATGGAATGGCCACCGGAGTTCTCGACCAGCAGATCGATGGCGTAGATGGCGCGCTCGGTACCACGCACCTGATCGCGGCGGGTCCGCAGCCGCAGCTCGGACGGAATCTCCTCGCCCGCTTCGGCATGGCGAAGCTGCTCGGAGATGTTGTGCTCCTGCTGCAGGATCGCCGCGTCGATCTCGGAGGCCGCCCGCGCGATACGCACCTGCGCGAACGGGTCGTCGGCCACCTTCTGCCCGCCGTAGGACAACCGGACGCGTTCGCGCTGCCGCCGCAGATGGGCCTCGTACGCCCCCTGGGCGGCGCCGATGATGGGCGCGGTGATGGTGTTGGAGAACACGCTAGCGAACGAGATCCGGTACAGCGGTGCGGAATTGAGCTCCTGACCCGGACCGACCAGAGCCGACTGATCGGCGGCGCTGTACACGCGATGAGCCGGGACGAACGCCTTCTCGACGATGATGTCGTTACTGCCCGTCCCCGACAGACCCGACACCTGCCACACATCCTCGATGCGGTAATCGGTGCGCGGAACCAGCACGGTCAGATAGTCCGCTCCCCCCTGGTCGTTCGGCACCACGGCGCCCAGGAACGCCCAGCCGGCGTGATCGCATCCGGAGGAGAAGCTCCACCGCCCCGACATCTCGTAACCGCCCTCGACCGGGGTGAGCTTGCCGGTCGGCGCATACGACGACGACACCAGCGTATCGGGGTCGGTGCCCCACACATCGTCCTGGGCGCGCGGATCGAACAGGGCCAACTGCCAGGGATGCGCACCGAGCACCGACGACACCCAGGCGGTCGACGGGCACACCGACGCGATCGCGCGGATCACCTCGTAGAACGCGACCGGGGAATCCTCGGCACCACCGAACCGACTCGGCTGCAACATCCGGAACACCCCCGCGGCCGTCAAATCCCGGATCGACTCCTCCGGAACCCGCCGCGCCTGTTCGGCCGCCACCGCTCGCTCACCGATCGCCGGGAGCAGATCCCGCACCCGGTCGATCACCTTGTCCGTCATAGCCGGTGTTCCTCCTGCATCTGCGCTGCTCCGGGCCCTGATTGAGGGATACTTCGACGCTACGGCCGGGAGGTGGGAGCAGGCAGGGACCAGTCCCGATGATCGGAACTGTATCTTTGGCCTTCGCTTCGCTTCGGCGGGGTTTCGGCCCTCTGGGCCTCGATTCTTCCCTTCTCCGCTCCTCCGCTTCGCTCCCCCGCTCCGGCAGTCCAGAATCGAGGCGGGCCGAAACCCGCCCGGGTCTACTTCTCGGAAACGCTTACCTTGTGGGTGTACTTCCGATGGTCATCGAGGAGGACGGTGTTCGGCGCTCTGGGGCTCGGTTTTCACTGATCCGGTCAGTCCTGCGCTTCCTCCCCTGTCGCTCCACAATCCAGGCGGGCCGAAACCGCCCAGGTAGAACCCTCTCGGAAATGCCGGCCTCGGGGGTGAGTCCGGTGGAGCGTCTCGGGAGAACGCTTCGGATCGGTGGCGCGGCGCGGCCTTGTGTCCGAATCGCTTTCCTCGTGGATCGGTCGGCGTTCGGAAAACAGCTGTACAGCAGGCTTTCTCGCTTGTTTCGGCACCGCCTGCTGTTCGCGACGACCGTTGAGTGGGGTGGTCTTCCCGGTGACCGAGACTATTCCTGGGGGCTGCGAGCTCGACTCGTCATCGTGTGTGAACGGCGTCACGTCCAGGGTGGCGGCGGTCTAGGAGGAACGAGTCGATGCGGGTTCTGATCACCGGGGTCACCACACCCAGCGGACGGGCTGTTGCCCGCATGCTGTTGGCGGCGGGACACGAGGTTGCCGGGCTGGATCGGGTTCAGCATCGGTATGTGGATCCTCGGGTCGACATACGGATCGCCGAGCCCTCCGACGATGCGGCGTATCGCGCTGCGCTGCACGGATGTTCGGTAGTACTGGCACTGGGCGACGAGCCGATTGCGGCGCTCGCGACCACCGCTCGCGAGGCCGGGGTCCGGCTGGTGACGCCGGTTTCGGCCGCGAACGCGCCGGCGGCAGGACGGGCGCTGGACACCGCCGGGGGTTCATCGCTGCTCGTTCGCACCGCGCCGGCGACCGGACGTCGTACCGAGGCCGGCAGCGCGACCGTGCTGCGAACGTTGCTCGGAGCGGACGATTCTCAGCGGGTGGCGCTCGTGCACACCGATGACGTGGAGCGCTTCCTGGTACTCGCGACACTGTCGGATCGCACCGGATCGGTCGATCTCGTCGCGCCCGGGGAGATCACCGGGGCGCAGGTGCGGGCGCGGTTGCGCGCGGCCGGTGTGCGACTGCCGCGTACCCGGCGTTCCGGCGGTGCATACATCGAATTGCCTGCGACACCGCAGGATTGGGGCTTCGAGTACGGCTGGACCGCGGACGAGGTGGTCGACGACATCGCGCGCGGATTGACCGGGCGCGAACCGCACGGCGACGGCTTCCGCGCCCGGCGCGGCGCAATCCCGTTGACCGACCACGTGATCCCGT
This sequence comes from Nocardia sp. NPDC052254, assembly GCF_040679495.1. Lineage (NCBI taxonomy): Bacteria > Bacillati > Actinomycetota > Actinomycetes > Mycobacteriales > Nocardiaceae > Nocardia > Nocardia sp. NPDC052254. The sequence goes on along the minus strand of NZ_JBFAUW010000003.1, from coordinate 106,860 downwards.
CGCGTGCCCGGACCTCCGACGGCCACCCCCTCGAGGTCGCCGCCCCGGACGGACTGGAAGGCGAATTCGACGATCGAGTCGATCCCCGCATTCCGGTGCACACCGCGACCAACACCTCCGAGGCGCTGCCCGGCCCGATGAGCCCGCTCACCATCGACCTGCAGGCGGGTGCGATCCGGCTGGCCAATGCGGCCATGGGCCGGATGATCGCGCTCGAGGGCATCGCGCTGGAGCACTGGACCAGCCGGGTCACCTCGGTGCTGGGCCATCACATCTTCATCAATGCCTCGATCGGCGTGCTGGCCGCCGACAACATGCCGGGCTGGGACGAGGGCAGTATCCGCCGCGATGTGTACGGCGCGATCCCGCCGGAGGTCGCGCTGCAGCCTCAGGGCCGCCCGCCGATGCCGACCGGGCTCGGCAGCACGCTCGGCACCGCGAAGGCGACCGGGCGGGTCCTCGCGACCGCGCTCCGCTTCCGCGACACCACCGAATCCATCAACGCCGCCTCGCATCGAGAGGCGTTGCACCGCGAGGAGATTCATACACTCTCCGATGCCCGACTGCATGCCCGCGCGCTGTTGTGGCGGGACCGGCTCAACCAGTCCTGGGCCGCGGCCTCGATCGGCGTCATGCTGGTCGGTGCCGCCACCGCGATGCACGCGCGCGGCGCCGGTGATGCCGAGGTGCCCATCGATGTGAACCGGCTCGAATCGGCACGGCCCATGCTCGCGGTGGAACGGCTGGCGGCGATCTGCCGCACCGACCCACGACTGCACGAGGCGGCCCGCGCCGCGGATGTGGCGGCCGCGCGCGAACTCTCACCGGACTTCGCCGCCGCGCTCGATCGCGAACTCGCGACGATCGGCCATCGTGGTCCGGGTGAATGCGAATTCCTCAATCCCACCTTCGGCGACCGTCCCGAACTGCTGGTCACCGCCGCCGCCCGCGCCGCGGAACTACCTGCGCCGCAGCGTGCCCCGGTCGCAGAACCGGATTCGCGGACCGGCCGGATGGCGGTGGGCGCGACGGTGTCGCGAGAACGCGTGCGCGATGCGGTGGTGCGGTATACGAACTGCCTGCGCATGGCGGCCCGGGAACTGGCCGCTCGGCTGGTGGAGCGGCATCGGCTCAACAATGTGGACGACGCCTGGTTCTGCACCCTCGACGAATTGCTGTGGGCACCCGATGATCTCATCGACAAGGTAGCTCGGCGCCGTGCCGAGCGGGTCCGCCTGCAGGACGTGCGGATGCCGGATCTGGTGGTGGGACGCTGGCAGCCGGAACCCGCCGTGGGCGCCCTGGAGGTCGGCGCGAGCCTGACCGGAACGGGCGTCAGCTCCGGCGTCGTCGAGGGAACGGTGAAACTGGTCCTGAACTCCGATGACGACCTCGAGCCGGGCGACATTCTGGTCGCCTCGGTCACCGATACCGGGCACACCGCGATGTTCGCCTATGCCGCGGCCGTGATCACCGATATCGGCGGTTCGGCCTCGCATGCGGCAATCGTGGCTCGCGAGTTCGGAATTCCGTGCGTGGTGGATACCAAGACCGCCAGCACCGGTCTGTCGGATGGCCAGCGGGTCCGGGTCGACGGCGCCGCCGGCACCGTCACCCTGCTCGCCGACGCCGATCACTGACGGCTCCCCGATCACACCCCGCGGCATCCGCCCGCGGTGTGTCGTGCGCCCGCCCGACCGGCGGGCACCGAGGAAAGGAACACCACCCGTGCCGATTTCGTCTCCCGTCCGCAGGCCGGTTTCGCGGGTCCTGCGGGGTTCGCTGGTAGGTCTGGCGGCCGCGTTCATCGCCGTCGTGCCCACCGCGACCATGCCCGCGTTCGCGGTACCGCCCGCGCACACCGCGCCCGCGAACCAGCAACAGTCCCTGAGTATTTCGGCACCGAACGCACGCGATATCGGCGGCTATCCGACCCAGCGCGGTGGCGGGAAGATCCGCTACGGCCTGGTCTATCGCTCCGACGCGCTGAACCGGCTCAGCCCCGCCGATCAGCAGAAGCTGGCGTCGCTGCGGATCGGCAAGATCATCGACTTCCGCAGTCCGAACGAGATGAAGGCCTCCCCGGATCAGCTGCCGCCGGCGATTCCCTACAGCGCCCAGTCGATCTGGGATCCGGCGAACGACTTCTATCTGATGGTGTCGAGCACCATCGCGGGCGGACCGCAGGTGCAGCAGGAGAAGCTGGGCAACGGCCAGGGCGCGCAGATCATGCGCGACTACTACCGCTGGCTGGTGACCGATGCGAACGCTCGGGCACAATTCGCCGCGGCACTGAGGGATATCGCGGCCTCCCCCGATGCCGTCCTCTATCACTGCACCTCCGGTAAGGACCGGACCGGCTGGATGACCGCGATCCTGATGTCGGCGCTGGGTGTGCCGAAGGGCCAGATCTACAAGGATTATCTGGCCTCCAACGACTATCTGGCAGCGAGCAACAAGGCCCAGATGGATGCGCTGGTGCAGCGCGGACTGGTGACCGATCCGTCGCTGTTCGACCCGATTCTCGGCGTGCGGGCCGACTACCTCGACGCCTCCTTCGATCAGGCGCGTCAGTCCTACGGCTCGGTCGACCGGTTCCTGTCCGACGGTCTGGGCATCGATTCCGCGACGGTCGATGCGCTGAAGGCCAAGTTGCTGGACAAGCCCGGCAACTGACGATCACCGGCGCGGCGCGAGGTCTCACCTCCGTTCGAATCGCCGGGCGATTGCCGGGCGGGAGCGTTCCGGGAACAGGGCATGTCCGGATCCGACAGTTATCCGTCGTTGCGGCCATGCCGGACAGCCCGCAGGATGTACCCATGACATCGAAGCATCGTGTGGTCATCGCGACCTTTCCGGACGTGGATCTGCTCGATGTCACCGGCCCGGCGGAAGTGTTCGCACTGGCCAACCGGGAGGGCGGGCCGAGCGCATCGTACGAGGTGTTGCTGGCCGGGCCGGATACGGGCGCGGTGCGGACCTCGGCGGGAGTGCGAGTGCTCACCGACCTGACCTTCGACCAGGTCGGCACCGCGATCGACACCCTGATCGTGCCGGGCGCGGTGGACATGTCGCCGTCGGGTCCCACCGCACGGATCGACGACGATGTCGTGCGGTGGCTGCGCGCGGCGGCACCGCACGCCGGGCGGATCGCATCGGTCTGTGTGGGTGCGCATCTGCTGGCCGCCGCCGGATTGCTGGATGGGAAAACTGCCACCACGCACTGGTCGACAGCCGGACAACTGGCCACCGAGCATCCGCGGGTCCGGGTGGATCCGGACCCGATCTTCCTGCGCTCGGGCCGGGTGTGGACCGGCGCGGGCATCAGCGCCTGCCTGGATCTCGCGATGGCCCTGGTCGCCGATGACCACGGCGAGGAGCTGGCGCTGGCGGTGGCCCGGCAATTGGTCGTCTACCTGCGCCGCCAGGGCGGTCAGAGCCAGTTCAGTGTTCCCTTGAGCCGTCCGGCCCCGGTCCGGCGCGATATCGATGAGCTGCGCGCGTACATCGCGGAGAATCTCGACGCCGATCTGTCGGCCGCCGCACTGGCGAGTCGAATGTGCCTGAGCGAAAGGCATTTCTCCCGCGTCTTCCGGCAGGAGATGGGTCTCACGGTGGCCGCCTATGTCGAGGCCGCACGAGTCGAGGTAGCCCGCAGGCTGCTCGAAACCAGCGATCTGCCGCTGCGGCAGGTCGCACACGGCGCCGGACTGGGTTCGGTGGAGACCCTGCACCGCGCATTCCTGCGCCGACTGGGCACCGGCCCGGGCGCCTATCGCCGTCGGTTCCGCACGACGGCCTGACCGCACAGCCGACAACCATCCCTACGCGTGCCCCGCACGCGCGGATCTGCCGTGCCCGAAAAGATTTCGACCCACGAGAAAGAAGGCAGCAATGACCGTCTCCATCCCCCTGCGCCAGGTCTCCGGCCTCGACGACCGGCGTCCGAGCCTCGCGGACGCCACCCTCGTCATGATCGATTTTCAGAACACCTACCGCGAAGGTGTCATGGCCCTGCCCCAGGCCGATGCGGCGCTCGCGGCCGGTGCTCGTCTCCTGTCGGCGGCCCGGGCGTTGCGACGTCCGATCGTGCACATCGTCAACGACGGTGGCCCGGGCACGCCCTACGACATCCGGTCCGACATCGGGGCGACGGTCGCCGAGCTCGCGCCCCTCGATGGAGAACCGTTGGTGGTCAAGCACTTTCCCGACGCGTTCCACGAGACCGAGCTGCACGAGACACTACTGCGCACGACGGCCGGACCCGATCTGGTACTCGCCGGATTCATGACCCACATGTGCGTCATGTTCACCGCACAGGGCGCGTTCAACCGGGGCTACCGTCCCACCGTCGTCGCCGAGGCCTGCGCCACCCGCGACCTGGCCGCTCCCGACGGTACGCCACTGTCGGCGGCCGCCTTGCACACCGCCGCCCTGACCACCGTCGGTGACCTGTTCGGAATCGTCGTTCCGACCGTGGCGGACCTCGCCTGACACAATGATTCGATGGCGACAGGCATCGTGAAATTCTTCCGCGCCGACAAGGGCTGGGGCGCCATCAGCTGCGCCGAACTGCCCGACGGCCGTGATGCCTGGGTGCACTACAGCGCGATCGAAGGGGAAGGGTTTCGCGCACTGGTCGAAGGCGAGCGGGTGGAGTTCGAATACGAGGCGGCACACCAGGACAGTTTCCGGTTCCGTGCCACTCGCGTCCGGCGGATCGACGCGACCTGATACCGGAAATTCACCGCCCGCCGAGTCCGGGCCAGCCGTAGTCGGCCCGGCCCGGGGCCAGTCCGGCGCGCGCCGGCTCGGGACCGGCGGGCGCGGGTTGTGCCGGTGCCCCGGACGGCCCCTGCCCGCCCAGCTCGCGGCGGACCTCGTCCATGTCCAGCCAGCGGATCTGCTGAACCACTTCCTCGAGCTGGGCGGCGGTCTGGAAACCGGGGTTGGAGTAGACCAGCACACCCTCCCGGAAACCGAGCAGCGTCGGCAGGCTGCTGACCTGCGCGGCGGCGGTGATCGCGGGCTCGGCCTCGGTGTCGACCGTGGCGTGCAGGATCTCGGGATGGGCAGCCGCGGAATCGGCGAAGATCGGCGCGAACCGGGTACACCATCCGCACCAGGATGCCCAGAAGTCGACGAGCACGATGGCGTGATTCGAGATCGCGGTGTCGAAGCTGTGCTGGGTCAGCGGCTGAGTCGGCATCTGGTCCTCCCGGCGTCGGCCATTGTCGCTGCCCGAATTCTGTCACGGATCCCCGGTAGCGGCGGCCCCGGACCGGCGCCGGGCACGGCCGGGCCCTGTCTCAACTCTCCGGAAACGGGTACCTTCGGCTGTATGGCCTTGGGAGAACACCCCCAGCGCACGCCGTTCTACGGAGTGGTGTTGTTGCTGGCCGTGCTGCTCGCGGGGCTGTGGGTACACAACCTGGACAGCGCCGCACTACAGGTCGTCGTCTACATCGCCCTGTTCGCCGTCGCCGCGGCGGCATTCATCATGACGTTCCGCGACTACTCCCGGTGAGACCCGCAGTTACCCGGTGACCAGCGCGCGGCGCAGCAACGTCAGCTGCGTCGCCGTCAGACCGCGTGCCAGCAGCCACGCGGCGGCCCCACCGTGTTCGCGATGCAGTTCGCCGAGGAAGCTCAGCATCACCGCCGGGTCCACCGCCAGGATTCCGGTGTCGGCGGGCGGCAGGCCGCGGTAGGAGCCGAGGGAATCGAGGCGGGCACGCACCCGCGCCATCCGTTCGTTGGTCAGCGCGTAGTCCGCGGCGATCGCCTCCGGGGCCACGCCCACCGCGTCCAGCAGCACCGCGGCCAGGACACCGGTCCGGTCCTTGCCCGCGGCGCAGTGGAAGACCACGGCCCGCCGGTCCGGGTCGGCGATCAGCCGCGCCGCGGCCACGATCTCCTCCGCACTGCCGGCCAGGAGCGCGCCGTACAGTTGCGCCAGATCCACCCGTGTCTTGTCGGGGACGAGATCCCTTGCGGCCAAGGATGATTGCGGCGACTTACGAATCGGGAGATTCACCGTATCGATCGGCAGAGCACCGATCAGCCCATATCCCTCCCGCACCACCTCGTCGGGTAGGCGCAGATCGATCAGGGTGCGCAGGCCCAGCGATCCGAGCAGCAGCGCCGCATCGGCCGCGCTGGCCTGCTGCAAGGTGCTCGAGCGCAGCGCGACCCCGAAACGGGTCGAGCCGCCGCCGATCACCGGAAGTCCGCCGAGATCGCGCACATTGTCGATCGCGTCGAACTCGACCCAGCGGCGGGCCGCGCCGGTGCTGGCAGGATCACTCCGCACGGCCGGCCGCCGCTTCCTCGGCGCGGCTGAGCCCGCACAGGCCGATCAGATCCTCGTGCAGTTCGAACCACACCGTGTGATAGCTGTCCATGATCGGGCGGGCCACCCAGGTGTGGTCACCGCCACCGATCCGCTCGACGGCACGATCGAGCCGGTCGCGATACCGAGCCAGGCGCGGCGCGAGCGCGCCCAGCCGTTCCGCCAGCGGGCGCACCCGACGGTGCAGGCCGGTGAGCCGATCCAGCACCGCCGCATCGTATTCCGGGTCGGCGTGATCGTTCGGGGTGGCGGCATCCTTCATCTGCCAGGCCGTCACGATCTCCTTGAGTTCGGCATTGACCACACAGAAGTCCGCGTACGCCGCCGTCATCGCCGTGGCGTCGACGGTGCCGCGTTCGATCTCGAGCAGTCCGGCCAGGCGCTGCCGGCCGTCCGGCGTCAGGCGCAGCCCCGCCGGTGTGTCGGCGCATGAGCCCGCCGACACCAGATCCGCGCATCGCGCGGTGACCTCGGCGATGTCACCACCGAGACCGGCGGCCACCACATCGGTGCGCACCCGCCCCTTGACGCCGATCAGCCGCAACAGTTCCAGATCGCTCACCGCGCGCGTAACCGATTGCGCACCGGCGTCTTCCGGCTCCGGATCGATGGCGCCGGACAATTCCTCCGGTGTCACTCCCGCCCAGCCGGCGAGCCTGCGCACATCATCCAGCGCGGCGGCGTCCACGGCGGCACCGGCGACCTCACCGTCCAGGACGACTCCGGACCCGCCGTCGACGGTGACCCGGCGACCGGCCAGTGCGGCCACCACACCGGGACCGCAGCCGACCACACAAGGCCGGCCCAGTTCGCGGCTCACCAGTGCGGCATGTGAGGTCGTACCGCCCGATTCGGTGACGACCGCGCGGGCGGCGATCATGCCCGGCAGGTCGTCGGGGCTGGTGGTGGGTCGCACCAGGATCACGTCCTCGCCCGCCTGCGCTCGCGCCTCGGCCTCGTCCGGGTCGGTGACCACGACTCCGAAAGCCACACCTGGACAAGCAGATTCACCGCGCGCGAGCGCTTCGGACGAATCGGCGACGGTACCGGCGGGCCGGAGCACGACACCGATCTGTTCGGCGCCGACCCGGCGCACGGCCTCCGCGGTGGTGATCAGCCCCTCGTCGGCCATGGCGACCGCGGCCCGCACCGCAGCTCGCGCGGATCGCTTGGCCGGCCGCGACTGCAGCAGCCACAACCTCCCCGATTCCACCGTGAACTCGATGTCCTGGATATCGCGGCCGTCACGTTCGAGCAGCTCGGCGGCCTCGATCAGCTGCCGATGCACCTTCGGCTGCGCGGCGGCGAGGTCGGCCAGCGGACGCGGTGTGGTCCGGCCGGACACCACGTCCTCGCCCTGTCCGCCGATCAGCCATTCACCGTAGGCGGGGCCGTCGCCGGTATTGGGGTTGCGGCTGAACAGCACGCCCGTGCCCGAGTCTCGGTCCAGGTTTCCGAAGACCATCGCCTGCACGGTGACGGCGGTGCCCAGATCGCCGGCGACGCCGCGATTGCGCCGATACGCCTTGGCGCGCTGTGAATCCCAGGATCCGAACACCGCCGTGACGGCACCGCGCAACTGCTCCCAGGGGTCGGCCGGCACGGTGGCGCCGGATGCGCCGACGACGGTGTCGCGATACTGCGCGCGAAAGCGCCGATGGGTGTCGGCCGCGTATCCGGCACTTCCGGTCGCGACGGCCAGCGACCGCTCCACCTCATCGTTGATACCGAGGTTGAGAACGGTGTCCATCATGCCCGGCATACTCACCGCGGCACCGGATCGGACCGAGACCAGCAGTGGCGCCGAGGTCGACCCGAAGCCGCGGCCGGTGTCGTGTTCGAGCGCCGCGATACCGTCGCGCACCGCCTGCCAGATGTCGTCGGCGATGGTTCCACGCTCGGTGAAATCGCGCCAGGCATCGGTGGTCAGTACAAACGCCGGTGGCACCGGCAGCCCGAGGCCGCGCATGTGATCGATACTCCAGGCCTTGCCACCGATCCGTTCCCGTGGCAACGAGCACTCACCGCTCAGCCCGACGACGGTTCCGGATCGCCACGCCGTCTCCGCACCCGCGATCATGTCACTCCTTCGGTCCATTCCCCGGGGCATCGAACCCCCTGCCGCCCCGGTCATCCTTCGACAGTGCCGCCCACCTCCCGCCCGCCAGTAGCGAACGTCCCGCTCACCGGATATTCCCGCGCTGGATCGCACCGCCCGTCCGGTCACCGGGACCGGTCGCGCACATCGGCCCGGGCCGCCGCCGCGCTGCGGCAGGATGGCGATATGAACGGCCCGCGAGCGGCGCTGTTCGCCGACGACGTGCTCGGGCGGCGCTGACGTACACGGAGGAGGAATCCGGGATGAGTCCCTCCACCATCCCGGAATTGCTGAACGAGCAGGCCCGCCGATACGGATCGGCCACGGCGATCGCGGGCCCCGGGAGCCGCCTGACCTACGCCGAACTGCACACGGCCGCACGGCAGGTCACCCGTGCCGCGATGACCGCCGGGGTGCGGCGCGGGGATCGGATCGCGATCTGGGCCCCGAACAGCGCGCACTGGATCATCGCCGCGCTCGGTCTGCTCGGTGCGGGCGCGACGCTGGTTCCGATCGGCACCCGATTGCGGGGCGCGGAAGCCGCACAGGTCCTGCGCCGGGCACGCTGCCGGGGTCTGTTCACCGTGCGGGGGTTTCTGGGCATCGACTATCCGGCGTTGCTGCGCGGGCACGACATTCCCGATCTGCGCTTCACCGTCCTGCTACCGGTGATCGCAGGTGACGAACGTTCGCACGCCCGCACGGACCGTCCGGACGACGCACTGGTCACCTGGGCGGACTTCCTCACCGAAGCGGAGTCGGTATCGCTGACCGATGCCGAATCACGCACAGCCGCGATAGCTTCCGGCGATATCTGCGACATCCTGTTCACCTCCGGCACCACGGGCGCGCCCAAAGGTGTGCTCAGTACCCACTCGAACACCCTCACGGTCCTGGACCGCTGGGCGAGTGCCGTCACGCTCCGGCACGACGACCGATATCTGCTGATCAATCCGTTCTCGCACACCTTCGGATACAAGGCGGGGCTGCTGGCATGCCTGCTGCGCGCGGCGACCATGGTGCCCGTCGAGATATTCGACGCACCCGCCGCGGCGGAGTTGACGGCGACCGAGTCGATCACCGTACTCGCCGGTCCCCCAACCATTTTCACGGACCTGCTGCGAGTCGGTCGCAGCTTTCCGGCGCTGCGACTGGCAGGTACCGGCGGCGCCGCGATTCCACCGGTCCTCGTCGATCGCATTCGCGACGAACTCGGCGCCGACGAGGTGTTCACGGCCTACGGGCTCACCGAATCCATCGGCGTGATCTCGGTGTGCGCACCGGGCGCGCCCGCCGAATCGACCGCGCGGACGGTGGGCAGGACACTGCCGGGCAGCGAGATTCGCATCATCGGCCCGGACGGCGGCGTGGCACCCGCCGGAACACCCGGGGAAATCGTGGTGCGCGGACCGAATGTGATGAGCGGATACCTCGATGACGCGGACGCCACCGCACGAGCGATCGATCCGGACGGATGGTTGCGCACCGGCGATGTCGGCGCCCTGGACAACGAGGGCTACCTGCGCGTCACCGACCGGCTGAAGAACATGTTCATCGTCGGCGGCTTCAATGTGTATCCGGCCGAGGTCGAACAGGCACTGCTCGAATATCCGGGTATCGCCGACGCGGCGGTGATCGGCGTCCCCGACGACCGGCTCGGCGAGGTCGGGGCCGCCTTCGTGGTCACCGGAGACGCCGGCGGATTCGACATCGATGCGCTGCTGACCTGGTGCCGCGATCGACTGGCCGGTTACAAGGTGCCGCGTGCCGTCCGTGTGGTGGATCGATTGCCCCGCAACGCAACCGGCAAGATCCGCAAACACGATCTGCACTGGTGATCCGGATTCTCGATCGCCGCGGACCCGGTCCGTACGCGGCCGATCCGGCCACCCGCGGGCGGGCACCACCTCCGGCCACCGCCGAGAGCCGATCCGCTCGCCGGTGACCGTGCGCGCTACTTCGCCACCTCGTTGCGCATCTGCGCGGTGAGGATCTTCTGATAACCGGATCCGAAGATCCGCGGCAGCAGATCGATCACCCGGGCATCGTTGCCGATCAGCACCTTCGCCTTGTCCTTGCGGATACCTTCCATGATGGCGCGGGCGGCCTTCTCCGGACTGGTCTTGGCCAGACTGTCGAAATTGGCGGCCAGCGCGTCACGGTCACGGCCCGCACCCGCGCGCGCCTTCCACGCGATCTCGGTCCGGATCATCCCGGGATGCACGCAACTGACCGTCACATCGTGCCCCGCGATCTTCATCTCCTGCCGCAGTGCGTCGGTGAAGCCGCGAATCGCGAATTTCGTCGCGTTGTAGGCCCCCTGAGTGGGACAGGCGGCGAGCCCGAACATACTCGAGACATTGACCACGGCACCGTCACCGGAGGCGATCACGTGGGGCAGAAAGGCTTTCGTCCCGTGCGCGACCCCCCAGAAATTGATGTTCACGATCCATTCGAAATCGTCCCAGCTGACCTCTTCGGTGCTGGCGGTCAACGACACCCCGGCATTGTTGACGATCGCGTTCACGCCGCCGAAGTCACCGGCGACCTGATCGGCGTGCGCGTACACCGCATCGCGGTCGGTGACATCGAGCTGGTAGGCGCGCGCGTGTGCGCCCCGCTTCTCACACAGTGCCGCCGTCTCGGCCACATTGTCGATATTGCGACCCGACAACGCCAGCCGGGCACCCGCCGCGGCCAGTTCCAGGGCCAGCGCCCGGCCGATTCCGGCGCCCGCGCCGGTGATGACGACGGTCTTACCTGCGAAATTCTTCACGGCGAACATCCTTCGATTCAGTGGGAGGTGAATCCGCCGTCGGCGACGAATTCCGAACCGGTGCTGTAACCGGATTCGTCGGAGATGAGGAACAGCACCAGATTCGCCAATTCCTCCGGAGTGCCGGCCCGGGCCAGCGGCTGATCATGGAACATCGAATTGGATCGCGCCGAATCGGCGGTCATCTCCGTCATCACCACGCCGGGATGTACCGAGTTGACCCGGATTCCCATCGGCCCGAATTCCTGGGCCGCCGTCTTGGTCATACCGCGCACCGCCCACTTCGACGCGGTGTACCCCAGGATGTTGGAAAAGCCGATGATGCCGCCGACCGAGGAGATGTTCACGATCGACCCGTTTCCGGCGCGCCGCATGGAACCCACGACCGACTTCATGCCGAGGAAGACCCCGACCTGGTTCACATCGATCACCTTGCGGTAGTCGGCCTCGGCCAGTTCCTCGATCGGATCCACGTGCACGATCCCGGCATTGTTCACCAGTCCCGCGACCGGTCCGAAGATCGATTCCGCCTGCGCCACCACCTCTTTCCAGGATGATTCGTCGGTGACGTCGTGTGCGAGGAACCGCGCGGAGGCTCCCAGCCCGGCCGCGGTCCGCGCACCTTCCTCGGCCAGCACATCGGTGATCACCACCGAGGCGCCCTCGGCGATCAGGCGCGCGGCGAAGCTCGCACCCATCCCCCGCGCACCACCGGTGACGATGACCGTCTTACCGTCGATCCTGCCCACATCTATTCCTTTCCCGCGGAGGATGTCTCGCGGCCACGAGCCGTACGCTTCGACGCGGCGGTCTCGAAGGAGTCGGCGTCGGCGAGATGGTTGGCGGCGATGAAGCCGAACACCATCGCCGGGCCGATGGTCGCACCCGCGCCGGCGTAGTCGTTGCCCATGACCGAGGCCGAATTGTTGCCCGCCGCATAGAGTCCCGCGATGGGACGGTCGCCGTCGTCGAGCACCCGCGCGAATTCGTCGGTGCTCAGACCGCCCTTGGTCCCCAGATCGCCCGGCACCATCTCCACCGCGTAGTAGGGCCCGTTGTCCAGCGGCGCCAGACACGGATTCGGCTGCACGGTCGGATCACCGTAGTAGCGGTCGTAGGCGGAGTCACCGCGGCCGAAGTCCTCGTCGCGACCGGCCTTCGCGAAGCCGTTGAACCGCGCGACGGTGGCACTCAGAGTCGCTGCGGGAACACCGATCTTGTCGGCCAGCTGTTCGAGGGTGTCGGCCTGGGTGATGATTCCGGCGTCCAGATACTTCTGCGGAATCGGCCGTTTCGGGAAGTTGCCGAGGAACAGATACCGATCGCGGAAGGTCTGATCCATGATGAAGTAGGCCGGAATGTGGTCCACCCCGGCGGAGTGCTGCTCGTACATGGTGTGCACGACATTCACATAGGGCGCGGACTCGTTGACGAAGCGCTGCCCCGCGTGGTTCACCATGATGCCGCCCGGCTGCGCACGTTCGGCCAGGCAGAAGAACGGCGGCCCGTCCGGATTGCGGACCGACGGACCCCACCACGCGTCATCCATGAGATCGACCGCGCCACCGGCCTTCTGGCCCGCCACGATGCCCTCGCCGACGTTTTCGGTGGCGCCGACGGTCCAGTCGGTGGACTGCGGTCCGGACAGGTACTGCCGGCGCATGTCGAGATTGTGCTCGAAGCCGCCGGCGGCCAGCACGACACCGCGCCGCGCCTTGATCAGCACCGGGGCGCCCTGATGTTCGGCGCGCACACCGACCACGGCGCCCGCCTCGGTCACGACCTCGATCAGCGGTGTGTTCAGCCAGACCGGCACACCCGCGTCGCGCAGCGACAGCCACAGCCGCGCCGCCAATGCCTTCCCCAGGCTCAGCGGCAGACGGCCGCGCAGTCTGTTCGCCACCGCCTGCGCACCGACCTTCATCGCGGTGCGCTTACCGGCCCACGTCCGGGCGATCATGTTCAGATCGTGGAAGTCGCTGACGGTGAATGCGATTCCCTTCGGCCCCGACATGGTCGGCTGGTTGATCTTGTGCAGATCGCCACCGAGCAGCCGCCCGTCGATGGGGGCGGGTTCGATACTGCGGCCCTGGGCGAGACCGCCGGGGAATTCCGGGTGGTAATCGGAGTAGCCGCGGTCGTAGACGAAATCCCAGTATCGGCTGCGCGCGCCGATCCAGCGCATCATCTCCGGCCCGCGTTCCAAGAAGGCACGCTGCTTGGCCTCCGGAACACGATCACCCACAACGGCTTTCAGATAGGTGCGCGCCAGTTCGGGGCTGTCGGGCACGCCTGCGGCCTGCAGCACCGGATTGTTGGGTATCCAGATACCGCCGCCGGAACGGGCGGTCGAGCCGCCGAAGGTCCGGCTCTTCTCGATCAGTGTCACCGACAGTCCCCGATAGGCGGCCGTCAGGGCGGCGGTCATACCGGCGGCGCCGGAGCCGACGACCACCACGTCGAATTCGAATTCCTGTGTCATGCGGCGTTCTTTCCGTCCTTCTTCCCCATCGTCGTATTCGACGCTATGGCCGCTGCGCCGAACCGACACCGAACGGTCCCGACCACCGGGACTTACGGCTGACCAGCGTGAGTGCGGGGCGGACTATTTCGATTAGGCATACGATATGACAGGGAGTGTCCGGATGAAGTTCTCGATGATCTTCGAGGCCCAGATGACCGACCCCACTGCCGAACACGAGGCACAGGTCCTGCGGGACTGCGTCGAACAGGCGGTCCTGGCCGACGAGATGGGCTTCGACACCGTATGGGCGGTCGAACACCACGGTCTCAAGTGGTACGCCCACATGAGCGCCCCGGAGATCTTCCTGACCTGGGTGGCGGCCAAGACGCAACGCATCCGCATCGGCCACGGCGTGGTCTGCATGCCGTTCAACTTCAACCATCCGGTGCGCGCGGCCGAGCGGGCCGCGATGCTCGACGTACTGTCGGGCGGCCGCTTGAATCTCGGCGCGGGACGCGGCGCCACCCCGGTGGAGACTTCGATGTGCGGCGTCGACCCGTCGCGGACCTACGCCGAGGTCGAGGAGTCGCTGCGGATGATCGGCACGGCCTGGCAGGACCCGGACGGCGAGTTCGAATATCACGGTGAACTGCTCGACATCGCCCCACATTCGCTGCTGCCGCGGCCCGTGCAGCGCCCGCATCCCCCGCTGTTCATGGCGTGCACCAGGAAGGACACCCTGAAGCTCGCCGCCGACTACGGAATCGGTGCTCTGGTACTGGGTTTCGCGGGCGTGGCGGAGATCGCGGAGCTGCGCCGCACCTACGACGAGGCGATCGCGGCCCGCACCGGTGAGCGATTCGTCTCGACGGTGATCAATGACCACTTCGCCGCGCTGTGCCCCACCATCGTTCTCGACGACCGCGAGCGGGCCCAGCAGATCGGCGCCCGCGGCCAGCGCTTCTTCGCGCAGTCCATCAAGCACTACTACGGTGCCGGGCCGGTGCCGGACGAGGCGGTCGACCCCACCGTGGACGAGGTGGCCCGGATCCGGGAGGCCGCCGACGAGCACGTCGCCTACCTGCACGAAGCAAAGATTCCGGTGAAATCCGGCGCGACCTCGGTGTTCAATGCCGATCACGCCTACGGCAGCCCGGAGGACGCGATCGCCTACGTCGAACGGCTGCGCGATGCCGGCGCCGACGAGATCCTGTGCCTGATCCAGATGGGCACCGTGCCGCAGGAAGCCTGCCTCGAGACCATCCGGCACTGGGGCGAGAAGGTCATCCCGCATTTCCGTAATCGGTAGCAGCACAGTGGAGTTCGCGGCCGGATCTCGCTCACCGAGACTGCCGCGAGCCGAGCGCGCCGATGCGGGCGCAGGATCTCGGCACAGGCACAGGGACGGAGAAGTCGAATGGTAGATCTGACGGACAAGGTCGCGCTCATCACCGGCGCGGCGCGCGGACAGGGTGCGGCCGAAGCCCGCCTGTTCGTCGCCGCGGGTGCACGCGTGGTACTCACCGATGTCCTCGAGACCGAGGGCGGACAGCTGGCCGCCGAGCTGGGCGCGGCCGCGCGGTTCGTTCGCCACGATGTCACCTCGGCCGACGACTGGAATGCGGCAATCGCGGTGGCGATATCGGAGTTCGGCGGGCTGAACGTGCTGGTGAACAATGCCGCGATCTATACCGCCAAGCCGCTGACCGATACCACCCCGGAGGAATTGGAGACGATTCTGCGGGTCAATCTCGTGGGTGCGTTCCGCGGTATCCGGGCGGTGGTGGCACCCATGTCGGCGGCCGGTGGTTCCATCGTCAACATCTCCTCACAGGCCGGACTGGAGGGTTTGATGGGCCACTCCGCCTACGGCGCCTCCAAATGGGGCCTACGCGGACTCAGCAAGACTGCCGCACTCGAGCTGGGCCCCAGCGGAATTCGGGTGAACTCGGTCCATCCCGGCCCGATCGCCACGCCGATGGTGCCCTACCTCACCACCGGCCCCGGTAGCTTCCCCACCCTGCCGTTGCAGCGGACCGGCACCCCCGAGGAGGTCGCCGAACTGGTCGGATTCCTCGCCTCGGACGCCGCGGCGTACATCTCCGGCGCGGAGGTCACCATCGACGGCGGGCTCGCGGCGGGCAAGTTCGTGCCCCCGGCATCTCAGGAGGCACCGTGAGCGAGGATCGCCCGGCCGTCTGCGGACCGACCAGCGTATACCGCGAACACACCACGGCCGCCGTGCCTCGCGGAACCGCTACGAGCGTGCCTGCCCCACGGGAGACCTCATGGCGATGACACCACGAACCCGTGCTGTGGTCGACGCGGCGACCGCGGCGTTTCCGAGACTCGGGACCGAGGTGGTCGACGCGGTCGAGGCCCGGCGGCAACTGGCCGCTCGCCCGCCCGCGCCCGTCGATCCGATTCCGGTTGCGGCCGTGAAGGATTCGATCGTGCGGGGTGATGACGGCACGGATGTCCCGGTGCGGATCTACACCCCGCATGCGGCCGGGCCGCTGCCGGTGGTCATGTTCTGCCACGGCGGCGGATTCGTGATCTGCGGTATCGACAGCCACGACCAATTCTGCCGGGAGATGGCCAATCATACTGCCGCCGTGGTGGTTTCGGTCGAGTACCGCCGCGCTCCGGAACACCGGTTCCCGGCCGCCGCCGAAGACGCCTACGCCGTGCTGCGCTGGATCGCGGCCACGGCCGCGGAATTCGGCGGTGATCCGGCACGGATCGCGGTCGCCGGCGACAGTGCGGGCGGCAATCTGGCGGCCGTCGCGGCTTTGATGGCCCGGGACAGGGGTGAGCCGGCGGTGGCGGCGCAGGTGCTGATGTACCCGATGCTCGATCCCACCCGCTCCAGCACGTCCTATCGCGACAACGCGCAGGGCTATTTCGTCACCGACGACCATTTGCGCTGGTACTGGGACCAGTATCTGGGCGGTTCGGAGCGCACCGACCCCTATGCCGCACCCCTGCTGGCCGATCCGGCCGGATTGCCACCGGCCCATGTGGCGACCGCGGAGTTCGATCCGCTGCGCGACGAGGGCGAGGCGTACGCGAACCGGCTCGCGGCGGCCGGAGTTCCCGTCGAGGTCCATCGCTACGACGGCATGTTCCACGGCTTCATGACCATGGGAGATGCGCTGCCCGAGACGGCGGTCGCGAACGGGCGGGCATTCGCGGCGCTGCGGCGGGCCTTCGGCGACACGGAAGAGACGACGTGACGACGGATCGGCCGGTCGGCAACTCCCGGCCGACCGACGCACCACACGGAAATCCAGATGCGTTCGACCTCCAGGATCCCTACCGTGAACGGTGAAAGTCGTTCACGAAAGGATCGCGAAAATGTTTCCCGTCGAGCTGCGCGGAGCCAAGGCGCAGACGCTCATGTGGGCCCACGAGCACGAGGTCGAGCAGGCCGCGCTGCAACAGTTGCGTACCATCGCCGAACTGGAATGGGTCCACGGCGTGCGCGTCATGCCGGACGTGCACCTGGGCAAGGGGGCCACGGTCGGATCCGTCATCGCCATGCGGGACGCGGTCGCCCCGGCCGCGGTCGGGGTCGACATCGGCTGCGGTATGGAGGCCGTCAAGACCTCGCTCACCGCGTCGGATCTGCCCGACGATCTGCATTCGCTGCGCTCCCGGATCGAGGCCGCGGTTCCGGTCGGGTTCTCCGCACACAACAAGGCGGTCGACGTCACCCGGTTGCAGACCGTGATCAACGGTCCGCGCGCCGCGGGCACCACCCGGCGGGCGGGCTGGACTCGATTCTGGAGTCTGTTCGCGGATCTCGATCCGGCGGTGCAGAAGCGAGAGTCCAAGGCGCACAAGCAGATGGGCACTCTGGGCGGCGGTAATCACTTCATCGAGGTCTGCCTCGACACCGAGCAGCACGTCTGGGTTCTGTTGCACTCCGGAAGCCGAAACATCGGCAAGGAACTGGCGGAACGGCATATCGCGGTGGCGCGCAAACTGCCGCAGAACCGGGATCTGCCGGATCGTGATCTGTCGGTATTCCTCTCCGGCACACCGGAAATGGATGCCTACCGGCGGGATCTGACCTGGGCCCAGGAGTACGCGGCCCGGAACCGGGCGGTCATGCTCGCACTGGTGTGCGCGGCGGTGCGCGACGAATTCGATTCGCTGCCGGTGCGTTTCGACGAGCCGATCTCCTGCCACCACAACTATGTGTCGGAGGAGATCATCGACGGTCTGCCGATGCTGGTGACCCGTAAGGGCGCGGTACGCGCCGGCGACGGCGATCTCGCATTGATCCCCGGATCGATGGGCACCCGCTCGTACGTGGTGCGCGGCAAGGGAAATCCGCTCTCGTTCCAGTCCGCCTCGCACGGGGCCGGGCGCCGGATGAGCCGTGGCGCCGCCAAGCGGCAGTTCACCGTCGCCGATCTGGTCGCGCAGACCGACGGCGTGGAATCCCGTAAGGACGCCGGGGTGATCGATGAGATCCCCGCGGCCTACAAGGACATCGATGCGGTGATCTCCGCGCAGCGAGATCTCGTCGATGTGGTCGCCACCCTCCGCCAGGTGCTGTGCGTGAAGGGCTGAGCGTCTCGTTCCGGCATGCCCGATCGGGTATGCCGGAACGACGGTCACTTACGTAGTACGCCCACCATTCCCGCGCCCAGCAACATCATCCCCGAGATGAGCGCGAACCCGTAGGTGACCCAGCTGTGCAGGGCCACCTGCATCGACGAATCGGTGAAAGGAATGTCACCGATCAACCGGAAGGTGTCGTCCGGGTACAGAATGTGCAGGATGCCGGGGAAGATTCCCCACACCAGACTGGCCACGATGGTGCCGATCGGCGAGAACGCGGCCAGCGCCGCGACGAGCAGGAGCAGGAACGATCCCCCGACGATCTCCGCGGCCGCCGTCCAGCGGTCGGTGACCGCACCGACGATCACCCAGTAGCGGATATCGGCTCCGCCCCTGGCGGCGAACGCAATTCCGATCGGCGTCACGATCAACCCGAAGAGGACTCCGGCCGTGGTGCGGCTGGTGACACCGCGACTCTGGAACTGCGCACCCGGCGGCGACCAGCCCGCCGGTGATTCGAACTTCTTCGCCATCGACCCGTTCCTCCCGCATTCGCGCACATGTCAGTGGACTGCTGCCCGATCGCATCCATTGTCGGTGCCGGAGCCCGAAAATTCCCGGTGCCGTGCGGAAGACGCTCGCTGCGTGACCTTCCCGGCAACCGCTGGTTACCATCGGGTATGACCTCACCCGGCACAGCATCCGCGCCGCCCGAGATTCCCGGCGTGCGCCGCGATTTCGTCGAGGCGCGCGGGGTACGTTTCCACGTCACCGAGGCCGGGCCCGCCGACGGACGGCCGGTCGTGCTGCTGCACGGCTGGCCGCAGCATCATTACGCCTACCGCCATCTGCTGGCCGACCCGCCGGCCGGACTGCGACTGATCGTCCCCGATCTGCCGGGCTACGGCTGGTCGGGCCCGGCGCCACACCGCTGGGCCAAGGAGGACGTCGCCTCCGATCTGCTGGCACTGCTCGACGAACTCGGACTCCACCGGGTCCTGCTGGGCGGGCACGACTGGGGCGGTTTCATCGGATTCCTCATGGTGCTGCGGGAGCCGGACCGGTTCGAGGGCTATCTGCCGCTCAATATCGCCCATCCGTGGATCACCGCGCGCATCATCGCCCCGCACATCTGGCGGTTCCTGATGTATCAGCCGCTGGTGGCGACCTTCGGTATCCCGCTGCAGCGGCACACCCCCTTCGTCGACCGGCTGCTGCGGATGGGCGTCGCCGACCCCGCGGCCTTCACACCCGAGGTCACTCGCGTCTACAGCGACCGGTTCCGCGAGCCGGTTGGAGCCCGCGCCGCCACCGACACCTATCGCACCTTCTGGCTGAGGGAACTGCCCGCGGCGGGCCGGCACCCGGAGAAACGGCGGGCGAGGGTCCCGATCCGCGCCCTGTTCGGCACCGGAGACGCCGCCATCCACCACTCCCTGGCCGCCGCCGACACCGCCCGCGCCGACGACTACACCATCGAATATGTCGACGGCTGTGGACATTTCATCCCCGAGGAACGCCCGGACCTGGTCCGCGACCACCTGCTGGCTCTGGTCGCGGAGACCGCGTAGTACAGCGTCGGCACCAACGTGTCGGTCGTCCCCGTACCCATGACGGGGTGCGGCTGTGGGTGGATGCTGGCCGGTTGTCGGGGGCCTCGGGCACGATGGAGCCCGTGACTACGACCGAGCTGCGCGAATCCGCCGAGGGCCTGCTGCGTGAACTGGCCGGTCCGCAGGCACGACTGCGCGAGGATCAGTGGACGGCCATCGAGGCGCTGGTGGTGGACCGGCGGCGGGCGCTGGTGGTGCAGCGCACCGGGTGGGGTAAATCGGCGGTGTACTTCATCGCCGCCCGGCTGCTGCGCACCCAGGGGCGCGGGCCGACGGTGATCGTGTCGCCGCTGCTGGCATTGATGCGCAACCAGGTGGCGTCCGCGCGCCGGGCCGGTGTGGTCGCCGAGACCATCAACTCCGGCAATGTCACCGACTGGGACGAGATCCACGCGCGGGTGGCCGCCGGCGAGGTCGATGTCCTGCTGGTGAGCCCGGAACGACTGAACAATCCCGACTTTCGCGATTCGGTACTGCCGAAGCTGGCCGCCGACGCCGGGCTCGTCGTGGTCGACGAGGCACACTGCATCTCCGACTGGGGCCACGACTTCCGGCCCGACTACCGCCGCATCCGTACCCTCATCGCCGACCTGGGCGAGGACATCCCGGTCCTGGCCACCACCGCCACCGCGAACAACCGGGTGGTCACCGATGTGGCCACCCAGATCGGCACCGACACCCTGGTCCTGCGCGGCACTCTGGACCGCGAATCACTGCATCTGTCGGTGGTCCGGATCCCCGATGCCGTCCAGCGCACCACCTGGCTGAGCCGCCAACTCGCCGAATTGCCCGGTTCCGGCATCATCTACAGCCTCACCGTCGCCGCCGCCCACGACCTGGCCGACGTACTCACCGACCACGGCTACCGGGTCGCCGCCTACACCGGCCGCACCGACCCCGGTGAACGCGAAACCCTCGAACAGGCCCTGCTCGACAACGAGGTGAAGGCACTGGTCGCGACCTCGGCCCTCGGCATGGGTTTCGACAAACCCGACCTGGGCTTCGTCGTCCACATCGGCGCCCCCTCCTCCCCCATCGCCTACTACCAGCAGGTCGGCCGCGCCGGACGCGGACTCGGGAAAGCCACCCCTGCGGTGGACACGCAAGCTACCGCCTCCGGCACCAACGTCCGCGCCCCATCCGACACCGCGCTACCGGGCACCTCCGTGGACACGCAAGCTACCGCCTCCGGCACCAACGTCTGCGCCCTATCCGACACCGCGCTACCGGGCACCTCCGTGGACACGCAAGCTACCGCCTCCGGCACCAACGTCCGCGCGGAGGTCATCCTGCTTCCTGGGCCGGAGGATCGGCAGATCTGGAATTACTTTGCGTCCGTGGCATTTCCGCGTGAGCACGTGGTGCGGTCGGTGCTCGCCGCGCTGGATCACGAGCGGCCGATGTCCACGGTGGCGCTCGAACCGCTGGTCGAGCTCAGCCGCTCACGGCTCGAGATGGTGCTCAAGGTGCTCGACGTGGACGGTGCCGTACATCGGGTCCGCGGCGGCTGGCTGGCCACCGGACAGGAATGGGCCTACGACACCGAACGCTACGAACGGCTCGACCGCGCCCGCGCGGACGAACAGCAGGCCATGCTCGACTATCAGAGCACCGGTGAATGCCGGATGAACTTTCTGCGCCACCAGCTCGACGATCCGGGCCTGGCCTCGGACGCACCCGGTTGCGGCCGCTGCGACAACTGCACCGGCCACCGGTTCGACGTATCGGTCGAGGCGCAGGATGTCGCCGCGATCCGTGCGCGCCTGGACCGCCCGGGTATCGATCTGGCCCCACGCAAACAATGGCCCACCGGCCTGTCGAAACTGGGAATCCCGCTGTCCGGCAAGATATCCGACGGGCCACAGGTGGGCCGGGTGCTGGGCCGGCTCAGCGATCTCGGCTGGGGTCAGCGGCTCCGCACCCTGCTCGACGCCCCGGACGGCCCCGCACCCGACCACATCGTCGACGCGTGCATCGCCGTACTCCGCGAATGGGATTGGACCCAGCGCCCCGGCGCGATCATGGCCGTCCAGTCGGCCACCCATCCGAAACTCGCCGCCGACCTGTCCGCCCGCCTCGCCCACATCGGCCGCCTCACCGACCTCGGCATTCTGCGCACCCGCCCCGACCGCCCACCGGTATCGGCCGCCAACTCCGCGCACCGCGTCGCCGCGCTGTTCGATTCCTGGGTAACCCCGGACCTCACCGGCCTCGACACCCCGATCCTCTTGGTCGACACCCACACCGACACCGGCTGGACCCTCACCCTGGCCGCCCGCACCCTCCGCTCGGCCGGAGCCCCCGCGGTCCTCCCCCTGGCCCTGGCCACGCCGACCTGAGTCCTGCCTGCCGCCGAGGGCGGGCTCAGGCCACGATCAGATGACGACCACTGTCGAGCCGACGCAGATCATCGATCGCCCAGGTTCCGGCGCAGTCCCGCCCCAACAGTCCCCGAGGCGTCGGTCACGAAACGGCCGAAACCCCGCCGCAGCGAAGCGGAGGCCGAAAATACAGCTATCGTCGATCCGGTGACCAGTAAGTCGGCGCCCGCGGTGGAATTGACCGTCGGCGAGCGCACGGTGCGCATATCGAATCCGGATCGGGTGTACTTCCCCGAGATCGGGGCGACCAAGCTCGACCTGGTCCAGTATTACCTCAGTGTCGGGGACGGCATCGTGAACGCGCTGCGGGACCGGCCGTGCATGCTGCACCGGTTTCCGAAGGGTCTGCCCGGTGGCAAGGTGCACCAGAAGCGGTTACCGGCCGGGGCGCCCGATTGGATTCCCACGGTGCGGGTGCATTTCCCGCGCTACAACCGCCACGCCGACGAACTGTGTGTCGCCGAACTCGCCGACGTCATGTGGGCCGTGCAGATGTCCACCGTGGAGTTCCACCCCTGGAACTCCCGTCGCTTCGATACCGAGCGCCCGGACGAGTGGCGCATCGACCTCGATCCGATGCCGGACTGCCCCTGGTCGCGGGTCCAGCGGGTCGCCGAGGTCGCCCACGAGGTGCTCGACGAACTCGGCGCGGTGGGCTGGCCGAAGACCTCCGGCGGCCACGGCCTGCACATCTACGTCCGAATCGCGCCCGAATACGGCTTCCAGCAGGTCCGCCGTGCCGCACTGGCCTTCGCGCACGAGGTGCAGCGCCGAGCTCCCGACGATGTGACCACCACCTGGTGGCGCCGCGACCGCGATCCCGGCATGTTGTTCGTCGATTACAACCAGAACGCTCGTGACCACACCATCGCCGCCGCCTATTCGGTCCGTGGCGTCCCGGCCGCGACCGTATCCACTCCGGTGCACTGGCACGAGATTCCCGATATCGAACCGAACGATTTCACCATCCACTCGGTCCCGGCCCGCTACCGCGAACTCGGTGATCTGCATGCCGGCATCGACGACGCCGTCTTCGACCTCGCCCCCCTGCTGGAATGGGCGGATCGCGGCCAGGTCGAGGTGGACCTGGACGAAATATCCGACAAGTCGTGATGTCCGGTGATCCGATCACGCCGAACACAATTCCTTCCCACCGGCCCGAATCCGCGGAAGATGGCCGGGTGAGCACAGACGACAGGCTTTCCGCGCCGCCGTGGGCCGCGCTCTCGGCCGATGCGGGGACGTCGGCTCGGATCGTCCTCGAACGCACGAACATCAAGGAGCACACCGCATGACCAGCCCAGATCCCGTCCGCATCGCTCTCGCGCCGGTGACCACCGATCTCCTGGTCCGGGCGATCACCGATGGCGGGGCACAGGTGACGGAGCTGAGCCAGGCACGCGCCCTGATCTGGGACGGCGGCCCGGCGGACTTCCCCGCGGAGCTGCCGGAGTCGGTGGAATGGGTACAGCTGTTCTCCGCCGGTGTGGAGGAGTTCTTCGCCGCCGGCATCTTCGAACGTCACCCGGATGTCGTATTCACTTCTGCGGCAGGAGCTTTCGCCAAGAGCGTGGCCGAGCACACGGTGGCTCTCCTGCTGGCCGGAGTCCGATATCTACCGGAGCAGCTGCGCGCTCGCCACTGGCGTCAGCAGGAGTTCTTCCCGCATATCGGCACCCTCCGGGGCGCCACGGTGGCCGTGGTGGGGGCGGGCGGTATCGGCCGTGAGGTCATCTCCCTGCTGGAACCGTTCGGCGCCGACATCATCGCCGTGAATCGTTCCGGCGCAACGGTATCCGGCGCCAATGTCTCCGAAACTGTGCCCGCGCGACGCCTGCCGGAGATCTGGTCCCGCACCGACCACGTCGTGGTGGCCGCGCCCGCGACTCCGGGCACCCGCCATCTGGTGGGCAAGAACGAACTGGCCCAACTGAAACCGCATTCCTGGGTGATCAATGTGGCGCGGGGTGCACTGGTCGACACCGACGCCCTGGTCGTCGCGCTGGAGGACGGCAGCATCGGCGGCGCCGGCCTGGACGTCACCGATCCCGAGCCCCTGCCCGACGGCCACCCCCTCTGGGAGTTGCCGAATGCGATCATCACCCCGCACGATTCGAACCCGCCCCGCCTACGTACCGCCGCGTTCGCCGACCACGTGCGCGGCAATGTCGCCCGCTTCGCCGAGGGCCGCGAGCTCATCGCCCGCATCGATCCGGCGGCCGGTTACTGACGGGCCGAATCACCACTACCACAACGGAATATCGACGCCGTGCTCTTCGCCGGAACGCGGGCCGAATATCCGGCGCTGCGCCTCGGTGATCGCCACATCGTTGATACTGGCCTCACGACGCGACATCAGTCCCGTCTCGCTGAACTCCCACAGTTCGTTGCCGTAGCTGCGCCACCAGCGACCGGTGTCGTCGTGCCATTCGTACTGGAAACGCACCGCCATCCGGTTACCGCGAAAACCCCAGAGGCTCTTGCGTAGTGCGTAATCCTGTTCGCGCTCCCATTTGGCGGTCAGGAACTCCACGATCTCCGCACGCCCCCGGACGAGGGTTTCCCGGTTGCGCCAGATCGAGTCCGGCGTGTAGGCCAGCGCTACCCGCTCCGGATCGCGGGTGTTCCAGGCATCCTCGGCGGCCTGCACCTTGACGACCGCCGACTCCGGGGTGAACGGCGGAAAGGGCGGGCGAGATTCGGACATCAGCACTCCTTCCTCCAGGGTCGAGAACGGACGTTCTCAACTATTGCGATACCGTAGGGAACGCACGTTCTCGATGTCAAGGGAGACGATCCGATGCCCGCCGCACTCACCCCCGAGCGCAAGGCCACCGACCGCGAGGCCCTGCTCGACGTGGTCGAAGACCTGGTCTACGCCCATGGCGTGCGGGCCGTGGGCATGGATCGGATTCGCGAGCTGTCCGGGTTGTCACTCAAGCAGATCTACGCGATGTTCCCGACCAAGGAAGATCTCGTCGTCGCCATGCTCCGCCGCCGCGACCGCCGCTGGCTGACGGACCTGACCACCCATGTCGAACAGGCCGAGGATCCGTCCGCGCGCGTCCTCGCCGTGTTCGACTGGCTGCGCGATTTCTTCGCCGCACCGGGCTTTCGAGGTTGCGCCTGGATCAATGTCCACGGCGAACTCGGCGCCGAATCCGATGCCATCCTGAACGAGGTGCGCGCGCACAAGAACGCTTTTCGTGCCGCGATCACCACCTGGGTGGACGCAACCGGAACCGATACCGCGGAGGCGGTCCACCTCCTCGCCGAGGGAGCGATCGTCACCGCCGGCATCAGCGGCGATCCCGAGGTCGCCGACCGCGCGAGAGCCGCCGCCGAACGCCTGCTCGGCATCGCCCCGATGTGACATGCCGCAGCAGCTCGCCGGGCGGCCCACCGCCGAGGTGTCCTCGCGCTCGGAGTCCACAGCTGAATGCCGAGCAACGCCGCCCACACCGATCACCTTGGTCCACCCGCGGACCAGTGATTCCTCGCCCTCGACCCCCGGGCGGCACGTAGGCTCGGCACTGTCCCCGCCCGCCCTGGACCGGAGGGAGTACCCGGTTGCTCGCCCTGCCGAAATTACCCCCGCTCCCCCTGGTTCGAGCCGTCGAAACGGTTCGATACGCGCTGAGCGAGGCCTATCGGAGGTTGGCGCCCGGTCCGCTGTCGCTCATGGAACTGCTGGCGGCGGGGTGGCTGACGCAGGCGATTCACGCGGCGGCCGCATTGGGTGTCGCCGACGAGTTGTCGCGGGGACCGCTCCACGGTCCGGAGCTGGCACGGCGGGTGGGTGCCGATCCGGACGCACTGCGGCGGCTGCTGCGGCTGCTGATCAGCCATGGAATCTTCACCCAGCGTCGCGACGGGCGGTATGCGCTCACCGCCCCGGCGCGGGCGCTGTGCCGCGACTCTCCCGCTTCCCTGCGCGACGCCGCGCTGTTCTTCGGGTCGGCGACCCATCGCGCGCATTGGACGCATGTGGTCGACGCGGTGCGCACCGGCGATCCGGTGTGGCCGCAGGTCGACGGCGCGCCCTTCTTCGAATACATCCGCACCGACCGGCAATTCGGTGATCTGTTCGATCGGGCGATGACGAGTATCGGATCGCTGACCACCGAATCATTGTTCGCGGCCTACGATTTCAGCCGGTTCGACGCGATCGTCGATGTGGGTGGCGGACAGGGGGCCATGCTCGTCGAGATTCTCACCCGGGTGCCGGCCACTCGTGGCGTGCTGTTCGATCTGCCCGATGTGGCGGCAACGGCGGCCGAGCGATTCGCCGCGGCCGGACTCGACGGCCGGGTCGAGGTGGCGACCGGATCGTTCTTCGATGCCGTGCCCGCCGGCGGCGATGCCTACCTGCTCAAACATATCGTCCACGACTGGCCCGACGAGCGGGCCGAGGCGATTCTGCGTACCGTGCGCGGCGCGATGGCCCCTTCCGCGCGTCTGATCATCGTGGAAATCGTCTTACCCCAAGGAAATCGGCCACATCCGGGCAAGTACATCGATCTGGAGATGCTGATCAACAGCGGCGGCCGGGAACGCACCGCCGCCGACTACCGGCATCTGCTGACGCGCAGTGGTTTCGCCGTCGAGCGCATCGTGGACACCGTCTCACCGGAATCGGTGATCGAGGCGCGCCCGGTGTGAGAATCAACGGCCGTGCAACCGGCGCCGGGCGCCGAATTTCTGTTCCACCAGGCCCACCCAGTCATCGGCCATGAAGCCGACCATCGACCACGCCACCCGAACCCGCTCGTCACCGATGTCGCCGATGGCCCGCAACAGCACGGTCGCGCGCACCTGCGCGGCGGCCAGACCGTCGACGGCCGCACCCAGTGACCGCGCACCGGCGGGCGCGACCGTACGCGCACCGGCCCACTGGTCGATGGCGACGACGATTTCCCGACGGCGGCAATCGATTTCCGCCGCTCGCACCGGCGTGGATCGCCGCAACAGATGAAGTTCGGCCAGCTCCCGCGCACAACGGGTGATCGGATGATCGTCGCGGTGATCGCCGATATGTCCGCAGCAGGCGGCGAGTAGTTCGTGTTCGTCGGGCATTCCGCGATGAATGTCGGTAGCCGTGTCCGGGGCGCCCGTCCCCACGGCGCCCCGGCCCACCTCGGCGGTACAACGACCGCGCAGCCCGCCCGGACCGGTCCACGCGGTGCGGCCGGATGGCTGCGGTGCGGCGGACATCGGATACACCTCCGGGAAGGTCGTGGATGCACCCGACGCCACGAACAAAACACCGGACCGCGAGCCCGATGCGGTAAGGGCGAACCGCACCGGATCCGGTGCCTCGCACGATGCGAAGGGGCAATCCTGCGGCGCCGGGTGCTACTTCTCAGCGTGCGCTCTCGCGGCGGTCCGGTCACTGCCCTTTCAGTGGCCTTCCGGTGCCATTCGGAAAGCCACCGCCCCCAACACCGGGACTATCGCCAGGTCAGCGCCTGTGCGATGAGAATCGCGTACAGCAGCAGTACGAATACCACAGCGGGTACGACCGGAAATTCCGGGGGAGACGAATTCCCTGACGCCTCCGGACCGCACGCCGGATTCGGTGTCCCGGACACGCCCGGACCAGCTACTTCGCCAGGACCTGCCGCCTCGTCCGGCCCAGCCGACGCGACCGCGGCAACCGTTGGGCCGGTATCGAATCGGCCGGCCGTGCGCAGGAAGGCCGCCGTCGCGACGATCGGGATCACCGACGACACCGCCGGCATCCACAGCAGCAGCGCCCACGGCATCGGACGGTCCCAGGGCCGCACCAGCAGCAGATCCGCCGCAACCGCGATCACCGCGAAAGCACCCGTGGCCACGGCACTTCCGGTGCTACCGAGGACGTTCGAGTAGTACCACTGTCCCGGTCGCGAATCCCGCACGGTCTTGCGTGCGAATTCGAAATGCAGGAAGGCGCCGGCGAAGATCACCGCGACCGCGGCCGTGCCCCAACCGGATTCGACCTGACCGGTGTCGACGGCGGAGCGCACGATGTAGCCGATGATCCACAACTGCACCGGGTAGGTCACCGCCAGATTCAGCAGCAGATTTCCGCGCACCGCCACCGAGACCGCCTCCAGCCCCCACAGTGCGAGCCCGTAGAGCATCGAGGCGACCACCAGCACCACCGACCACCACGACAGCAGTGCCGACACCACGGTCAGCGCGACGGCGACCACCCCGATCGCGACCCACAACTCGACGACGGTGATCGCGCCACAGACCAGCGGCCGGTCCGGATGGTGTATCCGGTCGTAATCGAGATCCTTGATCTCGTCGACCATCCGCAGATACAGCAGCAGCACCGCGACCACGACGATCCGCACGACCGTCGCCCAGCCGGGCCGCCACGGCGTGTCCGGATGGGACACGATCGCGGCGGTACCTTCCACGGCTGCCACGAACAGCACCGCGTACAGCAGATGGTGGGTCTCGTAGCGCACGACGACGAAGCGCGCGATACGCGACACCGACCCGAGCAGACGTCCGGGCGTCGCCGAATTCACCGTGGTGGCTTCGGCTCTCACCGCCGGTCGCCTCCCCGGTCCACCGGAACTCCGCGCGGCGCGCTCAGCATTCCGCCTCGTCGGTCTCGTACCGCAGTCCGATCCGCGCGGCCACCGCACCGAACTGCCGGATTTCGCAGTCGATCTGTCCGGGAATGGAATCGGAGGGGTGTGCCACGGCCGCGGTGGGGCTGTCCAACTCCACGAACCGATCGAACGAACTGCTGATCCCGAGCAGCCGGCGCGGCGGGGCAGGCGACATCGAGGCCACGATCTGCCGGGCCCCCTCCAGCAGCAACGTGCCGGGCACGTGATCGAGCGGATGATCGAACAGGATCGGATGCGCGGTGTCGACGACCACCTCCGCCGTCACCTCACCCGCATCGTGGCCGATCGATCCGATCACCACATTACGGGCGTCGG
Organism: Nocardia sp. NPDC052254; assembly: GCF_040679495.1. NCBI lineage: Bacteria > Bacillati > Actinomycetota > Actinomycetes > Mycobacteriales > Nocardiaceae > Nocardia > Nocardia sp. NPDC052254. The sequence goes on along the minus strand of NZ_JBFAUW010000003.1, from coordinate 77,657 downwards.
AGCGCCCGACCGCCGTCGGCTCCGCGCGCACACCCAGGGGCACCGGATCGCCGAGTTCGCCCATGCCGACGCTGTCGCGGAAGCCGCTGCGCAACGCCGCCCAGCGCGACGGCGGCATCCAGGTGAACGAGCCGTCCACGATCATCAACGGCGTTCCGTCACATTCGATATCGAGCACCATGTCGACACCGTGCACCATCTCACCGCGCCGATGCCGGCGCGAGATCTGCACCGACATCACCAGTTCCGCGGGTGAGCGGCCGATCCGCCAGCCCGCACCGGGCGCGACGGCGCCATTGAAGGTACGCACGACGAAGCCGAAATCCTCGGGCACACCGAGAAATTCGTGGGTGAGCGCGATCGCTGCCTGGCGCGCCGACTCCATCACCAGCATCGGATCGTATTCGGCGTCCCAGGGTGCACGGTGGTCGCCGTAGAAGGCGTGCATCCGCGGCAACTGGGCACCGACCACGAAATCGTCGGGCCCGGTTCGCTGCAACGAGGTCACGAAGACCTCCGCCACCGCGCAGCGGTGGGCGAGGTGCCGGGAAATGGTCTGTACGTGGCTCGCTGTCGCAACGGCCGTGGCTTCTGTGGTCATGGTCGTGCCTCCAACCAATCGTGGGCGGATACCGGCGGCAGGGTCTGTCGGTGCGCACCGTTTCGCATGGGCAGAACGAGGGAACCGAGCACGATCACCGACCACGGATCAACCGTGCGGCCGGTGGCCCAGGCGCGCCGGAGCAGCCGGGCACAGTCCTCGTCGCTCTCCGGATCGAAATCGGCGGGTGCGTCACCCATATCGGCCAGCAGCCGGGTCACGGCCGCCCCGCGACCGAAATCGCGTGCGGGTGTGTGGGAATACAGTTCGGCGGCCAGGGCGATGGCATCGTCACCGGCCTCGGTGCCGGCACCGATCTCCCGCAGGATCTCTTCGCGCGTGCCAGTGTCGAAGTAGATCGAGAACTCGCGCAGCACATCCGCCGGATCGTCGGGGGAATGCACGAGATTCAGCAGATAGCTGTGGCGCCCCAGCAGATATCGCAGTTGGCCCGGCTGCCGCTTGCGCGGATCGGTCGGGCCCTTGGCCGCCGTGAGCCGCACCGGCGTCGGCAGCGGTGCCGGATCGCCGGCGACGACGAGAACCAGCGCGCCGGACAATCCGACCAGCAGATCCGCCAGCCGCCGCCGCTCCGGCGACGCGATGTTCCACGCGAAATACCACAGCGCCCGCACCAGATGCCGGTCCACCGGGCAGCTGCGGGCGGAGACGATCCGGAAACCGTTGTCTCGCAGCCAGTCGACGGTGGGCTCGACGGCCCTGCCGACGATCGCGTCCGGCTTCAGCAGCAGCAGCGAGTGCCGCACGGCGAATTCGGCCGCGTCCAAGCCCGCCGCGTCGAGCTGGTCGACGGTCTCCTGGACATAGGTGTCCTCGGAATATCTGGCCGCCTTGTCGGGCAGCGGGGTCGCCGTGGACAGCAACTCCACCAGGTTCATCGGGTACCTCCCGCGGCCGGTGTGAACCGTGCCAGCACCTCGTCCATCGAGGGCAGCGGTTCACCGAGATATCCCGATTCCAGACAGTAATCGAGCAGTGTTCGCAGGTAGGGCTTCCCGGTGCCGGGACAGTCCCGGCCGAGCAGTGCGCGCGTTGCGGTGGTGTCGAACGCCGGACGGCGAGCGAAGTAGCTGGTGTAGAGGGATCCGATGCGCTGAAAATACTCGCGTTCCAGAGGCTCGAGGTCGGCGACCGCGAACGAGGATTCGGGAACGAAGGACGCGACCCGGAAGGACGGATACTCGGCGAACACGTCCGAGATGTCGCGCAGCGACAGCGCGTCGGCACCGACAGCATGGTGCGTCCGGCCCTCGGCGGCATCGAAATCGGCAACCGCCGCGGCGATCACGTCGGCGACGAAATCCACCGGTGCGGGTGCGATGGTGGCGTCGTAGCGGCCGGGCAACGACCGCAGCTTGCCCTCGACGATCAGTTTCACCACGGTGTAGAGGTTCTTGTACTCCCGGATGGTGCCGGTCGCTACGGTTCCGGTCACGACTCCCGGCCGCACGATCGCCCAGCGCAGACCCGGACTGCAGCGCACGAGCCGCTCGGCCCGGAACTTACTGTCCTCGTAGCCGTTTCCGAAGGCCTGCCCGGCATCCAGATCGTCCTCCGCGACCACGCCCGACCGGATACCGCAGACATAGGCGGTACTCACATGCACCAGCGGTACGTCCCAGCGCCGCGCCAACTCGATCACGTGGGCGGTGCCGCGCACGTTGAGCTGCTCGTATTCGCCCGGAGTGGCATCGAACGCGGTGGTCGCGGCCGAGTGCACGATCATGCCGACCCGGGCACCGAGATCCCGGACATCGGTGTCGGGCAGACCCAGCTGCGGCTGCCGAATGTCACCGCGCACGGTCGCCACCGGTGCGGCCTCGGATCCGTCGTTACGGATGATCCGGCCGTTGTCGTGCAACAGGCCGACCACCGGCCGGCCGGCCGCGCCGAGTCGCGCGACGACTTCGGCGCCGACCAGACCGCCGGCGCCGGTGACCAGCACCGCCTGCCGCGCGCTCACTGCCGCACCCCCTCGACCAGGGCCACCACATCCGCGACGCACCGCACACCCGTCAGCTGTTCGGGACGGTAGCGCGGCAGGTCGAAGGCGCGCTCGAGGGCCAGCGTGAGCTCCATGAGCCGCAGCGAATCGAAGCCCAGGTCCTCGACCAGGCGCAGCTCGCCGGTGAGTTCACCGGGTCTCGTCGGCGCCATGGCGCCGACGAGCTGTCGAACCTGCTCGGCCACCGTATTTTTCACATTGGTCATCGCGGGCCTCCGTGTTGCTGATGGGGTTGCCGTCCGCCCGAGCCGAGCAGGTCGCGGGCCTCGTCCAGCGGCAGCTCGGTATCGAGATAGGCGGCCGGCCGCAGCCAGTCGTAGCTGATGTCGAGTGTGCGCCGCCACTGCTCCCGCGAGTCGAACGACGCCGGAAATTGTGTGCCACCGGCCATCTCGCGCACCTCGGCGATCAGCTCGTCGAGAACCGCCAGTTCCGCCGGGCCGCCCGCGCCGGAATCCACAACCCCGGAGAAACGCACACTCGCCGCCCGGCCGACGAGTTCGGTCAGATCCTCGCCGCGGGGTAACAGCGCCGCCAGCGTACGCACCGGCGCCACATCGGCGGGCAACGGGTGAATACCGTAGGTGGACAGGGCCATTCGAACACACATCGCGATGGCGCGATGGGCCGCGATCTCGGCCACCTCACCCTGCCCGGATTTGACCGCGCCCATCAGATCCTCACGGGCGTTCTCCAGCACCACATTCGACCAGACCACCTCCATCGCACAGCCGACGAACCGTTGCGCCGGCAGCGGTGACAGGGTCGCGATCGGCCGGTCCGCTCCACCACCCCCGAGTCCGAGTGCGGGCACCCGGGCAGAGGGCACCGGCGTGAACGGTCGCACGGGTTTGCACATCGCCAGTGCCGGAGTCAGCGCCCGGCCACCACGCAGCGCCAGGCCGACGAATCCGAGCCGGACGAATTCGGCCAGCTCGGCACCGATCGGAGCCCGGCCCAGCAGATCGGCGACCGATTTGCGCGGCACGACCGACCGCCAGGCCGCGGCCCCCGCGTCCGACAGCGCGAACACATCCTGATCGTCGCGGATGACATGGATTCGATCACCGATCGGCCAGGTCGTCACCGCATCGCGTCGGGTCACCAGCACCCGGCCCGGATCGTCGGCCACGTCGTCGATCCCGAATTCCGTTGCGAGCGCGCAGGTCTCGGCCACCGTACGGACGGGCGCGCCGTCGCGGTATGCCCCGATGAGCCGTCCGGCCTCCGCATCACCGCCCGCCGCGATCCGGTCGAGTTGCCGCGGCAGCCATTTCGTCTCCAGATAGGTCTCCCCGCGGGACGCGGCCCACGACTTCACCGCCTGCAGCAGACCGTCGCGGGCCCAGCCCTCGGCTTCTTCGCCGGCGCCCATGGCCCGCAACGCGACCGCGTACCACAACGCGTCCCGGCTGCGCCGCGCCCACCAGTGCGCCATCGTCACCGCGAAGTCCGCGGCGGGCACCAGCGCCGCCAGCCCGGCCAGATCGACCTCGGAGCCCGAACGCACCACGGTCGCGTTGCCGAAACGCTGACAGCGGTTGAGCACATCCTCGTCGAGCTCACCGATGTCGGTGGCCCCGGCGACCCGTTCGAGCTGTGCCCGCAGTTGAGCCTCCGACCGGGTGCGGATCTCGATGCGGCGGCCGTCGGCGAAGACAACGGTCGGCAGCGTCGGCATATCCCCCGCACCCGGAGACACGATCAGGAAATCGATATCGGAGCCCTCGTTGCCGAATCCCTCCGCCAGCGACCCCTCGAACAAGGCGGCGGAATTCGGCGGCACCGTCACCGATGCCAAGGCGGCATCGAGCAGTTGCTCGATCCGTGCCGGCGGGAGTGCCGGTGCCGCAACGGAATGGGTGACGGCCGTATCGTCCACCGGGTGTTCGGTGGCGCCGTCGAGCCGGCCCTCGGCATACAGTTGCCACATGTGCCTGCGCCGCGGCTTACCGCTCGAGGTACGACGGATGAACCCACGCGGACCCGTCACCACCGCGACCGATCCCGCGGGTCCGAGCTCACCGCGAACCACGGTGCGCGCCTTGGTGATCCAGTCGCCCGGCGCGGTCTCGGCGAACAGGACGATGCCCGGAACACCGCTACCCGCCAACGCGACCGCGGCGAGTTTGCCCTTCGTGACACCGGTTTCGCGGGCGACCCGCGATTCCACGTCCTCCATGAACACCGAACGTCCGCGCACCTTCAGGCTGGTGCCCATCCGGCCGAGGACGAACACCTCCTCGCGATAACGGAATCCGGCGTCTCCGGAGTACAGGCGGCCGTCGACGATCCGAGTGGATCCGGCGTGCTCGCCGGCGTATCCCAGCGCGACGGAATCACCGGCCACCACGATCTCGCCGAGTACCCCGTCGGGGAGTTCCCGCCCCTGTTCATCGACCACCAGGACGGTGGACTGCGGTGTGGAAAATCCGAGGCCGGTGATCCAGCCCGGTCCGCTCACCCACTGTCGGTCGCCCACCGCGGCCTCGGCGATCACCCGCACCGGCCGGCCGGGCCGCAACGTCGCGGTGTCCAGGCGCAACGCGGTCAGCGGCCGATCCCGGGCCGAGGCGCTGACCATCAGCGTCGCCTCGGCGAGGCCATAGGCCAGCCGGTAGCTGTTCGCCGAGAATCCCTGCGCTCCGGTGAGTTCGGCGAAAGCGCGCAGATCGGCGACCTCCACCGGCTCCGAGCCCACGGCCAGCGTCCGCCAGCCGGACAGGTCCAGATCCGCGATCTCCTCCGGGGCGACCCGGTGGGCCACATAGCCGAGCGCGAAGGACGGCGAGGGCGAGTGCTGGGCGTGTGTCATGGCCCGCAGCCAGCGCGCCGGATCCCGGACGAACTGATCCGGGCGCATCAGATACAGGTCACCCTGTTGAGCGACCGTGGTCAGGAATGCCCCGACCAGTCCCATATCGTGATAGAGCGGCAGCCACGACACCATCGCGTCACCGGGCTGCCAGTCCGTCATGTCGCCGATCATCCGGATATTGCTCGCCAGGTTGTGCCACGACACCCGCACTCCGCGCGGGTCCCCGGTCGACCCGGAGGTGAACTGCAGCAGCGCGGTCTCGGATACGGGGGCCAGCGCCTTGTCGGTGGTACTCCCGGATTCGGTGAGCACCACCGGGTCATCGGTGCGGCCTGCCGCCGTCATCGCTTCCCGCACCGGTGTTTCCAATTCCACCGAGGTCACGACCAGCCGGGGCGCGGCCTGCACCAGGACCGCCGCGACGTGTGAGATGTATTGCGCCATATCGGCGAACAGCGGCGGTGCGATCGGCGTGAACACCCCACCGCAGGCCCACACCGCGTAGAAGGCCGCGACGCACGGGAATCCGGTGGGCATGACGACGCAGACACCGGCGTCGGTACCCATTCCGCGCTCGCGCAGCCGTCCGGCCATCGACCAGGTGAGGTCGGCCAGTTCCGCATAACTGCGGAACTGCCAGCCGTCCTCCTCGTCGGCGAGATGAATTCCGGTGTCGGCGGCCGGATTCACCAGCCAGCCGCGCACCAGACCCTCGTCGGCACTCGAGATGTGCGAATCAGCGGACATCGTTTTCCTCCCCTTCCTCCAGCACGGCCACGGTGCCGGCGGTGCCGTCCACCCGCAGCGGCATTCCGGTACGGACGGTCCGGGTCACACCCGGAATCTGCACCACGGTCGGCACGCCCAGTTCGCGGGCGACGATGGCGACATGGGTCAGCGGGCTGCCGCGCTCGATCACCAGCGCGGTAGCCGACGGCAGTACCGCCACCCAGCCCGGATCGGTCCGGTAGGTGACCAGCACCCCGCCGGCGACATCGCGCGGCTCGTCCACCACGACCGCGGCTCCGGTACCGACTCCGCCACCGGAGGGTGTTCCGGTGAACACCGCCCCCGCCGTGGCGGCCGGGGTGTCGGTGACGGGCACCCACCCGGCGGCGGCCAGCTCCGCGGGCCCGAACCCGTCACCGTGCGTGACGAACCGCGGCGGCGCCACCAGACGGGCGTCGGCGGCACGCTGTTGTTTGCGAGCGGCGACCACTGCCCGCAGATCGGCGGTCTCGCCCCCCTCGTAGCATCCGCGCAGTTGCGGCAGCGTCAGCTGGAACACATCGGAGAAGTCATCGATGATGTCGCGTCGCACCAGATCTCGTCCCATGATCCGGATCGTCCGCTTGACCATCCCGAAGGCCCGGGTGCGGCAGAAACGCAAGCTTTCCCGGTGGCCCGCGCAGCGAGCGACCTTGCGGCGCAATCGTTCGTAGATCGCGCGCCGCCAACCACCCAGATGCTCATCGAGGTACCGCTGCGCATGGTCGGCGGCACGGTTCTGTGATTCCGGCAGCGCGGCCAGCAGCATGACGAACAGGGCGGACGGATCCTCACGCAGATCCGGTGTCTCCAGTTTCAGCTCGTCCACGCTGCGATAGCCGTATCGATCGATGTAGTCGTCGACCCGGGCGCGGAACTCGTCGTACCCACCTCCCGCGAGCACATCGTAAACACGCTCCGGCGCAGTGGTTTCCACCACCTTGCGCAATTCCGGATCGGCCCGCACCAGCGCCGCCAGCTCAGACATCGCCCGTGCGGGCTCGGCGGATTCGACATCGGCCCCCGGGCCCGCGACCGCGTAGAGGAACCATTCCGGCGCCTTCGGCAGGAATATCCGGGTGAGCACGTACAGCAGTCCGGTGAGCGTGAGCAGCATCGCGTCCAGGACCATCATCGGACCCCAGCGATGCACGAGTTCGGAATCCAGTTCGCGGTAGCGCGCATAGGCCTGTGGGCCGGTGTCGGCGCTGTCGTCGTGCGCTTCGAAGTCGTCGTAGACCCGGTAGAAATCGTCGAGGAATTCGCGCATCATGGCATCGATGCCGCGGATGCGGCGAATATAGACGGCGGTGGTGCGAGCCCGGGCGATCAGGCGAGTGATCGGATTGCCGAATTCGTACGGGCGCAACGTCTTCGCGATCTCGTCCGGCAACGGCTCGGCGACGCCGAGTGCGGCCTCGAGGACCTTGCGGTTGAGCGGATAGCCGGGCGCGATACCCACCATCCGATACCAGTGCAGCAGATTGTAGTAGACCCGGCCGTGAAAATAGCCCAGCAGCACCGGCGTCCAGCTGTCGGTCTGGCGTACCTGTTCGGGCGCCACGCCCAGGGACCGCGCATAGTCGCGATAGACCCGGCCGTAGATATCGGCTGCGGTGGTGAAGGTCAGCGGCGAGGTGATGCCGTTGAAACTCTCGATGATGTTGGAGTTGTCCCAGATTCGCTGCGCACCCTCGGGCACGGATTCCCCCGCGCCGAGCACCCGCGTTCCGACCGCGGTCGTGACCGGACGCGCCTGCAGCACCCACAGCCGTCCGTCGGGGTCGAAGGCCCATTCCACATCTTGCGGCGAACCCGCCTTCTCCTCGATGCGGCGGCCGAGTTCGACGACCTGGCCCAGCTGCGTCGCATCCAGCGCGGTCCGCTCCCGCAGTGCCGGTCCGACTTCCTCGGCGACACAACCCTGTTCACCGTCGGCGCGATAGCGGGTCGACTTCTCACCCAGGACCGATTCCACGACCGTTCCCGAAACCTTGTCCACGACATGTGAATCGGCATCGACCGCACCGGAAACCAACCCTTCGCCCAGCCCGTATACCGCGCTGACCACCATCCGATCGGTGGTGCCGGTACTCGGGTCACAGGTGAACAGCACACCGCTGACCTCGGCCGCGACCATCCGCTGGACGATCACCGCCGGGATCCCCGGCAGCGCCAGGCCGTGCGCGAAGCAGTAGCCGATCAACCGGGGCGCCAGCGCCGAAGCCCAGCACGCGGCCACCGCACCGGCCACCGCTTCGGCACCGGTGACGTTCAGGAACGAATCGAACTGCCCGGCAAACGAATACGCTGTCCCATCCTCGACCGCCGCCGACGAGCGCACCGCCACCGCCACGCCACCGAGCCGCTGCCACAACTCGCCCACCATCTCGACCAGCACACTGGGCGGCGCGGCGGTCATGATGCTCGCCCGCAATGCCGCACCGCGCGACAATGCCTCGTCGAGGTCGTCCGATTCGACGAATTCCGCTACCGCCGAGACAATCTCGGGTGGCATCGACTCGAACACATCCGGTGTCACCACCGACCAATCCGGCACCGGCAGCGCGGCGTCGCGCAGCCGGCGCAGGCCGGCAGCCTTGCCCCCTCCTTCGGCCGCATCCTCTAGACCCGTATCGGATCCGTGCACCAGCTCTCCCGTCCTTCTGACCGCATGCCTGCCGAGCGGTCGGCCACAGCGTTCACATACAGTGAATCTGAAATATATTCGTTTCCCTACGACGGACGTCCGAAGTCGAAAAAGCCCCGTCGAGCAGGCCGTCACCGGGGCATTGTCTCGATATACCGGGCATGCTCATCGGTGTTAACCGAAATTCGAAACAAGATCGGCTGGCCGCCCGCCGGGCTCGCAGCTACGCTACGTTCAGGCTGGTGACAATCGGTGGAGGGTGTTTCGGCGTGAGTTGGTCATTCACTCCGGACGAGTTCGCGCATGTGTGGCGCGAGACCGATCTCGATCGCCATCCCTTCCCGCTGCGAATCCTCGAGACACCCCGCACCGAGGACGAGGCCGCGACATCGCGCCGGGACCTCGACAACCGACTGCCGCTGGGCGCGGATCCGGACCTGTCGGCATGTCTGCGCATCCTCGCCGCACCACACACCCGGATCATCGCGATCGGCGGTACACACGGCCCGGGAACCGAGATTCGCGCGATCGGGGCCGCGATCTACGACCACGCCGTCCTCGCGATCCAGGATCCCGGCCGCACCCCCGGTTTCGGCGGGACGATCCGGCTGTCCATCGGCCACACGGGCAAACTCGGCGCCCGTATCGCCGCGCTGCTGCCGGACTGCCCGGCCGGCGGTGAACCCGCCCGCTCGGCCCCCTCGGACGCGGTCCGGAGCGAGGACCGGCAGCGGCAGGTACCGCCGTCGGTGCCGCGCATCCGCCGCCTGCTGCTCACACCGCACACCGCCGAGGGACACATCCGGATCGAGGGCGGATTGGACCGGGAACGGCCGCCCGCGCCGCTCTACTACACCTGGATCGATGTCGCCGACGACGGGCGATATCTCATCAAGGCCGGCGACGAGGTGCATGTGGTGCCCGCGAACCGGCAACAGATCGCCACCCATCTGCAGAAACGTCTCCCGCGCTGACCGGTGAAGCCGGTGGCCGAGCCGCGCGGGCGGTGCCGGCTGGAACTCATCCGGGAAGCCTGCCGCCGTTACGCTCGCTGCCGCCTTCCGGCTCCGACCCATTAGGCTGGACCTGACCGACCGATCTCAGGGGTGCGCATGACGATCGAGACCAGCCAGGCCGATATCGCCGGGTTCCTGCAGGCCGCGCGCGGCGGAACCGTCACCTTCGATCCAGCGGCCGCTCGGGGCTGCGCCGAGATCTACCAACAGCAGGCCGACCGGCTGCGCGAACTCCAGCAGCGCCTGGATTCGGTATCGGATCTCACCGGATTCGGCGGATTCTTCTCCGCACAACAGCTGCAGGCCGGCTTCGGCCGCAAGGCCCGCGATGCGGCCGAACTGCTCGATCAGTACATCGCCGCGGCGTATCGCATGAAAGAGGCGTTTCTGATCAGCGGCGGGCTGTACGAGGAGGCCGACAGTGCCCATGCGGCGGCACTGCGGGCCGTCGCGGCCGGGATGTCGCGATGAGCGCCCCGGCACCGCACCTCCCGTGCGGTAGCGGCGCCGAGGGCGGTCGTGAGTGATGAGCGCCGAGTTCCGGTACGGCCCCGCCGCCCATCGCGATCCCGAATATGTCAGCGCGATGGAACATTTCGAGTCGATGACGCACGCGGGCATCCACGACGGCACCGAGAAGATCGATGCCGCTGAGATTCTGCACGCGTCACTGACCTGGCTGGAAGCCGCCGCCACCCTCACCGGTGCGATCCCGGCGACCAGATCCCACACCGAACAGACCATCGACGCCGCGGGCTGGCAGGGCCCGGCCGCCGAGGCCGCCGCCGTGAGCGCGCGCAGCTTCGCCGCGTCCGTCGATGAACTGGCCGCGGTCTTCGCCGAGGTCGGTGCGCGATTGGGCGCGGTCGCCGGGGCGGCCGAAGCCGTCAAACTCGCGGTCCCACCGCCGGGCGACACCGGCCCGGTCGGTGCCATCGCCCGCGCCCTCGAGGCGGCACACGTCCTCGATGCGGCGATCGCCGAGGAGGTCATGCGCCAGGAAGCCATCCTGACGATGAACATGATCTACAAGCCCGCGTACTCCGCCGCCGGCAGCGGTGTTCCCGCCCTGCCCACCGTCCCGGACGCACCGGCTCCGGGGCCGGCACCCGGCGCACCGCCATCCCCCGGAGATCGGCCGCAGGCGCTCGAAACTCCGTCGGCACCACCACAACCCGGACCGGCACCGAGCGCACCGGCGCCCGCAACTCCGGCCCCGGCTCCGCCCACGACGGGCACACCCACACCGGGTCCATCAGCACCCGCACCCGCACCCGCACCCGCACCCAACGGTGTCTCACCATCGACACCGGCGCCACCCCCGGAAGCACACATTCCGGCTCCGGCTCCGGCTCCGGCTCCGGCTCCGGCTCCGGCTCCGGCTCCGAGCCAATCTCACACTCCCCCACCGGCTCCCGCCACACCGCCACACCCAGCCACGCCGGACCCGGCTACCCCGCCGCTGGCGGACCAGGACGGTCAGCCCGGCATCACCGGCCCGATCCCGGATACCAACGCCCCCGCTCCGGACCAACCGGGAGTGTCCCCACCCCGCTGATTCGCCGAACCACCACCCGCACCGGCAGATTCGACGGCACCGGCACCCGCACCCGCCGATTCGACGACACCGGCACCCGCACCCGCCGATTCGACGACACCGGCACCCGCACCCGCCGATTCGACGACACCGGCGTCACACGTCGCCCGGCGACTCAGTGCCGATCCGCACCACCGCCAACGCGGCGGTGCGGGCGAAATCGTCCGTGCACCCCCGATCAACACCCGCGCCGTTCGAGTCCTCCGCCGTGTGGAGTCCTCCGCCCTCACGATCTGGCTGCGGGATCCGATTCTTCCCTTGCGCCTCAACCAATACCGGCGCGGACACCCCCGGTCACAACCGATCGCCCTCCGGCCGTCGAGCTCACCAGGACCGCATTCCGGAAGGCTGACACTCGCACCAGTTTCGTCAGCAGCGCGGTGTCCGCACCGGTCAACGCCGACCTCCGATGACGCCCATACTCGACCGCGCCCAGCAGGAGATGAACTCCGGACCGTCTACACCCGCACCAGGTCGTCGGCGTGAATCACGGGGCGCTGCATACCATCCGGCAGTTCCGAGGTGGATCGTCCCACCATCGACTCGAGTTCGCCGCTGTCGTATTCCACGACACCACGGGCCACCACCCGCCCCTCGGGGGACAGCAGATCTACCACATCACCACCGTGGAAACGGCCCTTCACACCCGTGACACCGGCGGCGAGCAACGAACGGCGGCATTTCGCAACAGCTTTCACCGCGCCGGCGTCGAGATGGATCGCACCACGACTGTCGGCGGCATGGCGGACCCAGAACTTGCGCGCCGACAATCGCGTCGGGCGAGCGGCGAAGGCAGTACCCACCGAGGCGTCGGCCAGGGCGGTGGCGGCATCCGAGGCCGCCGCCAGCAGGACCGGCACACCGGCGTCGGCGGCCAGCCGGGCCGCGGACAGTTTGGATGCCATTCCGCCGGTGCCCAGAGCGCCACCGCTACCGGCGATGACACCGTCGAGATCGGCGCTGCCGCGCACCTCTGGAATGAAGCTCGCACCACCCTTGCGGGGATCGCCGTCGTATAGACCGTCCACATCCGACAGCAGCAGCAGCGCGTCGGCACCGACAAGATGTGCGACCAGTGCGGCCAGCCGATCGTTGTCGCCGAACCGGATCTCCTCGGTGGCGATGGTGTCGTTCTCGTTGACCACGGCGACCGCGTGCAGTGCCCGCAGCCGGTCCAGGGTGCGCTGCGCATTGCGGTGATGTTCGCGGCGGGCGAAGTCACCAGCGGTCAGCAGCACCTGCCCGACCACCCGATCGAACCGGGCGAACGAGGTACCCCACGCATGTGCCAAGGCCAGCTGACCAACGCTGGCGGCGGCCTGCTTCGTCGCGAGATCTCTTGGCCGAGCGGATAATCCGAGCGGGGCGATACCGGCGCCGATCGCGCCGGAGGACACCACCACCACATCGGAACCCGCCCGCATCCGCGCCTCGATCGCCTCGGCGAGCCGGTCCAGCCGGGCGTTGTCGAGCCCACCCTCGAGACTGGTCAGCGCCGAGGAACCGATCTTGACGACCACACTGCGCGCGGTGCGAATGGCCTGCCGCGTCGAAATCTTCTCCTGATCAGAATCCACCTGTGCCACTACAACACTCACTCACTTGAGTCGCCACCTGGCCGTGGCGCACGATTACCGGGGCCGTGGTCGCCCGCGCGCACCGATCGAATCGGCGCCGCGGGCCGTCACGGCTGGTCCTCGTCGTCGGACACCAGTCCACGACGCACTCGAGAGGCGTGTTTACGCTCGGAAGCAGAGATGCGCTCGGTCTGATCCAGGCGCGGATCGGTGCCGCGGCCGGTCATCACCATGTCCACACCGGCCGAGATCTGCGGCTCCCACTCGAAGCTCACATCACCGATGGTGACCTCGGCGCCCGGTTGCGCGCCCAGGCGAACCAGCTGGTCTTCCACGCCCAGCCGCGCCAGGCGGTCGGCCAGGTAGCCCACGGCCTCGTCATTGTCGAATTGCGTTTGGCGCACCCAACGTTCGGGTCGCTCACCGCGCACGATGAAGCCGCCCTCGACCTCCGGATCGCGCGCCACCGAGAATCCGCTCTCGCCGGCCACCACCGGGCGGATGACGGGCCGCTTCGGCTCCGCCTTCGGATGCGCCTCGCGATATTCGCGCACCATATCGGCCAGCGCGAAAGTCAACGGCCGCAAGCCTTCCCGGCTCACCGCCGAGATGGTGAACACCGGCCAGCCGCGTTCGGCGAATTCGGCGGTGACCATCTCGGCCAGTTCCGCCGCATCGGGGACATCGGCCTTGTTGAGAATGACCACGCGCGGCCGGTCGGCCAGATCGCCGAGTCCGGCATCGGCCGCCAGCGCCGGCCGGTACGCGGCCAGCTCGGCCTCGAGCGCGTCGACATCGGAGATCGGATCGCGACCGGGTTCCAGTGTGGCGCAGTCGACCACGTGCGCGAGCACCGCACAACGCTCCAGATGACGCAGGAAATCCAGACCCAGGCCACGCCCGTCGCTGGCTCCCGGGATCAGGCCCGGCACATCGGCGACGGTGAAGGTGGTGTCACCACTGGACACCACGCCGAGGTTGGGCACCAGCGTGGTGAACGGATAGTCGGCGATCTTCGGCTTGGCGGCCGACAACACCGACACCAAGGAGGACTTACCCGCCGAGGGGAATCCGACCAGGCCCACATCGGCCACGGATTTCAACTCGAGGACGAGATCGCGCTCCTGGCCCTCCTCACCGAGGAGAGCGAAACCGGGGGCCTTGCGTGCCCGCGACACCAACGCCGCATTACCGAGACCGCCCCGGCCACCGCGAGCGGCCACGTAGCGGGTTCCGCTACCGACCAGATCGGCCAGCACTTCCCCGTCGCTCCCGATGACCACGGTGCCGTCCGGCACCTTCAGCAGGAGTTCGCCGCCCTGCTTGCCGTCGCGGTTACCGCCCTCTCCGGGTTTACCGCTACCGGCCTTGGCGTGCGGATGGAAATGAAAGTCCAGCAGGGTGTGCACATTGGGGTCGACCTCGAGGATCACATCCCCGCCGTTACCGCCGTTACCGCCGTCCGGTCCGCCGAGCGGCTTGTACTTCTCGCGATGCACCGAGGCGCAGCCGTGGCCGCCCTTCCCGGCGCGTACGTGCAGCACCACACGATCGATGAATTTGGACATGCCAGCTGGACCTCTGTGTTCGGTGGACGGTGGTGGTGAGCCTCCCGGAACGGCGAACGGGCCAGGGTTTATCTGCTAAACCCTGGCCCGCTTCGAAGAATGTGTGGAGAAGGCTCCGACGCCGATCAGGCCTGCGCCGGCTCCGGTACCACGATGTTGACGGTCTTGCGGCCACGCTTGCTGCCGAACTGGACCGCGCCCGCCTCGAGGGCGAACAGCGTGTCGTCGCCGCCACGACCGACGTTGACGCCGGGGTGGAAGTGGGTTCCGCGCTGACGGACCAGAATCTCACCGGCCTTGACGGCCTGGCCGCCGAAGCGCTTCACGCCGAGCCGCTGGGAATTGGAATCGCGACCGTTGCGAGAGCTGGACGCACCCTTCTTATGTGCCATGGCTGAAAACTCCTCGATTCGAAACCTGGTGGTTCCGCTAGGTCGAAATTACTTGATGCCGGTGACCTTCAGGACCGTCAGCTTCTGACGGTGTCCCTGACGCTTGTGGTAGCCGGTCTTGTTCTTGAACTTGTGGATCCGGATCTTCGGGCCCTTGGTCTGCTCCACCACTTCGGCGGAGACCGCGACCTTGGCCAGCTTGTCGGCATCGGTAGTCAGCTCGGCGCCGTCGACCACCAGCACCGGCGACAGCGCTACGGCCGTGCCCGGTTCACCCTCGATCTTCTCGACCTTCACCAGGTCACCGACCGCGACCTTGTACTGCTTTCCGCCGGTCTTGACGATCGCGTACGTTGCCATCGGTCGGCTGCCCTCTTTCCTCAACTGGTGCATAGGCACTCTGTTCACACGGACGCCTACCGGTGAAAACCGGAAACCGCCATATGACTGGTCTGATAGTCACCGCCGCCTCAGCGCTACGTTCCGCGCCGGAGAGCTCGTTTCGAGCCGGATCTCACGACAGCGCAGTGCTGTCACCGGGCAGCGACTGACCAAGATTACAGGACCCCCACCCCCCAGACCAAACCGGGCTCCACCGGTGGCCTCCGCCTCGGTCCGCGGGGGTGATCCGGCCCGCGAGGGCAGGTGCACCGCGTCCCACCAGGAGCGGTCGAATACTCACCAGCGGCTGGTGAACTGCGGGAACATCGGCTGATGAAACTCCAGCCGTTCGCCCCGCGTCATCCGGTCACCGGACCGAGACGGCTGTGGCGTGGGAATGCCCCGCCCCTGTTCGGGGCGGGGCATTCACCGCTAACTCGGTCGGCTCCGGATCAGTTCGGCGCCTCGGGAGCTCCTGCTGCCCGGCCCGCCGTCCGGCGGCGGGTGCGGGGGCGCGGAGTCACCTCGGGGGCGGCGATGTTGTCCAGGCTGAACTTCGGGGTGTCGCCTTGCTCACTCTCGGAGAGGACGAAGACCGAGGCCTGATTATCGCTGGACACGGCCGTGGTCGTGCGGGCCACCCGGCGGCGTCCACGCCGGGGGCTCGAGGTCTCCGGCTCCGGGGTGACCGTGGTGCCGGTCTCGGCGGCCGCGGGCGTGGAAGTTCCGGACTCCTCGACCGATACCGGCGCCTCGCTGGGCCGGTCGGCCCGGCGGCGGGATTCCCCGCCACGCCGGTCGCGCGTCCCGTTCCGCTCCGGCCTCTTCGACCGTGCCGTGCCCGGCTCCTCCGCCCCGGACACCGGCCGGTCGAACTCGGCGGTGGCGGATTCGGTGGCGTCGGACGACACCGCGGCCGTAGCGGGCGTCGGCTCACCGGCTGCCGCGGCGACACCCTCGGCATCGGCGACGGCCACCCCCTCGGCGGACGCGTCATCGGAGTGGTGCGACGCCATGGCCAGCGCCACCGGATGGGCACGCTTGGCAGCGGCCTCCTCCTCGTGGTGCGAATCTTCCTCGGCGACGGGTGCCGGTGCCGCCGCGGGCTGCTGCGGCTTGTCTTTGTCGCGGTCCTTGTCCTTGCGCCGACGGCGGCCCTCGCGACGACCCGAACCGCTCTCCTCGGCAGGCGCCGTCTCGACCGGGTAGTTGTGCACGATGATGCCGCGACCGTGGCAATGCTCACAGGTGGTGGAGAACGCCTCGACCAGGCCGGTGCCCAGCTTCTTGCGGGTCATCTGCACCAGGCCGAGTGAGGTCACCTCCGACACCTGATGGCGGGTGCGGTCGCGTCCCAGACTCTCGGTGAGCCGACGCAGGACCAGATCCCGATTGGACTCGAGCACCATGTCGATGAAGTCGACGACGATCATGCCGCCGATGTCGCGCAACCGCATCTGCCGCACGATCTCCTCGGCGGCCTCGAGGTTGTTGCGGGTGACCGTCTCCTCCAGGTTGCTACCACCGGAGCCGGTGAACTTGCCGGTGTTGACGTCGATCACCGTCATCGCCTCGGTGCGGTCGATGACCAGGGTGCCGCCCGAGGGCAACCACACCTTGCGGTCGAGCGCCTTGGCGAGCTGTTCGTCGATGCGCAGGCTGCCGAAAACGTCCACACCGGTGTTCTCGTAGCGCTCCACCCGCGACAGCATGTCCGGCGCGACCGTGCGAACGTAGTTCTCCACCGTCGTCCAGGCTCGATCACCCTCGATGACCAGCTTCGAGAAGTCCTCGTTGAACAGATCGCGAACGACCTTGACCAGCAGGTCGGGCTCCTCGTACAGGGTCTTGGGCGCACCGGACCCGTTCTCGGCCTGCTTCTCGATGGTCTTCCAGGTGGCCTGCAGCCGCTCCACGTCGCGGGCGAGTTCGTTCTCGCTCACCCCCTCGGACGCGGTGCGGATGATCACCCCGGCGTCCTGCGGGACGATATCGCGCAGGATCTCCTTGAGCCGCTTGCGTTCGGTATCGGGCAGTTTGCGGCTGATTCCGGTCGAGGTCCCGCCGGGGACGTAGACCAGGAAGCGGCCCGCGAGGCTGATCTGCGTGGTCAGCCGGGCACCCTTGTGCCCGACCGGGTCCTTACTGACCTGCACCAGCACGGTGTCGCCGGGTTTGAGCGCCTGTTCGATCTTGCGCTCGCGGCCGCCCAGCCCGGCGGCCTCCCAGTTCACCTCACCGGCGTAGAGCACACCGTTGCGGCCGCGGCCGATGTCGACGAACGCCGCTTCCATGCTGGGCAGCACATTCTGCACCTTGCCCAGATACACATTGCCGACCATGGACGCCGTACCGGTGTTGGTCACGAAATGCTCGACGAGGATGTTGTCCTCGAGCACCGCGACCTGAGTGGTGGCGCCGGCATGGGTGTGATCCGCGGTGACCGGGAACGACTTCTCCCGGACCACCATGACCCGGTCCACGGCCTCGCGACGGGCCAGGAATTCCGACTCGGTCAGGATCGGCGGGCGGCGACGGCCGGCCTCACGACCGTCACGCCGACGCTGCCGCTTGGCCTCGAGCCGGGTGGAGCCGCTGATGCCCTGCACCTCATCGACGGCGCGGCGCTTGTTGCGCGGTTCGCGCTCGTGCACGACGGTATTCGGCGGATCGTCGTCGGCGGTGGACTCGGACTCGTTGTCCTCACCGCTCTTGCGGCGACGCCGGCGACGGCGACGGCGGGTCGATCCGTCCGACGACGACGAATCGTCGTCGGTGTCCTCGGCCTCGGTGTGGCTCTCGTCGGCGGATTCGCCGGTGCCGTCCTGCGCGTCGGTGTCCTCGTCGTCGGACTCGTCATCGGAGTCCTGATCGGCGTGCTGCTCACCCCGGCCCCGGCCGCGACCACGACGGCCCCGGCGGCGTCGACGGGAGCGGCCGCCGTCCTCCTGCTCGTCGCGAGACTGATCCTCATCCCAATCGGAGCCGGATTCGGTGTCGGACTCGGTAGTGGCCTGCGACTGCTCGGCGCCGGTCTCCGCGGGCGCGGTCCCGGCCTTGTGCTCGGTGGCCTTGTGCTCGGCTGCCTTCTGCTCAGCGGCCTTGTGTTCAGATGCCTTGTGTTCAGCTGCCTTCTGCTCGGCAGCCTTCCGCTCGGCGGCTTCCTGCTCGGCGGCCTCGCGTTCGGCCCGCCGCTTGCGCCGCATCTCCTCGGCGGCGGCGGCATCCGGTGGCAGGAACAGCGGGGCGGCCGCGAGGGCGGGGGCCTCGAAGACCACCGGCTGCTCGGGCGGCGGCGTCGAGCGCTGGAACGGACTGGTGAACAGCGACGTGTGCGGTGCCGCGGGCTCGGGAGCCGACGGCTCGGCGGTCGCTGCGACGCCGTTGGATGCGCCGGTCGCGGGCGCGGTGGGCGCGGACGCCCCCGCGGACGTCGGCACCTCGGGCTCGGCGACCACGGGAGTCACCGGCTCCGCGGCGGGCTCGGGTGTCGATTCGACGGACTCCGCCGCGATATCGCCGGAAGTCGCCGGCTCGGCGCTCCCGGGGGATACCGCCGCGGAATCGGCTGCCGATGATTCGCTCGCGGCCGGCTCGGCCACGGTCTCGGCGGGTGGTGGGACCAGGGCGTCGCGCACCGATTCGGCGACGGTCCGGTCCAGGCTGGATTGGGCGCTACGTGCTTCGGCACCCAGTTCGGTCAGGTGAGCAAGGATACGTTTGCTGGTGGTACCCAGAAGTTTCGCCAGCGCGTGTACCCGGATTCGTTCCGGCAACTGCGCTGCCTCCCCTCCCCCGGCCACCCCGGCGGGGGTGGATTCACCATTGGTTTGCGACGTTCCCTGCGGCTCTTGATCGGCCACGAAATCTCCTCGGGCCCCCGGGCGCGTCCCACTCGTACGAGAGTGACGCGGCCGACGCGGGGGCGCTTTCCTCGCCTCGCACCCGGAGGGCGCAAGTCTGATGGTCTCGCCCCGCGTGCCCGGTTATCACCTGTCGTACGTCGTTTTCGGGCTAACTGGTCACGCGGCGCCTGGCTGCTGGCTTCACACCGGAACTCGAGCGCTCATCCAGCGTGCCGCCGAACAGCCGAGTCTTGTAACCGTCCGGGGCAGCGATGATCGGCGTCGAGCCGCGGTGCCATTCGGTTGCTCTCGCCACCTGCCGCGATGGGTAGGCGTCGATCACATCCGTTGTCAGTATCCCATACCCGGCGCCACAGGTTCGCCATCGGCGCTCCTACGCACCGATTCCGCGCCCTGCCGAACGCCGTATTTCTACATCTGAGTAGGTATTTCTCCGGGTAACCCGGCACGACATCTTCCCGCATCACGCCGCGTCCGTTGACATCCGAGCCGTCGGCGGTCTCGCGCCGCCAGCACGGCTCCGCGCCGGCCACGGCACTCGCGGGGTGAGCAATCCCTCACCTGGGACGGAAGACCCCACACCGCGACATCCGCTCTCGGCCGGAGCGAGTCTTACGAGCGACCGGTTCGCGGCCGGCTCGGCGATGAGGTGCCGTGGCACAGGCGACGACGAAGGAGCAAGCCGCGGCACCTCATCGCCGAGCCACAGGGGGCCGCGAACCCGCCGAGCGGAGCGAAGCAATCACACACTGAACCAGAGCGCGATTTCGCGCTTGGCGCTTTCCGGGGAGTCGGAGCCATGAACGAGGTTGAACTGGGTTTCCAGTGCGTAGTCACCGCGGATGCTGCCGGGGACGGCCTTCTCGACGGGGTCGGTGCCACCGGCGATCTGCCGGAACGCCGCGATGGCACGCGGGCCCTCGAGGATGGCCGCCACGACAGGGCCGGAGGTGATGAATTCGATCAGCGAGCCGTAGAACGGCTTGCCGTCGTGTTCGGCGTAGTGGGCGGCGGCGAGTTCTTCGGAGACCTGCTCGAGCTTGAGGGCCGCGATCTTGAGGCCTTTGCGTTCGATGCGGGTGATGATCTCACCGACCAGGCCACGGGCCACGCCGTCCGGCTTGATGAGAACCAACGTCTGCTCAGTCACGGCGACACTCTAACCGGCGGCCGGGCGGTATTCCGAACCGAGCGGTCAGGATGAGCCCTGGATCCGCTGACTGGGCAGTAATCCCTGGTCCATGCGGCGTTTGACATCGGAGCGCAGGAACAGGATGAAGATCCAGACGGCGAGGAAGACGACACCGATGATCAGGATCGACAGGTGAATGAATCCGCCCACCAGCACCAGGACCTGAAGGCCGAGATTGAACGGCACCGCCCACGATCGCCGCTGCATCCCGGATCCGACGAACATCAGTACCGCGAGACCGACCAGATAGGTCACCGACCACCAGCTCAGCCCGCCACCGACGGCACCCACCACCGGCAGCGCCAGCAGAACGGCGATGGCCTCCAAGATGAGGGATCCGGCCATCACGCCGCGGAACCCCTTCCACGGATCGGTCGCGGGCGCGGGTACGCCGGCCGGTGCGCTGTTCTCGCTGTCGCGAGTCTCGTCCTCGCTAGCCACGATGCCTCCTAGAACCCATGATGCTCGCCCCGCGCCCATGCAAGCCACCGCCTCCGGCCCCCGTGCTCACGCTGTACCCGATGCCGCGTTCGCCAGGGCCTGCGTGGTTACGCAAGCTACCGCCTCCGGCCCCCGTGCTCACGCTGTACCCGATACCGCGTTCGCCAGGGCCTGCGTGGTTACGCAAGCTACCGCCTCCGGCCCCCGTGCTCACGCGGGGCCCTTCCCGAACAGCGAGCGCGCCTGGCCCGCGGTGACGACCGAACCGGTGACCACGATGCCCGCGCCCGAGACGGGCTCGCCGGAGTCGCCGGCCTCCTCGGCGATCGCGGTGGCGGTTTCGAGCGCGTCGGTGAGACTGGCCGCGGTGACGACCCGCTCGTCGCCGAATCGCTGGACGGCCAGGTCGGCGAGTTCGTCCACGTCGAGGGCCCGGGGCGAGCCGTTGGTGGTCACAACGATCTCGTCGAGGACCGGCTCGAGTGCCGTCAGGATCCCGTCCGCGTCCTTGTCGGACAGGACGGCCACCACGCCTACCAATTTGCGGAAGTCGAACTCGCCGGTCAGGGTGTCGGCGAGCGCCCGGGCACCGGCAGGATTGTGCGCGGCGTCGATGAAGATGGTGGGCGCGTTGCGCATTCGCTCCATCCGCCCGGGGCTGACCGCGGCCGCGAATCCCGCTCGCACCGCCTCGATGTCGAGTTGCTTCTGCGCGCCCGCACCGAAGAACGCCTCGACCGCGGCCAGGGCCAGCGTCGCATTGTGCGCCTGATGTTCGCCGTGCAGCGGCAGGAAGATCTCGTCGTAGACCCCGCCGAGTCCTTGGATCTCGAGGACCTGCCCGCCGATGGCGATGCGACGCGACAGCAACCGGAATTCGGAGCCGGCGCGAGCGACCGCGGCATCGGCGTCGACCGTGCGGCGCAGCAGCACCTCCATCGCCTCGGGTTCCTGTTCGGCGAGGATGGCGACGGTGTCGCGCGGGATCAGCAGATCCTGCGGCGAGGACTTGATGATCCCGGCCTTCTCCCCCGCGATCGATGTCAGGTCCGGGCCGAGATAGTCGGTGTGGTCCAGCCCGATCGGCGTGATCACCGCGACCTGGCCGTCGATCACATTCGTCGCGTCCCAGGTGCCGCCCATGCCGGTTTCGACGACGGCCACGTCGACCGGCGCCTCGGCGAAGGCGGCATAGGCCATGGCGACCAGCACCTCGAATTTGCTCATCCGGGGTCCAGGGGTGCCGAGCGCGCCGTCGAGCGATTTCGCATCGACCATCTCGACGTACGGCAACAGCTCGCGGTAGAGCTCCACATAACGCCCGGGCGTGATGGGTGCGTTGTCGACCGCGATGCGTTCGGTTGCGAGCTGCAGATGCGGGCTGGTGAACCGCCCGGTCCGCCGATGCAGCGCGGTGAGCAGCGCATCGACCATGCGGGTCACCGAGGTCTTGCCGTTGGTCCCGGCGATGTGGATCGCCGGATAACTCTGCTGCGGCGAGCCGAGCAGATCCATCAGCGTCGCGATCCGGGTGAGCGACGGCTCGATCTTCGTCTCACCCCAGCGCTGGTCGAGTTCGGCCTCGACCAGCGCCATTTCGGCCAGATCCACCGGCGACGGGCCGGTGCCCAGCGCGTCGTCGCCGCTCACTTCGCCCCCGGTCCCGCGATCTGCGCCAGCCGCGCACCGATGCGCGCCACTTCGGATTCGGCGACCTCACGGCGGGTGCGGATCTTGGCGACCACGTTCTCGGGTGCCTTGGCCAGGAAGTCCTCGTTGCCGAGTTTGGCGGTGGTGGCAGCGAGATCCTTCTGCGCGACGGCCAGGTCCTTCTCCAGCCGGCGGCGTTCGGCCTCCAGATCGACCGTGCCGGAGGTGTCGAGTTCGACCGTGACGGTGGCGCCGGACAGCCGCACCTCCACCGCGGCGGTGGCCGCGAAATCGGCTCCGGCTTCGGTGAGCCGGGCCAGGCTGGCGATCTCACCGAGTTGCCCGGTGAGATCGGCGGCCTCGATACCGGACAGGGTGGCGGCGACCTTCTGCTTGTCGGTCAGCCCCTGATCGCTGCGGAAGCGGCGGATCTCGGTGACCAGCTTCTGCAGATCCGTGATGCGCTGTGCGGCAACGGTATCGGTCACGACTCCGGAGGCCTGCGGCCAGGGCGCGATCACCAGTGACGCACCCGCCTCACCGGCGGTGAGCACCTGCCACAGCGATTCGGTGACGAACGGGATGGCCGGATGCAGCAGGCGCAGAACCGAATCCAGCACGGTGCCGAGCACGATCCGAGTACTCGCGGCCCGCTGCTCGGACTCCGCGAACTGCACCTTGGCGAGTTCCAGGTACCAGTCACACAGTTCGTCCCAGGCGAAGTGGTACAGCGCCTCACATGCCTTGCCGAATTCGTAGCGATCGAACGAGGAGTCCACTTCGGCGCGGACCTCGTCGAGCCGGTCCAGAATCCACCGGTCGGTATCGGTGAGGGTGGCCCGCTCCGGCAGCTCGCCCGGCTCCGCCCCGTTCATCAGCGCGAACTTGGTGGCGTTGAACAGTTTGGTGACGAAATTGCGCGACGCCTGCACGTGCGGCGGCCCCACCGACAGGTCGCTACCGGGCTGCGCACCGCGAGCGAGGGTGAATCGTGTTGCGTCGGCGCCGTATTCGTCGATCCACAGCAGCGGGTCGACGCCGATGCCCTTGGACTTGGAGTATTTGCGGCCGAATTCGTCGCGAATGAGGCCGTGCAGGAACACATCTGCGAACGGAACCTGTCGCTGCTCGGGGTCCTTGCCCGCGGCGATGACCGGATCGTCGGAGACGAACATGCCGAACATCATCATCCGGGCGACCCAGAAGAACAGGATGTCGTAACCGGTGACCAGCACACTGGTCGGATAGAACTTGGCCAGCTCCGGGGTGGCGTCCGGCCAGCCCATGGTGGAGAACGGCCACAGGCCCGAGGAGAACCAGGTGTCGAGGACGTCGGGGTCCTGCACCCAGCCCTCGGGCGCCTGCTCGTCCGGGCCGACGCACACGGTCTCGCCGTCGGGTCCGTACCAGATCGGAATGCGATGTCCCCACCACAGCTGCCGGGAGATGCACCAGTCGTGCATGTTGTCGACCCAATCGAACCAGCGCGGTTCCTGGGAGGCCGGGTAGATCTGCACCGCGCCGCCACGCACCGCGTCACCGGCGGCCTTGGCCAGCGAATCGACCTTCACCCACCACTGCATGGACAGCCGCGGCTCGATCGGCTCGCCGGAGCGCTCCGAGTGACCGACGCTGTGCACGTACGGACGCTTCTCGGCGACGATGCGGCCCTCTGCGGCCAGGCGTTCGCGAATCTTGATCCGCGCCTCGAAGCGGTCCATCCCGTCGAATTCCGTTCCGGAATCGGCGATCTTGCCGGTCTTGTCCATGATCGTCGGCATCGGCAGGTTGTGCCGCAGGCCGAGTTCGAAGTCGTTGGGATCGTGCGCGGGCGTGATCTTGACTGCGCCGGAACCGAATTCGGGATCCACGTAGTCGTCGGCCACGATCGGGATCTGGCGACCGGTGATGGGGTGATGGACCGTGGTGCCGATCAGCGCGCGGTAGCGCTCGTCGTCGGGATGTACCGCGACCGCGGTGTCACCCAGCATGGTCTCGACCCGGGTGGTCGCCACGACCACATGCGGTTCGTCGTCGTTCAACGAGCCGTACCGCAGCGAGACGAGCTCGCCCTCCACATCCTCGTACTTCACCTCGACGTCGGAGATCGCGGTCTCGAGTGTGGGCGACCAGTTCACCAGCCGCTCGGCGCGGTAGATCAGCCCCGCGTCGTAGAGGCGCTTGAAGATGGTCTGCACGGCGCGGGACAGGCCCTCGTCCATGGTGAAGCGGTCGCGGCTCCAGTCCACGCCGTCACCGAGCCGGCGCATCTGCCCCTGGATGGCACCACCGGATTCGCGCTTCCAGTCCCAGACCTTGTCGACGAACAGTTCGCGGCCGAAGTCCTCTTTGGTCTTGCCGTCGGCGGCGAGCTGCTTCTCCACCACGTTCTGGGTCGCGATACCGGCGTGGTCCATGCCGGGCAGCCACAGCACCTCGTAGCCCTGCATGCGCTTGCGGCGGGTGAGCAGGTCCATCAGGGTGTGGTCGAAGGCGTGGCCCATGTGCAGATTGCCGGTGACGTTGGGCGGGGGCAGCACGATCGAGTAGGGCGGCTTTCCGCCGGTAGCGTCAGGCCCGGAGGAGGCAGCCTGCGTAACCACGGAGGGCCCGCGGACGGCGGCATCGGACACAGCGGCCGGGTCGGCGGTGAAGTAACCGGCCGCTACCCAGCGCTCGTACATGTCAGCCTCTACATCGCTGGGGTTCCAGCTCTTGGGGAGGGCGTCGGCACGATTTCGCGAGTTATCAGGGGCTGCGCTGGTCACCGTGCGATTCTACGGAGTTGGATGGCAGGCCTCGACGCGGCCCTGCTCACCCGGCGCGGACAAAGAAGTAGGGCCGGGCTTTCGGCGGATGAGGGACACCGAAAACCCTGCCCACGTCTTCGAGACTACCGCCGATCCCGGCGTGATACACGATTCCAAAGGCAATTCTCAGCTTTTGCCCGAATCCGTTGCGCAGGTGAGGGTTTGCCTCTCAGCAAGCTCGCAGATTCGAGCTTTGCGCACCGGAGCGTGCCCGCTCTGGCCCGCGGCGATCAGGGCACCAGCACCGCGAGCGCGCCCGGTTCGCTGCGGAAGGTGGCCGGCAGCCGCCCGGCCGGATCACCGTCCGCGGTCGCCGGGACCGCCGCGGTGAGTGTGATGGCGCTCGCCCGGTGATGGCCCACCGCCGGGTGGTCGATGCGCTTACCGGCCGCCAGTGCCGGCAGCATCCGGACCATCTCGATCCGCGACATGGCGCCGACCACGGTGAGATCGAGCAACCCGTCGTCGACGACGGCGTCGGGGCAGATCAGCATCCCGCCGCCATAGGTGCGGGTGTTGCCGACCGCCACCATCACCGCCTCGGTCTCGAACACCCGGCCGCCGGATCCGCCGGGATCATCGGACAATTCGATGCGATACGGCACGCCGAGCCGGCCCAGGAGCTCCGGCACGGCCGCGAAGGAATAGCGCAGCGATCCCTTGGGCCGGCGCATGCGATTGGCGCGCAGGGTGACCCGCGCATCGAATCCGGTCCCGGCGATGGTCGCGAAACGCATCGACCGGCCGGCGCCCCAGCCGTGCGGGTTCTCGGGGTCGGGCGTGGCCTCGACCGAGCCCAGATCGATCGTGCGGACCGTGCCGGCGAGCACGATATCGGCGGCCGCGACCGGATCGTCGTCGGGAATACCGAGTTCACGAGCCAGATCGTTGCCGGTACCACCGGGCAGCAGTCCCAGCGGCACCCCGGTTCCGGCGATCGCCTGCAGGGTGACGCAGACCAATCCGTCGCCGCCGGCGCAGACCACGGCATCGGGCCGATCGGAGCCGTGGACCGAATCCCGCACGAGGCGAACGGTTTCCGCCGCGCTCACGCCGCGGATCTCACGCACCCGCACCTCACCCTCGGCGAAGCGGGCGGCGGCGGCCGCGGCGGCCGCCAGACCGCGGCCGTGCCCGGAATGCGGATTGGTGACCAGCGCTACCGTGCGGATCGAGTGAACGCTCACGGAATCAGCTTGCCGGGATTGAGGATTCCCGCCGGGTCCACCGCATCCTTCACCGCGCGCAGAATTCGCGCGCCGAGGTCACCGATTTCGTCGGTCATCCACGGACGGTGGTCCGTGCCGACCGCGTGGTGATGGGTGATCGTGCCGCCGTTGGCGACGATCGCGGCACCGACGGCACGCTTGGCGTGGGCCCACTGCTGCGCCGGATCGTCGGCCTGTGTGGCGACGACGGTGAAATACAGCGACGCACCGGTGCTGTAGGTGTGCGAGATATGACACATGACCAGCGCCGGAGTGCCCTGAGCGCCGAGTGACTCGGTGAGCGCGGTCGTCACCGCGGCCTTCAGGTGCGCCACATTCGACCAGTTGGTCGCCGTTTCCAGGGTTTCGCACAGCACCCCGATATCGAGCAGCGCATCGCGCAGGTACGGCGCGGCGAAGCGGCCGTGCTCCCATTCCCGCGCGGGCTGTTCCCCCAGGGCGGTGCCGCCGGCCGCGGCCAGCAGTTCGAAGGCCTCCGCGCTGCGAGCGGCGACATGCACAGCGGTCCCCTCGAAGGTGGTGACGGCCAGGCAGCCGCCCACCGGGGCACCCCCGATATCCGCGGATCGCGCCAGGTTCAGCCCGGTCTCGGCCTCGTCGGACAGGCGCAGCACCGTCGGCGCGGCTCCGTTCTGGACCACCGTCCGCAGCGCGTCGGCGCCGGTGGCGAAATCCGGGAAAGTCCAGGCCTGATAGGCCGTCGCGGCCGGAACCGGATGCACCCGCAGTGTCACCTCGGTGATGACGCCGAGTGTGCCCTCCGAACCGGAGAACAGTTCGCGCAGATCGGGTCCGGCGGCCGAGGCGGGCGCGCGGCCGAGATCGACCGTGCCCGTGGGAGTCGCCACCTTCAGATGCATGATCATGTCGTCGAATCGGCCGTATCCCGCCGAGGCCTGCCCCGAGGAACGGGTGGCCGCGAATCCGCCGATACTGGCGAACTCGAAACTCTGCGGGAAGTGTCCGAGCGACAATCCGTGCGCCGCAAGGGCTTTCTCCGCTTGCGGACCGGTGAGCCCGGCGCCCAGGGTCGCGGTCCGGCTCACCGGGTCGACATCGGTGAGTGCGTCCAGCCGCTGCAGATCGAGTGCGATCACGGTGCCGAACCGGCCACGCGCGGGGTCGAGTCCGCCCACCACGCTGGTGCCACCGCCGAAGGGCACCACCGCTATCGACGCCTCGGAGCAATAGGCGAGTACCGCGGCGACCTGGTCGTGATCGGCGGGGAAAACCACGGCGTCGGGCGCGTCCTGCGGTCCGTCGGCACGGCGACGCAGCAGGTCGGGGGTACTCTTGCCCCCGGCGTGCAGGAGCCGGTCACGGTGGCCGACCGACACCCGGTCCGCACCGACCACCGCGGACAACCCCGCCCGATGCGCGGCCGTCAGTTCGGATTCCCGCAGTGGCACATCGCCCTCATCACGACGAGCCACCGGTTCACCCGACACCGAGAAAACCTGCGCCACCAAGGTCCGAATCCGGTCCGGGAGCGGCGCATGTGCCGAGGCGATGCCCCAGGCGTCCCACACCATACTCGGACGATCGGACGACTCGCCCGGCGTTTCTGCACCCGAGTTCTCTGCGGACATGTCCCGTCGCGTATCGACCATGAGTTACAGTCTGACATAGAGTGTCAAGCAGTAATGGCCAGATCCGATAGTGAGTCCACGATGAATCCAGTCGAATCCACCGCCCCCGATACCGAGCTACCCGCGATCGACCTCGCGATCCTGGCCGCCGGCCGTGACTGCGTCGAGGAGTTCGGCGTACGCCGCACCACGCTCAGCGAGGTGGCCCGCCGCGCCGGAGTCAGTCGGCCCACCGTGTATCGCCGCTGGCCCGACACCAGGGCACTGATCGCCGAGCTCTTGGTGCGCGAACTCCAGCGCATCGTGGAGACCAGCGTGCCGGCCGACGGCCCGGCGCGCGGGCGACTGGTCGAGGGAATCGTCACCGGCGCCGGCGAACTCCGATCGAATCCCCTGTTCGCCAAGATCTTCCGCATCGACACCGACCTCATGCTGACCTACGTGTTCGGCCGGCTCGGACGCAACCAGCGGCAGTTGATCGAGGTCTTCTCCGCGGTGATCCGCGAGGGACAGCGCGATGGATCGATTCGGGCGGGCGACCCCGACCAGCTGGCCACGATGCTGCTGCTGATCAGCCAGTCGACGGTGCAGTCGGCGAATACCGTCAGCCACCTGCTCGACGACATGGGACTCGATGTCGAGCTCGCCCGCGTCGTCGACCGTTATCTGCGGCCCGATTGCACGTAGGCCGAAAGAGGAAGCGAGGCATGCGAATGCTCGACGAGAGCAGTCCGGGGACCGGCCCGGCACCCGGAGATTCCGCGCTCAACGCCGCTCGTCGCGGCCGCGAACTCCAGGCGCTCGGCGATGGCGACCGGATCGATGTCCTGGTCATCGGCGGCGGCGTCACCGGAACGGGAGTGGCGCTGGATGCCGCCACGCGCGGGTTGCGCACGGTTCTGGTGGAGGCGAACGACTTGGCGTTCGGCACCAGCCGGTGGAGTTCGAAACTCGTACACGGCGGGCTGCGGTATCTGGCCTCGGGCGGGGTCGGTATCGCCCATGAGAGCGCTGTCGAACGTGACGCGCTGCTCACCACCATCGCTCCCCATCTCACCCGGGCGATCCCACAGCTCGTTCCCACCTTCGATGGCAGCGGCCTGCCACAGCGGCTACTGGTACGCGCCGGCTTCCTGGCCGGAGATGTGTTGCGGCGCACCGCCGGAACCTCGGCGCGGGTCCTGCCGCGTTCCCGCCGGGTGGCCACCGCCGAAGCGTTGCGCCTGGCGCCCACCCTGCGCCGCGCGGGGTTACGCGGCGGCATGGTCGCCTGGGACGGGCAGCTGGTCGACGACGCCCGCCTGGTGGTGACGATCGCCCGCACCGCCGCGGCACACGGCGCCACCGTGCTGACCCGGGTACGCGCCGAACAGGTGAGCGCCGATTCGGCCGTCCTGCACGACACGCTCACCGGCGAAACCCTCACCGTGCGAGCACGTTCGGTGATCAACGCCGCAGGCGTGTGGGCCGATCGCGTCGATCCCGGTATCGAACTACGGCCCAGCCGGGGTACTCACCTGGTGTTCGACGCCGCCGACTTCGATGGGCTCGACGCCTCGTTGACCGTGCCGATTCCTGGCAGCACCAGCCGTTTCGTCTTCGCGTTCCCGGCCGCGCACGGCCGCGTCTATGTGGGGCTGACCGATGAGGACGCACCCGGCCCGGTCCCCGACGAACCACAGCCCACCGAATCCGAGATCGAGTTCCTCCTCGACACGGTCAATTCGGTGCTGCGGGAACCGTTGCGGCGCAGCGATGTCCGCGGCGCTTTCGCCGGTCTTCGACCGTTGCTGCGCACCGCTGACGACGCCACCTCCGACATCTCACGCGAACATGCCGTGCTGCGCTCGCCCGGTGGGCCGATCACGATCGTCGGCGGCAAGCTCACGACCTATCGGCAGATGGCCGAGGACGCGGTCGACACCGCGGTCGACACCGCCGGATTGACCGCCGGCCCCTGCCGCACCCGGCGAATTCCATTGGTGGGAGCGGTATCCGGCCGAGCACGCGATGCGATCGCCGCCGCGCCGATCCTGGTCGAGCGATATGGCGACCAGGCCGCGCACGTGGCGGCCGCCGCCCGGCGCGACCCCGCCCTGGCCGAGCCGGTCGCCCCGGGCATCGACGTACTACGCGCCGAATTCGCCTATGCGCTCACCCACGAAGGCGCACTCGACGAGAGCGACCTGCTCGACCGCCGAACCCGGATCGGGCTGGTGGCAGGCGACCGGGAGGCCGCCGCACCGGCCGCCCGCGCGGCACTCGTGGCCGCCCGCGCCTGATCGCCCGCTAGTCCCACAGCCGGGCGACCTGCGCGGCCACCGACTTCCCCTGTGCCCGACCGGCATGCGCCGCGGGGACTCGGGTGGCGGTGTCGAGCGGGTTCGCGCCGAAGGCCGCGACCGCCGCCTCGTCGGGGACGATCAGTTCGACCCGCGCACCTCGCTCGGTCAATCCGGCGATATCGATCTCCAGCGCGGGATCGGCCAGCGGCGCGATGATCAGCACCCGCGCGTGCCCGGCCGCCAGATCGGCATTGACGCTGGTCCGGATGCCGCCGTCGGTGTAGCGCACACCGTCCACGGTATGCGGCGGCCAGACCAGGGGCACGGCCGAACTGGCGGTCACCGCGTCGACCAACGTGACTCCCGAGTCCCGATCGAAGATCCGCGGCTCACCCGTCCGGGCGTCGACGGCGGTGATCAGCAGTCGCTGCCGGGGCCACTCGTGCACCGGCAGACGCGATTCGATCACCGCCCGGCGGGCGGATTCGGGCACCGTTTCGGTGGTCAGGGCGAGATTGCCGACCCGCCGCCGGACCACGGCCATGTCACCGGCACTGTCCTCCATGATCCGGGTGACCGTCTCCCACACGCCGTCGAGCGGATTGCCGTCGGGCACGATCTCCGAACTCTGCAGCTCCGGTTCGACCTGGCGGGCGAACAGTTCCGCTGTGGTGAGCCCACTGGTGAGCTGCGCGATCACATTGGCGCCCGCCGAGGTTCCGATATAGGAGTCGGCACCGGTGAGATCGATTCCCGCGTCGGCCAAGCCGGCGATCACCCCGGTGGCCCAGGCGATACCCGCCACACCACCGCCACCGATCACCACTGCCCGCTCATTGCCCATCACACTCGTCCTTCAGTCGCGTCGGCCGATCCATCCGGACAACCACGACCGAGACGAGGTTCGTTCCCGCCCCCGCGCCTACCGCCCGCCCACCCCGATATGGGCTACGTTTCGCGAATACGGATTCGCTGCCATCGCCGGAGAGGTGATCGTCCTTGAGCGACAGTACAACCGAGGAAAGCGTCCTGTTCGGCGATGTCCGGGTGTTCGACGGCCGGTCCGATCGACTCTCCGAGAGCACCGATGTCCTGGTCACCGGAAAGACGATCACCTCGATCGGTGAGCAGCCGACCGGGGGAACACACCGCCGGATCGAAGGCGGCGGCCGGGTACTCATGCCCGGCTTGATCGATGCGCACGCGCACCTGGCATTCAGCACGGTGCCGCTGCAGATCGCCTTGACCGCAGACTTCGGCTACCTCGCGATCCGCAGCGCCGAGGCCGCCGGGCAGATGTTGTTGCGCGGCTTCACTTCCGCTCGTGATGCCGGGGGTCCGGTCTTCGGGCTCAAACGCGCCATCGATGAAGGCCATGTGCCCGGCCCGCGTATCTGGCCGTCAGGAGCGTTCATCTCGCAGACCTCCGGACACGGCGACTTCCGGCTGCCCTACGAGACCCCGCGCGGTGTGTGCGGGCACATCTCGCACGCCGAGCAGCTCGGTGCGGTGGTGATCGCCGACGGCGTCGACGAGGTGCTGCGCGGCACCCGGGAACAGCTCATGCACGGTGCCAGCCAGATCAAGATGATGGCCGGTGGCGGGGTGGCGTCGGTGTACGACCCGATCGATGCCACCCAGTACACCGAGGCCGAATTGCACGCCGGAGTCCAGGCCGCGGAGAACTGGGGCACCTATGTCATGGTGCACGCCTACACCGATCGCGCGGTCGGGCAGGCACTGCGCGCCGGCGTGCGCTGCATCGAGCACGGCCAGCTGCTCACCGAGGCGACGGTGGCCGCGATCGCCGAACATCAGGCGTGGTGGAGTCTGCAGCCGTTCCTCGACGACGAGGACTCACCGCGCATCACCGATCCGCGCGGCGTAGCGAAATTGCGACAGGTCGTCGACGGCACCGACCGCGCCTACACGCTCGCCCGCAAGTACGGCATCGATATCGCGTGGGGTACCGACACCCTGTTCGACCCGCACCTCGCCACCCGGCAGGGTGCCCAGCTGGCGAAGATGACACGCTGGTTCACCCCCGCCGAAGTCCTGCGGATGGCGACCTCGGGCAACGCACGGCTGCTGGCGATGAGCGGCGAACGCAATCCCTATCCCGGGCCGCTCGGTGTGATCGAGCCCGGTGCACTCGCCGATCTCCTACTGGTCGAGGGCAACCCGCTCGAGAATCTCGAGCTGGTCAGCACACCCGACACCTCTTTCCCGGTGATCATGAAAGACGGTGTCGTGCACAAGAACACCCTCGGCTGAGGGCGCTACTCCGCGGATTCGAGCTTGGGCACCAGCCGTTCGAGCAGTCCCGCCAGCAGCCGCTCGTCCTCGGGTGTCAACTCGGCCAGCGCCTTGTACGCGCGGACCTGAGCACCACGGATCTGCGCGGCGAGATCGCGCCCGGCGTCGGTGGAGACCAGATATTTGACCCGTCGATCGGCGGGATTGAGCGTGCGCCGCACCAACCCTCGCGATTCCATCCGATCGGCGACTCCGGTCAGATTCGACGGATCGCAGGCCAGCCGGTCCGCCAGCACCCGCATGGGTAGTTCCGCGGGCGGCTCGTTGAGTGCCAGCAGCAGTTTGGCCTGGGTCAGCGTCAGCCCGTGGCCCTCCGCCGCGCTCAGGAAATCCTGCAGATAGGCCGAGACGAATCGCCCGATCAGCAATGCCAGCGGGCTCTGCGTTGTGTCCGGTGACATAGCGACGATCCTACCGACGCGATTGACAACGACCATGGTGGCTACCTTAAATACTTGAGGTCTTCAAACATATACGACTTCAATCTTCTGGAGGTGCTGCGGTGGATCGCAGAAGTTCGCTACTGACCGGCGTCTTGGCCTTCGCCGCCATGATCGTCACGGTCATGCAGACCCAGGCCGTGCCGATTCTCGGGTTGATCGCGACGAAACTGCAGGTCTCCACCACCTCGGTGAGCTGGGTGACGACCGCGACCCTGCTCTCGGCCGCGGTCGCCACACCGCTGCTGGGACGCATCGGCGATCTCTACGGCAAGAAGCCGACGCTGCTCGCCGTCCTCGCGATCGCCGCGGCCGGTTCGGCGGTGTCGGCACTGGCCGACTCCCTCACCGTGCTGCTCGTGGGCCGCGTACTGCAGGGCGTGGCGACCGCGATCTTCCCGCTCGCCCTGGCGGTGCTGCGCGAGGAGATACCGGCCCAGCGGCTGCATCACGCGATGGCGATCGTCAGCGGCACCCTCGGCTTCGGTGGCGGCCTCGGCCTGGTGTCGACCGGTCTGCTGACCCAGGGCGCCCACCCCGACCACCACATCGTCTTCTGGTTCACCGCCGGCCTGTCGGTGCTGGCCCTGGCCGCGGTCGCGGCCGCGGTACCGGCGACCGGGCAGCGACATCCGGGCAGTGTGGATCTACCCGGCGCGTTCACCCTCGGCGCATTCCTCATCTTGCTGTTGCTGCCCATTTCCCAAGGGCACGAATGGGGTTGGACCTCGGGGCGGACCCTCGCCTGCTTCGCCGGCGCGATCGTGGCCGCTGTGCTGTGGGTGCTGACCGAGCGCCGGGTGCGCACGCCGCTGGTGGATCTGGCGATGTTCACCCATCGGCCGGTGCTGTTCACCAACCTGTCCGGCATGTTCATCGGATTCGCGATGTTCATGCAGTTCATGGGTGTGTCGTATTTGGCCCAGATCCCCACGCGCGCAGCCGGTTACGGATTCGGCGCCTCGATTCTACGAGCCTCGGTGGAGTATCTGCTGCCCGCGACCCTGTCGTCGATGCTGGCGGCGCCGATCGGCGGCATCCTGATCGGCCGCCTCGGTGGCCGCACCACACTGGCGCTGTCCGGCGCGATCGGCGCGGGCGGATTCGCCTGGCTCGCACTGGCACACGACGCGACCGCACCGGTGATCGCGGCGAGTGTGGTGATCGGTGTGGCGATCAGCTTCGCCTACGCGGCGATGCCCGCGCTCATCGCGCAGAGTGTGCCGCATCATCAGAGCGGCATCGCCAACGGCATCAATTCGATCTCGCGCACCGTCGGCAGCTCATTGGCCAGTGCCATCATCACGACCCTGCTCACCGCGAAGCTGCTCCCCCAGCTGCCGCTGCCGCAGGAGAGTCAGTTCACGATCGCCTTCTGGGTCGGCGCCACGGCATGCGCGGCCACCATCGCCGCGGCACTGTTCGGTCTGCGACCGGAAAGCCCGAGCACCGCAACGGAATCCGAGCGAATCCCCGAACCGGCGGCAGTGGGCTGACGGGCTAACCGCCGACGACCACGCAGCCGAAGCCGATCGGGACACCGGTGCCGACCGGCAGATCCAGGGAGGCCACCGGCATCTCCGCGGGCTGCCCGGCCTGAATCGCGGTGAGCGTGTGGTGCCCGGCGTAGGCCGGCACCCAGCCGATGAGCGCGTACGCGCCGCCCGGTCGCGCCACTCCAACCGGAGCACCGTTGTCGTAGAAACTGACCGGCGCCGACGGATCGGTGACATTCGCCTGCAGGGTGTAGTGGCAGGTGTCGCCGTAGTTGGTGCCCACTCCGAAGCTCAGATCCGGCATGGCGCCGACCTGGGTCGTCGCCGCGGCCGCGATCTGCGGGGTCGCCAGCGCGATCACCGCGGCCGCGCCCAGCGCAGCCCCCGCGACGGCCGTGCCGACGCGTGCGCCGACTCCCCGGCGAGCGGTTGCGATGGTGGTCGTCTCATGCATGTGTCGTCCTCGTCTGCGGCGCGCGGACCGTGGGTCATCTCGTCGGCACGATACCCGTCCTCTCGTGCACGCGGCCCGGATTCGGCCGGGTCCGGACAGGATCGGCGGCCCGGAAGCCGCGGTCCCGCGCGCAGGAGGACGATGGGGGCATGCATCGCAAACCGCCGACGCGCGATATCGACGAAGCCGATCTGGCGGTGACGCCACCCAAGCAGCAGGCCGCCGGGGTCACCGCGGTCGCGGTCGCACTGGAGCGTGCGGTCGAGGAGATGGGTGTCGTGCGAACCGCTCGCACGCTGGGCCGAGTGAATCAGCGGCACGGATTCGACTGCCCCGGCTGCGCCTGGCCGGAGCCCAGTGGACAGCGGCGCCCCGCGGAGTTCTGCGAGAACGGGGCCAAGGCGGTCGCCGAGGAAGCGACGCTGCGCACCGTCACACCGGAATTCCTCGCCACCCATTCGGTGGCCGAACTGGCCGGTAAGACCGGCTACTGGCTGGGGCAGCAGGGCCGCATCACCCATCCGATGGTGCTGCGTCCGGGCGATACCCACTATTCCCCCATCGAGTGGGCCGATGCGTATCGCCTGATCGCCACCACGCTGCGCGAGCTGGACAGTCCGGACGAAGCGCTGTTCTACACCTCCGGACGCACCGCCAACGAGACGGCCTTCCTCTATCAGCTGCTGGTGCGCAGCTTCGGCACCAACAACCTCCCCGACTGCTCCAACATGTGTCACGAGTCGTCGGGAACGGCACTGACGCAGTCCATCGGCATCGGCAAGGGGTCGGTGTCGATCGACGATTTCGCCGCCGCCGATCTGATCATCGTCGCCGGCCAGAATCCGGGCACCAATCATCCGCGCATGCTGTCGGCACTGGGTGAGGCGAAGGCGCACGGCGCCCAGGTGATCGCGGTCAATCCGCTGCCGGAGACCGGACTCATCGGATTCCGGGACCCGCAGACGGTCAAGGGCTTCACCTCCGGCATCACCATCGCCGACGATTTTCTGCAGATCCGGCTCGGCGGCGATATGGCACTGTTCCAGGGGCTGGCGAAATTGCTGTTCGAGGCCGAGGACCGCGCGCCCGGCACGGTGGTCGACCGATTGTTCGTCGACGCGCACACCGCGGGTTTCGCCGAATACGAGAAGCACATGCGCGCGGTGGACCTCGACGAGGTGGTCACCGCCACCGGCCTGTCCCGCGAACAACTGGACCGCACCGCCGCACTGCTGGCCCGCTCCAAGGCCACCATCATCTGCTGGGCGATGGGCCTGACCCAGCAGCGCCACGGTGTGGCCACCATCGAGGAGGCGACCAATCTGCTGCTGCTGCGCGGAATGATCGGCAAGCCGGGCGCCGGTGTCTGCCCGGTACGCGGCCACTCCAACGTGCAGGGTGACCGCACCATGGGGATCTGGGAGAAGATGCCCGAAACCTTCCTCGCCGCATTGGATTCCGAGTTCGGCATCACCGTTCCGCGCGCACACGGCTGGGACACCGTCGATTCCATCCGCGCCATGCGCGACGGCCGCGCGAAGGTGTTCATCGGCATGGGCGGCAATTTCGTCTCCGCCACCCCGGACACCGAAGTCACCGAGGCGGCGCTGCGCCGGTGCGAACTGACGGTGCAGGTCTCGACGAAACTCAATCGCAGTCACGTGGTCCACGGTCGCACCGCTCTCATCCTGCCCACCCTCGGCCGTACCGATCTGGATCTGCAGAACGGTACGAAACAGCAGGTTTCGGTGGAGGATTCGATGTCGATGGTGCATCTGTCCACCGGGCGGCTACGGCCGGTGGGCGACCAGCTGCGCAGTGAGGTGGCGATCGTCTGCGAACTGGCCCTGGAGCTGTTCGGCCCCGGCCATCCGGTGCCCTGGGCGCGCTTCCGCGGCGACTACGACCGCATCCGCGATGCCATCTCGCGGGTGGTACCGGGTTGTGCGGACTACAACCGTAAGGTCCGCGGCCACAACGGATTCCAGTTACCGCATCCACCCCGGGACAGCCGGGAGTTCCGCACCGGGACCGGAAAGGCCAACTTCGCGGTCAACGAGCTGGAATGGCCGCAGATCCCGCCGGGCCGGTTGCTGTTGCAGACCCTGCGCAGCCACGACCAGTACAACACCACCATCTACGGCCTCGACGATCGCTACCGCGGTATCCACAATGCGCGCCGGGTGGTGCTGGTGCATCCGGACGATATCGCCGAATTCGGTTTCGCGGACGGCGATTCGGTGGATCTGATCTCGGAGTTCGACGACGGCACCGAACGGCGCGTCAGCGGATTCCGCATCGTCGGCTATTCCACCCCGCGCGGTAACGCCGCGGCCTACTACCCCGAAACCAACCCCCTGGTGCCCCTCGACCATGTGGCGAAACGGTCCAATACCCCGGTATCCAAAGCGGTCGTGATCCGTCTCGAACCGCATCGCCACCACACCGCCTGACCAGACCCCTTACGCGAGGTAGTTGTGAGCAGAGTAACCGCGCGCAGGCCGACCCGGCGCATCACACCGGCGGGCATCATCTCCCGGCCCGACACCCTGGCGGTGGAGGAACCGCTGGAGATCCGTATCGCCGGCTCGGCGCTGACCGTCACCATGCGAACGCCGGGGCACGACATCGATCTCGTGCACGGATTCCTGTTGAGCGAGAACATCATCGAATCGGCCGACGACATCGTCTCCGCACGGTACTGCGCGGGTACCGACGACGACGGCAGAAATACCTACAACGTCCTGAATGTCGAACTCCGACGTCCCGTTCCGGTGCGTCCGCGCGGATTCGTCACCAACAGTTCCTGCGGCCTCTGCGGCACCACCGCACTCGACCAGGTCCGCACCCGGAGCCGATTCCCGTTGCCGGCGGGAGTACCGCAGGTCGATCCCGCGGTACTGGCCGCCTTGCCCGGCGAACTACGCAGCCGCCAAACGGTTTTCGATGCCACCGGCGGTCTGCACGCGGCCGGGTTGTTCACCCCGCAGGGAGAAGCGCTCGTCGTGCGCGAGGACATCGGACGTCACAACGCGGTCGACAAGGTCGTCGGCTGGGCACTGCGCGAACACCGTGTTCCGGCCCACGACACCGTACTGATCGTCAGTGGGCGCACCTCGTTCGAACTGGTTCAGAAGGCCGTCATGGCCGGTATCCCGATCCTCGCAGCGGTCTCCGCACCCAGTTCCCTGGCCGTCGATCTGGCCGCCGACAACGGTCTCACCCTGGCCGGATTCCTGCGCGGGGACACCATGAACATCTACAGCGGCGCCGAACGGCTGCTCCCCGAGGTCGCGGCGACGACTTCCTGAACCCGCGACCCGTCCCCGAGTCCTTTGCTACGCTGCCGACTAGAACACGTTTCAATTATTCTCGGGAGTTCATATGGCAACGCAGCAGATCCACGAAACGGTCGAACGCTATGTGCACTTGGTGCAAACCGGCCCGACCTCGGAGATCCTGGCGCTCTATGCCCCCGACGCCGTCGTCGAGGACCCGATCGGCAGCGATCCGCGAAACGGCCACGAGGCCATCGGTGAGCTCTACCGGGCGCTGGAATCCATGCAGCGCAAGACCGAGTTGCACGCGGCCCGGATCGTGGGCAACCACGCCGCGGTCTCGTTCACCATGGTCGGCGAGGCCGGCGGGCATCGGATGACGCTGTCCGCGATCGACGCGATGGAATTCGACGATCAGGGCAAGATCAAGAGCATGCGCGCGTACTGGGGTCCGGAGGACCTGGCCAGCGAAAAGATCTGAGCCGCGTACCCGGCTGCTCCGCGGCGACGATCGCCGCGGCGGATCCACCCTTGTCCCTCCGATTTGCCCGGCTTACCGTTGGTCCACAACCGGTCGACCGACCACCGGCCACAGGGAGGGTCCGCGATGCGAATCTCGGTACACGGCACGGGCGAAGGCGTCCAGGTACGCATGCGCCTGGAAATCGATCGGCGACGCTGGCTGATCACCTGGACCGCACTGGGTCTGCTGACCGCCACCGGTGTGATCATCGGACTCTGGGCCGTCCTGCTGCCGGAGGCGTGGTATCGTAGCTTTCCCGGCCTCGGCCTGAACTGGGTGGCGGCCGACGGACCCTTCAACCACCACCTCGCCGGTGATGTGGGCGCCTTCTTCCTCGGCTTCGGCGCGATGGGACTGGCCGCGATGTACTACCGCGACAGCCTGGTTGCCCGGGTCACCGGAATCGGGTGGCTGGTCTTCGGAATACCGCACCTGATTTATCACGCCGCACACAAACCCGCGGATATCGGCGCGGGCAACTTCGCACTCGAGGTCATCGCCGCGGCACTGCTGCCGATTCTGGCCGCCGTGGTCGTCATGGCCGCACCGCGACAGCGGACCCAGCCGCGCGAACCCGCACCGATGAATATCCGATTCCCGGGCCGTCGTAACAGCTGAAGCCGGCACCGTAACAAGGCCACCGCCGGCGGCGATGACCAAGCATCGGGGAAAAGGTTCAACGGCGAACCAGGAAGATCAACGAGGATCTTCGGACTCGGGCGCGACGGGCAACCGATCGTCACCGCCCCCGCAAGGCAGTTCGGCAGGGGGACCGTGCAACTCGGGACAATTTCACACCACGGGTGATTCACCCGCATCCACGATTTCGGCACGCGGAACCGCCGCCAGCGCCATGAGCGCATTGAGAAATCCGTTCCGGTCCGCCGCATCGAGGCGGCCGAGCACTTGCTCCTCCCTCGCCTGGATATCGGCCTGTGCCGCCTCGGCCAGGGCGCGCCCCGCAGCCGTCACCGCGAGCAGCCGCGCCCGCCGGTCGGCGGGATCGGGATAGCGATCGATCAGACCGCGGTCCTGCAGATCGTCCAGAATCGCGATGATCCGCGTCTTGTCCGCCCCGATCTCCTCCGCCAGCACTCCCTGACCACGCGCCGGTCCGCGCCCGAGCTGTAGCAGCACCGCGTACGCCCACATGGTCAGGCCGTGGGAATCGAGTACGGGCCGCTCGGCTGCCATGAGGGCACGGCCGAGCGGAACGATCATCGCCGCCAGATCTGGTCGCTGTGCATCCGCCATGCCGAACAAGATACGTCCTCGCCCGCCTCCGGCCGGAGGGCTTCCGACAACCAGCCGCAACCGCGACCGCGGCGTGTCGGGCCGCGATGCCGATTTCTCTGTCGCAGAGCCTATTTCACCGCATCGGGCCAGTACGGAGAGCGGCCGAGATGGGTGAGGATCCGGTACAGCGGATCGGCCTCGCCGGTCGCGGGCAACGCGAGCGCGAACGGCGCACCCGGCCGCAGGCGAATCTCGCCATCGGGTACCGCTTGCGTGATCCGCAGGGCCGGCTCCACCAGATCCGGGTCGAGTTCATACCGCAGTCCGAGTGCGCGGGCGACATCCCAGCCGTGCACGACATAGTCGATGAAGTGGAATCCGATCGCCTGAGCGCCGGGCGCACGGAAGCCGGGGCCGAATTCCGGAAGTTCGAAATCCCGTTCCCGCACACCGGTTTCGGCGAAGGCCGCGATCACGTCGGCCGATGCCGCCAGATACGCCGCCACCGGATCCGGCGCGGTATCGCCCATCCGCCACAGCCGCGGATCGCCGCCCGAACCGCGGGCAGCCGCCGCGAAGCCACGATGTTGCACGGTCATATGGGTGAGCAGGCGCGCGAGATCCCAGTCGGCGCAGGGGGTGGGGCGCGCCAGATCGGCGGGACCCGCCTGCGATACGAGAGCCACGCTGTGGTCGACGGCCTTGCGGTCCAGTTCCGAAATATCAGTCATTCTTCAATCGTAGGCAGATACATATCATGTGTCTATGCTTATTTATTGACTGGGCGAACTTCGACACCATGGAGACTCACATCACATCGGCCACCCCGTCACATCGTCGGCCGGCATCTCGTCCAAGGGGTGAACATCCGCCGAAGGGAGAATCATGAGCGCCACTCGAATACCCCCGATTCCGCCGCAGCAGGCCGGCCCGCTGACCCGGGTCATCTACCGCTTCTGCAAGCGCAAGTTCGGTGAGGTCCCCGAACCGATGGCGGTCATGGCCAATCATCCGAAGCTGCTGACCGCTGCCGCCGCGCACGAATCCTTGGTCGACCGCGCCACCACGGTGGTCGACAAGGGAGTCGTCGAAATCGCGGTCTACCGTGTCGCATGGACGATCGGATGCTCCTGGTGCGTGGACTTCGGCACCATGCTCATGCGCCTGAGCCACCTCGACATCGACAAGCTGAAGCAGATCGCCGACTACGACACCGCGGCGGCCTACGACGACGACGAACGCGCCGCCATCGCGTACGCCGATGCGATGACCGCCACCCCGACCACCGTCACCGATGAGCAGATCACCGACCTGCGAGCACGTTTCGGCACCGACGGCGTCGTGGAGCTGACGTACCAGATCGCGTTGGAGAATTCCCGCGCCCGCGCCTATTCGGCACTCGGCATCACCGCACAGGGCTTCGGCACCGATTCCTGCCGGGTTCCCTGGGCGAGCGACTGACGGCCACACACGACAGGGGCGGGGGGTCCGAAGACCTCCCGCCCCTGTGCGGTGGAACAGTTGCCGCTACGCCGACTTCTCGCGGCGCTCGGCGGCCTGACGCTTGCGCGGCACGATGGTCGGCAGCACATTGTCGTTGACGGTCTCGCCGTTGATGACCACCTTGGCGACGTCGTCGCGGCTGGGGATGTCGTACATCACCGGCAGCAGGACCTCTTCCATGATGGCGCGCAGACCGCGGGCACCGGTACCGCGCAGGATCGCCTGGTCGGCGACGGCCTCGAGCGCATCCGTGGTGAATTCCAGGTCCACGCCGTCCATTTCGAACAGGCGCACGTACTGCTTCACCAGTGCGTTCTTCGGCTCGGACAGGATGCGGACCAGCGATTCCTTGTCCAGGTTGGTCACCGAGGCGACCATCGGCAGGCGGCCGATGAACTCGGGAATCAGGCCGAACTTGATCAGATCCTCCGGCATGACCTCGGCGAAGTGGTCGGCGGTGTCGATCTCTGCCTTCGACCGCACCTCGGCGCCGAAGCCGATACCGCGCTTACCGACCCGGTCCTGCACGATCTTTTCCAGGCCCGCGAAGGCGCCGGCCACGATGAACAGCACGTTCGTGGTGTCGATCTGAATGAATTCCTGATGCGGATGCTTACGGCCGCCCTGCGGCGGCACACTCGCCTGCGTGCCCTCGAGAATCTTCAGCAGGGCCTGCTGCACACCCTCGCCCGAGACATCACGGGTGATCGAGGGGTTCTCGCTCTTGCGGGCGATCTTGTCGACCTCGTCGATGTAGATGATGCCCGTCTCGGCCCGCTTGACGTCGTAATCGGCGGCCTGAATCAGCTTGAGCAGAATGTTCTCGACATCCTCACCGACATAACCGGCCTCGGTGAGCGCGGTGGCGTCGGCGATGGCGAACGGGACATTCAGCATCTTGGCCAGCGTCTGCGCGAGGTAGGTCTTACCGCAGCCGGTGGGCCCGAGCATGAGAATGTTCGACTTCATCAACTCGACCGGTTCGCCGCGGCTGTCGCGGCCCTTGTCACCGGCCTGGATGCGCTTGTAGTGGTTGTAGACAGCCACCGCCAGCGTGCGCTTGGCCGAATCCTGGCCGATCACGTACTGCTCAAGGAATTCCCGGATCTCCGCCGGCTTGGGCAGCTCGTCGAGTTTGACCTCGCTCGACTCCGCCAGCTCCTCTTCGATGATCTCGTTGCAGAGGTCGATGCACTCGTCACAGATGTACACCCCCGGTCCCGCAATGAGCTTTTTGACCTGCTTCTGGCTCTTTCCGCAGAACGAGCATTTCAGCAGATCGCCGCCATCACCGATGCGCGCCATCTCGTGGGTCCCTACTTCCTTGTCCGCGTGCAACCGTCTGTCCCGGATGCCGACAAGCCGCTTCCGAACAACGCTACCCGCCGTGCTCCGATCAGTGTCGCGCGTCGATCGGATTCTCGCACTTCGGCGCCTGCGGTCCGGGTCGGACGATCATGCCGACAACCACTGAGCCAAGGTCCCTAGACCGACCGTACCCGGTCGACGCGACGGAGGTCGACAACTCGACGATGTTTCTCGTGGGGAGAGTGTCGCCGGTGCTCCCGTGACCCGCTCGTCACGGACCGCTCCGGGCGGCGTCGACCTCGACATCGCCGCCCGGATCGGCCGTCCGCGAAACGCGGAACTACTTCTTCTGCGCGCTCAGTTTGCGGTAGTCGAACACCGTGTCGATGATCCCGTATTCCTTGGCCTCGTCGGCGGTCAGGATCTTGTCACGATCGGTGTCCTTGCGGATCGTGTCGGCCTCTTTACCGGTGTGGCGGGCCAGAGTGGTCTCCATCAACCGGCGCATGCGCTCGATCTCGGCGGCCTGGATCTCCAGATCGGAGACCTGGCCCTGGATTCCGCCCTCGAGCGACGGCTGGTGGATCAGCACGCGGGCGTTGGGCAGGCAGGCCCGCTTACCCGGCGTACCGGCCGCCAACAGTACCGCCGCCGCCGAGGCCGCCTGGCCCAGGCAGACCGTCGCCACATCGGCACGCACGTACTGCATGGTGTCGTAAATGGCCATCAGCGAGGTGAACGAACCACCGGGCGAGTTGATGTACATGGTGATGTCGCGGTCGGGATCCAGCGACTCCAGCACCAGCAGCTGCGCCATGACGTCGTTGGCCGAGGCGTCGTCCACCTGCACGCCGAGGAAGATGATGCGCTCCTCGAACAGCTTGTTGTACGGGTTGGACTCCTTGACGCCGAAACTCGAGTGCTCGATGAACGACGGCAGGATGTAGCGGGCCTGCGGGCTCGCCGGTGCGATACCGGACAGGCCGGCACGAGGATCGATGAGAGTCATCTTGTCTCCAAAGTCAGTGTCGGTGAGCGAAGT
This sequence comes from Nocardia sp. NPDC052254, assembly GCF_040679495.1. NCBI lineage: Bacteria > Bacillati > Actinomycetota > Actinomycetes > Mycobacteriales > Nocardiaceae > Nocardia > Nocardia sp. NPDC052254. The sequence continues at coordinate 33,605 of NZ_JBFAUW010000003.1, read as the reverse complement.
TCGCGGGCGGGACTACTCGCCGCCGTTGGCTGCCTGGCGAGCGTGCGTGATCACCCGATCGATGAACCCGTACTCGAGCGCCGCGTCGGCGGTGAACCAGCGATCGCGATCGGCGTCGGCGGTGACCTCCTCGACCGACTTACCCGTGTGCAGTGCCTGCAGTTCGTTGAGCTCACGCTTGGTGTGCGCGAACTGCTCGGCCATGATGGCGATGTCGGCGGCCGAACCACCGATACCGGCCGAGGGCTGATGCATCATGATCCGGGTGTGCGGCAGCGCGAAGCGCTTGCCGCTGCTTCCCGCGGTCAGCAGGAACTGGCCCATGGAGGCAGCCAGGCCGAACGCGATGGTCGAGATATCGCACTCCGCGTACTGCATCGTGTCGTAGATGGCCATACCCGCGGTGACCGAACCACCGGGCGAGTTGATGTACAGCGAGATGTCGCGAGTCGGGTCCTCCGCAGCCAGCAGCAGGATCTGCGCGCACAGCTTGTTGGCGATGTCGTCGTCGACCTGGGTGCCGAGGAAGATGATGCGGTCTCGGAGCAGCCGCTCGTACACCGAATCACTGAGGTTGAGCCCAGCAGTCGCGGATGTCATGACCGGCCCCGACTTCAACGGTGCCACAGCCTGATTGATTGTCACGGATACCTGCCCTCTCTCGCCGGCACGATGCCTGCCGGCACAGCCTCTGTCCAATATGCGGTCTTCCGGGGCCCTGCGTGGTTACGCAAGCTACCGCCTCCGTCCCCGACGCTCGACCGCGGCCTTGATTCGGTTGACACAAACCCTAACGAAACAAGGCGGCACCGAACTCCCGGTACCGCCCTGCTTCGCTTACAGCTGACTCATCCGTCGCCGATGGCTACTCGGCGGAGGCTTCGGCCGGTTCGGCCGCCGCGTCGGAATCGGCCGGTTCGCCGAACATCTCGGCGGTGTCGACGACGTTGCCTTCGGTGTCGGTGACCTTGGCCTTGGTGACCACGCCGGCCAGCGCCTTACCGCGGCGCACGTCGGCGAAGATGGCGCCCAGCTGACCCGCCTGCTGGATCTGCTGGATGAACTGCTCCGGCGCCATGCCGTACCGCTGCGACTGGAACAGGATCCGCTCGGTGAGCTCCTGCTGACCGACCTCGGTGTTCTCGGACTCGGCGACCGCGTCCAGCAGCAGCTGGGTCTTCACCGACTTCTCGGCGGCCTCCTTGGAATCCTTGTCGAACTCTTCGCGGGTGGTGCCCTGGGCCTCGAGGGCCTCGGCGAACTTGGCCTCGTCGTGATCGAAGCCGTGCACCGCGTCGTGCAGCACCGCGTCGACCTCGGCCTGGACCGCGGCCTCGGGCAGCGGCACCTCGGTCTTGTCGAGCAGCGCGTCGAGAACCTTGTCACGGATATCGCCGGCCTGGGCGACCTTCTTGCTCTGCTCGACCCGCTTGCGCAGATCGTCCTTCAGCTCGTCGATGGTGTCGAATTCGCTTGCCATCTGGGCGAATTCGTCGTCGGCCTCGGGCAGCTCGCGCTCCTTCACCGACTTCACCTCGACGGTGATGACCGCTTCCTTACCGGCGTGCTCACCGGCCACCAGGGTGGAGGTGAAGTCCTTGGACTCCTCCGCCTTCAGGCCGATCAGCGCCTCGTCCAGGCCCTCGATCAGCTGGCCGGAACCGACCTCGTGCGACAGTCCGGAGGTGGCGGCCTCGGCCACCTCTTCGCCGTCCACGGTGGCCGACAGGTCGATCGAGACGAAATCGCCGTCGGCGACGGCGCGCTCGACGCTCTTCAGGGTGCCGAAGCGCTGGCGCAGCGACTGCAACTGCTGGTCGATGTCTTCGTCGTCGATGCTCAGCGGATCGACGGAGACCTCGATGCTCTCGTAGTCGGGCAGCGCGATTTCGGGACGGACGTCGACCTCGGCGGTGAACGCCAGCTCGTCGCCGTCCTCGATCTTGGTGATCTCGATTTCCGGCTGCCCGAGCACCTTCACCTCGGAGGTGGTGACGGCCTCGCTGTAGCGAGCGGGCAGCGCATCGTTGACGACCTGCTCGAGGATGGCGCCGCGGCCGAGGCGGGCCTCGATCAGCTTGGCCGGCGCCTTACCGGGCCGGAAGCCGGGGATCCGCACCTGCTGGGCCAGCGCCTTGTACGCCTTGTCGAAATCGGGCTTCAGCTCCTCGAAGGGCACCTCGACATTGATGCGGACCCGGGTCGGGCTCAGCTGCTCGACGGTGCTCTTCACGGACATGCTCCTTGTTCGTTGTTCACTGGTCTGTGGTGTCGCCAACCGGACGGGCTGTCCGATGACGACGGGTGTTCGGGTGCCGTAGTACAACGGCGCCGATTCCCCCCGAATCGCATCCGATCAGGGTATCAGCGCCGCTTCCCCGGGCCTCTGCGTGCCGTCCAGGCTCGAACAGCCTACGATGCCTACCCCACCTTGACCGCATCGGTCACGAAGACGAGGGTCTCGTTCGGCTTGATGCCGTTGCCGCCCTGGCCGTAACCGAGGTCCGGCGGAATGATCAGCAGCCTGCGGCCACCCTGTTTGATTCCGACCAGGCCCTGATCCCAGCCCGGGATGACCGAGCCGGCGCCCAGCGTGAGCGGGAAGGTCTGGCCGCGGTCGAAGGAGCTGTCCAGCTTGGTCTTGTCCGACCAGGTCACCAAGGAGTAATTCATCTCGACCGGTGTCCCGGGCTTGGCCTCCGGCCCGGTGCCCTCGACCAGATCCTTGGTGACGAGCTGTTTCGGCGGATCGCAGTCATCGGGAATGGTGATCGTCGGCGTCTCGCCGAAACCACCGGTGACGCCGATGTCCTCGGCGGTGCATTCACGACCCTTACTCGCGGTGGGCGCGGCCGCGGCCGGCGGTGCCGAGAGTTCCGCGGTGGTGGTCGACGGACCGGCCGACGAATCCTTGCCGTCGCTGCCACAGGCGGTGAGTGCGACGGCCGCCGCCGCGACCGCCACCGAGCCGATGATCCTGGCCAAAGTCTGCATGAGCCGCACAGTAATCGCTGCCGGGTATGCGGGCGTGACCGGCCCTGTCACGGTCCGGCGGACACGCTCGATCCCCGGTAGCCTGGCCGGGAGGCTCCATCCGAAGCGGTTACCCGAACACCCCACTGTGAGGAGCGCGATCGTGACCGATGCGGCGAGCACTGCGGGTCCGGATACGGCGGACGACAATCTCGGCGGTGGCGGCGGAGAAACGATCGCCCCGCGGCCCTACCGGCTGGCCGAGGTCCCCGGCCCACTGACACCGGACGAGCTGGCCGATATGGACGCGTGGTGGCGGGCGGCGAACTATCTGTCGGTGGGCCAGATCTATCTGATGGCCAATCCGATGTTGCGCACACCGCTGGCCGCCGAACACATCAAACCCCGGCTGCTGGGGCATTTCGGTACCGTCCCCGGTTTGAATTTGGTGTGGACCCATGCCAATCGGGCCATCCGGGCACGTGACCTGAACGCAGTCTTCGTGGCCGGGCCCGGCCACGGTGGCCCCGGGCCGAATGCCTGTGCCTGGCTGGAGGGCACGTATTCGGAGTTGTACAGCCACATCGCACCCGACGAGTCCGGGATGGCGGCCCTGTTCGCACAGTTCTCGTTTCCCGGCGGTGTCCCCAGCCACTGCGCACCCGAGACCCCCGGGTCGTTCCACGAGGGCGGCGAACTCGGCTATTCCCTGCTGCACGCCTACGGCGCCGCACTCGACAATCCGGATCTGACGGTGTTCTGCGTGATCGGCGACGGTGAGGCCGAGACCGGTCCGCTCGCGACGAGCTGGCATGCCGACAAATTCCTCAATACCGGGCGAGACGGCACCGTCCTGCCGATCCTGGCGCTCAACGAATACAAGATCGCCAATCCCACCCTGCTGGCCCGGATTCCGGAGGCCGAACTGCTGTCGCTGCTGCACGGGTACGGCTACGACCCCATCATCGTCGCCGGGCGAGACCCGGCCACCGTCCATCAGGCGATGGCGGCGGCGATCGACAGCTGTCTGGACCGCACCGCCGAGTTCCAGCGCGCGGCACGGGAGGACGCGGACGGGACGCGGCCGCACCGCCCCATGATCGTGCTGCGCACCCCCAAGGGCTGGACCTGTCCCCCGGTGGTCGACGGCGAGCGCGTGGAAGGCACCTTCCGCGCGCATCAGGTCCCACTGCCGGCCGCCCGCACCGACGACGAACATCGCCGGGTCCTGGAACAGTGGCTGCGGTCCTACCGGCCGGAGGAACTGTTCGACGAGGAGGGCCGGCCGTATCCGCAACTGCTGCGGCAGGTGCCGGCCGGACCACGCCGGATGAGCGCCAATCCGGTCGCGAGCGGTGGCGCGCAGGTCCGGGATCTGACGCTGCCGGACTGGCGCGACCACGGTGTCGAGGTCACCGCGCCGGGCGCATCGTCACACGAGGCCACTCGGGTACTCGGCGGCTGGCTGCGCGATGTCAGCGCCGCCAACCGGGACAATTTCCTGATCTTCGCCCCCGACGAATTGGTCAGTAATCGGCTGCAGGATGTCCTGACCGTCACCGGGCGCAACTGGCAGGCCGAGATCGGTGAGTACGACGTGGCACTCGACCGCACCGGCCGGGTGATCGAGGTGCTGTCGGAACATATGTGCCAGGGTCTGCTCGAGGGGTATCTGCTCACCGGCCGCCACGGCGTCTTCACCTGTTACGAGGCATTCGTCCATATCGTGGACGCGATGTTCAACCAGCACGCCAAATGGCTGGACGCGAGCGCGGCGGTGCCGTGGCGGCGGCCGATCCCGAGCCTGAACTATCTGCTGACCTCACACGTCTGGCGTCAGGATCACAACGGATTCACCCATCAGGACCCCGGCTTCCTGGATGTGGTGCTGAACAAGAAGCCCTCGATCGTGCGGGTCTACCTCCCGCCGGACACCAACACCCTGTTGTCCACCTACGATCACTGCCTGCGCTCGCGCCACTATGTGAACGTGGTGGTGGCCGGTAAGCAGCCGCAGCCCGATTGGCTGTCGGTACCCGAGGCCGCACTGCACTGCGCGCGCGGCGCCGGCGTCTGGGAGTGGGCCGGGCACCGCGACGATCCCGGCAGTGCCCCGGATGTCGTTCTCGGCTGCGCCGGTGACGTCCCGACCCTGGAAACCGTCGCCGCGGCGTCGATTCTGCGAGAGCGGCTGCCGAACCTGCGTATTCGAGTCGTCAACGTGGTCGATCTGATGCGCCTGCTGCCCGCCGACGAACATCCACACGGCCTGCCCGACCGCGAATTCGACACCCTTTTCACCCGCGACCGGCCGATCATCTTCGCTTTCCACGGCTACCCCTGGTTGATCCATCGGCTCACCTACCGCCGTGCGAACCATGCCGGGATGCACGTGCGCGGCTACAAGGAGATGGGCACCACGACAACACCGTTCGACATGGTGATGCTCAATGATCTGGACCGATTCCACCTGGTGATGGATGTGATCGACCGGGTACCGGGACTCGGGACGCGGGCCGCCGGACTACGTCAGGAGATGGTGGACGCGCGTGCCACCGCCCGGGCGTGGACCCGCGAGCACGGCATCGACATTCCGGAGGTCACCGAATGGCGCCTCCCCGATCGCCGCCGGAGAACACCAGCGGATTCCGAAATTCGGGGCTAGGCTCCGCTCGTGCTCGCCGGGACCGGAGCACCGATGAGGAACGGAATCCCCCCATGGATATGCGCACAACACCCACAGTGGGTAGGACGTCGTTCACACTGCATTTCACCGGATATCTGTATGCGGTCGGATTGCGTGACGCCTTCGCCGATCTGATCGTCCGGCACGAACAATTACGCACGGTCTATCCGATGTCCGGTTCCAGCGCCGCGCCGCGGGTGCTGTCGGCCGGTTCATCCATCGTTCCCCGGCTGGCTCCGGTTCCGGTGACCGCGATGGCCCTGCCGGACACGATCACCGAATTCCTGGACGAGGAGAACGCCGCCGCGCTGTCGCTTCCGGTCCGGGCGAGGCTGTTCCGGCAACTGGGCGAGCTCGAGGACATCCCGCAGCATCTGCTGGTGGTCACGCTCCGGCGCGCGGCGGCCGACCGGGTGTCACCGGCACTGCTCGCCCGCGATCTCATGACCGCGTATGCCGCGCGGCGCCGCAACCTCGCCCCCGCCTGGGATGTCGTGCGGGCGCCGCGCCCGTTGCGTGTGCACGAACTGCGCGGTGTGCGGTTGATCGAATAGGCGAGCCTCAGCGCCCGAGCGCTGCGGCCAGCCGGTCCAGGAAGGGGCGCTGCCCGGAGCCGAGCTTGGTGCGGGCGAGTTCGAGATCGATCCACTCGGCCCGGTCGAGTTCCGGAAACGACTGCGTGCGCCCCGATTTCGGTGGCCACTCCATCTCGAATGTGCCCGCGACCATCGTGGCCGGGTCCAGATCGCCGCCCAGTGCCCACACCGTCACCTGCTTGCGGGAACGCCCGCTGCCGTAGCGCACATCGCCGAGCGGAATCCACTCACCCGCCGGAACCGCCAGTCCCAATTCCTCGCTGAATTCCCGCGCCGCGGCCGATCGCGGGTCCTCGGCGTCCGGTTCGTACTCACCTTTCGGGATCGACCACGCGCCATCGTCCTTGCGGGCCCAATACGGACCTCCCATGTGCCCGAGCAACACCTGTAGCTCCGGGGCGGATCGATACAGCAGAACTCCCGCACTGAACTTCGACGCCGCCGCTCCGGTCATGGACGCAGTGTGCCTCATCGGCAACGGTCCACCGGCAGCGACGGCGCCGCGACCCGGCTGGGCCTACTCACCGATCCCGGGTGCGGTGAGGTCGTAGACCTTCGTACCGCCGAGATCGGTTGCGCGGTAGTGCTGCTCGACCCATTGCGTGATCCGCGTGGCCTCGGAGGTGTTCCGCGAACCCGGTCCACCGCGCTGCGATCCGATGAAGTAGTGGATTCGGCCCTGCGCCACGTCGTCGCGGAACTGTTCGAGGGTGGGCGCGGGATCTCCGCCGCCGAATCCGCCGATCGGCATCACGGCATATCCGGAATCGAGCTGCAGATCGGCCGCACCCATGGAACTGACCGCCGCGGCCGCCCAGGTGTAGCCGGCGCCATTGTGCTTCAACAGCTCGACCACCTGCTTGTTCGCCTGACCACCCATCCCCGGACCGCCCCGGTGCCCGGCATCGGCGGCCGGCCCCGCCGGGTCGCCGTGCCGGTCGGATCCGTCCCGAGGCGCAGTGGCGTCCGGACCGGTTCCCGCGGGTCCACCAGGACCCGTCGCTTCGCCACAGTCACCGGCTGGTCCGGCTCCGGGCGCGCCCGGCCCGGCGGGCCCGCCCGGAAGTTCGGGCGCACCCGGGAGTTGCCCGGAGGTCGATCCGCCCGGACCGCACATCGGACCGGGACCACCGGGGCCGAATCCGAACCCGCCGGCCGTCTTCGGACCGGCCAGCACGATTCCGCCATTGTGACCGGTGGCGATCGTGTCGATCGAATAGGCGATCGGCCCGGCCAGGGCGACCAGGACGGCGAACACCGCGGTCCCCGCCGCCACGCGCCTGGGCTGTGGAACGAGCAGCGCCAGGGTGCCGACCACACCACCGATGCCGATGACCCACCGCAACCAGGGCACGAAATCCGGCGTCCGGTTCAGCAGGACAACCGCGGTCCCGGCCGTCAGGGCCAGGGCGAATGCCAGGATGAGCCGAACCCACAGGCGCTCACGCCGACGCCACAGCAGCACGGCCCCGATGGCGGCCGTACCGGCGACTCCGGGAGCCAGCGCCACCGTGTAGTACTGGTGGAAGATCCCCTTCATGAAGCTGAAGACGAGCGCGGTGACCAGTGCCCAGCCGCCCCACAGCAATAGTGCCGACCGCTTCGTATCGGTGCGGGACGCCTTGCCGCACAACACCAGAGCGGCGACGAACAGCACGACCGCGGCGGGGATCAGCCAGGCGATCTGACCACCGACGGTTTCGCTGAACATGCGGGTGATACCCGCCTCGGATCCGAAAGACGGCCCGTGACCGTGACCACCGCCGGGTCCGGGGCCCGGCCCCGGAAAGCCACCACCCCCACCGGAATCCAGTCCCAGCCGTTGCAGCCCGTTGTAACCGAGCGTCAGCTCGACGATCGAATTATGTTGTGAGCCTCCGAAATACGGGCGTGAATCGGTAGGCCACAGCTGCGCGACCAGGACCCACCAACCGGCACCTGCCACCAGCGACACCCCGGCCGTCAGGAGCTGCAGCAGTCGCTTGCCCAGTTGGGGCGGCCCGGCGAACAGGTAGGTCAGCGCCAGGGCCGGCACCACCAGCAGCACCTGCAACTGCTTGGCCAGAAAACCCAGCCCGACGAAGCCGCCGCACAGCACCAGCCAGCGCCAGCGGCCGTCCTCGAGCGCCCGGGTCATCGCCCACACGGCCGCGACCATCAGCAGCACCAGCAGTGTGTCGGGGTTGTTGTAGCGGAACATGAGGGCGGCGACCGGTGTCACCGCGAGGGCGAGCCCGCCGAGCAGCCCGGCCGCGGGCCCGAAGGTGCGCCGCAGCGTCGCCCACAGCAGCGCCACGGCCGCGACGGCGATCAGCACCTGCGGAACCAGCATGCTCCAGCTGTTCATCCCGAAGACGCGCGCCGAGAGCTCCATCGGCCACAGCGAGGCCGGTGTCTTGTCGACGGTGATCGAGTTACCCCAATCGGAGGAACCGAAGAAGAACGCCTTCCACGATTTCGCACCGGACTGCACCGCCGCCGCGTAGAACGAGTTCGCCCAGCCGCTGGCACCGAGATTCCACAGATAGGCGACTGCGGTACCGACCAGCAGCGCTCCCAGACCCAGCCATTCCCAGGGCACAGGCCGGGTACCGGGAGGTCGGCCGGTCGTCGTCGCGCCGTCCGCCGGCCGATCCGGCGCGATAGCAGTTTCGGTCATGGCAGACATCATGGCCGGTGTCGCCGGTGCCAGGCTGGGACGACGCTGGGAGAAGTCTGTGAACAGGATGTGCCCGAGGTCACCGGCCGTGGTGAACGATCAGCGGAGTTCCCGGATCGTGCTCGGTCGGCAGCCCGTGTCCGGGCACGACGACCCGGGCGGGTTGTGCGGCGAGTTGCCGCGCGGTGCGCAAGGTCATGTCCTCGTCATGGTTGAACACCGCCGGTAGCACCTGCGGACCCACATACTCGGCCAGTGGATGTCCGGTGACCAGCGCGTCGCCGGTGAACAGCACCTGTTCCGACGGCATCAGGTACGCGGTGTGCCCACTGGTGTGCCCCGGCGACGGCACCAATGCGAATCCACCCGGCAAGGCGGCCAGCGCGGCCTCGTCCCCCACGGTCGCAGAGGGGACACTCATTCCGATGTGACCGATGATGGCGCGCACGGTGTGGGTGACCCAGCGACGGCCCCGAGCGTTGCTCAGCTGCCGGATCATCGCCGCCGGGGTGATCTGCTGCAGATATTCACGCTTGGCGTGGCGGACCTCCTCGGCGCCGGTGTAGACTGGCATACCGACCTGTTCGACCAGAGCGGGGATCGCGCCGATGTGATCGAGATGGGCGTGGGTCAGCAGGACCGCGGCGACGTCGGTGACCGAATGCCCGATCTGCCGTACCGAGTCCAGCAACGCGTCGCTGTCGGCCGGATACCCGGCATCGACGACTGTCACTCCGGAACCGTCACTGACCAGCGCCCAATTGACATTGGTGCCGGCCACGACGTAAACGGAGTCGGAGACCTGGTCGATCTTCACGAAGTGATCCTCACTGCCGGATGCGATATCACCAGCCAGTGTTCCAGTTCCACCCGTTCCTGCCGGGCACCCAGTTCCGTTTCGCGCCACAGCTTTCGGGTGACGCCGTTCGGATGAGATTCGTTTCGTGGTCGGGATGACAGGATTTGAACCTGCGACCCTCCGCTCCCAAAGCGGATGCGCTACCAAGCTGCGCTACATCCCGTTCTGTCCAGCTGCTCCGCTGGCGCCTCCCGATGACGGGATACGACGGCCGAGGATTGCGGACAATCCCCTCATCGGAGCGGGTGACGGGAATCGAACCCGCACCATCAGCTTGGAAGGCTGAGGTTCTACCATTGAACTACACCCGCAGGCATACGACATCGATGGGATCGCCACGATGTCGTCTGCGTGTAGGACTGTACCGAACTTCACTTCCGGAATGCCAATCGCATTCCCGGATTTCGCGCCGGCGTCGCGTGCGGCTCGCTCGATACCCCGCTCGAGCACCACAGCGGCCGCCCGTCGGCGACCGCGGAGCAAACGACCCCCACGACCGGCTACATTCCCCATTCCTGGCAAGCCCCCTGCCGAACAAATTCCACTGCCCGCCCGAATCCGCTTCGATCGCACCCGTCGAACCGCTGCATCTCGGGGCCGGACGCGCCCCATCATCACGCTGTGATACTCGTCACCGACGTGCACATTTCCGCGACCTGCAGATATCGACGCCGCGGGTGCTGACCTGGGACGAGAACACATAGCGACGCCTCAGCCACCCCGGAATGAACAGCTCCGTCAACACGCCGTGAGCGACACACCGACGTCGATGTAACGCCGCAGGCCCGATGGCGATCACACTGCCGATCGCCATTCGTGAGGTACCGGAACAGGTTGTAAAACAGCGTTTTTCGGTACCGGGTGGCTTGCTAGGATCCTTTTTGCCGGACGGGGGTATCTGGAAAGGGGGCGGTGAGCGTGCGCCGAAGGTGTACTCGACCGCGAAGCTGTGAGCGCGTTCCGGAGGGCGTAACCGGCCGGAGCGCCGACGCCGACAACGTCTGCGCGAGGTGATCGGCCATGTCTGGCGGGATCGACGCACAGACCGCCGCTCTCCTGGCGGCGACCACACGGGACTGGGTCCGTGCCGTCTACCCGGGTAGTGGGCTGACGGTCGCACCCGAACACCTCGAGCAGGTGTTCGGCGGAATCGTCGACGAATTGTTGAACCTTGCACAATCGGAACCGTTCCCGGTTCCGGCCGCGCGCGCGATCGGGCTCCGGCTCGCCGAGGCTCCGTTCGACGGCACCCGCATGCTGGCGCCCGCCACCAGAGCCCTGCTGGGCTTCGCGCCGGGCGACTACGGCTCGCTGGTGGCCACCCGGTGGCCGTTCGTGGCCAGCCACGCCATCGACAGTTACGCCGAAGCCCTCCAGCAGCGCGCTCTGGCACAGCAGGAACGCAATCTGACCGCGGCGGTATCGGTACGGGTCCAGGAGATAGCCGAGCTGCAGAACCGATTGCGGCACGAGGCGACCCACGACGCCCTCACCGATCTGGCCAATCGCTCCCTGCTGCAGGAGCGGGTGCGGCTGATGGCCACCGACCACACCCTCGGCGTCGGGCTACTGCTGATCGATCTGGACGATTTCAAGCAGATCAACGACGGTCACGGCCACTCGGTCGGCGACGAGGTCCTGGTGGAGATCTCCCGTCGGCTGCGCGCGGCCTGCCCGGACGACACGGTCGTATGCCGTTACGGCGGCGACGAATTCGTCCTGGCGCTGCCGGCCCGTCGCAACAGCCTGGCGGAGATCGCCATGCGGATCCTGACGGCACTGCACGATCCGGTTCCCACCTACGCCGGCCCGGTCCCGGTTTCGGCGAGCGTCGGCACCGCCTACGCACCGCCCGGGCGGCCATGCGATTTCCCGGACCTGCTGCGCAGTGCCGACCGGGCCATGTACTCGGCGAAAACCGCCGGTAAACGCCGGTTCGCCCTGTCCGAACCGGACGGTTCCGATGGCGATCCGGGCGGTTTCGAAACCACCCGGATCAGCTACGACGCCGCCGTCGCGGGCTGATTTAGCAATCATTCAGCAAACGACCGGCGGGTACTCTGGTCCCCGTGTGGCTGCTGCTGATACTTCTGATCGTCGTGCTCATCGCCGTCGTGGCGATGTCGGTCGCGGGGCGTTCGAGCCAACGCACTCGCCAGGACACCCAACTCGCCGACGCCAAGGCCGACGCGCGCCGGCTCACCGAACGTCTCGGCGGGCAGGTGTACAACCTGACCGGCACCGACCAAGCCTCCAAACAGGCCCTCGCCGACGCGGGTGAGCGGCTCAATGCCGCGGGCTCGCAGATCGATCAGGCCACCACCGTCACGCAGGCCCGGCTGGCGAAGGAAACCGCCGTCGAGGGGCTGTACTACGTGCGCGCGGCCCGGACCGCCATGAATCTCGATCCCGGACCGCCGGTCCCCGAATTGGATGGGCAGCGCTCGGCCGGACAGGTCACCGAGGATCGCACCGTGGACTTCGACGGCCGCACCATCGAAGCCTCACCCACGGCCACATCTCGGACGCCGAACTACTACCCCGGCGGCCGGGTCGCCGGACGCCCGGTTCCGGCGGGCTGGTACTCCGAGCCGTGGTGGAAGACGGCACTGGTCGCGGGCGCGTGGGGAGTCGGCTCGGTCCTGCTGTTCGACGCGCTGTTCAGCGGCATGCACGGTGTCGGCTACGACGCTGCCGGATTCGAAAACGGTTACGGCGCGGGCTATGACGCCGGATTCGACGCCGGTCAGGATTCGGGCCAGGGCTTCGACGGCGGCGATCCGGGCGGGAACGACACCGGCGGTTACGACGGCGGCGGATTCGACCAGGGTGGCTATGACGGCGGCGGATTCGACGGCGGCGACTTCGGTGGCGGCGACTTCGGTGGCGGCGACTTCGGTGGCGGCGACTTCGGTGGCGGCGACTTCGGTGGCGGCGACTTCGGTGGCGGCGGATTCGACGGCGGTTTCTGATCCCTCACACCGGCTGGCACGTGGGGCACCAGAACAGATTTCGCCCTTCCAGCACAGCATGTGCCACGGTGTTTCCGCAGATCCGGCAGGGTTCGCCCGCCCGACGGTAGACATAGGTGCGCGGCTTGCCGACCGTATACGAGGGCGCGCCGCGATCGTGTTCGGGTCGCACCACCACGATCGCTCCCTTGCGCACACCGACTTTCATCAGCGCGACCAGATCGGCCCACACCGCGGCCCAGTCCTCGGACGTCACGGCACGCCCCGGACGCTGTGGCGAAATACCGTGCCGGAACAGCACTTCCGCACGGTAGACATTGCCGACCCCGGCCACCACCGACTGATCCATCAACAATGCCGCGATCGAGCGGTTCGAACGGCGGATGCGCTCGATCGCGCGGCCGGGATCGGCGCCGCGGCGCAACGGATCCGGTCCGAGCCGAGCGGTCAGTGCGTCGACCTCCGGGTCGTGCAGCACCTCACAGGCCGTGGGCCCGCGCAGGTCGGTGCCGTACAGCGAGGTCTCCGCCCGGCCCGCACCGATCATTCGCATCCGGACCTGCCCGACCGGCTCGCCGAGCGGCGCCGGTGATTCGGTGAAGGTGCCGTACAGACCGAGGTGAATGTGCACGACCAGGCCCGAATCATAATGGTGCAGAAGGTGTTTCCCCCATGCCTCGGCCTTCGTCAGCGTGGCACCGTCGACCAGCGCCGCACCGTCGGCGAAACGCCCCTGCGGGCTCGATACCCGCACGAGGCCACCGGCGAAGCGGCGCTGATGCAGCTTCGCCAGGCGATGCAGCGTATGTCCCTCAGGCATCGGTAGAAATCCGTCCCACTGCGACCGGCAGACGACCGGCGGGCCGGGCACGGCCCCCGGCCACGTCGATACCTCTAGCTCTGCACCGCCGGCGGCTGACCGGACTTCTCGTATTCGGCGATGATGTCGATACGGCGCTGATGCCGGGGCTCGTCCGACCACGCGGTCGCGAGGAACGCATCGATGATCGCGAACGCCTCCTCGGTGCTGTGCATGCGGCCGCCGATGCCCATGAGCTGCGCATTGTTGTGCTGCCGGGCCAGTTTCGCCGTTTCCACGCTCCAGGCCAGCGCACAGCGAGCACCGGGAACCTTGTTCGCGGCGATCTGCTCGCCGTTACCGCTGCCACCGAAAACGATGCCGAGGCTGCCCGGATCGGCGACGACACGACGGGCGGCATCGATGCAGAACGCCGGGTAGTCGTCGACCGCGTCGTACTCGTGGGCCCCACAGTCGACCACGTCGTGGCCGGCCTGTGTGAGGTGGTCCTTGACTTGGTTCTTCAGTTCGAAGCCGGCGTGATCGGCACCCAGGTATACGCGCATGGCTGAGATTGTGTCAGGCGGTGTGTACGCCGCCGCATGGGGTTACCGCAATCGCACCACATCTGGTGGACGGCGAATTCTCTATAGAGTTCAGCTCATGCAGTCCGACGATCAGTGGGCCAATCAGTCACCACAACAGGCGCAGGGACAAGGCTGGAATCCGGTGACCGGAATGGCGGGGTGGGATCCGAGGCTCGGGCCACCGGGATGGGGTCCGCAACAACCGTTCTCGCCGCCGCGGATTCCGCCGTATCAGCAGACGCGGGGGCTGTCGCCCTGGGGGATGCCGGCGCGGCACATCTGGGAGATCCCGCTTCTCGTGGTGGTGATCCTGCTGACGACCGTCGGGTATCTGATCGCGCTGCTGTTCCTGCTCGTCGGCGCGGTCAACTATTACGTCCTCCTGTTGATCCTGGCTCCGGTTCTGCTGTGGTTCGGCCGCGGCCAGAACTATTCGGCGCAACGGCTCAACGCGGTGAAGATGTCGCCCAGCCAATTCCCCGAGGGATACCGGATGGTGGTGGAGGCCGCCGGGCGCTTCGGTATGGCGACCGTGCCGGATGCCTATGTGCTGCTGGGCAACGGGCAGATCAACGCCTTCGCCTCCGGGCACGGCTTTCGCCGCTACGTCGTGGTCTACAGCGATCTGTTCGAGGTCGGCGGGCAGGCTCGTGACCCCGATGCGCTGGCGTTCATCATCGGCCACGAGGTCGGTCACATCGCGGCCGGGCATGTGTCCTACTGGCGACAGCTGGGAATGTTCCTGGTGCCGTTCCTGCCGGTGATCGGCAGTGCGCTCATCCGCGCTCAGGAGTACACCGCCGACAATCACGGCTTCTGCAACCGCCATATCGGAGCTCCGGGAGCGATGAAGACCCTGGCGGGCGGCAAATACCTCAATTCTCTCGTCGATTTCGACGAGATGGCCGACCGAGCGCCCCGGGAGAAGGGCTTCTTCATCTGGGTGGTCAATGCCATGTCCTCGCATCCCGTGCTCACCTGGCGCATGTGGGCGTTGCGCGACCGCAGCCGGCACGGGCGGATGTTCCTGCGCCCCAGCGCAGGGCCACCGCCACGCGCGACCACCGCGCCACCGCCGTATCCGCCGGTCGCCGGTCCGCCACAGCAGCTGCCACCGGCCGGAGCGCCGACCGAGAGCGGCGGCTACACCGGATACGGCGAATATCCGGGACTGCCTCCGCAGCAGTGACCATGCCAAGGTGGTGCGGGGTGCGAACCATCGCGCCCCGCACCGTATGCGAGCTCAGTCGAACTGCGGATCCTCGGTGCGGGTGCGCTTGAGTTCGAAGAAGTGCGGATAGGACGCGAGCGCGACCGCACCGTCCCACACCTTGCCGGCTTCCTCACCGCGCGGAATTCGCGACAACACCGGACCGAAGAACGCGGTCTCGTTGATGTGGATGGTCGGTGTGCCGACGTCGGGCCCGACCTTGTCCATTCCGGCGTGATGGCTTTCGCGCAATGCCTCGTCGTACTGGGTGTCGGTGGCCGCGTCCGCCAGTTCGGCGGGCAACCCGACCTCGGCGAGCGCATCGGCGACGACCGCTGCCAGGAGATCGATGCGATCCTCGCGCTCGTACTCCTCCCGGCGATTGTGGATTCGGGTGCCCATCGCCGTGTACAGCGGCGACAGCACCTCGTCACCGTGCTTCGCGGCCGCCGCGATCGCCACCCGGACCGGGCCCCACGCCGACTGCATCATTTCGACATAACGCTCGGGCAGGTCTTCCCGGCCCTCGTTGAGCACGGCCAGGCTCATCACGTGGAAATGCGTCTCGATATCGCGCACCTTCTCGACCTCCAGGATCCACCGGGAGGTGATCCAGCACCACGGGCACAGCGGGTCGAACCAGAAATCGACACGATCGGTGGAACCGCCGCCGGTGGTCGTCTCATCACTCACGTCTCGTCCTCTCCACAATGTGGATCCGATCGGCGGCAGCCGCCTGCCACCGCCCTCGATATTGCTCAACGCCGCAATGTTGTCGATATTTCCCGATCGCGGCGCGTCGCACAGTAGGGTCGGGGGCGACCCTGGTTGCCGCTGCCCGGAGGTTCTCCCCCATGACCACAGATTCCAGGTTCGTCGTCGTCGGCGGTGGTCTGGCCGCCGCCAAGCTGGCGGAGTCGCTGCGCGACAACGACTTCGATGGCACCCTCACCGTGATCGGTGCGGAAACGCAGTTGCCCTACGAACGACCACCGCTGTCGAAGGAACATCTGCTCGGTAAGCAGTCGCTCGCCGACTTCACCGTCCAGCCGGAGCAGTGGTATCGCGACCACGAGGTCGAACTACTGCTCGGCACGACCGCCGGCACCATCGACCGATCATCGAAAACCGTTGCGCTGCCGGATGGTTCGACCCGGCCCTACGACAAGCTGGCGCTGGCGACGGGTTCACGCTCGCGCCGGCTGCCGATTCCCGGGTCCGATGCCCAGGGGGTCTACATGCTGCGCACCATCGAGCAGTCCGACGCCCTGCTGTCGATGTTCGCCTCGGCCCGGCGCCTGGTGGTGATCGGTGCGGGATGGATCGGCCTGGAGGTCACCGCCGCCGCCCGCGCGGCGGGCCTCGAGGTGACGCTGCTCGAGGTCGGCGCGGTGCCGCTGCAGGCCGCTCTCGGCGACGAGATGGGTGCGGTCTTCGGCGCGTTGCATCGCGCGCAGGGTGTCGATCTGCGCTGCGGTGTGAAGGCGGCCGAGATCGTCACCGCCGACGGCCGGGCCACCGGGGTCCGGTTGGCCGACGATTCGGTCGTCGATGCCGATGCCGTGCTGATCGCGGTGGGTGCTCGGCCGAATATCGAGATCGCCGCCGACGCCGGACTCGCCGTCGAGGGCGGAGTGCTGGTGGACGAGAGCCTGGCCACCAGCGATCCGGATATCGTCGCCGTCGGCGATATCGCCGATCAGCAGCATCCGGTGCTGGGGCAGCGCGTCCGGGTCGAGCACTGGGCCACCGCGCTGAATCAGCCGGCGGTGGCCGCGCAGACCATGCTCGACCGCGCCGCGACCTACGATCGGCTGCCGTATTTCTTCACCGATCAATACGACCTCGGAATGGAGTACACCGGTTTCGTCGCACCCGGTACCGAGACCTCGGTCGTGGTGCGCGGCGATACGGCGAAACGGGAATTCGTGGCATTCTGGCTCGATTCGGGAAACCGGGTCCTGGCGGGGATGAACGTCAACATCTGGGACGTCACCGATCGGATCAAGGAATTGGTCCTGAGCGCGGATGCGGTGGATCCGCGGGTCCTGGCCGACACCTCGACGCCATTGTGACCGCGGTGCCGGCTCGGATATGTCGAACCGCGGTCGCCGGTTCCGACCCGACTGTGCGCGTGCCATGGCGGCACGCCGTCGAGCCGAGGAGATCGCCATGAAGTACATCCTGCTCAAGACCCACAGCCCCGCCGCACACTGCGATATCCCGATCGGGGAATGGCCGCCGGAGGACATCGCGGCCCATATCGAGTTCCAGCGTGCCCTGGGCCGGGCGCTTCGCGATTCGGGTGAGCTCGTCGACGCGCAGGGGCTGGCCTTTCCGGATCAGGCGCGGATCGTCCACTCCGACGGCCGCTCCGCGCCGGTGGTGACCGACGGCCCGTTCCCCGAGACGAAGGAGTTCCTGGCGGGCTACCTGATCGTCGATGTCGATCGTCCGGAGCGAGCGCTGGAGATCGCCGCTGAGGCATCGGCGGCGCCCGGGCCCGGTGGCGCGCCGACCGGCGAGTACATCGAGGTGCGCGCGATCATGGCCGATCCTGGGAGTGATCTCTGAGCGGGAGCTCATCCGAACCGCCGGTCGCGCCCAGTTCGCAGGAAGTGACGGCACAACTGCGCGAAGCCGGTCCGGCGGTACTCGGAATCCTGGTGCGACGCTACGGCGATTTCGATGCTGCCGAGGACGCCGTGCAGGAGGCCATGGTCGCCGCGTCGACCCAGTGGCCCCGGCAGGGACTGCCCGGAAATCCCCGCGCCTGGCTGCTGCAGGTGGCGCAGCGCCGGCTGATCGACGCGGTGCGGTCGGAGATCTCCCGCCGCAACCGCGAAGAAAGCGCCGCACGACGGGAACCCCCACCAGCCGAGGACGATTCGGTGCGCTCGGCGGATCACTCCGCCGACGACACCTTGACGTTGCTGGCGCTGTGCTGCCACCCCGAGCTCTCTCCCGCTGTCGCCGTCGCACTCACCTTGCGGGCGGTCGGTGGATTGACCACGGCGGAGATCGCCCATGCCTTCCTCGTACCGGAAGCAACCATGGCGCAGCGTATTTCGCGCGCGAAGAAGCGGCTGGCGGCATTGCCGCGGCCGTTCGCGGAGACCGGGGAAGCCAACCGGTGGGAGCAGCGGCGGGGACCGGTCCTGCACGTGCTGTACGTGATGTTCACCGAGGCGCACACCTCCACGGGTGGCGACACGCTCTATCGCGCCGATCTCGCCGCCGAGGCAATTCGACTGGCGCGCAAGATACATCGACTCCTGCCCGATGATGCCGAGGCCACGGGACTGCTCGCGGTGATGCTGCTGACCGATGCCCGCCGCGCGGCCCGGCTGGGGCCACGGGGCGAACTGATTCCGCTCAGCGAACAGGATCGCTCGCACTGGGACCGTGATCACATCCGTGAAGGACTACGGCTGGCGACGGTGGCCGTGAATGCCGGCCTCGGTGGCCCCTACCGGATCCAGGCCGCGATTGCCGCGCTGCACGCGCAGGCGGCGCGTCCCGAGGACACCGATTGGCAACGGATCCTGCTGCTGTACAACATCTTCGAACAGTTGTCGGACAATCCGATGGTGCGTCTCAATCGCGCGGTGGCCGTCGCCATGGTTCATGGGCCCAGCGCCGGACTGACGGCGGCGAACGATCTCGCGGACCGGCTGCGCGGGAATCACCGGCTGGACGCGGTGCGCGGGCACCTGTACGAAATGGCGGGCGAGCAGGCCGCCGCGATCGAGTCGTACACCGCGGCCGCCCACCTGACCACGAGCACACCCGAACGTGATTACCTCATGTTGCGGGCGGCGCACCTGCGCGCGCCGTGAGGCCGAAGCCGCTCAGGCCCAGGTGTTTCCGGTGATGCGCTGATAGGCGTCCATGTACTTGTCCCGGGTGACCGCGACGACATCGGCCGGGATCTCCGGACCGGGGGGCTCCTTGTCCCAGCCGGTGGAGGTCGCCCAGTCGCGGACGAACTGCTTGTCGAAAGAGCGCTGGGCGCGGCCCGGTTCCCATTCGTCGGCGGGCCAGAACCGGGACGAGTCCGACGTCAGCACCTCGTCGCCGAGAGTGAGGACATCACCGTCCCAACCGAATTCGACCTTTGTGTCGGCGATGATCACACCGCGCCCGGCGGCATGCTCGGCGCCGCGGGTGTAGATCTCGAGGGTCAGCGCGCGCAGCCGCTCGGCGACTTCACGACCTTCCTGGTTCACCACATCGTCGAAGGTGATGGGCTCGTCGTGACCGGCCGAAGCCTTGGTGGTGGGCGTGAAGATCGGTTCGGGCAGTTTGTCGCCTTCGCGCAGCCCGTCGGGCAGTGCCACCCCGGACACCGCACCGGTACGGCGGTACTCCTGCAGGCCGGAACCCACGAGATAGCCGCGCGCGATGCACTCCACCTGCACCATCTTCAGTGGCCGCACCCGCACCGCGCGACCGGCGAATTCGGCCGGCACATCGGTGGTCGACAGCACATGGTCGGGCACATCGGCGAAGTACTCGAACCACCAGTTCGACAGCTGGGTGAGCAGGGCGCCTTTGTCCGGGATCGGCGTCGGCAGCACCACGTCGTAGACCGAGACCCGATCGGAGGCGACCAGAATCAGCGACTCGCCGTCGGCATAGAGATCGCGCACCTTACCGGCGTGGATGTGCTTCAACCGTCCTCCTCGTTGCGAGCGCTGGCAGCAATACCCTACCCAGCACGGTCATCGGGCCGGACACCACATCGGGCGGGCAATCGTCGTGCACGGGGTGCGGGCGAGCGGTCGCCCCACCCGAGTGGGCCCGAACGTGGCATTGTGGGCACTGTCGCGCTTGCGCCCTCGGCAGGCTCCCCGACCGGACCACCGGTGGGGCGCGCACGACGACCGACGCACCGAACCGGCGGCGGCGCCCACCGGCGTGCCTGTCCGGGTTTTTTCTCCGACGAGCGAAGGAGTCTCCTTGTCCGCACCGAACCTCACCCGCGAGCAGGCTGTCGCGAGAGCCGCGACGATCAGCGTGGACAATTATCGCGTCGAACTCGACCTCACCGGGCAGCCGGCGAATCCCGCCACTGCGGCCGGGGAGACCTTCTTCTCACGATCCACGGTCACGTTCACCGCTACCCCCGGCGCGGAGACCTTCGTCGACATCGTGGCCGCCGGTGTGCGCTCGGCCGTGCTCAACGGCACGGCACTCGATGTCTCCGGCTACGACGAAGCCCACGGGCTGACCCTGTCCGGCCTCGCCGAGAACAACGAACTCGTGGTCGAGGCGGACTGCGAGTATTCCCACACCGGTGAGGGCCTGCACCGGTTCGTCGATCCCACCGACGACAAGGTCTATCTGTACTCGCAATTCGAGACCGCCGATGCCAAGCGGATGTTCGCCTGCTTCGATCAGCCCGACCTCAAGGCCGCCTACGACATGATCGTGACCGCCCCCGCGGACTGGGAGGTCATCTCCAATGGCGCGGCGACCGCGACCCGCACGATCGGCGCCGAATCCTCGGATCGCTCCGCAGGTTCCGCTCCTGCCGTCGAGCACACCTTCGCCACCACACCGCGGATGAGCACCTATCTGGTCGCCCTGATCGCCGGTCCGTACGCCAAGTGGATCGACATGTACACCGACGATCAGTCCACCATCCCGCTGGGCATCTACTGCCGAGCCTCACTCGCCGAATTCATGGACGCCGAACGGCTTTTCACCGAGACCAAGCAGGGTTTCGCGTTCTATCACCGCAACTTCGGCATCCCCTACGTCTTCGGCAAGTACGACCAGCTGTTCGTTCCGGAGTTCAATGCCGGCGCCATGGAGAACGCCGGTGCGGTGACCTTCCTCGAGGATTACGTCTTCCGTTCCAAGGTCACCCGCGCCTCCTACGAGCGTCGCGCGGAAACCGTCCTGCACGAGATGGCGCACATGTGGTTCGGCGATCTGGTCACCATGAAGTGGTGGGACGACCTGTGGCTGAACGAGTCGTTCGCCACCTTCGCCTCGGTGCTGTGTCAGACCGAGGCCACCGAATACACCGGCGCCTGGACCACTTTCGCGAACGTGGAGAAGTCGTGGGCCTACCGGCAGGACCAGCTGCCCTCCACACACCCCATCGCCGCCGACATTCCCGACCTGGCGGCCGTGGAGGTCAATTTCGACGGCATCACCTACGCCAAGGGCGCATCGGTGCTCAAGCAGCTGGTGGCCTATGTCGGGCTGGAGCCGTTCCTGGCCGGTCTGCGGGACTACTTCGCCGCGCACGCTTTCGGCAATGCCACCTTCGACGATCTGGTCGGCGCGCTCGAGAAGTCCTCGGGGCGCGACCTTTCCAGCTGGGGTGCGCAGTGGCTCAAGACCACCGGCCTCAATACACTTCGCCCGGAGTTCGAGGTCGACGACGAGGGCAGGTTCACCCGGTTCACCGTCGTCCAGGGCGGTGCGGAGCCCGGTGCCGGTGAGTACCGCGTCCATCGGCTCGCGGTCGGCGTCTACGACGATCGCGACGGAAAACTGGTACGCACCAAGCGAATCGAGATCGATGTCGATGCGGCCGAACGCACCGATGTGCCCGACCTGGTGGGTGTCGAACGCGGGCAGCTGATTCTGGTCAACGACGACGACCTGACCTACTGCTCACTGCGCCTGGACCCGCGGTCGCTCGAGACGGTCGTGGCCCGCGTCGCCGATATCGCCGAATCGCTGCCGCGCACCCTGTGCTGGTCCGCGGCGTGGGAGATGGCGCGCCAGGCCGAGATGCGGGCACGGGACTTCGTGGCCCTGGTCCAGAGTGGCATCGGCGGCGAGACCGAAATCGGTGTCGTCCAACGGCTGCTGATGCAGACGCAGACCGCGCTCGGCAGCTACGCCGATCCGGAATGGGCCGATCAGACCGGCTGGCCGGCCTTCGCCGACCGGCTCCTGGAGCTGGCCCGGGCCGCCGCGCCCGGTTCGGATCACCAGCTGGCATTCGTCAATGCTCTCACCGCTGCCCGGCTGTCGCCCTGGCACTGCGAGGTGCTCGGCACCCTGCTGCTGGATTCGGATCCGGCCTCGGCCCAGTTGTCCGGACTCACGGTCGACACCGATCTGCGGTGGCGGATCGTGCAGGCGCTGGCAGCGTCCGGACAGCTCGACTCCGAGAGCACCGACACCCCGGTGATCGACGCCGAACTCGAACGCGACCCCACCGCCGCGGGCCGCAGGCAGGCTTCGGCGGCCGCGACCGCCCGCCCGCAGGCCGAGGTCAAGGAGAAGGCATGGCGGACCGTCATGGACGATGACTCGGTGCCGAACATCACCGCCCGCGCCATCGTCGGCGGATTCGCTCCGGCGGGGCAGGGCGAGCTGCTGGCACCGTACGTCCAGCGCTATTTCGACGAGATCGCCTCGGTCTGGGAGCGGCGTTCCAGTGAGGTCGCGCAGACCGTCGTGATCGGGCTCTACCCGCACTGGGCGATCACGCCCGAGGCGGTCGCGGCGGCCGACAAGTTCCTCACCGGGAATCACCCGCCGGCCCTGCGCCGCTTGGTGATCGAAGGAAAAGCCGGTATCGAGCGTTCCCTGCGGGCACGGGCCGCCGATATCGCCTGAGCCGTTCCGTTGCGGCGCCCACCGATCGGCGTGGGCGTCGCAATACCGGGCGGACGAGCGCGCTGCTGTGGGCAGATCTGCTCACAGCAGCATCGGCCGCGCGGTCGCCTCCTGCTCGGGCACGGTGGGGGCATGGCTCACGACGAAAAGACTCCCCTGTTCGGCTGGCGGATGCGCGAGCAGTTGCTCGGTCGCCGCGTTCTCGTTCTGGACGGCGGACTCGATGATGACAACGGAACCGTTCTCACCACCCAATTGCTGACACTGGCGGCCGAGGATCCCGAGGCCGACATCTCCTTGTGGATCCATTCCCCGGGCGGCTCGGTGCCGTCGATGCTGGCGATCCGCGACGTCATGCGACTGGTACCGTGCCGGGTCTCCACCCTGGCTCTCGGGTTGGCCTGCAGCGCAGGGCAATTCCTGCTGTCCGCCGGAACCAGGGGCACGCGTTTCGCTCTGCCGCACGCCCGCATCCTGATGCATCAGGGGTCGGCGGGTATCGGAGGCAGCGCGGGCGAGGTGGAGGTGCAGGCCGACGATCTGCGCCACACCGTGAACACCGTGCTCGGACTGATCGCCGAGGACACCGGCCAGCCCTTCGACCGGGTGTACGAGGATTCCCTGCACGATCGCTGGTTCACGGCCACTCAAGCCCAGGAGTACGGCTTCATCGACCACATCGTCGACTCCTTCGATCAGGTCATTCCGCAACGTCAGCGCCTCGGCATCTCGGCCTGAGAGCCGGGGAAGGAGTATCATGACCAGCTACACCATTCCCAATGTCATCGCCCAGCATTCGGGCGGCGAGCGGATCATGGACGTCTACTCGCACCTGCTCACCGAACGCATCGTCTATCTCGGCACACCCATCGATGCCGGGGTGGCGAATGCGCTGATCGCCCAGCTGCTGCATCTGGACGCCGACAGTGCCGGGCAGGAGATCAACCTCTACATCAACTGCGAGGGCGGTGATCTGTCCGCGATGCTCGCGGTCTACGACACCATGCAGCACCTCTCGTCACCGGTGGCGACGACCTGTGTCGGGCAGGCCATCGCGGTGGGTGCGGTATTGCTGGCCGGTGGTGCGGCACAGCGACGTTCGATCCTCCCGCACGCTCGGGTCGTCCTCCATCAACCGGCCACCCGGGGCCAGGGCGCGATTCCGGATCTCATCATCCAGGCCGACGAGCTGGTCCGGATGCGGGCCGAGATCGAGGAGATTCTGTCCCGCCACACCGGACAGGAGATCGCGACGCTGCGCCACGACACCGACCGCGATCGGGTTTTCACCGCGCAGTCGGCGGTGGATTACGGATTGGTCGATCGAATCCTCGGTGCCCGCGATTGATCCGCCGCGCGCGGTACTCCCGCGGCCCTCAGGCGGCGAGCAGCGTGGGTCCGGCCGGACGCCGGCCGACAAGGGGGGCGACCGGCCGTAGCCGACCGGCGATCTCGGTGGTCAACTCCCCGAGAGAAGTACCGAGGGCCCCCGCCAGCGCGGCGATCATCTCGCTCGAGGGCTCCTTGCGACCACGTTCGATCTCGGAGAGGTACTGCGGCGATATCCCGGCCCGACCGGCCGTTTCCGCCAGCGTCTCCGCCTGATCGCGGCGGAGTTCGCGCAGCCGCTCACCGAGCACCTCACGCCACAGTGGTTCCGTGGCCGGGCGCGACGGCGGTACGGGTACCAGCTCCGGGCGCGAGTGCACACCGGATTCGGCCGGTACGGTGCGCCACGGACGAGCGTCCGCGGGCGATGCCGAGGTGTCGTCCCGGCCGCCGGGGAGCGAGTGCAGTCTCGGATGCTCGGCCATGGTGTGAGCCTAGAGTCGGCCGAGCAGGCCGTGCCCGCACTTACGCTCACAGCGTATTCGGGCCCGGACACCACGAAGGTGGCGAAACGCACGGTGCCTCTCCCAGGTCGTCCCGGGAGAGGCACCGGCATGGCTTGTGTGAACCAGCGCGAGCGTGCTGATCAGCCTCGATACCTCGATGAAGCGGGACCGCCGAGCCGATCGGCGGAACCGTCGAGAAGTATCAGCTCGGGCGGCCGATCGATGCGGCCATCACGCGGACGGCCGATACCAGGCCGTCGACGAGCTTGCCCTGCCGCAGCGAGGACAGCGCGGCGGTCAGACCCAGCTGGAGAACCTGATCGCTGACACGGTCGGCCACATCGCGACCGGAGCGGACCTCGACCGCCTTGTCATTGGGCGAGACAGCGATGAGCACCGAACGTGCCGCCTCGGGGGTCGCCGGGAACACCGCGTCGGCGCCTGCGGCGGTGTCCGCGCCCAGATCGCCGATGTAGATGTTGAACCGGACCTTCGTGGTACGAGTCGCCTCGGTGAGGGTGTTGTCCATCAGCAGCCGTTCGGAATCGTTGAACGGCGCTTCCTTGAACACATCACCGGCCTCGTGCACACCGGACACCCGACCGCTGGTCGTCACGGCGTATCCGTGCGGCAGGGTGGACTCGTCCACCGCGGGCCAACTAGAACTTGCCACTTACCCGGCCTCCGATCAGATCTGCCCCGGATTCGATTGCCGCATGATGCCCATGCGACGCCTCAGCGACGTCGTGACCGAAGACGGTCACCTCATCCGTCGCGCTCCACAGCACCGGCGCGGCGGTCCACTTGTTACCGAGGTCGTAGTGGACCGGTTTCTCACCGGGCAGTGGTTTGCCGAGGAACGACAACCCGGCGATCACCGCGTAGATCACCAGCGGGATGCCGAGAAACACCAGCACTGTTTCGAGAATGCTCACGGATCAACGGTAGACGATCGCCGATTGCCGGTCAGCTTCGAGCCACTCGAGTCACACCAACCAGGCCGCGGCGTCGGGTGGTAACAGGCCCCCCTCGAGCTCGGTGCTCGTCAGCAGCACCGTTCCCGGCGGCAGCGCGATCGGCGCCGCGGAGGCGTTCAGTACGCAGATCAGCCCGCCGGGCCGGCGAAAGGCCAGGCAGTCCTGCGGGCCGCCGTACCAATCGATGGTGTCGCCGTCGAATTCGGCTCGCGTTCGGCGCAATTCGAGTGCGGTGCGATACAGCGACAGCGTCGAGTCGAGACGTTCGAGTTCCGCCTCCACGGTCCGGTCGGCCCAGGACGACGGAATCGGCAGCCAGGACGAGGGACCGGCGGTGAAACCGAACGGAGGTGCGTCACCCTCCCACGGAATCGGGACCCGGCAGCCATCGCGCCCGCGCCGGGTATGACCGGACCGTTCCCAGACGGGATCCTGGAGTGCTTCCTCGGGGAGATCGTCGACATCGGGTAACCCGAGTTCGGCGCCGTTGTAGACGAAGACGGCTCCCGGCAAGGCGAGCTCCAGCAATGCCATCGCCCGCGCCCGGGCCAGCCCGAGCGGGCCGCCGCCGTATCGGGTCACCTCCCGCTCGATGTCGTGATTGGACAGCGTCCATGTCGGCACCGCATCCACGCCCGCGACCGCGGCCAGCGAATTCTCCATTGCCGCACGGATGTTCACGGCATCGAAGCTCGTCTCGGCGAGGCGGAAATTGAAGGCCAGATGGAGCTCGTCGGGACGCACGTACTCACCGAATCGCACATTGTCGTCGACCCACACCTCGCCGATCGCGACCGCGGTGGGGTATTCGTCGAGTACCTTGCGCAACCGCCGATGGATGTCGTGCACACCGGGATCGTTGAACCGCGGATCGTCGTCGTCATGGACGAGCAGCTTCGAGTCCGCGGCCGCGGCGTCCATATCGGGCAGTCCCGGCGGTTTGGCCATACCGTGTGCGACATCGATGCGGAAACCGTCCACACCGCGGTCGAGCCAGAACCGCATGGTCTGCTCGAAATCCGCGATGACCTCCGGATTGTCCCAGTTCAGATCCGGCTGCTCGGGTGCGAAAAGATGCAGATACCACTGACCGGGCGATCCGTCGGGTTCAGCGATCCGGGTCCAGGCCGGTCCGCCGAAGACGCTGGGCCAATTGTTCGGCGGCAGTGCGCCATCCGCCCCACGGCCGTCGCGGAAGATGTAGCGGGCCCGCTCGGGACTGCCGACCGGCGCGGCCGATGCCGCGGCGAACCACGGGTGCCGGTCGCTGGTGTGATTGGGCACCAGATCCATCGTGACCCGGATGCCGCGTTCGTGCGCTTCGGCGATCACCTGGTCGAGTGTTTCCCGATCGCCGAACAGCGGGTCGATGTCGCGCGGGTCGCTGACGTCGTATCCGCCGTCGACCATCGGCGATCGCATCACCGGGCAGATCCACAGGGCGTCGACGCCCAGCAATTCCAGATAGCCGAGGCGGTCACGAATTCCGCCGAGATCGCCGACGCCGTCGCCGGAGGAGTCGGCGAACGACCGCGGATAGATCTGATAAAAGACCGCCGATCGCCACCACGGCACCGTCGATCCCGCGGTCCCCACCGCATCGGATTCAGCATGTCCCCCGGCCGATGACGCTGTCACAATCGTCCATGGTGCCAAAACCCCACCCCCCTGTCCGATCGGGAATACCACTTTGGCGCAAATGAGCAACTGCCCAGCAGTCGACCCATCGGACGTGAACCCTCACAGTCCGAGGGCCATCGTCCCCGTTCGACTCACATCGGGGAATTGATCAGCGAATTCGCGGCCATCTCCAGGTAATCGAGCAGTGCACGACGATGTTCGTCATCGAGAATCTCCGGCTCGATCTCGGCAACCCCGATGCGCATACAGCGCAACCACGCATCACGTTCGATCGGACCGATGGTGAAAGGCATGTGCCGCATCCGCAGCCGCGGATGCCCGCGCTCGTCGGAATAGGTACGCGGACCGCCCCAATACTGTTCGAGGAACATCCGCAGCCGGCGCTCGGCTGGGCCGAGATCCTCCTCCGGATACAGTGGCCGCAGGATCTCGTCGGC
Organism: Nocardia sp. NPDC052254; assembly: GCF_040679495.1. Taxonomy (NCBI): domain Bacteria; kingdom Bacillati; phylum Actinomycetota; class Actinomycetes; order Mycobacteriales; family Nocardiaceae; genus Nocardia; species Nocardia sp. NPDC052254. The sequence goes on along the minus strand of NZ_JBFAUW010000003.1, from coordinate 5,784 downwards.
GGCCACCTCCCGGTAGAACGCCGCCACGATGCGGCGGAAGGTGTCCGCTCCGCCGACCGCCTCGTAGAACGATGTCGCCGTCTGTTCTCCGGAAGTCATCGACCCTCTCGATCTGTTCGCCTGCCCGGTACCGCCCACCATTGTGCCCGCCTCCGCCCGGCCGGGCCCACCGGTCGCGGGTACCGCACACCGGACACCGGCGGATCACCCGGCGTTCAACGCGGCGACCACGCACGGATGCGAACACCGCCGATAATCGCCCGGACACCGCACAGAACAACCCTGCACCCCGTCGACCACCGGCGATCGGCGCACACGACCCGATTTCCACACCGAAATCACTGTGCACACGGGCACGTTCCGTGGTCAACTGGGTGACAGTGTCTGCCGACAGCACACGAACCGAACTAGCAGAATTCGGGGTTCATCAATGAAGCAGCGGCACGGCGCCCGCCCACACGAGGCGAGAGCGCACCGACAACTCCAGCCCGCCGACGTCCACAATCGTGGGTCGGGGGCTACTCCGCTGCATATCCTCTCCGCATACTCCTCCCCGGGATCTACCCCGTCCCCTCAGCCCGAAACCGTGGCAGCCGCGTGGTCGAAACGCCGGGTGCTACTTCTCAACGCCACCTACGAGCCACTCACCGCACTGCCGGCGCGGCGCGCGATAGTGCTCCTGGTCTGCGACAAGGCCGATACCGTTCATCACAATCCCGAGGGTCCCGTCGTCCACTCCGCCGGCGAATCGGTCACCCTGCCCTCGGTGATCCGGCTCCGAAATTATGTCCGAGTGCCGTATCGGGCCCGGGTTCCCATGACGCGAGCAGCGCTCATGCACCGGGACCGATACCGCTGCGCCTACTGCGGCGGCAAGGCCGAGACGATCGATCACGTCATTCCACGCAGTCGCGGGGGCGCCCATTCCTGGGAGAACTGCGTGGCCTCCTGCGCTCCCTGCAACCATCGCAAGGCCGACAAGCTCCTCAGTGAGCTCGGGTGGACTCTCGGACACCCGCTGGTCTCCCCACAGGGCCCGCATTGGCGGTTGTTGTCGACCACCTCCGATCTCGATCCGGTGTGGCTGCAATATCTGGGCGAAGGCGCCGCCTGACCTCGAATTTCCGGTGCGTCAATCACAAATGTGAGCACCGCTCTTGCGGTCTCCGCGCTCATGCGGCAGACTTGCGTCAGCACGCAAGAGCGTTGCTCTCTAAAGTGATCGGAGCCCACAATGTCGGATCTGCATGTCGTCACCGGAGCCGGACCCGTCGGCACCACCATCGCCGAACAGCTCGCCGCGGCGGGAACTTCGGTCCGGGTTCTGACCCGCTCCGGGAGCGGTCCGGTCCACCCGCTCATCGAGCGACGCGCGGTCGATGTCAATGATCGCGATCGGCTGGCCGAGGCGGTCGATGGTGCCGTCGCGGTGTATCACTGCATCCACGGCTCGCAGTACTCCGCCCGGACCTGGCTGGCCGAACTGCCCCGCGCCGAGCAGACGATGCTCGAGGTCGCGGGCCGAGCGGGTGCCGTGGTGGTATTCCCGGAGAGCCTGTACTCCTACGGCCCGGTCGATCGGCCGATGACCGAAGATATGCCGCGCACAGCCGATTTCGGCAAACCGGCGGTCCGCGTCCAGCTGCTGCGCGCCCGCGATGCCTCACCGACTCCGACTGTGAGCGTGGCCGCCTCGGATTTCATCGGCCCGCATGTGCGTAACGCGCACGCCGGTGAGCGGATGGTGCCGAACATCTTGGCAGGTAAGACCGTTCAGGTCTTCGGGAAGGCCGATCTGCCGCACTCGTTCACCTACCTGCCGGATCTCGCGGCCGCCATGATCCGATCCGCCGCGGACCGCACGCTGTGGAACAGCTTCCTGCACGCCCCCACCGCACCCGCGGTGTCGATGCGGGAACTGGTCGGGGCACTCGGCGCGGCCGCACAGGTGCCGACGCCGAAGGTCTTCGCGGTGCCGGGCTGGACGCTGCGCACGGCCGGGGTCGTGAACACCTTGATGCGGGAACTGGCGGAGATGAATTACCAGTTCGAGCGACCCTTCGTCCTCGATTCCTCCCGCAGCGAGAAGCTCCTGGGCCGCACCCCAACCCCGTTGGCGGAGGTGGCGGCCGGAACCGTGGCGTGGTGGAAGTCGGTGTCAGCCGGCGAGCAGGGGACCGCTTCGGCGCCGGGCCACCGACCCGTACCGAGCGTCCAGGCGTAGCCAGCTCGGCGTGGCGCGCACCCGGACGGTCTCGCTGGGCGAGATCCGCCGGGAGTCGGCCGCCCCGCCGGAATGCGGGATGAAATCCATTGCGGTCAGGGCGAATACGACCCGCATCGGCACCTCGACCACCTGGTCGACGCCGGTCACGGTCAGTACCGTCTGCTCCAGCAGCGAGGCCGGCGGACCGTGCCCAGCACTGTGCTCGGCCGCCAATTGCGCACCGCGTTCGGCCAGTTCGACCAGGCTGCGTGCCGGCACATCGTCGATGTGCTCGAAGCCTGTTGCCGGTGGCAGCGCGGTACGCCAGGCGGAGTCCATCGAATAACCGATATCGATGCGCCCGTCCGCGGCGGGGCCGGTGAGTCCGGCCAGTGCGGTATCGCCCGCGACGGTGACGTCGGCGACTTCGAGTTCGCCGACCACCGTACGGGCGGCCAGTACCTCGAATCCCGTTGCCGCCCAGGCCGTCACATGGCGGTCACCACGCCGACGCAGACGAACGATCGCCGCCGGGTCCAGCCGGACGGCGTGGGTGAGGAAAGTTGCCAGATTTTCCCGCTCGGCTGGATCGACTATCCGCAGCATCGAACCGTGATGAATCGACGTCGTCGCGCTAGTCTGCCCGCCAGAGGCTCAGGTAGTCCCGCTCTTCGGCCGTCAACCGGCGCAACCGCTGGGTATCGATGTCGAATGCGGCGATCTGGGTGGTGGCGATGACCGCCGGCGGTGAGTCCAGCGCGCCGCCATTGGCCCTGACCTCGTAGCCGATCGTGAAATCGACCGCACGCAACTTCTCGATCCACATCGCCACGTCCAGGGGGGTGTCCTCGTGCCGAAGCTGACCGCGGTACCGCACATGCAGATCGGCCAGCACACAGCCGGTGCGCAGACCGGCCGTCGGGCGATCGTCCTCGAACAACCACGGAATGCGGGCCTCCTCCAGCAGGGTCACCATCCGGGCATGGTTGATGTGCTGGAAAACGTCCATGTCCGACCAGCGGACATCGACCTTCGCGTGAAAACGTTTGGGCAGGACGACGGCACTGGCCACCTGCGGGGCACCGTTCACCGAGCCGACATTGGTCACGCTGTACACCTCCGATCGGATGCCGTCCACGCGCCGCCGGGCGGCGGTCCTCGCGTGAACGGTCGAGCAAGCCCGAAGCGGTGTCGCGCGTAGCGACGGCACCGCTTCGGCTACCCAGTATGCAGTGTCCGCGCCGAAGCGCACCTCAGCGCGGTACCTCCGACTGCGCCCCGACACCGCTGACCATGCTGCGGACCTGGCGCGCGGCCACCGACAGAGTCGCCAGATCGTGAGCACCCGAAGCGAACAATTCCGACAGCGCCGCGCGGGCGCGGCCGAGCCGGGACTGATTCTTCGACTCCCAGTAGGCGATCTTCTCCTCGGCGGTCTCCTCCGGATCGCCGGCGGACAGGACGTCGAGAGTGAGTGAACGGAGCGAACCGTACATATCGTCGCGCAACGCCAACCTGGCCAGAGCGTGCCAGCGATCGCCGCGTTCGAGGTGACTGACCGCCTGCAACAGCCAGTCGATCTTCAGATGCTCGTTCAGCGCGTAGTACAGCGCACCGACCTCTTCTCCGCTGCGGTCGGTGATATCGGCGATATCGACAACATCCAGCAGCGGGAACAGGTTGAGCAGCCCGAACACCTCGGTGGCGAGCTCCTGTGGCACACCCCGCGAGACGATCTTCGCCGAAGACTCCGACAGTGTGTCGAGGTGGTGGCCACGCAACCAGCCCGGCACCTTGGGCGCGAGTTCACGCACCGGACCGCTGTAGCGATGGATCTCGGCACCGACCGCCACCGGCTGCGGACGATTACTCAGCAGCCATCGCGACGCGCGGTCGAGGGTCCGCTTGGTCTCCAGTTCGAGCTCGTCCTTCACCGCCGTCGACACGTCGGATGCCCGGATCCGCTTCCACAGCGACGGCATGTCGAAGATCTGACTGGTCGCGGCGAAGGCACGAACCACATCGGTGGTGCTCGCGCCGATCTCCTCGTTGAGCCGATGGGCATAGGTGATGCCGCCGAGATCGACCATTTCGTTGATCACCATGGTGGTGACGATCTCGCGCCGCAGCCGATGGCGCTTGATCGCGCCACCGAAGCGCGTGCGCAGCGCCTCCGGGAAGTATTCGGGCAGGCACGCGGCGAAGTAGGCACTGTCGGGCAGATCGGTGTCGAGCAGATCGGCCTTCAGCGACAACTTCACGTGGGCCAGCAGATTCGCCAGTTCCGGTGAGGTGAGTCCAGCACCTGCTTCGGCGCGGCGCGCCAGCTCCTTGGCCGACGGAAGCGCCTCCAACTCGCGGTCCAGGCCACGCCGTCGCTCGAGATCCGCGATCACGCGGGTGTGCACATTGAGCATGCGGGGCGACTCGGTCCGCGACATCCCCATCAGGAAGTTCTGGGAGACGTTGTCGCGCAACACCATTTCCGACACGTCGTCGGTCATCGAGGCGAGTAGCGGATTGCGGTCGTCGACCGGCAGCTCGCCGGCGGAGACCACACCGTCCAGCAGAACCTTGATGTTGACCTCATGGTCCGAGCAGTCGACGCCGGCGGAATTGTCCAGGGCGTCGGTATTGCACTTGCCACCGACTTTGCAGAATTCGATGCGTCCCAACGCCGTGACGCCGAGGTTGCCGCCCTCGCCGATCACCCGCACGCGCAGAGCGTCGGCATTCACCCGCACCGCGTCGTTGGATTTGTCACCGACGTCGGCATTCGATTCGCTGCTGGCCTTGATGTAGGTGCCGATACCGCCGTTCCACAACAGCTGGACGGGCGAGCACAGAATGGCGCGAATCATTTCCGGCGGCGACAGCGAGACCACACCGTCGTCGAGTCCGAGCGCACGCCGGATTTCGGGGCTGACCGGAATGGCCTTGACCGTACGATCCCAGACGCCGCCGCCGGTGCTGATCAACGACGCGTCGTAATCCGCCCACGACGACCGCGGCAACCCGAACAACCGCAACCGCTCCGCAAACGACGACGCCGCCACCGGATCCGGATCGATGAAAATATGCCGATGATCGAACGCCGCCACCAGCCGAATATGCTCCGACAACAACATCCCATTACCGAACACATCACCCGACATGTCCCCCACACCCACCACCGAAAACTCCTGGCACTGAGTATCGACATTCATCTCCGCAAAATGACGCTTGACACTCTCCCAAGCACCCTTCGCGGTAATCCCCATCGCCTTGTGGTCATACCCCGCCGAACCACCCGACGCGAAAGCATCACCCAACCAGAATCCGTAGTCTTTCGCGACACCATTGGCGATATCGGAGAAGGTCGCCGTGCCCTTGTCGGCGGCCACCACCAGGTACGTGTCGTCACCGTCGCGGCGCACCACCCGCTCCGGCGGCACGACCGCACCGCTCGCGTGATCCACGTTGTCGGTCAGATCCAATAGTCCAGAGATGAAGGTGCGGTAGCAGGCGATCCCCTCCGCCTGCATGGCCTGCCGATCAACCGACGCGTCACCGGTGGCGACCGGCGGACGCTTCACCAC